>NZ_JBITHK010000003.1:0-581061 GCF_044457925.1 Nocardiopsis sp. NPDC050513 | reverse complement strand
GGCGCAGGTGGTGCCGGGCAGATCGGCCAGCTCGCGCAGAGCCCGCACCGCGACGGGGTCGGGGCGCGCGGAACCACCGCCAGGCGTGAGAGCGGGGGTGAGGGCGCCGTCGTAGTCGCAGGCGATGAGGAGGCGGGGGGTACGGGCCAGAGCGGAGACCCGCCGCCGCACATCCACGGGCAGGGCCTCGGGGGTCGTGTCGCCGGTCCGGTCGGACAGGCCTGGGGCCGCTCCGGCCGCCTGGGTGAGCGTCACGTTGCCTCCTCCATCGGTCTTCGTTGACCTGGGGACGTCGGTGAGAAATGGGATTCCGCGCGCATGGTTCGGGCGCACACCGCAGTGGTGTGAAGACGGTAGAACCCAGGGCTTGTGGCGCGGGAGGGGCTTCAGGGGACTTGATGCAGACCTTGGGAACATTTGGTGTGAACACCGACAGACTGGACACGCAGTCGGCCGGGACAAGGTCGGGTCCTCAAGAAGCCAACGCGAGACTACCCGCGCGACACGGGTCACCGCGACACCTCGTCCGGGCGAATCAGGTCACGGTAGGGCGAATCTTGTTCTGGTCGTGAGACGGCCCCGCTCCCGGAGCGCAGTGGCGCGGGGGCGGGGCCGTCGGACGGCGGATACCGGCGTCGACCGGGACGGTCGGCGGGCTCAGGCGGGCTTGCGCAGGTGGTGCACCCACGCGGGCGGGAAGTTGGCCCACACGCGCTCGGAGCGGATTCCGTAGCGGTCGATCCAGTCCTGCACCAGCCAGCTCGTACGGGCCTGGCGCAGGTAGTCCTCGCGGCGCGCGATGACCGCCTTGACCTCCTTGGTGTACAGGTAGCCGTAGAAGGACAGCGTCCCGCCCGGCCGCAACACCGTGAAGTAGTGGTCGAGGATCTCGCCGACCTGCTCCGCCGTGAAGTTCGCGAACGGGAGCCCCGAGACGATCACGTCGTAGGTCTGGTCGGTGCCCATGTCGTTGACGAGCACGGCGTGCACCGTGGCGCGGTCGGCGATGGCGGACAGTTCGGGATCGCGCCCGAGCAGGTCCTCGACGTGGGCGGCGAACCGCGGGTTGGCCTCCACCAGGTCGGCGGTGTCCTTCGGCCGCATGGCGGCGGCGATGCCACGGGTGATCGCGCCGGTCCCGGCCCCTGCCTCCAGGATCCGCAGCGCTTGCTCGGGATCGGGGCGCTCGCGCACGTACTCGGCGAGGGCGTCGGCCAGTGCTCTGCTGCTCGGAACGACGGAACCGGTGGCGTGGAACGTCCGTACCGCCTGGGTGAAGAAGAGTTTGGTGTCGCGGAGGCGGTCGTCCAGCCTGAGGGCGGTGAGAGGTCCGGTGGGACTCTGGGGCTCGGCCATACCCGAACGCTAGCGTCTGGCGCGGGCGGACGGGAGGGATCGGCGTGAAGTCCCGGCGTACGCAACGCTGTGTTCACGCACGGACCGGCCGCGGGAGCGACCGCCCCGGGAGGGGCGGGAGTAGTCTGCCCCCATGAGC
The DNA here is from genome assembly GCF_044457925.1 of Nocardiopsis sp. NPDC050513. Taxonomy (NCBI): domain Bacteria; kingdom Bacillati; phylum Actinomycetota; class Actinomycetes; order Streptosporangiales; family Nocardiopsidaceae; genus Nocardiopsis; species Nocardiopsis sp. NPDC050513. Next base: position 579,566 of record NZ_JBITHK010000003.1, on the reverse strand, counting down.
GATGCGGACACCACGCCCCGACCCGCCCCCCGGACCGCACTGGTCACCGGCGCCTCCACCGGCATCGGCGAGGAGTTCGCGCGCAGGCTGGCCCAGCGCGGGTACGCCCTGGTCCTCGTCGCCCGCCGAGCGGCCCTCCTCGACGAACTGGCCGAGGACATCCGGGACACCTACGGCACGGGCGTCGAGACGCTCCCCGCCGACCTCGGGTCCCGTGAGGGCGTGGCCGCCGTGGCCGGGCGCCTGTCCGCCGACGGCGAGGGCGGCGGCGCCCCCGTCGACCTCCTCGTCAACAACGCCGGGCGCGGGGACGGCGGCCCGTTCGCCGACCAGGACCCGGACGAGATCGACGCCATGCTCGACCTCAACGTGCGCGCCGTCCTCCAGTTGACCCGCGCCGTCCTGCCCGTCCAGATCGCCCGGCGCGCGGCGGGCGAGACCGCCAGGCTCGGTGTGATCAACGTGTCGTCGCTGGCAGGCGAGCCCCCGGTCAACCCCGGCGGCTCCGTCTACGGCGGGGGCAAGAAGTTCGTCACGTTGTGGAGCGAGAGCGTGGCCGCCGAGGTGCGCAAGCAGGGCGTGCACGTCACCGTGGTCCTGCCCGGCTTCGTCCGCACCGAGATGACCCGCGCGGTCCAGGAGAGGGGCCTGCCCGAATTCGCCTTCGTGCCCAAGCACCAGCTCGTGCGCGACTCCCTGCGGGCCTGGTCCGCCGGCCGGTCCCACGTCATCCCGGGCGCCCAGTACAAGACCGCCGACGGGGTCCTCAGGGTGCTGCCGCGCTCGGTCGTGCGCGCCCTGGCCCGACGGATGGCCTGAGTCCGCTCCGGAAGTTCGTGGACCGCATCGTGAGACATCCGCCTCCCGTTGCGGCGGCGGGCGCTCGGAGCGCCTAGGCTGGTAGCGCACTGTCGGTCGAGGAAAGACACCATGAAGACCTTCGAAGAGCTGTTCGCCGAGCTGTCCGAGAAGGCGCGCTCCCGCCCCGAGGGGTCCGGGACCGTCGCCCAGCTCGACGCCGGTGTCCATGCCATCGGCAAGAAGGTCGTGGAGGAGGCGGCGGAGGTCTGGATGGCCGCCGAGTACGAGTCCGACGACCAGGCGGCCGAAGAGATCTCGCAGCTCCTCTACCACCTCCAGGTTCTGATGCTGGCCCGTGGCCTTCGCCTCGAGGACGTCTACAAGCATCTCTAGCCGGTCTCCGGCACCGGCTCACCGGACGTCCCGCAACGCCAGAACCGACGAAGGAACCCGCAATGTCCGATCTGTTGCGCATCGCCGTGCCCAACAAGGGCCAACTGTCCGAACCCGCGGTCGAGATGCTGCGCGAAGCCGGGTACCGGCAGCGCAAGAGCACCCGTGACCTGGTCATGGTCGACCCCGACAACGACACCGAGTTCTTCTTCCTTCGCCCCAAGGACATCGCCGTCTACGTGGGCGAGGGCATCCTCCAGGCCGGGATCACCGGCCGCGACATGCTGCTCGACTCCGGCGCCGAGGTCGACGAGGTCCTCGCGCTGGGCTTCGGCGCCTCCACCTTCCGCTTCGCGGCCCCCAACGGCGCGAGCATGACCGTCGCCGACCTCAACGGCAAGCGGATCGCCACGTCCTTCGACGGCCTGCTCCGCTCCTACCTGGACGCGCACGGCGTCGACGCCCGGGTGATCCACCTGGACGGAGCCGTCGAGAGCTCCGTGCAGCTCGGTGTGGCCGACGCGGTCGCCGACGTGGTCTCCACCGGGACCACGCTGCGCCAGGCGGGCATGGAGACCTTCGGCGAGCCGATCCTGGTCTCCGAGGCGGTCGTGATCCGGCCGAGGGGCGCGGACGAGGAGCCCAAGATCGAACAGCTCCTGCGGCGTCTGCGCGGCGTCCTGGTCGCCCGCGACTACGTGATGATGGAGTACGACGTCCACGCCGAGCACCTGGAACCGGCCGTGGCGCTCACCCCGGGCATGGAGGGGCCGACGGTCTCCCCGCTGCACCGGGAGGGCTGGGTCGCGGTCCGCTCGATGGTGCCGCGCAAGGACGCCCAGCGGATCATGGACGACCTGTGGAAGCTCGGCGCCCGGGCCATCCTGGTCACCGACATCTACGCCTGCCGCCTCTGACCGTGCGGGCGTGCGCACGCGTGCGCGTGTCCGACGGGCCCCGCACCCGGGTCGAACCGCTCCCCGGTGCGGGGCCCGTTCCCGTCCACGGGCGGTCTCACTCCGGGACGACGGTGAGGGTGTACTCGTCCCCGGGCTCCCCGGAGGGCGTCTCGACGAACAGCACGCGCCGCTCCCCGTCCCACTCCGACGTCCAGTCCTCCGCGCCGTTGGATCCGTCCACGGACAGCGCGAATCCCGTCGGATAGGTGTCCTCGGGCAGGTAGAGCTCGGTAGGTCCGGACACGCCGTCGCGCACCGCGAACCGTACCGTGAGCCGCGCCGCGTCCGCGTCGTGCCCGATCTCCAGCGGACGCCCGGCGACCGCGCGCGGGTAGGCCCGGTTCATCGCGGCCACGAGCGGGCCCGGGGCGAGGTCCTCGTCCGCCCACGGCCCCCAGCCGTCGTGGTCGTTGGACCAGTACGCCCGGCCGGTGGCCATGCCCTCCGTCTCGGCCAGCATCCGCGCCACGTAGTCGAGCGCGCCCTCGCCGGAGAGGTCGAGCCCGAACTCGCCCAGGACGATCGGGGCCTCCAGCCGCTCGGCGGTGGTGCGCACGCTCCGCGACCACAGCTCGATGCTCGCCTCCACCGTCTGCCGCGAGTCGCCCGCGTACGGCTGGCCGAGGTCCATGGGCAGCGGGTAGGCGTGCGGCGCGTAGACGATCCGGGGTTCGCCCCGGCGCGGGTCGGTCAGGTGCGGGAGGGACGAGGGAAGGCCCCAGTTGACGCCCACGGCCTGTCCCTCCACGAAGAGCCAGGTGTCCTGGTCGACCTCGCGGATCCGCGCGGCGCACCGGCGGTACAGCTCGGCGAGCGGGCCGTTCTCGAAGTCGGGACCCTGGAGGCTGCCGCCGTAGGGCTCGTTCATGAGGTCGTAGCCGAGCACCGCCGGTTCGTCCGCGAAGCGCGCGGCGACGTGGGCCCAGGCGTCGGCGTACTCGTCCATCAGCTCAGGGCGGTCGCCGGCGGTGCCCCAGAAGTGGTCGAAGCTCCGTACCACCCCGGGCTCCAAGTACACCAGCTCCCACGTCTCCCGGGGCTCCACGGGCAGGCCGTCGGTGCGGGTCGCCCACTCCGGGGCGCCGTTGCCGGAGTGCCGTTCGGGGCTGGTGAACCGGCCGTACAGGTCCTGGTGCATGTCGAGCAGGACGTGGTAGCCCCGCTCGGCGTACCAGTCGACCCGCTCGGCGACCGCGTCCAGGTACGCCTCGTCGTAGGCGTCGTGCTCCGGTTCGAGGGCCTGCCACTGGAGGAGCAGCCGGACGAAGTTGGTGCCCATGAGGTCGTACTCGCGCTGGACCGCCTCCTCGGTGATCCACGGGAGGCGTTCCGGGTCGGACTTGGCCGAGCCGGAGGTGTTGAAGCCGTGGAGGAACAGGGCGCGTCCCCGCTCGTCGGTGATGTACCGGGTGGGTCCGGGTTCGTGCCGGGTGACGGTCGCGACGGCGGTGGACAGGAGCACGGTGAGCGCCACGAGCGCGGCCGTGAGGAGGCGGCGGGTGGGTCGACGTCGGACGTGGCGCGGCATCGGCACCGCCCTTTCGTGGGCTGGGGGCGAGGGGGTCTCGGGGTGGTGGATGAGACGTGGATCACTAGGATGCAAAAGGTGAATAAGATTCGCAATATCTGCGTCGCCGGTGCCGCCGCCGTCGCCGTGCTGCTCCCCTGCGTGCTCTTCGCCGACGCCGCGTTCACGGCCTGGCTCGGCGCACGCGCCGCCTGGCTCCTGCTGCCCTCCTCGTTCGGCGTCCCCTTCGCCTTCCCCCGCCTCGGCCCGGCGGCCGTCGGGCAGCCCCCGTGGCACGTCGCGACGGAACTCCTGGCCGTGCTGGTCCTGACCGCCGTGACGGCGTGGTGGACCCGCCGGGCGCTGCACCGGCGCCCCGGGGCCGGCTCCGCGCGGTTCCTGCTCTCCGTCTGGGCCGCGGTCCTGCTCGGACTGGTGGCCGCGGACGTCCTGCGCGCCTCCGCGGACGCCCTGGCCGCGGGGGCGGGTCCCGTGGCACTGTTCGCCTCCGCGCTCGCCGGAGCGCTCGGCGGTCTCCTGTGGGGCGCGTGCGCGGGCTGGGTCTGCGCGGTACCCGTCGTGGTCGTCCGACGGGCGGCGGCGGGCGCCGAGGCCCGGGCCGCGGCCGGGACCTGACCCGCGCGTGCGCGACGACGGGGTGGAGCGCGGTTCGCCCCACCCCGTGCGCCGGCGGCCTCAGGCCGCCAGACAGGCCGCCTCGGGCACGCCGCCCGCGCCGTCGTGGGTGCCGGTGAACCCGAACCCGGTGCTCTCACCGGGCGCGAGGGACCCGTTCCAGCCCAGGTCGGTGGCGGTGACCCGCGCGCCGTCGGTGGTGATGTCGGCGTTCCACCCCTGGTCGACGCGTTGGCCGTCGGAGTAGGTCCACGTCACGGTCCATCCGGAGAGCGCGGACCCGGCGGTGACCGTCACCGCCGCCTGGAAGCCGCCCGCCCAGGTGGACACGACCCGGTACTCGGCGGTGCAGTCCTCATCGGAGGGGGGACCGCTCGGCTCCTCGTCGGGACCGGTGGGCTCGTCCGTGGGCTGGGGGGCGTTCACCGCCATGTCGTAGGCGGCCTGGGGGACGAACCGGCCCGCGGGCGCGATGCAGCCGTCGGCCTCGCCCGGCAGCTTCGTCCACAGGAAGGCGTCGATCAGCGGGTGGCCCGTGTCGCTGGTGCTGGGACGGCCGATCATCCGGCCGGGCGGGTCGCACCACGCGCCGTCGGGCGCGGGGCCGTTGCCGTTGCGGCTGGTGTCGATCACCGCTCCGAGCCCGGGGACGCCGGTGGCGGCGATGACGGCCTCCGCGAAGGCGATCTCGTCCGCCGTCCGGTTGTAGTTGGAGGTGTTGGTGGCGATGCCGTGGGCGCTGTGGGCGATGTCCGCCCCGTTGAGCAGGTCGGCGGCCCTCTGGGGGGACAGCCACGCCGAGTGCCCGATGTCGAGGTACACCCGGGCCTCGGAGGACCCGGCCATGAGCGCCCGCCCCGCGTACGCCATCGAGTCGAGGAGTTCGGAGGGGTCACCGCACGAGCTCACCAGCGGCAGGGCGTCGGGCTCCACCACGACGGTGGCGGCACGGCCCTCCAGTCCGGCTGCCACCTCGTCCACCCAGGCGCGGTAGGAGTCGTGGTCGGGCGCCCCTCCGCCGCTGTGGCTGCCGCAGTCGCGCCCGGGGATGTTGTAGACGACGAGGATGGGCACTGTGCCCTGGGCGTCGGCGGCGCCGACCACCGCGTCGACCTCGGCGCGCACCTCGCCGGGGTTGTGCTGGGTGAACCAGGTGGCCTGGGCCACCGAGGCGATGCGGTCGCCGATGACATCGGCCCGGGGGTCGTCCGGGTTCTCCCGGACCCACACGGCCGCCGATGTGTCGGGGTTGACGTAGAACTCGGACCCGTCGGCCGAGACCGGCGCCGTGCCGAGCAGCGCGGCCACGGCGACCAGCGCGGAGGCGGAGCCCAGGGCGGCTCCGAGGGTTGGGCGTCTTCGGGACATGAGCCTTCCTTCGTTCGCGGACCCCCGTCGTGTGCCTCCGGTTCACCCCGCCTCAGACCCCGTGCGAGGAGTTGGGAGCGCTCCCATAGCGTGGTCAGGTTACCCTGTGGCGCACGTCGGGCCCAGGGGAGTAACGGAAGTCTTCCTCGGACGCGGCGCCCGGAGGGCACAATGTGGGCATGGAGCAGCGAAGACCGGAGCGCGCGGCGTACACCGTTCCCGAGGGAGAGACCGTCACCCTGGACCGGGTGACCGGTGAGACCGGCGGTGACCTGGTGCTGCGCCGGGTGGGCGCGCACTACGAGATCTACTCCAACGGCGTGTTCCTCATGGACACCCGGGACGGCACCTCCGAGCGCGAGATGGTGCGGACCGGCCTCGCCGCGCTGCCCCGGGGGCGTTCGCTCTCCCGCGTGCTCATCGGCGGCCTGGGCGTGGGTTTCTCCGCCCGGGAGGCCCTCGACCACCCCCGCGTGGCCAGGGTCGACGTGGTCGAGCTCGAACCGAGGGTCATCGCGTGGCACGACGGCGAACTCGGCGAGGCCGCGGGCTACGTCCACCGCGACCCCCGCTGCCGGGTGCACAACGCCGACATCGTCCGCTGGCTCGACGACGCGCGCGCCGCGCCCGACCCCCCGCGCTACGACGTCATCTGCCTGGACACCGACAACGGTCCCGACTGGACGGTCGTCGAGGGGAACGGCCGGCTGTACGAGGACGCCGGGCTGGAGGGGCTCGGCGAGCTGATGGCCCCGGGGGGCCTGCTGGCCTTCTGGAGCGCGAACGCCGCGCCCGCCTTCGAGCGGGCGCTGCGCGGGCGGTTCGCGTCGGTCGAGGTCGTCGAGGTGCCGGTGGCCCGGGGCGTGCCCGACGTCGTCTACCTGGCGCGCGGTCCGCACGGAGCGGCCTGAGAGGGCGGCCGGGGGCTCAGTCCTCGTTGCCGGCCATGTAGACGGTGAACTCCTCCAGGGTGATCAGCCCGTCGCCGTCCTGGTCCATCGCCTCGATCGCCCGCTGGGCCTGCTCCTCGGTACAGCTGTCCCCCATGCGGTGCATCAGGTCGGCGTACTCCTGGGCGGTGATGCGCCCGTCGCTGTCGGCGTCGACGAACGCGAAGGTCGCCGCGTACTCGTTGGTGTCGGGCATCTGCCTCGGCCTCGCGGGATTCGGGGTCTGGTCCGGCGCAAGGCTATCGGGGCGGGGCCGGTTCGGGAAGGCGGCGCGGCCGTGCGCCGCGGCGGCGGGCACGGCCGCGCCCGCCCGCGCGGTCCTCAGGCGTTCCGGGGATGGGTCGCCTTGCCGTCCAGCCAGAGCTCGGTCGAGGCATCCCGGTGGGCGCCGGTCGTGCCCACGTGCTTGGCGCTGATGCGCGGGCCCTTCTTGACGACGTGGACCAGGGCCATCGCGTGGCCGCGCCCCAGGCCGTGTTCGTCGGCGAGCCACTGGACGATCGTCCCCGCCTTGACCGACGGGTCGTCGTAACCCCTCTCCTTGGCACGGTCGACGAGCTCACGCGGGATCAGACCGGTCTTGTCCTCGATGGCGTCGAGATAGGCCTGGAACGACATGGGAACCTCCTGGGGTCGGGCAGGCTCCGATCGTGCCACCCGCCCACGACATTCCGCGGGGAAGGGCCCCGGCGGAGTCCGAGCGGCCCCGGCGCTCAGCCGCGGTCGCCGGACATGAAGCGGGCGAACTCCTCCAGGGAGATGCGGTCGTCTCCGTCGCCGTCCATGGCCCGCACGACCTCGGCCGCCCTCTCGTCCGTGCACGCGTCCCCCAGCCTCTCCATGAGCGACGCGAGTTCGCCGGCCGAGATGAGCCCGTCCCCGTCGGCGTCGACGAGGGCGAAGGTGGCGGTGTACTCCGTGGTCTCGGACATGTGCGTCCCTCTCTTCCCTGCGTGGGGGCTGGTCGCGGCTCGCGTCAGCGTATCGGTGCGCGCGTCCCAACGGAAAGGCAAGGGCACGCCACGCGGAGCAAACCGGAGGTCAAGGATCGTCACGCTTCGTGGTGATATGAATTCTCAGTGTCATTTCCCGGCGGGGCTCGGTGCGAATTGAGTCGGCTCCTTCATCTTTCGTTCATCTTTTCTCTTTTCCCTGATCAGTCGGACCGCCTTGCATGGGGAACGTGCTCGGCGGGACACGCCGGGCGGTCCCTGCACCGGGTCGGCGGTTCCCCCTGTCGGCCGCAAGCAACGAGTCAAGGATTTCCACGTGATCTCTAAGAAGTGGCTTCAGGTCGTCGGCGTGGCCGGAGCGGTTCCGTTCATCCTCACCGCCTGTGGCGGGAACGCCAGCGAGGAAGGCGGCACCGGCGAGGGCGGTTCGGACCTGTCCGGCACGATCTCGATCGACGGTTCGAGCACCGTCGGCCCCCTCTCCGAGGCCGCCGCCGAGCTGTTCATGGAGGCCAACCCCGACGTGCGGGTCTCCGTCGCCCAGTCCGGCACCGGCGGCGGGTTCGAGAAGTTCTGCAACGGCGAGACGGACATGAACGACGCCTCGCGTGAGATCGGCGAGGACGAGATCGCTGCCTGCGAGGGCAACGACATCGCGTTCGAGGACGTCCAGGTCGCCAACGACGCCCTGGCCATCGTGGTCAACCCCGAGAACCCGCTCGAGTGCATCACCATCGACCAGGCCAGCCAGATCTGGAACGAGGGCTCCACCGTCACCACGTGGGGCGACGTGGACGGCCTCGACGTCGGCGACCTCTCCGGCGAGGACATCACCCTCTACGGCCCCGGCTCCTCCTCCGGCACGTTCGACTACTTCACCGAGGCCATCAACGGTGAGGAGGGCGTGATCCGCAACGACTACACCGACATCGGCGAGGACGACCAGGCCGCCATCGTGGGCGTCGAGGGCGACGCGGGCGCCATGGCCTACATCCCCTACTCCTACTTCACCGAGGCCGGCGACGCCGTCAAGCCGCTGCAGATCGACAACGGCGAGGGCTGCGTCGAGCCGACCCTGGAGAACGTCCAGGACGGCTCCTACGCCCCCCTGGGCCGCGGGCTCTACGTCTACGCCAGTGACGTCGCCCTGGAGCGCCCGGAGGCCGTGGCGTTCATGAACTTCTACATCGAGAACCAGGCCGCGATCTCCGAGGCCGCCGGCTTCGTTCCGCTGACCGAGGAGCAGATGGCCGCGAGCACCGAGCAGATCGAGTCCCTCACCAACTGACCGCCCTCGATCTGAGAGCACTCCAGCCATGGCAGACAGCAACATGGCGACCCCTCCGGCCGGCGCTGACCAGCGCCGGCCGTTGGCGGGCGCCGGATCCTCCCACCTGGGCGAGCGGGGCGTCAAACTCTTCCTCGCCCTGTGCGCGGCCTTCTCCGTCCTCGTCACGACGGGCATCGTCATCGCCCTCGTGATCCCCACGGTGAGCTTCTTCGGACAGATCACCCTCTCCGAGTTCCTCTTCGGCACCGTCTGGCAGCCCGCGTTCGCGAACCCGTCCTTCGGTGTCCTGCCGATCGTCGTGGGCACGCTGATCGTCGTCGTGACCGCGCTCCTGGTCTCGGTCCCGATCGGCCTCGCCTCCGCGATCTACCTGTCCGAGTACGCCTCGCGGCGCGTGCGCAAGGTGATCAAGCCGGCTCTGGAGGTCCTGGAGGGCATCCCGACCGTCGCGATCGGCCTCTTCGCGTTCTTCTTCATGCGCCCGATCGCGGAGAGCCTGTTCCCGTTCTTCCCCTGGGACACCCCGTTCTCCATCGGTATCGCGGGTGTGGCCGTCGGCCTCCTCATCGTGCCGCTGGTCGCCTCCGTCGCCGAGGACGCGATGCGCTCGGTCCCCGGCGGGCTCCGCGAGGGCGCCTACGCGCTCGGGGCCAGCAGGATGCGGGTGACCCTGCGCGTGGTGTTCCCGGCCGCGATCTCCGGCATCATCGCCGGTGTCGTGCTCGGCACCTCCCGCGCGATCGGCGAGACGATGGTCGTCCTCATCGCCGCGGGCGCGGGCAACCCGAACCTGACCTTCAACTGGTTCGGCTCCGCCCAGACCATGACCGCCTACATCGGCGGCACCGCGACCGGCGACATCCCGCAGGGCACGGTCGTCTACGACACGATCTTCGCCGTCGGCACCCTGCTCTTCTCGATGACGCTGGTCATGAACATCATCGCGACCCGTCTGGTCCGCCGCTTCCGTGAGGTGTACGAGTAAATGGTCATCGACAAGGGAAAGCGGCCCCAGAGGTCGCGGTTGGCCGTCGCGGGAGCCCGGGCGGCCACCGAGAGCATCTTCACTCCGTCGTCGCCCGGCGACCGCGTGGCCAACGTGGTCTTCCGCGCCCTGCTGCTGCTCGGCATGGGCTTCGCCCTGCTCGGGCTGGTCGCGATCATCGTCTGGTCGTTCATCGAGGGCCTTCCCCGCCTGGACACCTCGCTGGTCACCGAGGGTCCGTCCACCCTCTTCCCGGAGAACGCCGGGTACCGGACCTCGATCCTCGGTACGCTGTGGGTGATCGGCGGCGTCGTGCTGTTCATCGTCCCCGTGGGCGTGGGCGCGGCGGTCTACCTGGAGGAGTACGCGGACAAGAGCCGCTGGTGGAACCGGGCCATCGAGGTGAACATCCAGAACCTCGCGGCCGTGCCGTCCATCGTGTTCGGCATCCTGGGTCTGGCGTTCATCGTGCGCGGACCGCTCAGCCTCGGGTTCGTCGCCGCCGCCGGTTCGCTCACCCTCTCCCTGCTGGTCCTGCCGACGGTCATCCTCGCCGCGCGCGAGGCGATCAAGGCCGTCCCGAACTCGACGCGTCTCGGTTCGCTCGGTCTCGGCGCCACCCAGTGGCAGACCATCTGGCACCACGTCCTGCCGGGCGCGCTGCCGGGCATCCTGACCGGGGTGATCCTCTCCGTCTCCCGCGCGATCGGTGAGTCCGCGCCGCTGCTGCTCGTCGGCGCCGTCACCTTCGTGACCTTCGACCCGACCTTCTTCGACGGGCAGTACTCGGTGCTGCCGGTCCAGATCTACAACTACGCGGGCCGCCCCCAGGACGAGTTCCGGGTGCTCGCCGCGGCCGGGACCATCCTCATGCTGGCGGTGCTGCTGTCGATGAACTCGTTCGCGATCTGGCTGCGCAACCACTACGAGAAGAAGAACGCGAGGTGACCGGGGTGCCGGAGAGCGCACCCCGGCGGGTCCCCGTGGTCGCCCACGGGCCCGGTCGTTCGGTCAGCCCCCCGTCCGGCACCGCCACGGCCGCGTCGGGTTCGTCCCGTTCCAGGAGGGCCGCGCGTGGAGTCTCCGTCGCACCCGGAGGGGCGGCCGACGCTGTTGGTGGGCGAGTCGGACCGGCACAGGGAGTCCGAGCTGCGGGTGCTCCTGGCCGGGGAGCCGATCGACGTCCTGTACTGCGAGGAGGCGCCCAAGGCGCTGCTGCTCCTCGGGCGGACCGCCCCGGACGCGGTGCTCCTCGGATCGATGGACGGTCCGATCGATCCGCTGGAGTTCCTCCGCATCGTCCGTAGCTCCGACCAGGGGCTGCCCGTGGTCGTGGGCGTACCGCCCGGGGACGCGCCGTACGCCGAGACGGCGCGGTCCCTCGGGGCGACGCGCACGGTGGAGCGGCCCTACCGCCCCGACACCCTGCTGCCCGCCCTGCGGACGCTCGTGCGGGGGCCGGGCCGCGGCCCCCGCGACGCGGGCGCCGTCGACCTGGGGAGGCTGCGAGTCGACGGCGAGGCCCCGGCGTTCCGGCTCGACGGAAGACTGGTGGCGCTGCCGCCCACGGAGTACCTGCTGCTCCGGCACCTGGCGCGCAACGTGGACACGGTGGTGTCCCGGCAGGAGTTGATCCGCGCCGCCTGGGCCGGAGACGAGCCGGTGCGCACCAACACGCTCAACGTGCACATCATGCGGCTGCGCAAGCGGTTGGGGGACGACCGGGCTCGGCCGCGGTGGATCAGCACGGTGCACGGGGTGGGGTACCGGCTGACCGTGCCGGACGGCGACGTGTGACGCGCTCACCCGCGCCGAGCCGGGCGACGTCTTCTCCGGGTGGTCCCCGCTCGGCCGACGGCCCGCGATCGTCTCCACCGGCATCCCCGGCATCCCCGGGTGGGGCGAGACGGGCGAGACCGCTCCCCGCGAGGCCCGACCGGCACGTCGCCGCACCCTCGCGGCGGGTCTCCCTTCCCCTCCCTTATGGCGTGCTTATCTCGGAGGGATAACAAGAGGGAGAACCTACGGAGAGAGAGCGATGTTCGACGATGTGATCGAGTGGTTCAGGGGTCTGTTCGGCGGAGCCGCCGAGGAGATGACCCAGGGGGTCTCCGAGACGCTGGGCGGTGCCGCCGAGTCGGCCGAGGCCTACGGTGAGGGGGCCGTGGGGGGCGCGACCGAGGCGGCCCAGGCCTACGGCGAGGACGCCCTCGGAGGAGCGGCCGAGACCGCGCAGGGGTTCCAGGACCAGGCCGACGCCGTCGGCGGGATCGTGGAGGATCCGGGCGGTGCGGCCGCCGACGCGGCCGCGGACCACCTGTACGGCGACAACCGCTGAGGTCCCGGCGGCACGAGCGCGGGGGCGCGCCCCACCAGAGAGGGCGGGTCGCCGCGCTCGGCCGCGGTCCGTGGGCGGGCGCGGGGCCCGCTCAGGGAGCGAGGGTGTCCAGGCGGTAGCCGATCCCGCGCACCGTGTGGATGAACCGCGGCTGGGACTCGGAGTCGCCGAGTTTGTGGCGCAGGCGTCGGATGTGCACGGCGATCGTGTTGTTCACCGGTGGCAGCGGCTTGTGCCACACCTCGGTCCACAGCTCCTCGCGGCTCACCACGCGCCCGCTGTTCCGCATGAGGAAGTCCATGATCCCGAACTCCCGCAGGGCCAGGTTGACCGGGTTGCCGTCCACGAACAGCCGGTGGCCCAGGGCGTCGAGCTCCAGCGCCCCCGAGCGGAGCGCGACGGGGTGCTGGACCCCGTTGATCGGCACCGGCGCGTCGCCCGCGGGCAGTGAACCGCGCAGCAGCGCGGAGAGCTCGGGGATCCGGTAGGGGCGGTTCACGCAGGCCGTCGCCCCGGCGGCCAGCGCCCGCATGGCGCGCTGGGAGTCGCCCGGCCCGACCCCGATGAGGATGGGGATGTCGGTCGCGCGGCGCGTGACCCGCACGAGCGTCTCCAGGTCGACCTCGGGGGGATTGGCGCTGGTGACGAGCGTGTCCGGTCGGATCATGCCGATCCGGAGCAGGGCCTCGGCCCCGTCCACGCAGACGGTGATGTCCATGTCGTGCCCGGTGAGCGACAGCACGAGCTGGTGGGACTGCTCCGACTCCGGTTCGATCAGCAGAACGCGCAGCGGCCCCTCCGACCGTTCGCCGCCGCGCTCCACCCGCTCCTCCTGGTCCGGCGAGCCCGAGGGCTGGGGGACCGAGGCGGAGGGGCTGAGCGCGGGCATGGGCGATCCACTTCGTCGAAGGGGAGTGAAGGACGGGGCGTGTCGCGCGTGGCCTACCCGAAGCGGCCGGAGATGTAGTCCTCGGTGCGCTTGTCGGAGGGCTTGCTGAAGATCGTGGCCGTCTCGTCGTACTCGACCAGGCTGCCGAACCGGTCGCCGTTCTCGTCGACGCCGGCGGTGAAGAACGCGGTCCGGTCGGAGACGCGGGCCGCCTGCTGCATGTTGTGGGTGACGATGACGATGGTGAACTCGTCGGCGAGCTCGTACATCAGGTCTTCGATCTTGAGGGTGGCGATGGGGTCGAGCGCCGAGCACGGCTCGTCCATCAGGATCACCTCGGGGTTGACCGCGATGGCGCGCGCGATGCACAGCCGCTGCTGCTGGCCGCCGGAGAGGGCGAACGCGCTCTGCTTGAGCTTGTCCTTGACCTCGTCCCACAGCGCGGCCTTGACCAGCGACTCCTCGACGATCTCGTCCAGGCCGCGGCGCACTCCCTTGATGCGGGGGCCGAAGGCGATGTTGTCGTAGATCGACTTGGGGAACGGGTTCGGCTTCTGGAAGACCATGCCGATCCGGCGGCGGACCTCGATCGGGTCGACGGCGGGGTCGTAGAGGTCCTCGCCGTGGTAGGTGACGTCGCCCTCGACACGGGCCCCGGGGATGAGGTCGTTCATCCGGTTGAGCGTGCGCAGAACGGTGCTCTTGCCGCAGCCGGAGGGGCCGATCATCGCGGTGATCTGACGCGGTCCGACCTTCATGTTCACATCGCGGACGGCCTTGTTGTCGCCGTAGTAGATGGACAGGCCGCTGACGTCGAAGACGGGCTCGTCGAGACCGGGAACCTCCCGGTTGTACCGGACGGTGTCGGGGGCGACGCCGCGGCCGGACTCGGCGCCGCGGGGAGTCGCGGTGTTGCTGACAGACATGGGGCCACTTCCGGATGGAGGTTACGCGGTCGATGAGGGGCGAATCCCGCGGAGCGCGGTCGTACCCATGCAAAGGTGTCCGGATGAAGCGGAGGTGAACGAACCTCGTGGCCAAAGTGAACGTGGGCGGTGGACTCCGGGCCCGGTGGATGTCACCCTTCCGCGGGGGACGCCGCGTGGGCGGGGCGACCACCGTCCGTGACCGCCCGGAAGGCGATGGTGTTGGTGACCTGGTGGGCGCGGTTGGTGAACGGGCGGGTGATCACGGGCGCCGCCCCGGCGCGACGGCGGTGGCGCCGCCGCCCCGGGGCGGCCGTCGGTCCGGTGAACGGGAGGGTCAGTCCTGGCCGTCGCTCTCGGTCCGGGGCCGGGCGTCGTCGTCCTGGGCGGTCTGCTCGGCGATCTTCGCGCGGACCTCGTCCATGTCCAGCTCCCGGGCCTGGCTGATCAGGCTGTCCAGGGCGTCGGCCGGGAGCGCCCCGGGCTCGTTGTAGATGACCGTCCGGTCGCGGACGACCATGAGCGTGGGGATGGACTGGATGTTGAACTCGTAGGCGAGTTCGCGCTCGGCCTCGGTGTCCACCTTGGCGTGCACGATGTCGGCGTGCTTGTCCGAGGACTTCTCGAACACCGGGGCGAACTGGCGGCAGGGACCGCACCAGTCGGCCCAGAAGTCGATGAGGACGAACTCGTTGTCCTTCAGGGTGTCGGCGAAGTTGTCCTTGGTGAGTTCGACGGTGGGCACGGGGTCTCCTGGAATCTGATCGTCGTCTGGTGTCGACCTGTGGCCAACTGCCATCCTCTTGCAGTGCTACAGCAGTGGTGTCCGCCTGTTTGTTCCACGGCTCCACGGGGTCCGCGGAGCCGCCGACGGGCGGTTTCCGACACAACACGCATTGCATACCTGTTTGGGAGGATGGGCGCGCTGGAGCTAGGGTCTGCTCAAGGGACACGGTCCCATTGTCGTGACCGGATCGCGAACTGTGGTCCGAACGGCGACATCGCGAGGTCCACGGGGGGACGGATGAGTGCCGACGCATCCGGGAAGGGCACCCCGGTCGACTACCGCTTCACCCTCGCCAACGAGCGCACCTTCCTCGCCTGGCTCCGGACCGCCCTGGCCCTCCTCGCCGGCGCCGTCGCGGTGCTGCACCTGCTGCCGCTCGACTGGAGCGGAGCCCAGCGCACGACGGTCGGCCTCACGCTCACGGTCCTGGCCGGTGTCATCACCGTGTACGCGCCGCTGCGCTGGTACCACGTGCAGAGGGTCATGAGCCGCGGACAGACCCTGCGGATGAGCCTGCTGCCGGTGGTGGCGACGTTCGCGGTCTTCGTGGTGTGCGCCGTGATCCTCTGGGGGAACCTGCGGTGACCGCCGCGGGTGACGAGGACCGGGACACGGGCCGTCAGCCCGAGCGGACGCTGCTGTCCTGGCAGCGCACCCTGATCCTGGTGGTCGTCGTGGGAGTCCTGTACCTGCGCGGGTCGTTGGTGGGCACGGAACCGGCCCTGCCGGTGGCGCCGCCGACCGTCCGGTTCGCGGTCCTGGTCTGCCTGCTCCTCATGTGCTGCGTCCTCGGACTGCACCTGTGGCACCGCTGGCGACGGACCGGGCGGGGCCTGCGCGAAGCGGTGACCGGTCGGCCGCCGGCCACCCTGGCCCGCCCGTGGGCGATGGGTCTGCTCAGCGTCGGCGTCCTCGGCCTCAGCGTCGTCCTCATGGTGCCGGTTCTCCTGGCCTGACCCTGGGGGCCGGGCCGCCGGGCACGGGTTCGGGGCCGTCCCGGGCGGGCGGGACGGGTGGAGCATGCCCTGAGCGGGCGGAGTGCGGGCGCCCGGTGGCCGTGTCCCTCCCTCCCACGGGAACGGGGGCACACCGGGGCCGTCGACGTCCGCCCCGCGTCAGGCGGGCGTGGGAACGGACCGGATCGATCGGCGGTGTTCGACGAGTGACTGGATGATGTCGTTGAGGTCGCGGGTCGGCTCGAAGCCGATCAGCCGGTGGGCCAGCGAGGTGTCGGGATAGCGGCGCTGCATGTCCTCGTACCCCTCGCCGTAGGCCTGCTCGTAGTCCACGTAGGTGATCGCGCTGGAGGACCCGGTCAGCGCGACCACGCGGTCGGCGAGCCCCTTGATCGACACCTCCTCGCGTCCGCCCAGGTTGACCGCGCGGTTGTGGGCCTCCGGCGTCTCCATCAGCCGGGTCATCGCGGGCACGACGTCGAAGACGGAGCCGAAGCAGCGCCGCTGCGTGCCCGTGCCGTACACGGTGATGGGCGCACCGGCCAGCGCCTGGTCGACGAAGCGCGGGACGACCATTCCGTACCGACCGGTCTGGCGCGGTCCGACCACGTTGAAGAACCGCGTGATGACGCACGGGACGCCGGACTCGACGCCGTGCACGTAGGCGACCAGCTCGTCCAGACCCTTGGCGGCCGCGTACGACCACCGGCTCTTGGTCGGCGACCCGTAGACGCGGTCGTCGTCCTCGGTGAGGCCGTCGGCGTCGTTCTTGCCGTACACCTCGCTCGTGGAGGCGACCATGTACGGCACCCGGTGCGCCACGGCGGCCTCCACCACGTTCTCCGTGCCGTGCAGGTTGGTGCGCAGCGACCGGAGCGGGCTGTCCACGATCGTGTGGACGCCGACCGCGGCGGCGAGGTGGTAGACGGTGTCGGACTCGGCGACGAGGGCGTCGACGAGGTCGCGGTCGAGGATGTCGCCGCGGACGAACCGGAAGCCCGGAGCCCGTTCGGCCTGGGAGAGGTTGTCGGCGGAACCGGTGGACAGGTCGTCCAGGACGGTGACCTCGTGGCCGCGGGCGACCAGGTGGTCGCACAGGTGCGAGCCGATGAACCCGGCGCCGCCGGTGACGAGGGTCTTCATTGTCTTCCTCCACTGTGGGTTGGTGCGCCCCGCGTTTCACGGGGCCATGGACACACGGGATCGGTGGGGTGGTCCGTGGAGCCGGGCGCGCGGCCCGGCCGGGGTCGTGCGGGCGCGGGGACGGTCGTGGCGCCGGGCGGCACGGCCGGAGGGGCGCCCGGCGGTTCAGGCGTGCTGGCGTAGGACGTGGAACGCCTCCGCGAGCGCGACCCCGGCCTGCATGCCCCGCAGGACGGCCAGGGCGCGCAGGGTCGTCGCTGAGCGGGTGTGCGGGTGGGGGTGGCTCTGCGACCCGTAGGTCGCCATCGCGTGGAGCTTGGCCGCCAGGTCCCTCTCGTCCAGTTCGACGAGGAGGGAGGGCGGGGCGACCGCGTCCGCGCGCCACTGGTCGGCGGCCTCCTCGTAGGCGAGGACCAGGCGGGGGTGGTGGCGGAGGGCGGCGTTGGAGGGGCGCAGCGCGGTGTGGGCGGCCTCGGCGACCGCCCGGTGGTCCTGGTTGTAGCTCGTGTGGTGCGGGGCGATCACGACCGAGGGGCGGAGGCGGGCGACGGAGATCGGGCTCTCGCTCTCGATCACCTGGGCGAGCCGGAGCCGGCCGACGAGGTCGAGCCGGAGGTGGTACTCGTCGCCGGGTAGCGCCATGTGCCAGTCGTCCCAGCGGAAGTGGTCGCGCACCTGCTTGATCTCGGCGAACCGCTCCTCGGCGGTGGAGAAGCCCTTCGGGGAGAGGTCGGCGGTGTCGCCGACCGTCATGAACTGCACGAAGACCTCGGCACCCGCGTCCTTGGCCTTGCTCATGAGACCACCGCAGCCAAGGGTCTCGTCGTCGGGGTGGGGTGCGAGGACCAGGATGCGCTCCTGGGACCAGTCCGTCTTCATGCCAGTTTCCCGTCCTTTACCGAGAGGGGCGTATGGGGGATTCCGGTCGGCCGGGGGCGGCGGAGGCGAGACCGGAGTGGGGAGCGGGACCCGTGGGCGGTGTGGTGGCCGCGTTGGTTGTGGTGGTCATGAGAGCGAGTCAGGGTTACGTGCGCGGTGTGAACCTCGGGGCGCACGAGGTGTGAGTGAGTGCAGGGGTGTCCGAATCACGGTCGGTCGAGCGGTGGGAGGGGCGGCGCCGCCGCTCCGGTCCACCGGCGGCCGGGGCGGACGGGTGGGTCAGCGGCTGGGTCCGTGGTCGCGCTCGTGGGGCGGAGTGTGGACGGATGTGTGGATTCGTCCCACTTTGTTGCGAACGCGTGTACGCATTCGGTGTGATTCTTCCCCTGAAGCAGCGCACTGTGGCGCCTGTGCTCGGTGTGGCCGTGGTGAGGCCAGATTCTCCATTGTGGCGAGTTGCCGTGAGTCGTGTCCGTTATGGGGTTCTTCCGTATTGCCGAGAAGGTCGTCCCTGTGGGATTCTCGGGATCTACTACGTGTATTCGGTTATGTCGAAGTGACCCTTCGAACTGATCCGGACACGGTTCTGATCCGGGCGCCGGGAAACGGTCGGCGAGGCCGAATCCGGCGCCCCCGCCGACCGCCGTTGCCGGAACACGGCTTCGCGACCGCCGCTCCGCGGCACCCGTGGCACGGTGATCGTGCCTGGTGGGTGCTGGTGCCATGGTGCCGGAGTTCGGGGGTTCGGGGTCCGATGCGGCCGAAGTGGTCGGTACGTCGCCGATCACGTCTGGCGTTCTCCTTGTCTCCTCGTGTCACCGTCCGCGAGGTTTTCCGGTGCTCCGGGCAGCCTCGAACAAACCGGAGGGGGACCGCCTCCGGCCGTCATCACAAATATCCTCTAATGGGTACCACCTCACGCAAGCCCGTGGATACGATTTGCGTGGCCTACATAGGACGCGAAGCCGGGTGAACCCATCCGAGTCGCAGGGCGTCAATCTAACACCGACTTTGCGGTTAATGTCGGTCCGAAAACCAGTGACTTCCGGAGGGTCCCAGGATTGTGCGTAGCGTACGTTTCATCGGAGGCCTGCTGGCGGGGTTGGTCGCCCTCGTCCTGGCAGCGGCACTGTTCGTCTACTGGTTCGACTTCGCGACGACCGCGGCCGACGCGGCCGGGGGCGGTGCGCTCGCCTACGTGTTCCTGTGGCTGGCGTTCGGCGCGAACCTCCTGTGGTGGAGCGCCGTAGGGATCCTGCGGCTGGGCGAGGGCTCGGTCCGGGCCGCGGTCGGGCGCGGTGCGCGCTCGCGGAGGCGGGAGGTGGCCAGGGGGGCCGAGCGCGAACGCGTTCTCGTCCTCGCCGGCGCCACCGAGTCCGGTGGCGCGGCGGTGGACACGATCGACCCGGCGGCGGAGGAGCCCGGGGCGGAGTCCGGGCGCGTCCCGGACGGCGCCGCGTCGGCCGGGCTGGCGGGGAAGGGCGACGGCACGGTGGCCCGGGACGGGTCCGAGGGGTCCGACGAGCCGCGTGACGTCCGCATCGCCGTCATCATCCCGGCGCACAACGAGGAGCCGGTGATCGGCGGCGCGATCGAGTCGGCACTGCGGCTCTTCGACCGCTGGGACGTGTACGTCGTCTCGGACTCGTCCAAGGACTCCACCGCCGAGATCGCGGCGCGGACCGGTGTGAACGTCCTCGAACTGCTCACCAACCGCGGCAAGGCGGGCGCCCTGGAGGCGGTGATCGAGGAGTTCGCCCTCACCGACGACTACGACGCCGTGCTCATCCTCGACGCCGACACCGAGCTGGACGCCGGGTACGTGGAGGGGGCCAAGCGGCAGCTCAGGGATCCGGACGTGGCGGCCGTCGCCGGGTTCGTGGTGTCGGAGTGGAAGCCGCGCGAGCGCACGTTCGCGGGCCGCCTGATCTCGGCCTACCGGGACCGGCTGTACTTCACGCTCCAGTACTTCATGCGGTTCGGGCAGACCTGGCGGCGCTCCAGCACGGCGTTCATCGTCCCGGGCTTCGCCAGCGTCTACCGCAGCAGTGCGCTGCGGGAGATCGAGGTCAACCCGAAGGGGCTGGTGATCGAGGACTTCAACATGACCTTCGAGCTCCAGCGCAAGCGCCTCGGCCGGATCTCCATGCGGCCCGACACCCGCGCCTACAGCCAGGACCCGTTCACCCTGCGGGACTACTCCAAGCAGGTGGGCCGGTGGACACTGGGGTTCTGGCAGACGATCCGCCGCCACGGGGTGTGGCCCAGCGCGTTCTGGCTGTTCCTGGCCCCGTACCTGCTGGAGGTCGTGCTGGTCTCCGCTGTGCTGTTGGCCACGTCGGCGCTCGGACTGTTCGTCCTGGTGGGGACGGTCGGCGGGGAACCGGTGCTGAGCATCCCGTTCTACGGGGAGGGCGTCACGGCGGTGACCGCGTTCCTGCCGCCGACGGCGCTGCTGGTCGGGCTGTTCGTTCCCGACTACGCGCTCACGTGCGTGATGGCGATGGTCCGGAGGCGGCCGTCCTACCTGATCTACGGGCTGTTCTTCCTGCCGATGCGGCTGATCGACGCCTACCTGTCGCTGCGCATGGTCCCCCGGGCGTGGACGGCCAGTTCCGACGGCCGGTGGCGCAGCCCCGTGCGGGTGTCGAACCGGTCCTGACCTGGTCCCGTGTGAGATCGCACCGCCTCGCCCACCCCGGCGCGGGGCGGTGCCGGGGAGCGTTTAGCCTCGGGGAGGAGCCCCGACCCTCCTCGGGGCGGCAGTCTGTGGATGGGGTGAGGTAGCGGTGGACAGCAGACGCGTGTCGTTCACGCTGTACCGGGTGCTGGCGTACGTGACCGGTGTGTTCCTGCTCGGCCTGACCTTCGTGGCCATGCCCGCGAAGTACCTGGTCGGCGAGGACGCGAGGTTCTCCCTGGTGCCCGCGCCGAGCGGTCTGGAGCACTGGTTCGGCCCCGAGTCGCCGCTGATGCTGTTCATCGCGATGCCGCACGGCTATGTGTACATGGCGTACGTTCTGGTGGTGCTGTGGGTGTCGCTCAACCGCCGCTGGGGTGCGGGGCGGACCCTGGGCGTGGTGCTGGCGGGCACCGTTCCCGTGCTCGGCTTCGTCGTCGAGCACCGGCTGGTCAAGGCCGAGCGCGCCGCCGACCGGGGGGCTCAGGAGCCCGCGCCGACCGCCTGACCCCGCTCCTCCTCCGTCTCCGAGGCCCGTTCCCGCTGGGAGCGGGCCTCTCTCACGTCGCGGCGCATCCGGATGATCCAGAACGCGATCGCGGAGACGCCGAACATCGCCCACTGGACGGCGTAGCTGAGGCTGCGCCAGTTGACGGTGATCTCGGTCGGGGGCTCCGGCGGGGGGACGGGGGTCAGCGACGCGGTGGCGGGGTCGTCCTCGGGAAGGGCGACGTACCCCTCGTAGAGGCGGTAGTCCCACTCGTTGACCAGGACCGAGGCGGCGATCCGCTCGACCTGGCCGTCCGGCGTGTCGACGGGGATGATGCCGTCGGGGGCGCTGTCGGGCGGCAGCAGCCATCCGGTCACGGTGACCTCGCCGCCGGGGGCGTCGGGGACGTCGGCGCCGTCCTCGGTCCAGCCCCGGTTGACGGTCAGGGCCACGTCGTCGTCGGTGACCAGGGGGACGATGACGTCGAAGCCCCGGACGCCGTCCTCGACGCGCGGGACCAGGAGTTGGGCGTCGGCGTCGTAGGTCCCGGTCGCCTCGACGGCGGTGTTGGCGAAGAGGCCCGGGTGCATGTAGGCGCCGGGTTCGATGAGGTCGTCGACGGGGGTGGCGTCGGCGAGGTCCTCGGCCGGGTTGGTGATGACGTCGCGGTCGGGCTCGATGGCGCGGACGGACTGCCAGTAGGTCCCGGCCGAGCACACGGTGACCGCCAGCACGACGAGGAGGTGCAGGCCGATCCAGCGAGGACTGAGCAGCGGTGATCTCACCCGAACAGGCTATGCGTGCCTCTCCGGGACCCGGTCATGACCCCGGATTGACACTGCCCGGACGGCCTTGGCCGCGAGGGGGGCGAGGAATGACGATCACTTTAAGTAGTTTCCAGTGACTGAGGGTTGTTATTCGAGGGTGGGGTGGGTAGTGTCTCTATCAACGCGGAACGACAGGATCGTTTCCGCGGGCAGACCTTCCAGGCCGCGACTCCAGGGGGGAGGAGTCGCAGGCCGTTTCCCAGAGCGAGGGTCGCCTCCGTACTTTGAGGGGGGATGCGGAGGCGATCCTCGCCACTCTTTCCCGGGGCGTTCCCGCAGATCAGCGGGGGCGCCCCGGTGCCGTGTGCGTGGCGTTCCGCGCCGCTGGCACACGTTCGGACACCGAGGGCGGCGTGTGGGGTCAGTGTGGTCGTGAGCGGAAGTCGGCCCAGAGGTCCACGGCCTGTTCCAGGCCGAGGGCGGCCACCTCCTCCGGGGGCATGCCGACGGTGTGGATCAGACGTTCGGCCAACCAGTCCGGGACGGGTTCTCTCGCGGGGGGCGATTCATGCGCCACCTTCTCCGCTGGTTTGCCGAGGTGCTCGATGACGACCGCGAGCTTCCGGGCGGTGGGGGTGTCCTTCGAAGCTGCCCGGACTCTCCGGGAGGCCTCGGCGTAGACCTGGGCGTCCGCTCGCGCTCCGACGGCCCAGACCTCGCAGATCTCCACACGTTTCTCGTCGGTGACGCGGTACACGACACGCCAGGTGTTGCGTCCGACGACCAGTTTGCGAAACCCCGTGAGTTCGCCGCCCAGGGGGTATCCGGCCTCTGGGTCCTCCTCTAGGAGAAGGACCTTCTTGAGGACCTTGGGCACAGCGTCCGGGCCGAGTCGCCGCAGATCGTCGAGGGCGGCGTCGGTGAAGGTGATCTCGGCCATCAGTCCTCGGGGAGTTCTTCGAGTGAGGCACGGCTGTGCCCGAAGGCGGCCAGTACGTCGTCCATGCGGGTACGTCGTCCACTGTCCGTGAGTTCCCGGGCCATGACCAGGGCGAGATCCCTCAGATCCGCTTCCGCCTGCTCCAGTTCCGCGAGTCGGGCGAACGCGACCACGGCCGCGACCGGTTCGTGCCGACGGGTCACGATGACCTCGGTGCCCTGTTCCGCGTCGTGGACGATACCCGCGACGCCACGTCTGGCCGCATCGGTGACGCTGATCTTCTGGGTGTGCTCAAGAATCGCCATGCCTCAACTGTATAGAAAACTATACAGATTGGCGACGGGTGCGCCTGTGCCGGGAACGGTTCAGACGCCCCGTCGCTGATACCCGTCGTGATACTTCCCGTGATACTGCCGTCCGAGTTTCGGGGTGTCCCGGGATGCCCCCGGATGTAGCTGGGGAGTTCCGCTACCCGTCCCCACCTGCGTCTGGTGGTACCTGGATGCTTCCAGTTCCCCTACTCACGCGGGATGCGGAGGCGATCCTCGCCACTCTTTCCCGGGGCGTTCCCGCAGATCAGCGGGGGCGCCCCGGTGTCGTGCGCGTGGCGTTCCGCGCCGCTGGCACACGTTCGGACACCGAGGGCGGCGTGTGGGGTCAGTGTGGTCGTGAGCGGAGGTCGGCCCAGTCGTCCACGGCCTGTTCCAGGCCGAGGGCGGCCACCTCCTCCGGGGCATGCCGACGGTGCGGGTCGAACGTGTGCGCGGCCCCGTGACCCCGCCGCCCGGAGGGATCCGTGTTCTGGATCCTCCCCTGGGCGGCGGGGCCTTCTGAGGACCCGGGGCGCCGTGTCCGGGCGGAGCCGCCGTCGATCGCCGAGGGCGGGTCCCCGAACCGCCCCGTGTCACGGGCCTTCCGCCGTGGGTGTGTCCTCCGCCCAGGGGGGAGACGGCAGTCCGGGCTCGATCCCGATCCCGAACGCCGTGCACATGTAGCCCATGAGGGCGTAGAGCCCGCACAGGGCCACGAGCTCGACGACGCCCGCGACGCCGACGGCCTCGACGAGTACGCTCTGGACGTCGTCGGGGATCTCGGCGCCGTCGGCGACGTGGTCGACCGCCAGGACGACGGTGTGCTGCACACGTGTGAGGCCCGCGGGCACACCGGTGTCGGCCAACGCGTCGATGTACGCGGCAGGGAGACCCGCCTGGGTCGCCGGGCGCACGTGGTGGGCCCACTCGTAGTCCAAGCCGCGGCGAGCGGCGAAGCGCAGGATCGCCGTCTCGCGTAGCTCGTCCGGCAGGACACCCCGAAACCGCAACCGCTCGCCGAGCTCGCCGACGGCCCTCGCGACATCGGGGTTGTTGAACATCGCTGCGTAGACCTCGGCGAGACGCGCCCGTCCGTCCGCGTGGCTGCGCACGGCGGCCATGCGCTCCATCTCGCTTCGGACCTCGGGCGTCGCGTGCTGGCCGGGATCGGGAAGCCTGGCCATCAGTGGCTGTCCTCCCACTCCGCCACGGCTTCGCGCCAGGGCGCGATGGGCGTCGGATAGCGCTTGTCGATCCGGGCCGACACGAGGAACGGCCCCTCCTGTGTGAGCCCGTGCGCGATCGCTTCGCCCACCTCGCCGGGGTGGGCGACGGACACTCCGTCGGCGCCCACCGAGCGTGCGAACTCCGGCCAGGAGAGGTCGGGGATGTCGGTCAACGCCGCGGGTCCGCTCCCCATGGGCTCGGCCCGGTACCAGATGTTCCCGTACGCGTGGTTGTCGAAGACGAGGATCACGAGAGGGATGCCGTAACGAGCGGCCGTGTGGAGCTCCATACCGTGCATGAGCATGCAGCCGTCGCCCGTGGCGACGACCAACGGGCGTTCCGGCCGAGCGATCTTGGCGCCGATGCCCAGCGGGATCGCGCCGCCCATGGGAGCCAGGTTGGCCAGCGACACGTAGTCCCCATGGCCGTAACTCGGCCAGTACTGCGAGCACCAGGCGCGATGCGCGCCGGAGTCGACCGAGAGCACGGTGTCGCGCGGGCAGGCGGCGCGCGCCTCCGCGACGAACCGGGCGGGATGCATCGGTACGGCCTCGCTGGTGGTGTCGCCCGACGCGTAGGCGCGCGGTCCGCGGCCCCGCACGTCGCCGAGGAATGCCCGCCGGGCCGCACGGCCGGCGTCCAGCCCGGCGGCGATCGGTCCGTCGACGGCGGTGAGCTGCTCGAGGAAGGCCCTCGGGCTGGCGGTGACCGGGCGGCTCGAGGGCCATGTGCGCCCGATGAGGCTCGGGTCGGCATCGACATGCACGAGTTCGGCCGTCGGCAGCATCTTCGGGTCCCAGTTCATCGTGTCTCGCTGGGAGAGCGCCGACCCGACGACGATGAGTACCGCGACGGCGGGATCGAGGATCGCCTCGCTCGCCCAACGCGAACCGCCGTAACCGAAGACGCCGAGTGCGAGCGGGTGGTCCTCGGGGACCACTCCCTTCCCGCCGAGGGTGGTCGCGACCGGGATCTCGAAGCGCTCGGCCGCGGCGATCAGAGCCGCCTCCGCCCCCGCGTGGCGTACTCCCGGCCCCGCGAGGAGGACCACGTTCGCGACGGGAGGGTCGGCGGCGTCGACGGAGAACACGGACAGAGCGGCGTCCGTCGCGGCCTGGTCGATCGCCAGCGGCCGATACGCCGCCTCCGGTAGTGGCGTCCAGTCCTTGATCTGGGGACTTCGCTGGACGTCCAGCGGGATCGACAGATGGACGGGTGCCCGCTCGCGCAGCGCGGTGAGCGCCGCGACACGGAGGTAGGGCTGGAGGTTGGCGGGCGAGTTCACGCTGAGACTCTCCGCCGTGACCGGTCTGAGCACGGAGACGTCGTCCAGTGCGGCGCCGCTGGCGTCCTGGAACGCCCCGCGCCCCTCGGTGCCAACCGCGACCTCTCCGCTGATGGCGAGCAGCGCGGAACGGTCGGCTCGTGCCGCGGCCAGGGCCGTCACCATGTTGGTGATGCCCGGCCCGCCGATGCCGAACGCGACCCCGAGGCGGCCCGAGGCACGGGCGTAGCCGTCGGCCATGTAGGCCGCGCCGCCCTCGTGCGCCGCGACGATGGTGCGCACGCCCGGCGTCCCGGTCATCGGCGGCATGAACGGATCGTTCAGCCCACCCGGGACCATGAAGAGATGATCGACGCCCTCGGCGGCGAGGGAGCTGACGATGCAGGCGGCTCCATCCATGCGGCGAATCTAACGCGGAACGCGGGTCGGACCGCGGACCACGCGCCGTACGCCAGACTCGGGGCATGGACCGACACACCGCCGCCGTCCTCGTCGCCGCCGGAGGCGCGGCCGCCTACGCGGTCTCGAAGGTCGACCTGGCCCTGCGGGGGCGGCTGGGCATGCCCGGCTTCCCGGCCCCTCCGGAGTCCTACGCGACCCACGACGCGCTGGGCGGCCAACTCGCCAACGCGGCGGTCGGCGCGGTGCTGGTCGTCCTGACCCTGGCGTTGCTGCGGCAGCCGAGCGGGGCACTCGGGCGCTGGGCGCTGCTCCTCGTCAACGGCGCAGGGGCGCTGATGGTCGGCGTGGGCGTGGTGACGTTCGCCGCGCGCGCCGCGGGCGTGGCCCCGGGTGCACCGGCGGGCGGCGTCGCGGCCTGGACGACGCTGGCGGTCGGCGCCGTCTGGACGGTGGCGTGGGCGGTCGCCGTCCGGGGCGCGGCCGTCCGCGCCCCGTCCGGGCGGCCGCACCGGCCCGCGCCGTAGCGGGGCGGGCGGCCCCGGCCGGGTACGATCGCCGTGCCCGGAGGAGCGGACGAGGGGAGCCGGACCGATGACCCTGCTCATGGTCGCCGTCGGCGGCGCGATCGGCGCCCCGCTGCGCTACCTCACCGACCGGTTCGTACAGGTGCGCCACGACTCGGTGTTCCCGTGGGGCACCCACGCCGCCAACGCGACCGCGTGCCTGCTGCTCGGCCTCGTCAGTGCGCTCACCCTGCCGGAGTGGGCGTACGCCCTGGTCGCGACGGGTTTCCTCGGGGCGCTGTCCACGTACTCGACGTTCGGGTACGAGACGCTGCGGCTCTTGGAGAAGGAGACCTGGTTCCTCGCCTTCGCCAACGTGGCCGCCTCCGTGGGCGCCGGACTGGGCGCCGCGTACATCGGAGCGGCCTTCGCCGCCGCGCTCTGACCGCTCCCGGGCGGATACGATCGCCGTGCCCGGTGGCGTGCACGAGGGGAGTCGGGTATGCGGCGCGAGGACGGGGAGCTGCCCGTCGACTCCGACATCGACGTCCACTTCCCCCGGCAGCGCCGGGAACTGCGTGACGCGCCCTGGCCGGTGCTCGCCGCGATCTCGGCGGGCGGCGCGCTCGGCGCGGTCGCCCGCTACGGGGTCGACTCCCTGGTGCCGGGCGCCCCGGGCGGGTTCGCGGTCTCGACGCTGTTCGTCAACGTCACCGGCTGTCTGCTCATCGGCGTGCTCATGGTGCTGGTGATCGACGTGTGGCCACGTCTGACGCTGTTGCGCCCCCTGCTCGGCGTGGGGTTCCTCGGCGGGTACACCACGTTCTCCACGCACGTCCTGGACGCCCACGACCTGTTGGAGGCGGGGCGGGCCGGGGCCGCGCTGGTCTTCCTGGGCGCCAACCTGCTGGGCGGGTTGGCGGCGGCGTGGGTCGGCGTCACCCTGGCCACGCTGGTCACGCGTGGCCGCGGACGGACGACCGAGCGCTGACACGCGGAGCGCCCCGCCCCAGGACGGAGGGGCGGGGCGGGTGCGGCCGGGTCAGCCCATGGTCTTCTGGCCGTCCAGCGTCTCGCGGATGATGTCGGAGTGCCCGGCGTGCTGGGCGGTCTCGGCGATGACGTGCAGCAGCACGTCGCGGGCGGTCCACGAGGCGTCCTCCGCGAACCAGGGCGCCGGCGGGAGCTTCTGGCTGACCTCCAGGTCCGGGAGTCCGTTGACGATGCGCTCGGTCTCCTCCGCCACCTCCGCGTACTCGGCCAGGAGACCGGCGAGGGTCTCACCGTCCTCCATGCGGAAGCTCGCCAGGTGTCCGGCCACGACCTCCGGGTCCGAGTAGTCGATGCCCGGGTCGCCGTCCAGGATGAACCGGACCCACTGGCGTTCCCCCCTGGCCAGGTGCTTGACCACCCCGCCGAGGCACAGCTCGCTCGTGGTCGTGCGCTCGCCGGCCTGCCCGTCGGTCAGGTTCCGCACCGTGTAACGGATGTTCCCGCGCATCTCCTCCAGCATCCGCAGCAGCGCCGCGCGCTCGACGTCCACCGTCGTGCCCTGAACCTGGGTCCCCATCATGACCACCGCTTCCCGAGAGTCGTCCTCCGTGCTCGGTACCGACCTTAGGAACCATCTAGGTCAGTTGCTGTCCTCTACTCGCATCGCTGCGGAGATGTGTTTCTGGAACCCCCGGAGGCTCTCCCGCTAACCTGGGCCTCTGGCGACCCGGAGGTTCCATGGCCCTCATCCCGCTCCAGTACCGGCTCGACGGTCCGAGACAGGCGCCCGTCGTGCTGCTCGTGCCGCCCTTCGGCACGACGATGTCGGTGTGGGACGCGCAGCTGCCCGTGCTGACCCGCGACTACCAGGTCCTGCGGATCAACCACCGGGGGCACGGGTTCTCCCCGGCGCCGGACGGCCCGTACACGATCGGGGAGATGGCGCTCGACGTGCTGCGGGTGTTGGAGGAACGGGACCTGCCCCGCGTCTCGGCGGTCGGCGCGGGCTTCGGCTCGTCGCTGCTCGTGTGGATCGCCGCCAACTCCCCGCGCACCGTGCACCGCCTCGCGCTGCTCGCTGCCGCGCCGCGCACGCCCAGGTCGCACCGCTGGGACCGGATCGCCGCCAGGATCCGGGCCGAGGGCCTGGACTCGGTGACCGCCGAGGTCATGCTGCCGTGGTTCACGCCGGACATGGCCGACGAGCACCCGGAGGTCGTGGAGCGGTTCGCGGAGGACTTCGGCAGGCTCGACCCCGGCGCCTTCGCGTCGGTCTGCGACGCCGTGGGCGCGATGGACCTGCGCCACCTCGTGGCCGCGGTGCGCGCGCCGACGCTCGTGGTCTCGGGCGCCCACGACCCGCTGCTGCCGCCCGGGCACGGCCGCAGGCTGGCGGACGGGATCGTCGACTCCCGCTTCGAGGTGGTCACCGGCGCCGCGCACCTCGTGGGCGTGGAGCGCGCCGAACGGGTGGGCGAACTGCTCGTCGACCACCTGGCCGGACCGCGGCCGGAGGGGTTGACCTGATCGCGCGGGTCCGAGTGCGCGGCGCCGTGGCGGTCAGGGCGTCTTCGCGGGGATCAGGGGCTGGTTGATCTCCAACAGGTAGCCGTCGGGGTCGCGGAAGTGGGCGGCGCGGATGCCCCACGCGGTCCAGTCCCTCGGCTCCATGACCTGCCGCGCTCCGTCCGCGACCAGCCGGGCGGCGGTCCCGTCGACGTCGTCCACCTCGAAGACCACGGCGAGCCGGTCCTGGTGGGGGAGTTCGGGGTCGGCCGTGTCGGTCTCCAGGGCCTCCGCCATGACCTCGCGCTGGTTGATCGCCAGCCGGGTGGTGGAACCCGCGTCGAACTCGGCGTAGCGGCTGCTCGTCCCGCCCCACAGGACCGGGAGCTTGAGCACGTCGGAGTAGAACCGGAAGCAGGCCTCGTAGTCGTTGACGAGGAGCCTGATGTAGGTGCAGCGCATGGGGCCTCCAAACGATCGCGGTCCGGGTCCCGCCGTACCGCCCTGACGTGTCGGAACGGCGGATCACCGAGTATCCGTACCCGCGTTCCCCCGCACCATCGCCCGCGCGGCCCGCGGTGTGCTCGGCGGCGCGCCGACGTCCACGCGCCGGGCGTTGGCCGGATGCGGACACGTCTCCCGCCCCGATGATCTGCTGGTCCGCCCCGTACGGCGGTCCACGTGCCCGGCTTCCGGTTGTCCTTCTGCTTCGAGATGTAGTACAAGTACTATCAATGACAGCAGAAACAAGACGAAGAGGTGAAGTGGTGTGACGAACACTCCGGCCGCTCCGCTGTCCAGAGCGGAGGCCCAGGCGGCGGGCGGTTCCGGCGAGGCCGTGATCCGGGTCCGAGGCCTGCGGATGAGCTACGGGGTGAACGAGGTCCTCAGGGGCGTCGACCTCACCGCCCACCGCGGCGAGGTCGTCGCGCTCCTGGGGCCCAACGGCGCGGGCAAGACCACGACCGTCGAGATCATGGAGGGCTTCCGGAGGCGCTCCGGGGGCGACGTCGAGGTTCTGGGCGCCGACCCCGAGCGCGGCGGGGAGGACTGGCGCGCCGGGCTCGGCGTGGTCCTGCAGTCGTGGCGCGACCACGGCCGCTGGAGGGTGCGCGACCTCCTGCACCACTTCGGCCGCTTCCACGCCCCCTACTCGACCCCCGACCGGGTCCGCCCCCACGACACCGACGAACTGCTCGCCCGCGTCGGCCTCGCCGAGCACGCGGACCAGCGGATCAACCGGCTCTCCGGAGGGCAGCGCCGCCGCCTGGACGTGGCGATCGGCGTCGTCGGGCGTCCGGAGGTGCTCTTCCTCGACGAGCCGACCGCGGGGCTGGACCCCGTGGGCCGCCGCGACTTCCACGACCTCGTGCACGACATCGTCGACAGCGACGACACCACGGTCCTGCTGACCACGCACGACCTGGACGAGGCCGAGAAGCTGGCCGACCGGGTGCTCGTCCTGGCGGGCGGCGTCATCGTCGCCGACGGGAGCGTGGAGCAGCTGTCGTCGCTGGTCGAACGGGACAGCGAGGTCTCCTGGAGCGTCGACGGCCAGCGGCGGGTGCACACCACCGACAGTCCGGCGCGCCACGTCGCCGCACTGTACGCGGAGTACGGCGAGGACCTGACCGACCTCCGGGTCACCAGGCCCTCCCTGGAGGACGTCTACATGGAACTGGTCCGCCGCCACGAGTCCGGCGACGCCGAGCAGGCCGCCCACGAGTTCGTGAAGGGGATCCGGTGAACAACGCCGTCAGCAACGCGGTCCGAGCGGGGTACGCCCGCGGCGTCCTGGAGTTCCGGGGGACCTTCACCAACCCGACCGACCTGTTCGGCTACCTCTACATGCCCGCCCTGTTCGTCGTGCTCGGCGTCTTCCTCGCCGACGAGGAGGTCGACGGCGCCGCCACCAACTACGGCGCGGTGACCTACAGCGGCGGCCTGGTCCTCATGCTGATCATGCTGGGGACGCTGACCGTGGCCCAGGTCCTGGCGGCCGAGCGCGAGGACGGGACGTTCCTCCGGGCCAAGGCGACCCCGCACGGCATGGTCGGATACGGCGTCGCCAAGACCGTGCACCTCCTGGCCATGTCCGCCGTGGCGGTGGCGCTCACCGTGGTCCCCGGCCTGTTCGTCGTGGACGCGTTCGGCCCCCAGGGGTGGGTCGCCGCGCTCACGCTCGTCTGGGTGAGCGTGTTGGGACTGCTGGCCATGGCCCCCATCGGCGCGACCCTCGGCGCCCTCTTCGGCAACCCCCGCGCCGTGGGGCTGCTGATGATCCCGATCATGGCCCTGGTGATGCTGTCGGGGATCATGTTCCCTCTGGAACTCCTGCCGGACTGGGTGCTGGTCGTCGCCCAGGCGACACCCGTGTACTGGCTCGGTCTGGGCGTCCGGGCGGGTACGCTTCCCGCCGACTTCGCCGCGCTCGAACCGGCCGGGTCCTGGCAGCTGCCCGTGGTGGCGGCGGTGCTGGCGGCGTGGGCGGTGGTCGGTTCGCTGGTGGCTCTGCGCGTGCTGCGGCGGATGGCCCGGCGGGAGTCGGGATCGCGGGTGCAGGCGGCGAGGGAGAAGGCGATGAAGCGTGTCCTCTGACCAGGCCGAGGCCAAGAGCGCCGGTGGGGGCGGCCGGCGCGGCCGCTCCGGCGCCGGGGGCGGCGAGACGATCTACAACCGCATCGCGATGCTGCGGGCGGAGCGGAACGTCTCCCGCCGCCAGCTCGCCGAGGCGCTCGGCGTCCACTACCAGACCGTCGGCTACCTGGAGCGGGGCGAGTACAGCCCCAGCCTCCACCTCGCCCTGCGGATCGCCCGCTACTTCGAGGTGCCGGTCGAGGTGGTCTTCTCCACCGAACCCTTCCCGCGCCTCGGCCAGTGACCGGCCCCGACGTTCCCGGTTCCTCCCTCGGCCGGCTCCAGAGCCTGAGAGTCAGACGGCGGCGGCCGTACGCGGCGACGTGGAGGCAGTGGAGTAGCGGCTAGAAGACGTCCGGGCCCGCCCAGCCGTAGGTGTCGCGCACGCGCACCCGGGCCAGTTCGTCCTCCGACAGCACCCGGGGCTCGCCGAGCTGGCGGGCCCTGAGGTAGGCGGCGCACAGCCAGTCGAGCAGCCGCAGGTTCTCCAGCGCGTGCTCCAGGCCGCGGCCCAGCGCCACCCCGCCGTGGTTGGCGAGCAGTGCGGCGTCGCGCCCCTTGAGCGCCTTGACCGCCTGGTCGGAGATCTCCCCGGAACCGTAGGTCGTGTAGGGCGTCACCGCGATCGCCCCGCCCAGCGCGGCGGCCCGGTGGTGCACCGGGGGCAGCTCGGCCAGGACGGCGGAGACCGCGACGGTGTCGGCGGTGAACGCGTTCACCACGGCCGTCACGTCGCGCCCGTGCTCGACGGCCCCCCGGTGCACGGCCAGGTGCAGGGTGGTCTCGGCCGCCGGGTCGTGGCGCCCCTCCAGGACGCGGTCGTCCACGGACATCACCGGGCAGTCGGCCGGCTGGAGCTGGTCGGGCGCGACCCCGTACGGCGTGACGACCACGAGGTCCCCGCTGCGGACGCTGACGGTCACCGACTCCCCTGGAGCGGCCCCGGAGGCGAGGCTACGTGCGGTCAGGCAGACGTCGCGGCGTTCCTGTTCTAGC
The DNA here is from genome assembly GCF_044457925.1 of Nocardiopsis sp. NPDC050513. Classification (NCBI taxonomy): domain Bacteria; kingdom Bacillati; phylum Actinomycetota; class Actinomycetes; order Streptosporangiales; family Nocardiopsidaceae; genus Nocardiopsis; species Nocardiopsis sp. NPDC050513. The sequence goes on along the minus strand of NZ_JBITHK010000003.1, from coordinate 547,068 downwards.
AGCATGTGGGATTCCTCGGCGCACGCTGGCGGTGCGGTCCTGGTGCGGGCTCTGGCGTGGACGCCCGGAACCGGACGAATCCACTGAGGTACACCCCAATGTACGTCAAATTCTCTCCCAGATATTCCCCAGACGGGCGTGTGCGCTGTGTGGCGGCCCTTCGGCGCCGAGTACCTGTGGACACTGTCCACGCGTGACGCTCACCACGGGTCACGGCTCCCCGAGGGCGCGCATGTGCTGGTCAGGGGCGAGTTGTGGGAGTTGTGTGACATAAGTGTCCATTGAGACGAGGCAGTTTGTGACTACCGATCTCGGGCAGACCGGACCCGTGAACGATCCCTACGCAACCCTGCCGTCCGTGCCGTACCTGTCGGAACCGGGTTCGGCCACGGCCACCAGCCTGTACATCGACGGCGAGTGGCGGGCGGCCCAGAACGGCCGTGTCCGGGAGATCCTGGACCCGGCGGACGCCTCCGTGCTCACCATCGTGAGCGAGGGCGGACGAGCCGACGCGGAGGCGGCCATCGCCGCCGCCCGACGCGCCTTCGACCACGGTGGGTGGCGGAGCACCACGGCCGCCGAGCGCGGTCGGATCCTGGAGCGCATCGCCGACCTCCTCCAGCGCGACCGCAGGGAGATCGCGGTCATGGAGTCGCTGGACACCGGCAAGACGATCGAGGAGGGCGGGATCGACGTCGACGACGTCACCGACGTCTTCCGCCACTACGCCGGTCTCGCGGACAAGGACTCCGGCCGGCTCGTCTCCGCTCCCGAGGGCGTGCAGAGCCGCGTCGTCTACGAACCCGTCGGCGTCTGCGGCATGATCACGCCCTGGAACTACCCGCTGCTCCAGCTCGCCTGGAAGATGGCCCCCGCCATCGCCGCGGGCAACACCATGGTGATCAAGCCCAGCGAGATCACCCCCGTCACCACCGCCAAACTGGTCGAGCTCACCACCGAGGCGGGCATCCCGGCGGGCGTGGTCAACCTGGTCCTGGGCAGCGGCCCCGACGCGGGCGCCCCGCTGTCCGAGCACCCGGACGTCGACCTCATCTCCTTCACCGGGGGGCTGGCCACCGGGCGCCGCATCATGGCGGCGGCCTCCGCCACGGTCAAGAAGATCGCCCTGGAGCTCGGCGGCAAGAACCCGAACATCGTCTTCCCCGACGTCGACCTGGACACCGCGGTGGACTACGCGCTCAGCGCCGCGTTCTTCCACTCCGGCCAGGTCTGCTCGGCGGGCGCGCGGCTCATCGTGCACAACGAGATCCACGACGCCTTCACCACCGAGCTCGCCCGGCGGGCCGAGGCCATCCGGATCGGACCCGGCCAGGTCGAGGGCGTGCGCTGCGGCCCGCTGGTCTCCGCCGAACACCGCGCCAAGGTCGAGGCCGCCGTCGCGCGCGGCGTCGAGGAGGGCGCCCGGGTCATCGCGGGCGGCAGGCGCCCCGACGAGCCGGAACTCGCCGACGGCTACTTCTACCGTCCGACCGTCTTCGTCGACTGCGACCGCTCCATGGACATCGTCCAGACCGAGGTGTTCGGCCCGGTCGTGACGGTCGAGCGGTTCGAGACCGAGGCCCAGGCGATCGAACTCGGCAACGACACCGACTACGGGCTCTCCGGCGGCGTGTGGACCGACGACACCGCCCGCGGTGAACGCGTCGCCGCCGCCCTGCGGCACGGCACCGTCTGGATCAACGACTACGGACCGTACTTCCCGGGCGCCGAGTGGGGCGGCTTCGGGCAGAGCGGCGTCGGTCGGGAACTCGGGCTCGCCGGACTCGACGAGTACCGCGAGGCCAAGCACATCTACCGCAATCTCGCACCCGAACCGCAGCGCTGGTTCGGCTAGCCCCCGAGACCAGAGGAAGAACGACGCGCAGGTCGGTATCCCCCGGCATCCCCCTGTGTGAGAAGCGACGAGAGGAAACCAGACCGTGTCCGACGACCAGAGGACGTACGACTACGTGATCGTGGGAGGTGGAACGGCGGGGTCGGTGATCGCCAACCGGCTCACCGAGGATCCCGGCACCACCGTCTGCGTGATCGAAGGCGGTCCCGACGACCGCGACCACGCCAACGTGATCAGGCTGCGCGACTGGTTGAGCGTCCTCGGCGGCGACCTCGACTACGGGTACACCACGACCGAGCAGCCGCGCGGGAACTCCCACATCCTGCACTCGCGTGCCCGCGTGCTCGGCGGCTGCTCGTCGCACAACACGCTGATCAGCTTCCGCCCCTTCGCCGAGGACCTGGACGAGTGGGTCGCCATGGGCGCCGAGGGGTGGGACAACGCCACCGTCCAGTCCTACGCCGACCGGATCAGGTGCAACATCGTCCCGGTCGCCGAGAAGGACCGCAACGCCATGGTCAAGGACTGGGTGTCCTCGGCCGCCGAGGCGGCGGACGTCCCCGTCGTCGAGGACTTCAACGCCCTGACCTCGCACGGCGGCGGGTTCTCGGACGGCGCGGGCTTCCTGTCCATCGCCTACGACCCCTACACCGGCGACCGTTCCTCCGCCTCCGTCGCCTACCTGCACCCGATCATGGGCGTGCGCGACAACCTCACGGTGATGCTGGAGACCTGGGTCGACCGGATCGTCTTCGACGGCGACCGCGCCACGGGCGTGAGCGCGACCCTGAAGTCCGGAGAGCGCGTCACCGTCCACGCCCGCCAGGAGGTCGTCCTGGCCGCCGGCGCCGTCGACAGTCCGCGCCTGCTCATGCTGTCCGGTGTGGGAAACGCCGAGGAGCTTCGCTCGGTGGGCATCGAGGCCCGCCACGACCTGCCCGGCGTCGGCGAGAACCTGCTCGACCACCCCGAGTCGATCATCATGTGGGAGACCGAGCGCCCGGTCCCCCGGGAGACGGTGATGGACTCCGACGCGGCCCTGTTCGTCCGGCGCGACCAGAGCGACCCCCGCCCGGACCTGATGTTCCACATCTACCAGATCCCCTTCGACGACAACACGAAGCGCCTGGGCTACGCGTCGCCCGCGGACGGCTACGCGGTCTGCATGACGCCGAACATCCCCCGGTCCCGCTCGCGCGGCAAGCTGTACCTCACCAGCGCCGACCCCCAGGCCAAGCCCGCGCTGGACTTCCGCTACTTCACCGACCCCGACGGCTACGACGAGCGGACCATCGTCGACGGGCTCAGGATCGCCCGTCAGGTGGCCGCCACCGAGCCGTTCCGCTCCTGGATCAAGCGCGAGGTCGCCCCCGGACCCGGGGTCCAGACCGACGAGGAGCTGTCGGAGTACGGCCGCCGCGCCGCGCACACCGTGTACCACCCGGCGGGCACCTGCAGGATGGGGGCCGCCGACGACGGCGCCGCCGTGGTCGACCCCCGGCTGCGCGTGCGGGGGCTGCGCGGTCTGCGGGTCGCCGACGCCTCGGTCTTCCCGACGCTGCCCACGCCCAACCCCATGGTCATGGTGCTGGCGCTCGGGGAGCGTGCCGCGGACCTGATCCGCGCCGACCGCACCGTTCGGAAGGAGGGCGCCCGATGAGCACGCAGACGGCTGGGACGGCGGGACCGGACGGCGGCGGGTCCGACGTCACGTTCTCGGTCCGCAATCTGTGGAAGATCTTCGGCAGGAACGCCGACAAGGTGATCGGCACCGAACTGGAGACGGCGGACCGGGACCGCATCAAGGAGGAGACCGGCTGCACCGTCGCCGTGCGCGACGTGTCCTTCGACGTCCGTCCCGGTGAGATCTTCGTGGTCATGGGCCTGTCGGGGTCGGGAAAGTCGACCCTGATCCGGTGTCTGACCCGGTTGATCGAGCCGACCGCCGGACAGATCCTGCTCGACGGCGAGGACATCGAGCAGGCCAGCCCGCAACGGCTGCGCGAGCTGCGCCGCCACAAGCTGGCCATGGTCTTCCAGCACTTCGGTCTGCTGCCCAACCGCAAGATCATCGACAACGTGGCCTACGGGCTGGAGGTGCGCGGGATGCCGCGCGCCGACCGCCACGCCCGTGCGCGGGAGATGATCGAGATGGTCGGGCTCGGCGGATACGAGAACGCCCGGCCGCGGGAGCTGAGCGGCGGCATGCAGCAGCGGGTCGGCCTGGCCCGCGCGCTCGCCGTCGACCCGCAGGTCCTGCTCTTCGACGAGCCGTTCAGCGCCCTGGACCCGCTGATCCGCCGCGACATGCAGGCCGAGGTCGTCCGGCTCCAGCACGAGCTCGACAAGACGTCGGTGTTCATCACCCACGACCTCCAGGAGGCGCTCAAGCTCGGCGACCGCATCGCCATCATGCGCGACGGCGAGCTGGTGCAGGTGGGCACGCCGGAGGAGGTGGTCGGCCGCCCGGCCGACGCCTACGTCGCCGACTTCACCTCGGACGTCGCGCGGACGACCGTGCTCACCGCGCGGTGGCTGGTCCGCGACGCCTTCCCGGAGGAGCGCACCGACGGTCCCGTCTGCGAGGCGGGAACCGTCCTGGCGGAGGTGCTGCCGATGCTCGCGGCCACGACGGCCCCGGTCCGCGTCGTGGACAAGGGCACCTTCCTCGGGTACGTGGGCCGCGACGACGTGCTGCGCGCCATCGCCGAGGACCAGCTCGCCGACGCCACGGTGGCGGCGGCCATCGAGGAGGAGGCGGTCGAGGAGGTCGCCGAGCACGGTGGGGGCGGACTCCCGGAGACGCCCGAGCGGCCGGGCGGGGCCGGGACGGAGCCCGGGTCCGAGGGCGCCGCGGAGGGCGGAGCCGGCGCCGAGGGCGCTCCGGAGGCCGAGACGCCGCCGGAGGAGCCCGACTCCTCGCGCCGCTACGACGGCCCCAGCGGATACACGGGGCACGGCGGCCCGGCGCCGACCGGGGACGGTGGGTGACATGGCCACGGCGACCAGGCCCGACCCCGGGCAGAACACCGGCGGACTCGGACGGATCGACGGCATACCCCTGTGGCAGTGGCCCGCGGCGCTGATCGCCGTCGGGCTGCTCGTCGCCGGGTACTTCGTGAGCGCCTGGCTGGGCCACCCGGCGTGGGCGGGCGCGTTCCCGGCCGCCACCGGCGAGTGGCTCATGGCCCGGATGGACGACGCCTACCTGTGGATCGTCCTGAACCGCAACGAGAGCCCGCTGTTCCTGTACGGGTTCAACTACGTCTCCGTGACCCTGGGTTCGGCCGTCGTGCTGATCAACCAGGTCCTGGACTACCTCACCTGGGTGGGCGTGACCGTCGCCGGGGTGCTCGTCGGCTGGCGGGTCGCCGGGTGGCGGGTCGCGCTGGTCGTCCTCGCCACGTTCGCGGTGTTCGCGCTGACCGGGCTGTGGAACGAGTCGATGACCACGCTGTCGCTGATCGTCACCTCGGTCATCGCCGCCCTGCTGTTCGGTCTCCCGCTGGGCGTCCTGGCCGGGCGCAGCGATCGGTTCTACCGGGGCATCCGGCCGGTGCTGGACTTCATGCAGATCCTGCCCGCCTTCGCCTACCTGCTGCCGTTCGTGCTGTTCTTCGGTATCGGCAACCCGGCGGCGGTCGTGGTGACCGCGGTGTACGCGATGCCGCCCGCGGTGCGGATCACGGCGCTGGCCGTGCGCGAGGTCGACAGGGGCGCCGTCGAGGCGACGACGTCGCTCGGCTCGACGTCCTGGCAGCTCCTCACCAAGGTGCAGCTGCCGATGGCGCGGCGGACCATCCTGCTGGGCGTCAACCAGACGATCATGCTCGCGGTCTCCATGGTCGTGATCGCGTCGGTCATCGGCGCGGGCGGTCTCGGTGACGCGATCTACCAGGCGCTGGCCAAGGTCAACGTCGGCGAGGCGTTCCAGGCGGGTCTGGCGATCGTCATGCTGGCCATCGCGATGGACCGGGTGACCGGCGCGGTCGGTCACGGCGCGCACACCCCGGACATCGCGCCGCGGTTCCGGCTGCCGGTGCTCGGCGGCGGTCTCGCGATCGTCATCACCGTCGTCGGCGTCGCACGCGTCCTGGGCGTCGAGGGATGGCCGCGCGATCTGTCGGTCGACATCAGCGGCCCGATCAACGCGTTCGAGGCGTGGTTCGAGTCGGTGGCCGGGGACTTCACGGCTGCCCTCGGCGAGGCGGCGCAGAGCGTCGTGATCAACCCGCTGACGGCCGTGCTCACGGGGTCGCCCTGGTGGCTGGTGGTGCTCGTGGCCGCCGCGCTCGGGTGGATCTTCGCCGGGACGCGTGCCGCCGTGGTCTCGGGCGTGTCCTTCGTGGTCGTCGGTCTGCTGGGAGTGTGGACCGAGGCGATGGACACCCTGGCGCAGGTGCTGGTCGCGGCGCTGGTGACGCTCGTGCTGGGCGTGGTCATCGGTGTCCTGGCCTCGCGCAGCGACGTGCTCGCGGCGGTCCTGAAACCGATCCTGGACGCGATGCAGACCCTGCCCCCGTTCGTGTACCTGATCCCGGCCGTCGCCTTCTTCGGCCTCGGCCCGGTCCCGGCCCTGGTGGCGGCGGTGGTCTTCGCCCTGCCCCCGGTCATCCGGCTGGTCAACGACGGAATCCGCGGTGTCCCCAAGGCCACGCTGGAGGCCGCGCGGTCGCAGGGGTCCACGAAGTGGCAGCTGCTGACCAAGGTCGAGCTGCCGATGTCGCGCGGGTCGCTGCTGCTCGCGGTCAACCAGGGCATCATCCTCGTGCTGTCCATGGTGGTCATGGGCGCGCTGGTGGGCGCCGGAGCGCTCGGTTTCGGGGTCGTGTTCGGCCTGGCCCAGAACCAGTTCGGCCTGGGTCTGGCGTCCGGCCTGGCGATCGTGTGCCTCGGCCTGTTCCTGGACCGCGTGACGCAGGGAAGGAGGGCACCCCGTGCCTAGGTTCATGAGGAAGGGCGCCCTGATCCGCCTGTGCGCGGCGGTCCTGGCCGTGGTGTCGGTCAGCTCCTGCGCGGTGCGCACCGACCAGGTCGCCCGGGACCCCAACACCGTGCGGATCGCCGTCAACGGCTGGGTGGGGTACGAGGCCAGCGCCGAGGTGCTGGCGTACGTCCTCCGTGAGGAGATGGGCTACGAGGTCCAGCTCATGCGGGTGGACGAGCAGCCCGCGTGGCAGGCGCTCGACCAGGGCGTGCTGGACGTGATCGTGGAGAACTGGGGTCACGAGGACCTCATGGAGCTCTACGGCCCCGAGGGCAAGGGGACGGTCGTCGACGGCGGACCCAACGGCAACGAGGGCGTGATCGGCTGGTACGTGCCCGCCTACCTGGTGGAGGAGTATCCGGAGATCGCGACCGTGGACGGGTTGGCTGAGCGCACCGACCTGTTCCGGACGGCCCAGACCGGCGACAGCGGGGAGTTCCTCGCCGGCGCCCCCGGGTTCGTCACCCAGGACCAGGGCATGATCAACGCCTTCGACCTGGACCTGGAGATCGTCTACGCCGGATCGGAGGCGTCGCAGATCACCGAGGTCCGGCGACGGTACGCCGACCGGGAGCCGGTGCTCTTCTACTTCTACGACCCGCAGTGGCTCCAGGACGAACTCGACCTGGTCAAGGTGGAGTTCCCGCCCTTCGTCGAGGGGTGCGACGACGACCTGGAGTACGTCCCCTGCGACTACCCGACCTACGAGCTGAACAAGATCTTCAGGACCGGGTTCGTGGAGACGGGCGACCCCGCGTACCAGTTCCTCGACAACTGGCGGTGGAGCAACTCCGACCAGAACGAGGTCGCACGGATGATCGCGGACGAGGGGATCGACCCCTCGGAGGCGGCCGGGATCTGGGTGGACGAGAACCCGGACGTGTGGCGCGACTGGATCCCCGAGGGGTACGGGGGGCGCTGATCCGCACGGGGGCCGGGGCGGGGGCGAGGACCTCCGTCCCGGCCCTGTGCCGCGGGCCGGATCGGGGTGCGCTCCGCCGCGGGGGCGGGGCGGCGGGCCACCGTCCCACGCCCGCGAGCGCGACTGTTAACCACGGTAACGGTGTGCAAGGTGTTGGTCTCTGTTAGAGTACGACCGTTTCTGCGACACGCAGGCAGAATGCGGACCCCAGCCACTCCGCGTGACCCCCGGACACACCGTTCCGTTGACCGACCGCCGGAGCGCGGACCATCGCACCCGCCGCATGAGCCTGCCGCTGCCCCCAGCCGGGGCTCGTGGCCGCCCCAGAGCGCTGATCGCGCCACAGCGGCCCCCGACCCGGAACCCGCGGGCGGCGCGTACGCCGTTCGCGCCCCCCAACGATCCGGTGTCCCCCCTGATCACCGACACCCCTTGGAACGTCATGGCTCCCCGCTCACTCGCCCACGTCCCTCTCCCCGACCAGTCGGTCATCGACGCCGTCCGCCGCTCCTGCTCGGAGCTGCCGTCCGGATCGACCCGCCTGGCCGAGGCCTTCTACCGGAACCTCTTCGAGATGGCCCCCGGCGTACGGAGCATGTTCGCCGACGACCTCCGCCCCCAGCACCGGCGGATGGCCCAGGCCCTCCTGCAGGTCGTCCAGTACCTCGACACGCCCGACGAGGTCGCCTACGAGCTCCGCAAGCTCGGCGCCCAGCACCGCCGGGAGCTCGGCGTCCAACCCGAGCACTACCCCTACGTGGGCCGAGCCTTGGTCCGCGCGGTCAGCGAGGTCTCCCCGACCTGGTCGTCCTCGATGAGCTCCGCGTGGGTGCTGGTCTACGAGTGGATCACCGCCAACATGCTCGCGGGCGCCGAACAGGACGCCGGGACCGGTGTCGGGTACGCCCGGTACGCGCGGTCCGCCCGTTGACCGCGCCCGAACCCACCGCACCCCGACCGTCCTCTTCCCCGACTCCGCAAGGGACCCCGATGACGCGACACGACGGCCGCACCCCCGGCACGGAGGGCGAGCGCCAGGTCCAGGCGATCCTCGGCAGCACCGAGCGTGCCGACCGCTTCTACCAGGACCAGATGCTCGACCACCTGAACCCGCGCATGCGCGAGTTCATCTCCCGCCAGGAGATGCTGTTCATCGCCACCTCCGACGCGGAGGGAGAGTGCGACTCCAGTTTCCGCGCGGGCCCGCCGGGGTTCGTCCACGTGATCGACGAGTACACCGTCGCCTATCCCGAGTTCCGGGGCAACGGCGTGTTCGCCAGCGCCGGCAACATCATGGAGAACCCGCACGTCGGGCTGATGTTCCTGGACTTCCTCCGCGACCGCATCGGGCTGCACGTCAACGGGCGGGCCCGGATCGTGGAGGACGAGCAGATCCGCAGGCACGTCCCCGGCCTGCCGCAGCCCCAGGTGCCGGGACAACGGGCGCTGGTGTGGACCCTCGTGCACGTCGAGGAGGCCTACATCCACTGCCGCAAGCACATTCCCCACCTGCGCGCGGTGGGCCGCGACGAGGAGTGGGGCACCGACGACGTCAAGAGCAAGGGCGGCGACTTCTTCGGAGCCAAGGGAAGCCCGAGCCCGTGGGGCGTCCCCGAGCCCGTGGCGTTCGGAGGCGCCTTCCCGGGCGGGGCGGGGTAGGCGTCAGGGGCGCGGACGTTCGTAGCGCAGGCGTCGGCCCACCCAGTACACGTTCACGCACGCGCACGCGAAGCCGCCGCCGAACAGGACGGTCAGCCACGCCTCGCCGGTGAGCAGGGCGCTGGCGACCGTGCCGACCAGCAGGACCAGGGCGCCGAACACGGCCAGCACGAGCCGGAAGCCCAGCGCGCTCGCCGGACGCTCGTGGCTGCCGAGCGGTCCCTTGAGCCATCCCCGCCGCATGATGTCCGCCTCCTTCGTGTCCTCACCCTCCGTTCTACCGCCCGCGTCGGGCGGGGGCACGGCGCCCTCGGCCCCGCGTGGACCGCCGGAGCGGTGAACGGCACGGCCGGCGGGACTCCCCAGGTGCGGAAGACCGGGCAGTGCGGGGCGGGGGCGCCGTCGAGGAAGCGGTTCGCCTCCTCGTAGAAGGCCGGGCTGGTCGGCAGGTAGGCGTGCGGGGCGCGGACCGGGCAGGCGTTCCGGTCGACCGGCAGCCGCCACCCGGAGGGCATGAGCGGCAGGTCGACGGTGGACACCACGCTGAGGGAGCGCGTGTGCCCGGGGAGGGGGAGACCGAAGACCGCGGCGGGGGCGTCCGTGGTGCCGAGCAGTTCGTACCCGGCGGCGGATTCGGTGTCGAAGGCGAAGTCGACCGCCCGACTGAGCGGTGTCAGCAGGTGGAGCAGGTCGGACGCGGGTCGGCCCGGGCCCGGCTCGCCCGGGGGCCGGTAGCCGCTGACGCTCTCGGGGAAGGGTCCCGCGAGAACGAGGGCGTCGACCCGGGGCGCCGCGCCCGTGGCCACGGCCCGCCACGCGATCCACGCGCCCTGGGAGTGCCCGACCACCACCAGCGGGCGCGGCAGGTCCTCGGTCTGCGCCGCGAACGACCGGACCTGCTCGCCCACCGGGGTCTGGGTGTGGGCGCTGACGTAGGGGGCGCCGGTGCGGATCGGGCAGAGGGCCTCGCCCCGGGGCTGGCCGTTCCCGGGGCCCGCGTAGGAGAAGTAGTGGGTCTGGTCGCAGCCGTAGCCGAGCAGGTCGGTGCGGGTGCGGAAGGCGTTCCCGGCTCCCGACCGCGAGTCGGTGCCGGACATCAGCAGGATCGACCCCGCGCGCGGCGGGGCGGGTCCGGGCGGCTCGGACGCCGTGTCGCGGGTGGCGACCCACGCCCAGGCCAGGACGGCGAACGACGTCGCGACGGCCGCCAGGCGGCGCGGCCCGCCGGGGCGCGCGGGACGGGTCAGCGCGGTGATCGCGACGGCGGTCGCCGCGGCCGACACGGGGACGAGCGCGACCGTCGCGGCGGGGAACAGGTGGGCGAGCGCGCCGATCCCGACCACCGCGACGCCGTAGGTCAGCGTCACGCCGACCCGGAAGCCGTCGTGCCAGGCACGGGCGAGGACGTCCCGGATCCGTCGGCCCGGTCCCCAGGGCAGGGGGGCGCACACGAGGACGAGGACCGCGACCGCGACGAGCCCGGCCCAGAACAGGCGCGCGTACAGGAGCGTGCCCGCCATGTACACGAACTCGGCCGCGAGCAGCATGGGCGGGAGCAGCACGCCGTAGAAGGCGGCGGCCAGGGCCAGCCGTCTCCGACTGAGCCCGCCCGTCATCAGGGCCAGGACGGTGACGCGGACGGCGAGCACGACGGCCAGGCACAGGGTGAACGACACGGGCCCGGTGGTCGTGGTCAGCAGGACCCGGAGGTCGCCGAAGAGGTCCAGCGGCGGGAGCGCGACGAGGTGGACCAGGCCCGGCCAGGTCGGCAGGACACCGGTCGCCGCGAGGGCCGTGACCAGGAGGGCGAGCGGCGCCAGGGGCAGCCACCGGGGGCGGACGCCCCGGCCCGTGGAGAGGGTTCCCACCGTCACGCGCCTCACCCCCTCGTCCCACCCCTACCCACCGGGACGGATTGCCCGCACAGCGGGGCTTCAGATATCCCAGCAAATCCCTTCAATTCGGACTAAAAGAATTCTTCCGGCGCCATTCAGGAAGGGGAACGACCGTTCCAAACAAGCGGTTTGACCTGGTGCGATGTCCGACGTGGCGAACTTTTTCAGATCCGCTTCGCGAAAAAGTTCGTCCCCACCCCTCCCATGCCCTAATCTTCTACCCAACACAACTGAAAACTCGGAAGACCCCGCGACGCTTGTCAGCGCCCGGGGTCGTGGTCAGCAAAGTCGAACCTTGAACCGAAAGGATTGCCGACATGGGTAACCTTACCCGTGTCTTCCTCGCCCTGCCCATGGGCTTCGTGAAGGCGCTGTTCACCCCCGCGCGCGGTCGCCACGCGTCCGCCGCCCGCCGTCGCCGTTCCACCCGGGTCCGCCGCTACGCGCCGCTCCCCGCTCCGGTCGAGGCCAGCACGCCTCCCGCCCCCACGCCCGCGCCGCCTCTGGCTCCGCCGCGTGAGAGCCTCCCCGCCGACGAGATCGCCCTCGTCCGCCCCTACTACCTCTCCCACGAGCGCGACCTCGACAGCGTCCGGGCCGAGGCGACCGCCCGCCTGCACGCGTGGGTGCCCAGGCCCCGCCCCTCCGGCGACCTGCTCGCCGCCCCCGTGGAGCCGCTGCCCGGCGAGTTCGACGAGCTCGCGGCCCTCGTGCGCACCTGGAACGACCAGCGGGCCCGGCGGTGTGCGGAGGTGGCGGTGTGAGCGCCCTGGACATCGCCCTGCCCGGCGTGTGGTGGCCCTGCCGCGGCTACGCCGGTGACCTGTCCGAACTCGCCGGGGTCCGTGCCGATCTCGGTCGTGACCTGGTCGGCTTCGACCCGGACCTGGTGGACACCGTCCAGCTCGTGGTCAGCGAGCTCGTGGCGAACGCGGCCAAGTACGCCCGCCCGGGCGGCGAGGTCGTGCGCACGATGTGCCTGCTCGGGGGGCGCACGCTGCGCGTCGCCGTCAGCGACCCCGGCGGGCCCACCCGCCCCCGCATCCCCACGGAGCGCACCGAAGACGAGTGGGACGTCGCCGAGGGACAGCGCGGATTGCTCCTCGTGGAGAGCCTGGCCGCCGACTGGGGCTGCCACGCCTTCCCGGAGTGGCCGGGCTACTTCACCCAGGTCTGGGCCGCCTTCGACGTCGATCCCGGCTGAGCCTGATACCGGTGTCCCGTGAACGGAGCTGCCCACGGGACACCGGGCGGTGCGTCAGCGGGTGACGCTGGCGATCAGCGTGACCCACTGGTCGGTGTCGAAGGCCAGTGCGCCGAGTTCGCGGTTCTTGGTGTCGCGCACCTCCGCGCCGTTCGCGTGCTCGCGCACCTCGACGCAGTCGCCACCGCTCGGGCTGTACGTGGACTTGTGCCACATGGCTACTTCTCCTTCTCCTCGTCCAGGAACCGGCGCGACTGCACCGGAGGCAGAGAACGGCCGAGGGCCGCCTTGATCTGGTTGTGCAGACGGCCGTAGTCGCTCGCCTCGTCGTGCACGATAACTCCCCGATTGTGCTCGCTGGCCGCGATCGTCCCGCCTTCGTGCAGGTGGAACATCATCAGCGGACCCATGAGCCCGATCGGTGTCTCCTCCTCCATGATCAGATGGACATCGAGACATCCTGTTCTGATCAGGTCGAGTAACCGCCTGGCCTGTGTGCGACGAATGTCATCAGGTAGCCGGGTCACGGCGAAGGCGGGGAACACAGCTGTCACAGACGCCAAATTGTTCGCCACCAACACCTCGAAGCGTTGGGAGCGCGCCCGCACTAACTGGGTGATGTCAGCGGCCCGGATCAGGTTTCGCCGCATCATCAGTGTCATGTACTTCGGGCACTGGAGGATTCCGGGAACCAGGTGGGGCGAGACGAGTTCGATGAGCCGCGCCCGTTCTTCCAGTTGGGCGATGTCGTGTGCCCACGGAGGCAGCGGTGAACCGGTTTTCTCGATCTGCCAGGCCCTCATCAGATGGCCGTTGTAGCCGAGTTCCCTGTCCAGGGCGACGGCGACCTCTCTGGGGGGAAGGTACTCGCCCCTCTCCCATCTGCCGACCGTAGTTCCAACAGCGCCGATCATGCGCCCCAGGCGCTCCAGCGTCCATCCCCGGGATGTGCGGCCAGCGTGGAGAAGCGTGCGGAAAGATGCACCGTCCATGCACGGACTGTACGGCGATGCACGTATGCAGCACAGGCCCCTTGTCGCGCATTGTGAGCACGCTGTGACATGGGACGCATGACGAAGCCCGACACCCCAGAACAGACCGCCCTCGCCGACCTCCGCCAGCGGTATCCCGGCTGGAGAATCCAGCGGGCCTACGACGGAGGCCCGGCCTGGATCGCCGTGCACGGACCCGACGCCGACGACGTCATCCGCGCGGACACGGTCGAGGTCCTGGGAGCACGGCTGCACCTGACCCAGTTCTCGCCCCGACACCGGTCGGAGGCGGAGACATGAGCCGCCGTGCCGTCGCCTACGCCGGTCGCTCGCGATGGCTGGTGGACGGGCGGGAGGGCAGCTGGGACGAGTGCTACCGCTACCTCACACGGGTCTGCGGGATGCGCCATTCGGCCGCCAACGAAGCCCTCGCGAACGCCCTGCGGATGGACCGGGCCCGCTGGGCGGACGTCGCCGACGAACACGAACACCGGTAGAGGACGACGCCTCTGGTTCGGCCCTGGCGATGACACCGCCCCTCCGGAGAAGCGGGCACAGATCGTCCGCGCCGACGATGCGGTCACCACGCGAGCCGACGACAGAGGGTCGGGTCCGGTTGAGCAGACCCGCCTCGTCGTCTTCGGCAGTGCAGTCGCCAGTATTCCTACCTCGGTGCTACCGGTGGAGCTATGGTGGGTACATGTCTGCTGAGAAGCTGTCCGTGTCCCTTGACTCCGAGACCCTTGAGCGGGCCCGTCGCGCGGCGAGTCGCGCGGGCATCCCGTTGTCGAGATGGTTGGACGGTGCCGCTCGGAGAGAGGCGGCCCTGGATGAGGCGCGCATCGCTCTCGAGGAGCACTTCGCCGAACACGGTGAACCCACGAAGGAGGCGCAGGCCAGGGTCCGGGAGGCGATCCAAGCCACAGGAGTGGGGCGCCCGGTTCCGATCGAGGATGCCAGGGCGAATCAGGCGGCACTCGCCTACCTTGACAGCCTGGATGAGGAGAGCGAAGAGTGACGGTGTTGCGACCGCGGGGTTTCCTGCTGGACGCCGGCGCCCTCCGTTCGGCTGAGGCCGACCCCAGAGGGGACGTGTGGGATCTCTGCCGACAGGAGCACATCGCGGGACGGCAACCCTTGCTGCCGATTATGGTGTTGGCTCAAATCTGGCGTGGAGGGCCTCGTCAGGCGGGGATGGCCCGGGTGGTGAACAGCTGCGAGGTCGTTGGCCTCGATGGGACCATGGCACGGCGCATCGGCAAGCTCCTGGGACAGTCCGGTACCAGTGACGTGGTTGACGCCATGGTGGTGCTGGCCGCTATGGACGCGGGTGCCACCGTTGTCACCTCCGATCCCGGTGACATCGCCAAGATCGCCGATTCCGTCGGCGCGCGTATCCCGTTGTTCACCGTGTGAGCGACGTCCTGTGAACTCGACACAGGGGGACGCGCGGCCGACAGTGAGCGACGCCACGGGCATGTCCTGGGCACCGTCACCACCCGGCACACCTCTGGCTACGGGGGCCTTGGCGGACGTGCGTGACGAGGACGGTCACTGGTGACGACGGAGCGGGGGAGCCCGGTGGGCGCCCCCGCTCCGTCGGCTTCCGGGTCCTACACGCCGTCCATCAGGGCGGGCAGCGCGGACTCGTAGGCGGTGCGCAGCTCGTCCAGCGGGACCTCCACGGACCCGCCCGGGTGGCTGACCGCCAGGGAGTCGCCGCCCACCGCGCCGATCTGGGCGACGGGGACGCCGTGCTCGGCGGCCAGAGCGCGGAGCGCGTCCGCGTGCTCGGGGGCCACCGCGACGACGGCGCGGGCGCCGGACTCGCTGAACAGCGCGGTGAACGCGTCGCCGTCGACCTCAACGCGCACGCCCCGGCCGCCGCGCAGCGCCGACTCGGCGAGGGCGACCCCCAGGCCGCCGTCGGACAGGTCGTGCGCGGAGGTGACCAGGCCGCGGTCGGCGGCGGTGGCCAGCACCTCGCCCAGCGCCGCCTCGGCGGCCAGGTCCACCCGGGGCGGCAGCCCGCCCAGGTGGCCGTGGACCACGTCCGCCCAGGCCGACCCGCCGAACTCGGCGCGGGTCTCGCCCAGCAGGAACACCGCGGCGCCGTCGGTGTCGAAGGCCGACCGCAGCCGCGTGCGGACGTCGTCGATCACGCCGAGCACGCCGATCACGGGCGTCGGGTTGATCGCCACGTCACCGGTCTGGTTGTAGAAGCTCACGTTGCCGCCGGTCACCGGGGTGCCGAGCCGCTGGCAGGCGTCCGCGAGGCCGCGCGTGGCCTCGGCGAACTGCCACATGACCCCCGGGTCCTCGGGCGAGCCGAAGTTGAGGCAGTTGGTGACGGCCAGCGGGCGGGCGCCCGTGGCGGCGACGTTGCGGAAGGCCTCGGCGTAGGCCGCCTGGGTGCCCGCGTAGGGGTCGAGGCGGGTGTAACGGCCGTTGCCGTCGGTGGCCAGGGCGACGCCGCGGTGCGAGTCGTCCGCCACGCGGATCATCCCGGCGTCGTGCGGGGCCGAGACCACCGTGTCGCCGCGCACGTAGCTGTCGTACTGCTGGGTGACCCAGGTGGGGTCGCCCACGCCCGGTGCGCCCAGCACGCGGAGCAGCTGGTCGCGCAGCTCGGCGTCGTCGGCGGGGCGGCGCAGCGCGGCGGCGTCGTCGGCCTGGAGCGCGTCCTGCTCGGCGGGGCGGGCGTAGGGCCGCTGGTAGACGGGACCCTCGTCGGAGGCGGTGCGCGGCGGCATGTCCACCACCGTCTCCCCGTGCCAGGTCATGACGAGGCGTCCGCCGCGCTCGGCCTCCTCGGGGGTCACCTCGGTGACCTCGCCGATCTCGGTGGCGAGGATCTGCCACTTCTCGCAGATGGCGAGGAACTCGTCCATCTTGGCGGGCTCGACCACCGCCATCATGCGCTCCTGGGACTCACTCATGAGGATCTCCTCGGGGGTGAGCCGGGGGTCGCGCAGCGGGACGCGGTCGAGCTGGATGTCCATGCCGCCGGTGCCGCCCGCGGCCAGCTCCGTGGTCGCGCAGGACACGCCCGCGGCGCCGAGGTCCTGGATGCCCACGACCAGGTCGCGGGCGTACAGCTCCAGGCTGCACTCGATGAGCAGCTTCTCCATGAAGGGGTCGCCGACCTGCACGCTCGGACGCTTGGCGTGCGACTCGTCGTCGAAGGTGGCGCTGGCCAGCACGGACGCGCCGCCGATCCCGTCGGGGCCGGTGGTGGAGCCGAACAGGACCACCTTGTTGCCCGGGCCGGGGGCCTGGGCGAGCTTGATGTCCTCGTGCCGCAGCACACCCACGCACAGCGCGTTGACCAGCGGGTTGCCGAGGTAGCCCGCGCCGAAGCCGATCTCACCGCCGATGTTGGGCAGGCCCAGGCAGTTGCCGTAGAAGGAGATGCCGGACACCACGCCGGGCAGGACGCGCTTGGTGTCCTCCGCGTCGGCGGGGCCGAACCGCAGCGCGTCCATCACCGCGACGGGCCGGGCGCCCATGGTGAGGATGTCGCGGACGATGCCGCCGACGCCGGTGGCCGCGCCCTGGTGCGGCTCCACGTAGGAGGGGTGGTTGTGCGACTCGATCTTGAACGTGACCGCGCGACCGTCGCCGACGTCGACCACGCCCGCGTTCTCACCCATGCCGACCAGCAGCGCGTCGCTCTCGGGGGCCTTCTCGCCGAACTGGCGCAGGTGCACCTTGGAGGACTTGTAGGAGCAGTGCTCGCTCCACATCACCGAGTAGATCGCCAGCTCGGAGGAGGTGGGGCGGCGGCCCAGGATCTCGCGGACCCGCTCGTACTCGTCCTTGGCCATGCCCAGCTCGGCGTAGGGCTGGGCGGTGTCCGGGGTGTCGATCGCCACGGCGACGGTGTCGAGACCAGGTACTTCAGACATGCGTGGTTCCGTTCGGGATGTGCGGTTGTGAGCCGGGCCGCGGCGTCCGCCGAGCGGCGCGGAAGGTCGTCACGAGGCGGGAGGGTTGGCGTTGCCGAGCATGAGCAGCGCGGTCGCGTCCTCCGCGTCGTGCTCGGAGGAGTCGGCGACCAGGACGTCCCCGTCGGTGAGGATCGTCTCGCCCAGGGGCACGTCGTCCGGGGACTCCGCGCCCTCGGGGAGCAGCTGACCCCAGTCGGCGCCCAGGAGGTGGTCGTAGACCGACGCGATCGCCTCCTCGGAGCCGGGGGTCTCCTCGCCCTCGGCGGCGACGACCCGCACGAGGCGTACGCACTCGGCGGCGGAGCAGCGCACGTCCGCGTCCTCGGAGAGGTAGGACAGCCCCTCCGGGGGATCGCCCAGCACGTCGACGTCCGGCGCCTCCAACCGCTCCTGGGTCGGGGCGGCCCCCGCGTCGGGGGTCGCGCCCGGCGCCGGGGCCACGGGGGCGCGCAGGGCCTGGAAGAGGCCGAGCGCCCCGGAGACGACCAGGCCGACGACGACCGCCGAGGCCAGCGCGATCTTGAATCGGCGGGAACGCAGGAGCTCCATCATCGCGAGGATCGTCCCCCTGTCCGTGTGCGGGTCGGTCGGGTCAGGCGTGGACCGGGGATCCGGCCGCCAGGTGGCTGAGGACCGAGGTGAAGAAACCCAGCCCGTCGGTGGAGGGCCCGGTCAGCGCCTCGACGGCGTGCTCGGGGTGCGGCATGAGGCCGACGACGTTCCCGTGCTCGTTGGTGATCCCGGCGATGTCGCGGCGCGATCCGTTGGGGCTGCCGCCCGCGTAGCGGACCACGACCCGCCCGGTCGCCTCCAGCTCGTCCAGGGTCTCCTCGTCGGCGACGTAGCTGCCCTCACCGCTCTTGAGGACCACCAGGATCTCCTGGCCCTCGGCGTAGTCGCCGGTCCAGGCCGTGTCGGCGGACTCCACGCGCAGCACCTGGTCGCGGTTGACGAAGCGGAGCGAGGAGTTGCGGGTGAGAGCGCCGGGCAGGAGGTGGCTCTCGCACAGGATCTGGAAGCCGTTGCAGATGCCGAGCACCGGCAGCGCGCCCGAGCGGGCGGCCGGAACGAGCTCGGACATCAGCGGGGCGAACCGGGCGATGGCGCCGCAGCGCAGGTAGTCGCCGTAGGAGAAGCCGCCGGGGAGGACGACGGCGTCCACGCCCTTGAGATCGGCGTCGGCGTGCCAGAGCGCGACGGGCTCGGCGCCCGCCAGCGCGACGGCGCGGGCGGCGTCCTTGTCGTCGAGGGAGCCGGGGAAGGTGACGACGCCCACACGGGCTGCCATGAGCACACTCCGGGTCATTGTGTGTCCGCGTCCCGCGCGTGCGGGAGGAACGGGTGGTTGGGCGAGGAGTCCGCGGACGCCGGACCGTCGCGGGGACGGCGTGTCCGCACCTCGCAGCGTACCCGCTCGCCTGTGCTCGGGTACGACGCTCACCCCGGTTCCGGGCCCGTGGCCTGTGTGATCCTCCCAGTCGCGGCGGTCGCGGGCGCGGTCGGAGTGTGCGACCCGACAGACGCGGTGGTGTGCGCCACACCGTGCGCGGGCGCCCCGGCGGATCCCCCGGGGCCGGGGCGGAGGACGCCTCAGAGCCGCGCGAAGTCGTGCTTGGGGGCGGGCGCGCCCCCGGGGCCGCCGTGCCGGTCGCAGGAGGCGAGGTGTTTGCGCAGCAGGACCGTGGACCTGGGGGTGGCCCGGAAGGCGACCTCGTCCATGAGGCAGCGCATCAGGAAGATGCCCCTGCCGGATTCGGCGGAGAGCCGGGGCAGGGGCACGTGGCCCTGGGAGAATCTGCGGGGCAGTGCCGCGCTGGCCGGCACCCCGCCGTTGTGGGAGATCCTCAGCTCGCAGAGGTCGGCGTCGAGATCGGCCTCGACCCGGTAGTCGTGGGCGGATCCGGCGTGCTCGATGGCGTTGGCGCAGGCTTCGGAGGTGGCGAGGACGACGTCGTCGGTGCAGTCCCGGCACAGTCCCGCCCGCCGGAGGAGGGTGCTGAGGACATCGCGGACGACGGACACCGTGTACGCCTGTCGGGGGAGCGATATCGAGAAAACGGCGTCCATGCGTACACCTCTCGTGCTCCGTGATCGGTTACCGGACCGGCACGTTAAGGAACGTTCCCGAGCCCGGTTGCCGCAAAACGAACAGCCGCGCCCGATACGGGGCACGGCTGGCCAATTCCGGACACACCTGGCGCGTCCGTTCTCCGGTCGGGTCAGGAGACGCGGACCTCGAAGTCCTCGATGACGGTGTTGGCGAGCAGGGTCTCGGCCAGGCGGCGGACGTCGGCGAGCTTGGCGTCGTCCACCTCGCCCTCCACCTCGACCTCGAAGCGCTTGCCCTGCCGGACCTGCGCGACCCCCTCGAAGCCCAGCCGGGAGCAGGCCCCGGCGATGGCCTGACCCTGGGGGTCCAGGATCTCGGGCTTGAGCATGACGTCAACAACGACGCGGGCCACAGCGTCCTCCAGAAGAAATGTGGGTGTGCCGCACTCGCCCGCCGCGGGGTGGGCGGGCGCCTCTCCGAGCCACTCGGAGCGGGCGACGCCAGCGTATGGCACGCGGGCCCGCGACCGTGTCCTGGCCAGCCGCCACGCTGGTCCTTTACCGCATGCTTACCCGTACTGGAGACGCTTTCGGTGCCTTCGTGACTCGTATCACCCCGATTGATGTCATCATTGGAAGCGTGTGGTGGCGTCTACCAGTGTGGAAGTGATCGTCCGGTCGTCCTGAGGGGGGAATCTTGACGACTATCGCAGCGGACCAGACCTCCACGACCGGTGGGAACCGCGCCGAAGAGCAGACCCTGGACTTCGCCACCGCGGTGACACCGTTCGCCGACCAGCTCTACCCCACGGCCCTGCGGATGACCCGCAACCCGGCCGACGCGGAGGACCTCGTCCAGGAGACATTCGCCAAGGCCTTCGCCAATTTTCACCAGTTCCGAGCGGGTACCAATCTGAGGGCCTGGCTCTACCGGATCCTGACCAACACCTTCATCAACTCCTATCGCAAGAAGCAGCGCGAGCCGCGCCAGGAGACCACCGACGAGATCAAGGACTGGCAGCTCGCCGCGGCCGAGGCGCACACGTCGTCCGGCATGCGCTCCGCCGAGACCGAGGTGCTCGACCACCTGCCCGACTCCGACATCAAGCTCGCCCTCGCGCGGCTGCCGGAGGAGTTCCAGGAGGTCATCTACCTCGTGGACATCGAGGGCTACGCCTACAAGGAGGTCGCCGCCCGCATGGGGACCCCGCTCGGCACGGTGATGTCCCGGCTGCACCGGGCCCGCCGCCAGCTCCGCGAGATGCTCGCCGACTACGGCCGCGAGCGCGGCATGCGCGTCCCCGCCTGAGCCCTTCCGCTCCGCGGGGCCGCACCGCGCCCACGCGCCCCCGCCCCCGCGTTCCGCGAGCTCCGCTCGTCTCTCTCCGTAGTCGCCGCACCATGGCGCGTCACGCCCGGGCGGCCTCGAACCCGAGGCCGCCCGGGCGTTTCCGGTATGTGTCCGACCGGGGTCCACAAAGTTGTTGGAAGTCCTTGTAATTGCTAGGAAGCCCTGGTAGTTGCGTATGCGCGCTGGTTCAGGATGATGGGGCGGACAGGTTAAAAGGTGACGCTGAGGTCTTGCGCTCCACATAGTGAGTTCTGTCACGATGTGATGAGGGCTGTCCGCTGCGCCCACCACCCCGGGTGAGCGGACCTTGATTCGGCCGATCAGCGTTCACCCACGCGAACCCGGCCCCGAGAACCCGAGGAGCGACGTGTCGGACACCACCGCACACGCAGAACCGGAGCTTGTCCAGCTCCTGACACCCGAAGGGGAGTTCACCGCGCACCCCGACTACCCCCTGGACATCGGCGCCGACGAGATCCGCGACCTGTACCGGGACCTGGTGCTCGTCCGCAGGGTCGACAGCGAGGCCGTGTCCCTCCAACGGCAGGGTGAGCTGGGCCTGTGGGCCTCCCTGCTGGGCCAGGAGGCCGCGCAGATCGGGTCCGGCCGGGCCCTCCGCGACACGGACATGGCCTTCCCCTCGTACCGCGAGCACGGCGTCGCCTGGTGCCGGGGCATCGAGCCCAAGGAACTGCTGGGCATGTTCCGCGGCGTCACCAACGGCGGCTGGGACCCCCACGAGCACGGCTTCCACCTGTACACGATCGTCATCGGCAGCCAGGCCCTGCACGCCACCGGCTACGCCATGGGCGTTCAGCGCGACGGCGCGGTCGGGGAGGACGGCACCGCGGTCATCGCCTACTTCGGCGACGGCGCCACCAGCCAGGGCGACACCAACGAGGCGTTCAACTTCGCGTCGGTGAACAACGCGCCCGTGGTCTTCTTCTGCCAGAACAACCAGTGGGCCATCTCCGAGCCCCTGGAGCGGCAGGCCCGCGTGCCCATCTTCCGCCGCGCCGCCGGGTTCGGCTTCCCGGGCGTGCGCGTGGACGGCAACGACGTGCTCGCCTGCCTCGCGGTCACCCGCGCCGCCCTGGCCAACGCGCGCGAGGGCAACGGGCCCACGCTCGTGGAGGCGTTCACCTACCGGATGGGCGCCCACACCACCAACGACGACCCCACCCGGTACCGCTCCACCGCCGAGCTGGACGAGTGGAAGGCCAAGGACCCGATCCTTCGCCTGCGCCGCTACCTGGAGCGCGGCGGGCTGGCCGACGACGCGTTCTTCGCCTCGGTCGAGGAGGAGGCGGACGCCATCGGCGAGCGGGTGCGCGCGGAGTGCCGGGCGCTGCCCGACCCCCAGCCGCTGGACATCTTCCACGAGGTCTACGCCGAACCGAACGTCCACATCGACCAGCAGCGGTCCGAGTTCGCCGACTACCTCGCGTCCTTCGAGGGCGCCGGCGCGGAAGGGGGCCGCTAGGCCATGGGAACCAACCTCACGATCGGCAAGGCGATCAACGCCGGCCTGCGCGCCGCCATGGAGCACGACCCCAAGGTCCTGGTCATGGGCGAGGACGTCGGACGCCTCGGCGGTGTCTTCCGGGTCACCGACGGGCTGTACAAGGACTTCGGCGCCGACCGGGTGATCGACACCCCGCTGGCCGAGTCCGGCATCGTCGGCACCGCCATCGGCATGGCCCTGCGCGGGTACCGGCCGGTGGTGGAGATCCAGTTCGACGGCTTCTTCTTCCCGGCCGCCAACCAGACCTTCACCCAGCTCGCCAAGATGCGGCGCCGGTCCGCCGGCAAGCTCAGCGTCCCCGTCGTCATGCGCATCCCCTACGGCGGCGGCATCGGCGCGGTGGAGCACCACAGCGAGTCCCCCGAGGCCTACTTCACCCACACGGCCGGCCTGCGGGTGGTGACGGTCGCCAACCCCGAGGACGCCTACTGGATGATCCAGCAGGCCGTCCGCTCCGACGACCCGGTGATCTTCCTGGAGCCCAAGCGGCGCTACTACGAGAAGGCCGAGGTCGACACCGCGGCGCCGATCGAGGAGGCGACGCCGCTGGGGGCCGCCCGGATCGCCCGCCACGGCACGGACGTGACGCTGCTGGCCTACGGGCCGATGGTCAAGACCGCCCTCCAGGCGGCCGAGGCCGACGCCGACCACTCGATCGAGGTCGTCGACGTGCGGTCGCTGTCCCCCGTGGACTACCCGACCATCGTGGACTCGGTGAGGCGCACCGGTCGCCTGGTCGTGGCGCACGAGGCCCCGCTCAGCGGCGGCCCCGGCGCGGAGATCGCCGCGAGGGTCACCGAGGAGTGCTTCTACCACCTGGAATCGCCGGTGATCCGTGTTGCCGCCTTCGACACTCCCTACCCTCAGTCCAGGCTGGAGGAGCACTATCTTCCGGACCTTGACCGGGTTCTGGACGGTGTGGACCGGGCGTTCGCGTTCTAGGGGAACTGGAGACATGGGGATTCAGAGGAACGCACCCGCCAGCGGCGGCGTGCAGTCGTTCAAGCTGCCCGACGTCGGTGAGGGCCTGGTCGAGGCCGAACTGCTCACCTGGTACGTCAAACCCGGTGACGAGATCACCGTCAACCAGAACATCTGCGAGATCGAGACGGCCAAGGCCGTGGTCGAGCTGCCCAGCCCGTTCGCGGGCACCGTCCGGGAGCTGCTGGTCGAGGAGGGACAGACGGTCGACGTCGGCACGGTGATCATCACCGTCGACGACGGCAGCGGGGGCCCGGCCGGGACGCCGGTCGCGGGCGAGGAGACCGAGGAGCGGGAGAAGCCGCTGGTGGGCTACGGCGAGAAGGCCGCCGCCACCCAGCGCCGCGCCCGCCGTCGCCCGACCCCGTCGGCCCCGGTGTCGCCGCCCGCGCCGAGGCCCGTCGCGGCGGCTCCGGCCGCTCCCGCGCCCCCGGCGGAACCCGCCGGTGGGCGTCCGCTGGCCAAACCGCCGGTGCGCAAACTCGCCCGCGACCTCGGGGTGGACCTGGCGTCGCTGACGCCGACCGGTCCCGGGGGGATCGTGACCCGCGAGGACGTGCGGGCCGCGGCGGAGCCCGCCGAGGCACCCGCCGCTCCGGCGGTGGCGGCTCCGGCCGTCACGACCGACCGGGCCGCCCGTGAGCGGCGGATCCCGGTCAAGGGGGTGCGCAAGCACACCGCCGCGGCGATGGTCGGCAGCGCGTTCACGGCGCCGCACGTCACCGAGTTCCTCCAGGTGGACGTCACGCGGACGATGGAGGCGATCGCGCGGCTGCGGGAGCGCCCCGACTTCGCCGACGTGCGCGTCTCGCCGCTGCTGCTGGTCGCCAAGGCGCTGCTCATGGCGATCCGCCGGAACCCGGAGATCAACGCGTCCTGGGACGAGGAGAACCAGGAGATCGTGGTCAAGGACTACGTGAACCTGGGGATCGCCGCCGCCACCGACCGGGGGCTGGTGGTGCCCAACATCAAGGACGCCGACGCCAAGGCCCTGCCCGAGCTGGCCGCGGCCCTGAAGGGGCTGACCGACACCGCGCGGGCGGGCAAGACGAGCCCGGCGGACATGTCGCAGGGCACGGTCACCATCACCAACGTCGGCGTGTTCGGCGTGGACGCGGGCACCCCGATCATCAACCCGGGGGAGGCCGCGATCCTGGCCTTCGGGCAGATCCGCGACATGCCGTGGGTGCACGGGGGAGAGCTGGCGGTCCGCAAGGTGACGACGCTGTCGCTGTCCTTCGACCACCGGCTGGTCGACGGCGAGCTCGGCTCCAAGGTGCTGCGGGACGTCGGCACCGCGCTGGAGGACCCCGAGCTGACCGCCCTCGCCTGGGGGTAGTCGGGATTCGTGTCGGAGCCCGGGCTCCGAGCGCGGGTCGGAGGTCGTGTGCCTCCGGCCCGCGCCGGCCGCGGCGTACGGAGTTCCTCCGACGCGTCTGGGCATCACTCTGCCCGGGAGCCCCTCCGGTTGGTACGGTCGCCTCACACCGCACCCGCGACAGGAGGGCCCCATGCAGCCCGATGCCCACCCCGACCTCACCGCGGTCGCTGACAGCATCGCCCTCCACGGACCCGGCACCGGCGTGCTCGACCTCGCCGAGCGCGCCGTGGAGTTCTACTCCTCCCACTACAGCGACTATCCGCCGCGCGTGCTCGCCGCCGAGGTCGCCCGCTGCCGTTCGGCGCTCATCGACGGCAGCGCCGTCTCGACGGACGTGCGCCGGGTGGTCGGGTGGCTGTCCGGCCTCCTGGGCAGCCTCGCCCACCACACCGGCGACGTCTCCGCCTCGCTCATCCACTTCGGCACCGCGGCCAGGGTCGGGGAGGACCTCGGCGAGCACCGGCTCGCGGGTTGGGCGCTGGGAGCGCAGTCGATGGTGGTCATGGCCCAGGACCGGCACGTCGAGGCGCTGGAGCTCGCGGACCAGGCGGAGGAGTTCGCGGACGACGCGTTGCGCCGCGCCCAGATCGCCGCCTGGTGCCGTCTGCGCCCGCTCGCGGCCCTCGGCGACCGGGAACGGCTCGACGACGCCGTCACGGCGGCCCGCCGCCGCATGGACGCCGCCGACCGCGAGGAGCCGGGCCGGTTCGGGTTCGACCGCGCCGAGTTCCACCAGCACCTGGCCGAGGCACTGGCCGGTCACGACCCGGCGGAGGCCGAGCGGCACGCGCGGACGTCGATCGGTCTGAAGCGGGCGGGCTCGCCGGGGTGGGCGGCGGCGACCGCGATCCTCGCGCGGACGTACGCGGCCAGGCGGGACGCCCCCAGCGCGACCGCCCTGGGCATGAGCGTCCTGGAGGCCGTCCCCGACGGGTGCCTGCGCGCGAACACCCGGACCAGGCTGCTCCGCGTGGCGGCGGACCTGGAGGGGCATCCCGCCGCCGCCGGGCTGGCGGACGCGCTCGGGACCTGAGCGCCGCCCGTCCGGGTCCGCCCGCCCGCGCCGGAGCGGTGCGGTTACCCGCCGAGCAGCGGCAGAGCCGGGAAGGTGTGCTCCCGCCACAGGAGGCGGGAGGACTCCTCCGGGTAGGCGGAGACCTTCGGCTCCGCGTCGACGACCCAGGTCAGGCGTTGGTCGGCGGCGTAGTCGGGCCAGCCGGGGTCGCCGGTGGCGGCGAAGCCGGTCCAGGCCGTACGGACGCGCGCCGACAACGCCTCGGCCTCGGCGGAGGGCTCCGGGCCGATCAGCAGCTGGCCGAGCGTGGCGTCGTAGGCGCCGAACACCAGCGGCACGTCCAGTCCGTGGGAGGCGCCCAGGACGCCGCCGCTCCCGGGGGCGCTCCAGGTGAGCTCGTACACGTGCGCGCGCCCGCCTCCGGCGACCTGGGCCTCCGCCAGACGCAGCGAGGGCATGCGGAACAGCCAGTCGGACTGGACGAGCTCGTGCAGCCGCTCCGCCGAGGCGTCCGGGAAGGCGTCGCGGTAGGCGCGCTCGCCGTCCGCGCCCGGTCCGAACGCGCGCAGGGCCTTCGCGGCCTCCTCGGGGGTGATCTGGCCGAGCTGCCCGGCCATGGCGGTGAACAGCCGGTACTCGTCCCGGGTGTGGCCGACGACCAGGTCCACGTCGCGTCCGGCGCCGTCGGCCAGGGCCCGCCACGGTGTGACGGGCAGGACGTCGCCGTCGACGACGGGTGAGAAGGGGGTGGGCGTGAGCGCGACCGCTCCCCAGCGGTCCTCATAGCCGCGCATCCGGGCGCTGACCGCGGCCCCCGCGGCGGGCAGCGCGCGCGGATCGACGCCGGACAGGTCGGCCGCGGTCGGGCGCAGCCCCAACTCCCCGGCGATGGCGGTCGCGATGTCCGCGGCCAGTTCCGGGGAGAAGAACGTGCCCGGCACACTCTGCGCGATGGCCCGGCCGAACAGCCCCGTGGCGCGCGGCATGGCCAGCAGCGCGGCGATGCCCCCGGCCCCCGCCGACTCGCCGAAGACCGTGACCCGGCCCGGGTCGCCGCCGAACGCCGCGATGTTGTCGCGCACCCACTCCAGCGCGGCGACCTGGTCGAGCAGACCCCGGTTCGCGGGCGCCCCCTCGATCTGGGCGAACCCCTCGATGCCGACGCGGTGGTTGAAGGTGACCACGACCAGGTCGCCGTCGCTGGCGATCCGGCTCGCGTCGTAGCCGGGGTCGTCGGAGGAGCCGAACTTGTAGGCGCCCCCGTAGATCCACACCATCACCGGGCGCCGGGCCGCCGGGTCCGGGTCGGGTGTCCAGACGTTGACCGTCAGCCAGTCGTCGCCCGTCACCGGGGCCGCTCCGGGCATGACCTCCTCCTGCGGCGGCGGAGGCCCGAACGAGAACGCCTCGCGCACCCCGTCCCAGGCGCGCGCGGGCCGCGGTGCGGCGAACCGCGCCCCGCCCACCGGCGGCTCGGCGAACGGGATGCCGCGGAAGACGGCCAGGCCGCCCTCGCGGCGGCCGCGTACCGCGCCGGAAGCGGTACGGGTCTCGGGTGCGGGGGACTCGTCGGGTCCACGGGATGTGACTGCGGTCATGGAGGGACTCCTCACCGAGGGGCGAAGCGTGTCGAAGGACATCGGATCGTTTCATGAACAAATGTCCACTCAACGAACACGTGGGTGGTGGAAGCGTAGTGGACGCGCGCGTGTCCGCGCCCGGGGGGTGGCCGCCCGGAGCGCCCCGTCACCGCTGTCCGGGAGCGATGACACCCGTCTCGTAGGCGATGATGACGAGCTGCGCGCGGTCGTGCACGAGCAGCTTGGCCATCACCCGGTTGACGTGGGTCTTCACCGTGTGCGGGGAGATCACCAGGTCCTGTGCGATCTCGGTGTTCGTCCTCCCCCGGGCGACGAGCACCAGGATCTCCCGCTCCCGCTCGGTCAGATCGGACAGCCGCGCCGGAACGGTGTCGGGGCGGGCGGTCCGCGGCGCCTCCGCGACCGAGACGTACCGGTCGACCAGCGCCCTGGTCGCCTTCGGCGACAGAAGGGCCTCCCCCACGTGCACGGTTCGGATCGCGTCCATCAGGTCGTCGGGCTCGGCTCCCTTGCCGATGAACCCGCTCGCCCCGGCGCGGAGCGCCTGGAGCACGTACTCGTCCTCCTCGAACGTGGTGAGGATGACGATCCGTGTCCCGGGCAGGGAGGGGTCCGCGCAGATCAGCCGGGTCGCCTGGATTCCGTCCGTCACCGGCATGCGGATGTCCATGAGGACGACGTCCGGACGCAGCGCGCGAGCCAGGTCCACCGCCGCCCCGCCGTCGGCGGCCTGGCCCACGACCTCCAGACCCGGCTCGCGGGACACCAGGTCGGCCACCGCCCCGCGGATGAGCGCCTGGTCGTCGGCGAGCAGCACCGAGATCACCGGGACCCCCTCCGCAGCGGCAGCACGGCACGCAGGCGGAACACGGGCCCGGGAACGATCGCCGCGTCCAGGCTTCCCCCGACCGAGGCGACGCGCTCGCGCGCCCCCACCAGCCCGTGCCCGCCCGCGGTGCCCCCCACGTCCAGGGATTCCGGTTCCACCGGGTTCGTCGCCGTGATCTCCAACCGGTCGTCCCCGTACTCGACGCTGAGCATGACGACGTGGTCGGCTCCGTGCTTGTGGGCGTTGGTCAGCGCCTCCTGGACCACGCGGTAGGCCACGATGCCGACCGGCTCCGGCACCGCGGCCGACTCGCCGCCGAACCGCAGGTCCACCCGCAGACCGCTCTCGGTGAACCGCCTCACCAGCCGGTCGAGGTCGGCCAGGGTCGGCACCGGTTCGGCGACCGGCGCCGGCTCCGGATCCGCCGGATCGGTGGTGCGGAGCACGGAGATCAGGGCGCTCATCTCGGACAGGACGGTCCGTGCGGCCTCGCGGATGGTGGCCAGGGCGCGTTCGGCGTCCTCCGGCCGGTCGGGCAGGGCGCGTGAGGCGACGCCGGAGTGGAGGTTCACGACCGCGATCTGGTGGGCCAGCGCGTCGTGCAGGTCGCGGGAGATGCGCAGGCGCTCCTCGGCG
This sequence comes from Nocardiopsis sp. NPDC050513, assembly GCF_044457925.1. Taxonomy (NCBI): domain Bacteria; kingdom Bacillati; phylum Actinomycetota; class Actinomycetes; order Streptosporangiales; family Nocardiopsidaceae; genus Nocardiopsis; species Nocardiopsis sp. NPDC050513. The sequence goes on along the minus strand of NZ_JBITHK010000003.1, from coordinate 518,236 downwards.
ACCCGGCGCCGGGCCTCGCTCTCACGGGTCTCCTCCGCCCGGCGCGCCCGTTCGGTGACGGCCTGGATGTACGCCTGGCGTGAGCGTCCCGCGTCCCCGAGCGCTGCGGCGAAGCCCACCAGCCCGGCCATGCGGCTCACCGCTTCGAGGGGTTGGGCCAGGGCCGACAGCAGCACCGCCGCCAGCGCCGCGCCGCCGTAGACGAGGGTGGTGCGGCGGTCGGTGCGGCGGGCCGCCGTGTACAGCGCGATGAGCAGGCACAGTTCCACCGCGAACGGGGCGTCGCCCAGGAGCGAGGCGACCGCCAACAGGGCGCTCGCCGCGGCGGCCGTGGCGCGGGGAAAGTCCGACCGGAAGAGGGGCAGGACGACCGCGACAGCGGAGGTCGCCACCCTGGCCGACCCCGCGTCCGCCCCCATGTCGAAGGGCGGCGGCATGAGCGCCACGGCCAGGATCATCGCCGAGCCCGCCGCGCTCAGCAGGTAGCCGACCCAGCGAGGCCAGCGCCGACCGGCGAGCGGCTCCGGGACGTGCATCCGCCCTCCTCTTCCGATTGCCGTCGGTGGCGGTCATTCTCCCACCTCAGGACAGGTGGGAGCCATGACGCGGACGCGGTATCCGGCGTACCGCGGACGCGGTACGCCCGGCGGCGGAGCGGGAGCGGGCCGCGGCCGGCTCACCCCCGCGCGGTACACGCAGGATGCCGCGCCGGGTTGACGCGGGCGGGCGGCGCCCCGGTGGAGGATCGGAGCCGTCCCACAGCACACCGTGAAAGGGGAGTACCGGCATGTCCGTTCCCATCCTCTCGGCCAGGAACGTCACCCGTTCCTACGGCCAGGGGGCGACGAGGTTCGACGCCCTCAAGGGCGTCTCACTGGACGTCCGCGAGGGCGAGTCCCTGGCCGTCGTGGGCAAGAGCGGTTCCGGCAAGTCCACGCTCATGCACCTGCTCGCCCTCCTGGACCGGCCCACGTCGGGCGACGTCGAGCTGAGCGGCCACAGCGCCTCCCGCCTCTCGGCCGGGAAGCTCAACCGGCTGCGCAACGAGACGTTCGGATTCGTCTTCCAGCAGTTCTTCCTCACCCCGAACGCGACGGTCCTCGACAACGTCACCCTGCCGTTGCGCATCGCCGGGATCCGCCCCGCCGAGCGCAGGCGCCGGGGCATGGCGGCGCTCGAACAGCTGGAGCTCGCGGACAAGGCGGGGAACCGGGCGACGAACCTGTCCGGGGGCCAGAAGCAGCGGGCGGCCATCGCCCGCGCCCTGGTCAACGAGCCGGGGGTCATCTTCGCCGACGAGCCCACCGGCAACCTGGACAGCGCCACCGGGGAGACGGTCGAGAACATCCTCCTGGACCTGAACCGGGACAGGGGGATCACCCTGATCGTGGTCACGCACGACGACGACCTCGCCGACCGGCTCGACCGCCGGGTCCACATCCGGGACGGGCTCGTCGCCCAAGGCGCGGAGGTGGCCGCGTGAGGGCCCTGGACCTGGTGTCGTCCGCCGTCGGCAACAGCTTCCGCAACAAGACCCGGACCGCGCTCACCGTCGTGGCCATCGTCATCGGCGCGTTCACGCTGACCCTGACCACGTCCATCGGATCGGGGGTCAGCTCCTACATCGACGACACCGTGTCCGCCATCGGCGCGGACGACGTGATGACCGTGAGCAGGCTCGTCGAGGACGGCGGCGAGGGTCCCCGCGAGTACGACCCGGACCAGCGGACCGCCGAGAATCCCGCCGGGGAGCAGGACGGTCCCCCCGGCCAGACCCAGACCGTCGAACTGCTCGACTCCGACGACCTCGACGAGCTCCGCGGCGTCGACGGCGTGCTCTCGGTGGAGCCGGTGCTCGGTGTGTCCGCGGACTACGTGGAGTACGGCGGGGACAGGTACGAGATCTCCGTCGACGGGACCGCCTCCGGCATGCGGGTCCAGCTGGCGGCGGGGGACGAGCCCGACTGGAACAGCGACGACCTCCAGGTCGTGCTCCCCGTCGCGCACGTGGAGGCGTTCGGCTTCTCCTCCCCCGGGGACATCGTGGGCGAGACCGTCTCCTTCGCCGTGACCGACCCGGAGGGGAACCAGGACGAACTGGAGGCGACCGTCGTCGGCGTGGCCGAGGCGGGTCTGATCGGCGGCGACACGGCGACCGCCAACGACGCTCTGGTCCTGGCCCTGTACGACCTGCGGACCCTCGGCCTGGGCGAGGCCGAAGCGGGGAGCTACACCTCCGCGTCGGTGCGGTTCGACCCCGAGGGCGAGGAGGGGGCCGCCGACGCCCTCAGGGACCGGTTGGCGGACGCCGGGTACAGCGCGACGACCGTGGCGGACCAGATCGGCTCCTTCCAGACCGTCATCACGGGCCTCACACTGGTCCTGGGCGCCTTCTCCGTCATCGCCCTGCTCGCCTCCGGCTTCGGCATCGTCAACACCCTGCTGATGTCGGTCCAGGAGCGGACCCGGGAGATCGGCCTGATGAAGGCCGTGGGCATGGGCGGCGGCCGGATCTTCGGCCTGTTCAGCCTGGAGGCCGCGTTCATCGGGTTCCTCGGAAGCGCGATCGGGGCCGGTGCCGCGACGCTCCTGGGCACGGTCCTCAACGGCGTGCTCGGCGAGGGACTGCTCGCGGACCTTCCGGGGCTGACGCTGATGGCGTTCGACCCCGTCACGATCTCCGTGATCGTGGCCGCGATCATGGGGATCGCCTTCCTGGCCGGGACCGTTCCCGCTCTGCGCGCGGCCCGCCAGGACCCGATCGCCTCGCTCAGGTACGAGTAGCCGCGTACCGACCGCGGGCGGGGTCCGGGAACGCCGAGGGGGTCCGCCCCCCAAGGGGGAGAGGGACGGACCCCGCCCTTGGGGTATTCCCGGGCGGGCGTTGACCGACACATGACGCGCGGTCCCTTTCGGCTCCCCCGGGCCCGACCGGGCGGACCCGCCCGCGGCGTCCGTTCAGCCGAGCAGGAACGTCAGCGTGAACAGGACCGGGATGGTGAGGAAGGTGCTCAGCAGCACGGCCTCGCGCGCCATCGCCTCTCCCGTGTCGTACTGGACGGCGTAGGTGAAGATGTTCTGCGCGGTCGGCAGGGCGGCGAGCACGACGACCGCGAACAGCGCACCGCCGTCCAGGCCGAACGCGAACGCGCCCACCGCCCACGCGACGAGCGGCTGCCCGACCGACTTGAGCGCCACCGCCGCCAGCACGGGGCCGCGCTCGGGGCCGCGCCCGGGGAAGGCGCTGCCGTTCAGGGAGATCCCGAACGCCAGCAGCATGGCGGGGACCGCCATCCCGCCCACGAGGTCGAACGGTTCCATGAGCGGGGCGGGCGGGGTCCACCCCGACGCGGACACCAGGACACCCGCGAGGGACGCGATGACGATCGGGCTGCGCACCGGAGTGCCCAGCGCCCGGCGCAGGATCGGCACCACCCCGCGCACGTCCCCGGCGGACAGGTCGAGGACGGTGAGTCCCACGGGCGCCATCACGAGGAGTTGCATGAGGAGGATGGGGGCGACCAGGGAGGCGTCGCCCAACACGTACGCGGAGATGGGGATGCCCAGGTTCCCCGCGTTCACGTAGGAGGCGGCCAGGGCGCCGATCGTGCCGCGGCCCAGGCCCCACCGCCGGACGGACGCCACGACGACGAACGCCAGCGCGACCACCAGGACGCTGGCCACGCTGGCCAGGACGGGGGTGGACACCAGGGAGGAGAGGTCGGCGCGGGCGAGGATCGTGAACATCAGCGCGGGGCTGGCCACGTAGAAGGCGAGTCGGGTCAGGACGTCCTTGGCGCCGGGGCCGAGGATGGGGATCCGTCCCAGCATGTACCCGATGACGACGACGCTGGTGATGACACCGAACCCTACGATGACCCCGGACAATCCGCGCTCCTCGTGCGAAACCGCGACACGGCCGCGCAAACGCTATCGGAGACGGCGCGGAAGCGACACGGCGCGGGTCACACCGGCGGCCTGGCGCGGGTCACTCCTCGGCGGGGTCCGGGCTCGGCTCCTCCGAGGGCTCGGCGTCCTGCTCCCGCTCCTCCTCCGCGGCCTCCTCCTCGGCGGCGGCGGCCTCGGCGCGCGCGGCCGAGCGACGCGTGCACACCTCCTCGGCGGCGGAGGCGGAACCGTCGACGGCGACCACGGTGAAGCAGTACTCGCCGTAGGTGTCGGCGGTGGTGATCTGCGCGGAGGTCACTCCGGCCCCGGTCCGGGCGAGGGTCGCGGGTTCGTGGTTCTGGCGGCCCCCCACGACGAAGAAGGGCGCGGTGCCGCCGCTGTTGTCGGTCCAGCTGAGCCGCACGGCGTCGAGGGAGTCCTCCAGGAGCACGTTCGCCGGGGCGCCGATCGCCTCCGGGACGGTCGGTTCGACCGTCTCTCCCGCGTCGTCGCCGCCGCTGGCCTGAGCGTCGGCTCCCGCACTCGGTTCGGCGGCGGGCTCCTCGGGCCCGGCGGCCGAGAGGACCGTGTTCCGGGGGCCGACGGACGCGAACGCCCCGGAGACGGAGGTGAGCAGGAGGATCCCGCACACCGTCGCGGCGAGGTGGAGGTTCTTGCGCCAGCGGACCTGGGCCGGGTCCGGGCCGGGGTCCGCCCACGCGGGGGCGTCGTCGCGCTGGGGGGCGGGACCGTCGTCGGGCAGGCGACCGGACTCGGCCGTGCCGCTCCAGCCCTCGACGCGCGACCAGGCGAGCAGGGGCGAGATCTCCTCGCCGCGCAGCTTGGCCATCATGATCTCGGCGGTGCCGCCCGCGTCGGTGGCGGGCAGCCGACTGCCGTGCTGGTCGTCGCCGGGGTCCGGGCGGGGTTCCCCGCGCAGCCGCTGGGCGCCCTCCAGGCGCGCGGCGGACGGCTGGGCGGGCCCGTCGGGCTGGGGCCGCGGCCACAGCGGGGCGTTGGGCGGGGCCGGCGGGGCGGCGGGCGCGCCGTGGGGCCCGGTGTCGGGGTGCGGCGGGGCCGCGTACGGAGGGGCGGGCAGGTGTTCCCGGGGCGCGTACGGCGCCTGTGCGCCGCTGGGCGCGGTGTGCGGGATCGTCGGTGGATCGGCGACCGGCATCACGGCGGTCTGGGGCGGCTGCGGCCCGCTGGGCGCCGCGTACGGGCCGGAGGGCGCACCGGTCAGCGGCGTCTGAGCGCCGCTCGCGCCGGAAACGGTCGTCGCGGGCCGCGACGTGCGTGCCTGTTCGAACGCGGCGGCGAACTCCGCGGCGCTCTCGTGGCGCTCGTCAGGGGACTTGGCCAGGGCACGCGTCAGCACGCCGCGGAGCTTGCGGGAGATGTCCTGGCGCCCGACCGGCTGCGCGTCCTCGGTCAGTACCCGCCGCGCGTACGCCTGGGCGTCGAACCCCTCCTCGGACGCGAACGGGGTGCGGCCGACGAGCATCGTCCAGATCGTCGACGCGAGCTGGTAGACGTCCGAGGCGGGCGTCCGCGGCTCGCCGCGCAGCGCCTCGGGGGACGCGTGCAGGAACGACTCCGACCCGGGGGGCGGCGGGGGCACGGCCGCGCCGATCGGGTGAACGGCGCCGAAGCCCGTCAGAACCGGGGTACGGCCCGCCCTCAGGACATTGCCCGGACTGACATCGTTGTGCACCAGACCCCGACCGTGCATGGCGCCCAGGGCCGCCGCCGCGCTGCGGGCGACCGCGGCCGCCTCCTGGATGGGAGCCGGTCCCCTGCGCGCGAGCATGTCGGCGAAGGAACCGTCCGCGTAGAACGGCAGTACCACGAACAGCTCACCCTCGGCCGTGGTGCCCGCGTCCAGCAGCGGCACCACACCGGGCACGCCGCTGAGGTCGCGCAGCCGGTCGAGCTCCGCGCGCCCCGGGGCGGCGGGCAGGACCTTGAGCACGACGTCGGCGCCGCTGGTCGAACGCGTCGCACGCACGATCCTGGCACGGCGCCCCTGGCGCAGCACCGTGGACGGCTCGTATCCGGGCGCCCATGCGGCGTGTTCGGAGCCGGACAAGAGTGAGCGACCCCCTTGCGGTGTTCGTGGTGGAGGCCCCAGCGGTCAGGCGTGGGGGATGGTGACGCGGCGGGTCACGGTCCTTCCGGCGGCGGTGGAGCCTCGGACGCGGGCTCCTGGACCATCTGCTGCCGGAGAGTGCCGAACCCACGTTCCTCGTTGACCTCCTGCTGGCGGCCGAACGCTCCGATGAGAGCGATGACCCCGCAGATCAGGGCGGTGAGGATGAGACCGCCGATCACCGCTGGCCACACCTGTTGCCGGCGCCGCCAGTAGCGGCTGGACCCGTACAGCAGAGCCGACCGCAGCTGGCGGTGGCGCAGGGCGTCCGCCTGGAGGACGTATTTCTCCTCGTCGGGCGTGTAGTGGAACGCCTCGGGGAGCTGCGGGTCCGGATCCGCTGGGGCCGGTGGCGGCGGTGTGGGGGAGGACATCGGCGATCAGCCTACTAGAACAGGCCGTCCAGGTAGCGGGTCAGCCGGCCGTACTTGTCGGCGGTGTCGCTGGTCGCGGCGATCATCTTCGCGAAGGCGGCGTTCACCTCGGAGAACTGGGCGTCGAACTCCTGGGCCTTGGCCTGGAACTGCGGGCTGCCGGAACCCTCCCACTGGCTGACGGTGCTCTCGGACTGCTCGTTGATCTGGCTCATGATCGCGGTGAAACGGCCCAGGTGCGCCTGCTGGTCTTCGGCCAGTCCCTCCAGTTGGCCGACATTGCCGTAGACGTCGAACTGGTTACCCATGAGTGTTCGCCTTTCTGCGGGGAAGGTGGGGGAGTTACGCGTTGACGGGGCGGGCGAGGCCGCCGAGGTCGTTTCCGGCCTGCGACATGTCGGCCGCGGAATCGGCGTCGGTGACGTTGAACTGCTGCTGGCCCTCGTTCAACGTGATTCCGTTCTGGCCGCACCAGGTCATGAGCTCGTCGAACCGTTCGGTGAGCGCGTTGCGGGCCGCACGGAAATCGTGCAGGGCCTGGCCCTGCAGCGCGTCGCCGTCGTTGGACATGTCCTGGATGAGCTGGTTCATCTGGGTGCGGAGGCCGTCGGACTCCAGGCCGAGGTTTTCACCGCCCGTCGAGAGTGCGTTGACGTTTTCGAGACCGGCGTGCTGGGACATCTGAAACCTTCCTTGGGGGAGGGGATCTGTGCGGTGTGCCCGTCCTCCGCGGGCACGGTGTTCCTCGTGGGGCGGAACACGGGAGGAGGGGGGATGACGGACGATAGTAAGGATCTCATCGGTGGGTCAATGCTCACGTACCCTTCGCGACTCGGCGGCCGGATTCGGCCAATGTGGTGATATTCATTGCGGATCACGGCCGCCCGCCACAACTGTCGACGAGGGGCGCGGGTGCACGGCGCCCGCGCCGTCACTCGCCGGGGGAGGCGCCGAACGTTTCGAGACGCCCCTCGAAGTAGTCGCGCGTCTCGCCGTAGCCGTCGCCGAACTCCCGGGTGAAGTCCTCCACCCATTCCCGCCCGGGCCCGGTGCGCTCGACGGGTTCCCCCGTGTGCGGATCCGCGCTGATGGCGGTGTTTCTCGTGGTGTCCATGATGTTGCTGATGGCATCGTCCATGCCGGCGAGCCCGGTGTCCTCGTTGTCCGACCACCGATCCGGATCCTTCTCGAAGGTCATCGTGACGGAATCGTCGATGACGAAGCCGTTGGCGATGTCGGACGCGGTCAGCACCTCGCCGTCGCGTTCGACGGTCAGGGCGCCACCGGCGACCAGGGTTCGCAGGTCGGCGCGTTCCGTGCCGCCGTTGAACGCCTCGGGGTCGTTGCGGACGAGGTAGTCCAGTGTCTGCGCGCCGAAGTTGCGCCGGATCGTCTCGTCGCTCGTGTAGGTGGGCAGGCGCGGGGAGATCTCGTACTCGCCGTCGATGATGGCGTTCACGATGCTCTCCCTGGCCAGTCCCAGCCCCTTGGACACCGCCGTGCCGATGACCGGGACCTTCTTCGTCAGATCGCCGGCCTCCCGGACCAGGAACTCCGAGATCTGCGTCCTGCGCTCGATCTGTTCGTCGAGGTCGGCGCTGCGGTCCTGCGACTCCAGGTACAGCGCCCGCTCCAACAGGCCCTGGAGCTGACCCGCGCCGCGTGCGGCGGTGGCCTCGTTCCCGCTCTCCAGGTAGGCGACGGCCTCGATCTGCTGGTAGACGTCGACGGAGTTGACCACGCGTCCGGCGGTTTGGTCGTCGCCCATCAGCAGCTGCATGAACAGGGCGCGTTCCCCGGCGCCCATACGGACGTGGTTCGTGCCCGGGGTGAAGTCGCCGACGCCGGTCACCGGTTCGTCGTCGGCGTCCAGGACGTCGCCGTTGGCGAAGCTGTGGACGTGCGCGTCGAAGACGTCGGCGAGGCTGTCGGCGAGTTCGCCGTTGAACTGCGTGAACGAGGCGTTCGAGTACTCGTTGTCGCCTTCGGTGACGTCGACTCCCGTGTTGGTGAGCGCCTCGTGCACGTCCGCGTCCGTGATGGTCCGCATGAACCCGGCGAACGCCTCTCCGGCGCGCCGGCTGGTCTCCGGGTCGTCGCTGTGCAGGTCCTCGGCGAGCCAGTCCGTGAGCTGGCGCGCGGTGCGGCCGTCGTCGTGCCATTCGTGGGTGAGGACGCCCTCCAGCGCCCGCGTACGGAGGTCCTCGTCTCCGTGGTCGACGCCCGCCTCGCCGCCCCGGTGCTCGCCGGTGAGCACGTAGTAGTCGGCGTCCTTGTTGCGGCTGGCGGCGTCGATGATGTGCGAGAGCTGCTCGGAGTCGGGCAGCACGCCATCGGGGTCGGGGATGTCGCCCCACGTGTCGAGGTAGGCGCCGGTGGACAGGTGGAGGTTGGTGGACAGGCCGTAGCCCGCCTCCAGGTCCTCGTCCGTGTACGCGAGCAGGTCGGAGAGGGACCTCATCTCCATGCCCAACGCCGTGGGTGTGCCCGGGGCCGAGTTCTCCGTGTCGGGGTTGGTCCACGTTCCCTCGACGGCGTGCCGGAAGCTCTCCGGCAGCCTGTCGTAGCCGCCGCCGAGCCGGGGGTCGGAGAGCGCGAGCAGCCCGTCGCCCAGCACGCCGAGAGCCCGCTGGCGCTCCTCGTCGCTCATGCCGGACTCCGCCATGAGCGCGGGGTAGGCCATGACGCCGGTGCCGGCGCCGTTGCCGCGGTAGGGCTCCTCCAGCTGGCGGTAGAACTCCTCCAGGAACGCGACCTCCTCGGCCGCGGGTTCCGTGCCGTCCCGCTGGTGCTGCCGGGCACTGGTCCCGACCATCGACAGTACGAGCATGAGCTCGTGGTAGCGGTCGTCCAGGGGTCTGTCGCCGGACCAGTACGCCCGCAGTTCCCCGGCGAACTCCTCGGCGTCGTCGGGGGTGAGGCCGCCGTCCTCGACGAGGGAGGAGTAGCGGGCGGGGTCGAGGTTGAGGAACGCCCAGCCGGCGTTGCCCGCCGCGATGAGCCTGCGGACGTTCTCCGGGGTCGGGCCCCGTTCGAGCATCTCCCGCGTCTCGTCGGCGGCGTCCTGGAGGGCCTGCCAGTTGGTCCGCTCGCGGGTGGCGAGCCCCTCCCGGACGCTGGCGAGCTCGTCGTAGAGTTCCCGGCACCTCCGCTGGTCCCCGGCGCCCCAGTCCGTGAACCACCAGCCGTCGACCTGGGGGTGGGACGCGGTGATCCGGTCGTCCTGGTACTCGGCGGGGACGGCCGCCTCCTTCTCGGACCTGCTGTTCTCCCAGTCGCTGATCTGGGCGTCGCGCTCGGTGTGGAAGGCCCTGACGGCGTCAGCCCACATCTCGGCGACCGAGGCGGCGTAGGTGACCGTGACGGCGGCGTCGCGCCAGTTCTGCACGTCCTCCTCGGAGAGGTTCCTGATGTCCCAGGCGATGACGTCGGTGAACTCGCGGGCCGCGGAGTCGAAACTCCCCCCGAGATCATCGGCTCGGCCGAGCACGCGGGCGTTGAGGACCTCCAGGTCCGCGGCGCACTCGTACATGGGGTCGGGGCCGGAGGAGAAGTCGCGGGGGTGGAAGGTCAGGGCGATGGTGGCCACGGTCGTCCTCGGGGTGGGTGGCGAACGGGGGGGAACGCGGGGGCACGGCGGTGGCGCGGGGGTCAGTCCCCGAAGTTGATGTCGCGGTGGGACTCCCAGGGGTGGTCGTAGTCCCGTGCGCTGTCCAGGTCGTTCACGGCGATCCGCCCCGAACCCGCCTGGATGTTGTCGGCCAGGGACAGGCCGTGCTCCTGGACGTCGATGAGCGCCTGGGCGGCTTCCTCCCTGAGCGCCCTGAACCCGGCCCTGACGTCCTCGTGGCCCGACGCCGACTCGGCGTCCTCCATGAGGATGTCGAACGTGTCGGCGAGTCCGGCCATGGCGGCGGCCAGGGTCTCCGCGTACTCACCGCCCTCCATCGCCTCGATCGTGTTGCCGCCCGCTTCGGTGCTCATGCGGGTCCTCCTTCGTGGGTGCGGGGTCACCGGGAGGGCGCGTCACGGCCCTCGACTCGCGGAATCCGCCCGCCGGGGGTGCGGGACGGAGGCCGCGGAAGCTTCGCCAGATGCGACGCGGCGGAGCCGCGCGGGGTTCCAGCGTGCCCGAGGCGACACGTGATCGGGTGGGGGCGGCGGGGGTTCCACAGATTTCACCGAGGAACGGGGTACCGCGAGGCGCTCAGTCGGAGGGGCTGGCGCTCGGCGCGTCCTCCGGGGCCTGCGTGGCCCACCGGACCACGAGCGGGTACCCGTCCATGGACGCGTCGTGGAACCGGGGGAAGGCCTCCTCCGTCCCAGTGACCCCGCCTTCCGCCAGGTCGACGCGGAACCACGCCTCCTCCGTCTGGAGCAGGACCGCGTCGCGCTCGGGCGACGGCGCGTACTGGAGCACCGGACCGCCCTCCTCCAGCAGCCGCGTCGCCGTGAACGCCTGGCCCTCCACGCTCACCAGGTAGGCGCCGCCCAGGGGTTCGGCTCCTGCGGGGGCGGTGCCCAGCACGGCGGTGCCCCCGCCCCAGACGGGGGCGTCGTCGTAGGTCTGCCACTGGCCTCCGCCGGCGGTGAGGGACGCGTTCACCACGGTGCCGTTGGTCCGCCGGACCACCAGGGTCCCGCCGTCCGCTCCGGTCATCTGCTCGGTCTGGACGCTGTTGCGGATGTGCAGCTCGCCCGTCGGTGTGAGCGCCCAGTCGCTCGGGACCTGGTAGTCGCCCAGCGGGAGCGTGCCCTCCTGGTTCGGCGTGCCGCCGGGGGCGTCCAGGGGCACCGACATCACGCGCGGCGGCTGCCCGTCCTGCTCGTCGTCGGAGACGTACCAGAGCCGTTCGCCCTGGATGACCGGCCGCGACAGCACCTCGCCCGGAGCCGCCGCGACCGACTCGACCGGCTGGTAGGTGATCCGCTCCGGCGCATCGCCCTCCTCGTCGGCGGCCCCCGTCGCGTCGACGTCCCCGGGGTCGGTCAGCGCGGCGACGGTGATCGTCGACGGTTCGGCGGTGGCGTAGGCGAAGAACCGCCAGTCCGCGGAGAACTGGGAGTGCACCGGCACGGACGGCGCCATGGGGTCCACCGCGCCCTCGGGCAGGCCGAGTTCGTGCACGGGCCGGCCGGTCGCCGGGTCGTGGAACACCAGGACCTGGTCGGTCTCCGGGTCCGCTCCCCCGTATCCGCGGTGCAGCAGCGCGAGTCCCGTGAGTCCCTGCTCGGCGATGTCCTCCACCGTCTCCGGGGGGTCGACCGGGCCCGTGGACGAGTCGTCGCAGGCGGTGACGGCCACCAGGCACACGGCCGACATCAGGGCGAGGGAACGCCGCACGAATCTGCCTTTCGGGGGAGGGAACGGTGGAGTTGCCACAAGTGGGACCAACCCGGACCTCCTATGGTTCCACCTCCCCGGGGCGGTGTGGGCGCCGCGACCGGAGTCGGCCACGGGACGCCGCTAGGCCGGGGGTTCGCTCCAGCCGACCTGCACCAGGTCGGGCCGCTTCCCGCGCAGCGCCAGCTGCGCGCGTCCCTGGGGCAGCGCCTTGGAGGCCACGCCGTTGGCCAGGCGCCCCTCCATCCGGTCACCCGAGAACAGCAGGCCCGGCGTGGCCATGTCGTTCAGCGCCTGGAGCACCGGCTCGAACATCGCCCGCGCCGTGCCGCCCGTACGCCGGGCCGCGATGACGTGCAGGCCCAGGTCGGCGCCCTGCGGGATGTACGGCGCCAACGGCGCGAGCGGGTTGCTGCGCGAGGCGATCATGTCCATGTCGTCGACCACGATGTACAGGTCCAGGCCCTTCCACCAGCTGCGCTCCCGCAGCTGCTTCGGGGTCACGTCCGGTCCCGGAAGGCGCTGCTTCAGCGACCCCGCCAGATTGTCCGCGACGGCCTTGGTCTGCTCCGCCGTGGTGCAGTACGCCAGCAGGTGGTCCTCCGGCACCAGCTCCAGGTGCGAGCGCCGGAAGTCCACCATGACGATGCCCAGCTCGGTGGCCGGGCGCCGCGCGATCTGCTTGACCAGACCGCGCAGCAGCGTCGACTTGCCGGTCTGCGGGTCGCCGAACACCACCAGGTGCGGGTCCCGGTCGAGGTGGGTCGTGACCGGGGCGAGCGAACTCTCCGCCATGCCCAGCACCAGTTCGCGCATCCGACCCCTGCCGCCCCTGCCTCCCTTGAGCAGCTCGTCGAGCTCCACCCGCTGGGGCAGCGTCCGGACCCCCTGCACCGCCTTCTGCGGCCAGCGTTCCCGGACCCGCTCGACCAGGTCGCGGATCCCGTCGGCCACGTCCTCGGCGTTGGCCGCGCCGTCCACCCGCGGCAGCGCCACGTGCGTGTGGTGCTCCTCCGAGGTCAGGCCGCGGCCGGGTGTGTCCTTCGGGATCTCCTCGGCGGCCTTGCGGCCGATCCCCGAGTCCATCGGGTCGCTGAGCCGCAGCTCGAAGCGCCCGCCGAACAGCGCCTGCAACCGGGACCTGATCTGCGACGACGCCGCTCCCGTCAGGATCGTGTGCACGCCCAGGGAGGGCCCGCGCGTCGCGATGTCCATGAGGAAGTCGTCGGCCGCGTCGAAGGAGTCCCGGACCGCCGACCACCCGTCGACGATGAGGAACAGGTCGCCCACCACGCTCGCGGGCAGCTTCCCCTCGGCCCGCGCCTGGCGCAGCGCCGCCGGGGAGTCCAGCTTGTGCTTGCGGAACACCCGCTGGCGCCGGTCCAGGTGTCCCGACACGTCGGTGAGGATCCGCTGCACCCGCTCGGGGTCGGCCCGGCCCGCCACACCCGCGACGTGCGGCAGTTCGTCCATCGCCTGGAGCGCGCCGCCGCCGAAGTCGATCGCGTACACCCCGACCCTGCCGGGCGGGTACCTCCACGCCAGGCTGGCGATGATCGTCCGCAGCAGTGTCGACTTGCCGGACTGCGGCCCGCCCAGGATGACGATGTTGCCCTCGCCGCCGGTGAAGTCCAGCTCCGCGGGGACCACCCGCTGCTCGCGCGGGATGTCGGTGAGGCCGATGACCGCCCTGGCCTCGGCCGGGTCCGGCTCGGCGCCCTCCCCCTCCAGGCCGTCGGCCTCCCCGAGGTCGGCCAGCACCGTGTCCAGGGTGAGCAGTTCCGGCAGCGGCGGCAGCCACACCGGCCGCACGCGCTCGGCGCCCGAGGCCACCAGCCGGTCCACGGTCACCTGGAGCGTGGTCCGCTTCTCCTGCCTGGGCCGCTTCTCCTCCTCCTTGGCCCTGACCGAGCCCACGAGCGAGTCCACCAGCGAACCCGCCCCCGTCACCTTCGCCAGGCCGTTGTAGGACAGCAGCGGCAGGACGGGTTCGTGCTCGTCCTTCTCCTCCCGCTGGGGCGGTTCGTAGGGCTGGGAGACCATGGCCGCCTTGAACCGCTCGAAGACGGAGGTGTCCACCTTGAGGTAGCCGGAGCCGGGCTCGGGCGGCAGGTGGTAGGCGTCGCCGACCCCGATCGCCTCCCGGCTCTCCGCCTCGGAGAACGTCCGCAGGCCGACCCGGTAGGACAGGTGGGACTCCAGGCCCTTGATCTTGCCCGACTCCAGGCGCTGGGTGGCCAGCAGCAGGTGCACCCCGATCGACCGGCCGATCCGGCCGATCGCCACGAACAGCTCCGCGAAGTCCGGGTGGGCGGTCAGCAGCTCGGAGAACTCGTCGATGATGATGAGCAGATGCGGCAGCGGCTCCAGCTCGGGGGCTGTCTCGCGCGCCGCCTCGTAGGCGTGCAGGTTGGGCAGGTTGCCCGCGTTCTTCAGGATCTGCTGGCGCCGGACCAGCTCGCCGAAGGTCGCCTCGCGGAAGCGCATAACCAGACCGTCGTCGTCGGCGAGGTTGGTGATGAGCCCGGCGCTGTGCGGCAGGCGGTCGGTGTCCGCGAACGTCGCGCCGCCCTTGAAGTCCACCAGCAGCAGCGCCAGGTTCTCCGGCGCGTGGTTGATGACCAGCGAGGCCACCATCGTCCGCAGCATCTCCGACTTGCCCGAACCGGTCGCGCCGACCACCAGGCCGTGCGGCCCCATGCCGCCGAAGGCCGACTCCTTCAGGTCCAGCAGCACCGTGTTGCCGCTCGGCCCGATCCCGATCGGCACCCGCAGGTAGTCGCCGGTGCTGCGCTTGCGCCACGTCCGCCGCGTGTCCAGCTGCGCGACGTCGGGCACGCCGAGGATCTCCGGCAGCCCGACGGTCTCGTGCATCGCGTCGTCGGAGTCGGCCACCGCGATCCCGTACGGGGCGAGGGAGCGCGCCAGGTTCGTCAGGTGGGCGACGCTCGACCGGTCGGCACGGCCCTCGACCGGGGTGTGCGCCGACTCCTCGCCCGCGCCCGGGTTCTCGGTGTCCTCGGCGAGGTTCCCGTCGGCGTCGACCGTCAGCCGCAGGTCGACGGCCTCCGGCTCCTCGCGTCGGTCGGCCACCAGGGCGATGACGTGGATGCCCAGGTCGGACAGGGAGGCCACGGGCGGCTCGGCGTGCAGGCCGGACAGTGTCGACTGGTGTTCGCCGTCGAGCACCACGACCAGCCGCCGCGTGCCCGGGCCCGGCGGCCTGCCGCGCCGCCGCTGGAGGTCGACCGTGCGGCGTTCGATCTCCTCGGACAGCAGTTCGGCGATCTGCACGGTGTTCCCGGCCACCAGCCGGGCGGGCATCGGGCCGTCCTGGGCCTCGTCGAAGGTGTTGTGCGGCAGCCACTTGAGCCACTCCCACCACGGGCGCAGCTTCTGGTCGCGGACCACGCCGATCCGCAGGTCGTGCGGGGAGTGGAAGGTCGCCAACTGCGCGATCATCGCGCGCGCCAGCCCGCGCCCGGCCTCGCGGTCGCCGACGACCGACACCACGCCGTAGGCGCTCAGCGGGACGACCAGCGGCATCTCCGGCACGTCCCCGTACAGCTCGATGAGCTGGTCGGCGGCCCCCTGGCAGACGGGGTCGTAGACGATGAGCGGGTTGGAGTTGTCCACCCGGAGCCTCAGGGCGCGGGACAGCGGTCGGGTCCCCGAACCCGCGCGCACGTCCAGGAAGTCGGGATCGGTGGCGCGCCGCTCCCACCGCCGGGCCCGCGAGCGCGCCGGTTCGGTCAGCAGCTCCGGGTCGGGGTGGCGGAACGCGTTGTCGGCGCGCTGCGTGGCGGCCACGTCCCGGACGATCTCGCGCAGCTGGTCGAGGTAGTCGACGTAGCGTTCCCGCTGTTCCCGGATGCGTTTGCGCGGCCCGTTGTGCTGGGCGACGAACATGATGATGCCGACGACCACGCTGGCCATCATGATCATGACGCCCGCCACCGCCATGAGGGGGCGGTGCCCCATGGTGATCGACATCAGCAGCGAACCGGAGCCGGTGATGATCGGCATGATGATCATCGCGCCCGAACTGGAGGCGGGCGGGTTCTCCGGCATCTGCGGCGGGGTCGCGATGACCAGGGGGGTGTTCCCGGGGGCAGTCGGGACGCTGCGGGCGGGGCGGGGGACCGGTCTCGTCGCCACAGTGATCTCTTTCCGTCCACCTACGGGGGTTGGGTGTCTGGGTGACTACGCTAGGAATGATCTCGCGAACACCGCGAATCGCCTAATTCGCGTCGGTCTGTACCCCCGAGCGGAGACGACCCCCTAGGACGACGGCAAAGGAATCATGGGTGTGAGTGGATACTGCCGGGTCACCGTCACCGGACCGGACCGTTGGGCCGACCTGGCACTGCCCGGCAGCGTGCCCGTGGCGACGCTGATGCCGCGCATCGTGGAGGTCTGCGGGCCCCGCGAGGAGGGCACCGAACCCGCCCACTGGTCCCTGACCACCGTCGACGGCTCCCCGGTGCGGTTGGAGGAACCGCTGGAGAGCGCGGGGGTCTACGACGGCGACGTCCTCATGCTCGACCGGCGGACCGCGCCCAGCCGACCCGCGCACGTGGACGACGTGCGCGGCGCCGTGGAGGACCGGGTCGACGAGACCGCCCGGATCTGGAATCCGACGACGACGCTCTCCTTCGGCCTCCTCGTGGCCGGAATCGGCCCCTTGGCGATGCTGGTGTCGATGATGTGGCTGCGCCCGTCGGTCGGTCACCTGGGCGTGGCGAGCGTCGGCACGCTCTTCGCGATCGCGGCCATGCTCCTCGCCGCCCGGCGCCCGCTGCCCGCCGTCGCCCACGTCCTGTTCGCCGCCGCCTGCGCCTGGGGCGCGGTGACCGCCGTGCTCGCCGTGGGGCTGGTGGCCGACGCCGACGTCCTGGTGACGTCGGCGTTCGCCCTGACCGGTGCCCTCCTGGTGGCCGGGATCGGTTGGGCGCTGCACGAGACGGGGCTGGCCTACATCGCCGCGCTGGGCGTGATCGCGGTGACGGCGGCGGTGCTGGTCGGGGTCGGCGCGTTCGTGGCCCCGGTGCAGGGTGTCCGCGCGATGGGGCTCGCCCTGGCCCTGTGCGTCGGCGCCCTCCCGCGGGTGGCCATGGTGATGGGCGGGCTGTCGGGGCTCGACTACGAGGTGGGGCGTTCGGGCCAGGTCGCCACGGAGCGGTTCGAGGACACCTTCGGCAACAGCGACCGGTTGCTGCTGGGCATCGTGCTGGGCGCCGCGCTGAGCGGCGGCGCGGTCACGGTGCTGCTGACCTTCATGGCCGAGGGGCTGCCGGACCTGCTCCTGGGCGGTCTGCTCTCAGTGCTGCTGGTGATGCGTTCGCGGCTGTTCGACCGGATCCGGCACGTGCTGCCACTGCGGCTCGCGGGCGTGATCGGCCTCGGGGCCACGGGCGTGGCGGCGGTCGGGGAGTACCCGGCCCTGGGCCCGTGGCTGCCGGTGGCGGTGCTGGCGGCGGGCATGGTGTCGGGGGTGCTGAGCTGGGTGCGCCTGACCGACGTGCCGCGCGCCTCGCTGCGCCGCCTGCTCAACTGGACCGAGGTGCTGGTGATCATCGCGTTGTGCGCGGTCTTCGCCTGGGGGATGGGTCTGTTCGCGTTCGTCGCGCGGATGTCCGGGGTCGCGTGACCGGGCCGCGTGCCGGTCAGGACTGCCCGGTCTCCTCCACGTCGGTCTCGCGGGAGCGCTCGCGGCACTCCGAGCACGCGAACGCCGCCGAACCCCGCAGCCCCCGCACGCTCGCGCGGCGGCGCCGCCGACGGGCCTCCCTGAGCGAGACCCCCACGATCCTGGTGGCCGTGACCGCCGCGATCACCGCGAGCGGCACGACGAGCATGGCCACGGGCTGGCGGATGGGGCGGTAGTCGGCGCCCCCGCCGTCGAGGACGATGAATCCGGCGGGCCGCACCCGCGCCAGCCCCGCGCCCCCGGCGCCGTCGGCTCCCGGGATCCGACTCGATCCGCCGCCCATCGTGCTCAGGGCGCTGACCCGCGCGACCGGGACGACGGTGGTCGCCCCCGACGCCACCGGCTCGCCGAACACGGTGGCGGCCCTGGCCGCGCCGCCGGTGCGCTCGACCATGTGCGTGAGCGCGTCCAGCGCGGGGCTCGGACGGCGGACGGGCGCGCCGTCGGCGCGTCGGGCACGTCGGATCGCGGATCTCAGCATGGTCCTGCTCCTTCGCCGGACGGGTACGGATGTCCACGCTACCGCCCGCCCCGTCAGAACAGCGGGTCGCCGGGCTCCAGCGTCTCCGGGTCGACGAGCACCACCCGGCCGTCGGCGGTCACGGCGGCCAGGACCTCCCCCTCCGGGTGGACGGCGATCCGCCGGAAGTCCGGCGCGCCGTCGCGGTCGACGAGGTCCTCGCCGGTCTCCAGGTCCCACACGCGGCTCACGGCGCGGTTCACCCCCTCCGCGCCGGAGAAGGACGTCCAGGTCGCGTACACCCGTCCCCGCCCCACGGCGATGTCGACCAGCGAGGCGTCTCCGGGGAGCCCGGCCGGCGCGTACGAGCCCGACTCGGCGCGGGTGGTGTAGTCGACCCGCACCAGCCCCCGCCGGTCCTCGTGCACCAGTTCCTCGCGTCCGGGGACCACGGCGAACTGCGAGGACACGACCCCGCGCACGGTGTACGGCTCCTCGCCCGTCCGGACGTCCCACACCGAGACCGCCCCCGACTGGACCGTGGCGAGGAGGTCGGGTCCGGCGAACTCCATCTCCGCCACCCGGCCGGGCGCCAGGGACCCGGCCGCCTCGCCCGTCGCCAGGTCGACGAGCCCGACGCTGTCACCGTCCAGGTCCGCCGTCACCGCCACCGCGAGCAGGCGCCCGTCGGGACCGAACGCGATGTCGAGCGCGTCGCGCGGCCGGGCCGACCACACGCCGCCGGTCTCCTCCGGTCCGACCTGCGGTCCCAGGTGCCGGGTGGTCGTGCCCGACGGCAGGTCGAAGGTGTGCGCGACCGACACCGTGCCGTCGATCGCCTCGTACTCGACGGGGACGGACGCGGCCACCGCGCACCCCGTCGGCGCGAACACGGGGTCGGACGCGTAGCCGACCGTGTCCGACGGGCGGGCGATCTCCTCCCGCGCCCGCCAGTCCCACACCATGAGCCCGTACTCCTGGTCGGTCACGGCCAGGGCGTCCCCGTCCGGACTGAACGCCAGGCCGATCGGCCGCGCCTCGGCCCCGTCGGGCTCCGGCCCCGGCGCCGGGTAGCCGCTGCCGCCCAGACAGCCCGCGTCGGTGACCAGCCCCCCGGCGCCGCCTCCTCCGGCGTCGTTCCCGCCGCCCTCCCCGGCGGGCGCGTCCGGCGGCCAGTCGTACGCCCAGGCCGCGGCCGAGCCCGCGACCAGGGCGAGCACCAGTCCCACGGCCGCCAGGACCCGGCCGCGGCGTCGCCGCGCCCGGGCCCCGTCCGCACCGCCGTCCCCGTCGCGCCGACCGGAGCCCCGCGCCCCCTCGCCGCCGGAGGCGAGGGCCGACCGCTGCCGCGCCGCCGTGGCCTCGACCGCCGCCCGCACCGCCGACGGCCACGGCTCCGGGTCGCCGGGACCCCCGAGCATCCGCACCACGTCCGCCGCACTGGGGCGCAGGGCGGGGTGGCGCTTCAGACACGCGTCGACCAGCCCCCGCAGCTGCAACGGGATCCGGTGCAGTCCGCGCGGCCCCTCGACCCCGCTGGCCGCGAAGCACAGCGTCGCCGCCCACGACAGCACGTCCGCGGCCGGTCCGGCCCCGCCCTCCGGCGCGGCGAACGCCGGGTGCGGCGCGCGTTCGGCCCCGTCCCGCGCCAGCCACTCCAACCCGGGGTCGGCCAGCACCGCCGAGTCCGGCGTCAGCAGCACCCCGTCCGGCCACAGCGACCCGTGCGCGCGGCCGGACGCGTGCAGGTCGGCCAGCCCCTGCGCGAGGGCGAGCGCGAGGGGGGCCAACGCGTCCGCCGGCAGCGGCCCGTGCTCGCGCACCAGTTCGGCCAGGCTCGGCCCGAGCGGACGGGCGACGGCCACCCACGGCACCGCGCCCTCCAGGTCCGCGTTCCACACGGCGCACACGTGGGGGCCGGTCGCGTCGAGCGCCGACACCACCCGTTGGGCGAAGGCCGACCGGAAGTCGGGGTCGGTGGCGTGCTCGGAGCGCGCCACCTTGACGGCGACGGGGACCCCGTCACCGCGCGAGCCCAGGTAGACCCGGGTGAACGCCTCCTCGCCCAACCGGCGGTGGAGGCGGTAGGGGCCGACGGACGGCGGGTCGTGGGGGTGGAGCGGGAGCATGGGACCTTCCCGTGGTGTGCGGAACCGTCAGCCGATGGTGGTGATCAGGCGGAGTTCGACCGCGTCCACGACCCACATGCCGGAGCCGCTCGGCGGAAACCCGACGAAGACCTCGCCGTCGGGGTGGAGGGTGATCTCGGTGACGAACCCCTCGTCCGACTCCGCCGTCAGCTCCTCGCCCGTGGAGTACTCCCACACCTTCATCACGCCCTCGGACCGGTCGGCGCCCGACGCGAGGTAGGTCGCGTACAGGCGGTCCGCCCGGGGGCTGTACACGAACTGCTCCAGGGTCCCCTCGGGCTGGACGGCGGGCACGAACGCGGTGGGCTCCCCGCCGCCGCGGACGTCCTGCCTGCGCGGTCCGTCCTCGGCGTAGAACAGCAGGTCGTCGTCCCCGGTCAGGACCAGGTCCGTCTCGCCCAGGCTGTAGTCCACGTCCTCCCACCGGCCGACCGCCTCGCGCGTCCGGGCGTCCCACACGAACACGTCGCTGGCGTAGGCGTGGGCCGCCAGGTACGACCCGTCCGGGGAGTACGTGGCGATCCGGGCCCCGCTCCGGGCCTCCGGGTAGGCGTGCACGACCTCGCCGGTCGCCGCGTCGTAGGTCACGACACCGGGGCTCCCCTCCGCGGTGGCCACGGTCAGCTCCGACCCGTCCGGGGAGAACTCGGCGGTGCTCACCTCCTGCCCCTCGCCGATCACGGCGCCCTCCCCCGTCTCCAGCGTGTACACCCGGACCCCGGAGTCGGTGGTGAAGGCGAGCAGGCAGTCGTTCGGGCTGAACACGGGCCTGCCGTACGGCGGCGGAATCTCGACGTCGATCCACGCGCGGCGGGTGCCGTCCCGCCAGTCCATGAGGAAGATCCCCTGGGGCGCGCCGACGGCGAGGACCGACCCGTCGCTGGAGAAGGCCGGGTGGAGCGGCCCGTCCGGGTCCGGGAGCGTGCCGGCCTCCGCCGGCCGGGTGAACTCCTCCGCCAGGTGCTCGGCGGGGTCGCACACCTCGCGCGCCGCGGATGTCCCGGGCGGGGAGGGTTCGGAGCCCAGGGCCCCGGCACGGAGGAGATCGGCCCCGCCCAGCGACCACACCCCGAACCCGCCCATGAGGACCAGCGCGACCACCGCCGCTCCGGCGATGAGCAGCCGTCCGGCCAGGGACCCCCGGTCCCCCTCGGTGCGGGCCGCCGACCGCACGGCGTCGCGGTGCCCGCGCGCTGTCCCGTCGAGTACCGCGCACGCGGCCGGGGGCAGCCACGCGGAGGCCGTCGGAGCCGGTTCCGCGGGGCCGCCCAGCGCGCGGAGGACCTCCGCGGCGGTCGGCCGACGGCCGGGATCCTTGTCCAGGCAGGCCGAGACGATCCCGCGCAGCGACTCGGGCACGTCGGTCAGGACGGGGTCCCGGTGGGCGACGCGGTACATCACGGCGGACGGGTGCCCCTCACCGAAGGGGCCGGTCCCGGTGAGGGCGTACACCAGCGTCCCGCCGAGCGCGAAGACGTCCGAGGGCGGACCGTGCCGTTCCTGGCGGACGACCTCCGGGGACATGTAGCCCGGCGTCCCGACGGGGCGCGTCCGCTCCGCGTCCTCGCGGTCCTCCCCGGCGCGCTCGCGGCCCGCGTGGCCGTGGCGGGCGTCGCCGACCGCCCCCGCGATGCCGAAGTCGATCACCCGGGGCCCCTCGGCCGCCACCATGACGTTGCCCGGTTTGAGGTCGCGGTGCACCAGGCCCTTGGCGTGGACGCCCTCCAGGGCGCGGGCGACGCCCCGGCCGAGGAACCGCGCGCTCTCCTCGGGGAGCGGTCCCGTGGCGTGGACGAGGTCGTGCAGCGAGGGCCCCCGGACGTACTCGGTGGCCATCCAGGGGATCTGGCCGGCGGTGTCGGCCGCCAGCACCCGGGGGACGTTCCCGCCCAGGACGAGCCGGGCCAGGTCCAGTTCCCGGGCGAAGCGCTCGCGGAAGTCGGGGTCGTAGGCGTACTCCGCCCGGACCACCTTCACGGCCGCGGACGCTCCCGCGGCGTCCAGCCCGAGGTAGACGCGGCCCATGCCGCCGACGCCCAGGAGCGCGGCGATCCGGTAGGGGCCGACCCTGCGGGGGTCGTCGGGGGCGGGCTGCTGCATGGTGGCCTTCCGGGGCGGGTCAGGACAGTTCGGAGACGACGGCGAACTCGGAGTCCAGGATCAGGATGGTGTTCCCCCCGGCCTCGGAGACGGGGGTGGCGATGTGCTCCCCGTCCGGGTGGACCGCGACCGGGTCGTAGACGAAGACGTCCTCGTCGCGCAGGAGCGCGCCGGTCGCGGTGTCCCACACGCTGCCCCGGCTGTCCGGCCACGGGTAGGTCCCGGCGAGGACCCGCCCGCCGTCGGCCGAGAAGGAGAGGTCGTAGATCCGTTCGTGCCCCTCGTCGACCGGCGCCAACTCCCGGACGGTCGCGCCGGTGCCGGTGTCGACGAGCCGGGCGCGGTTGGTCTCGTCGACGACGGCCAGGGCGGATCCGTCGGGGGAGAGGGCGAAGGCGTACTGCCCGTCCCCGGAGATCCGGTGGAGCTCCCGGCCGGTGGCCGCGTCCCACACGACCACGCCCAGGTGGGTCGCGTAGTCGCGGGTGGCGACGGTGGCGACGAGCCGGGAGCCGTCGCCGGTGAAGCGGATGTCGGCGACGACGCCCTCGACGGGGATCTCGACCTCGGCGGTGTCGGCCGCCACGTCCCAGATCTGGATCGCGCGGTCGCCCTCGGGTGTCCCGTCCTCGGAGACGAGGACGGCCAGGCGGGAGCCGTCGTCGGTCAGGGCGGGCATGTCGTAGGCGCCGTACTCCCCGTTGTCGTCGGCCACCACGGCGACGCGGTTCTCGCTCGACCCCTCCCACACCTCGACGTAGCCGTCGGCCGCGGCGGCGACGTATCCGGTGGAGGTGACGTGGGCGGCGTACGGGGCGGGCTCGAAGACGTCGACGGGGACGCCCTCGCGCCAGTCCCAGGCGGAGAGGGTGCCGGAGCCGAAGACGTACAGCGTCTCCCCGTCGTCGGAGAAGACCAGGTCGTAGACGAAACCGTCGAGGTTCACCGACGGCACCGCGTCGGAGGGTTCGGCGCCGGGATCGCCGGAGGGACCGTCCGAGGGGTCGCCGCCGTCGGCGGCGGGCGGCGGATCCTGGCCGGGGAGCGGGACTCCGACGGCCGCCAGCGCTGCCGCGCCCACGACGGCCAGGGCGCAGACCGCCGCCGCCACGGCGGTGGCGCGGCGCCGCCACCACGCGCGGTGGGCGCCGCCGTCCAGGGAGTCCGCTCCGGCGCCGGGCGGGGGACCGGTCCGCGCGGGGTCGGACGCGGCCGCGCCGCCGTCCAGGGGAACCGTGGTGCGCTCGGCCTCGTCGGCGCGACGGGACTCGCCCTCCCTGACGTCGATCTGCCGGGTGACGGGGGAGGGCAGCCACCCGTGCTCCGCCGACGGCAGCGGCAGCGCGGACAGCGCCTCGCGCACGCGTTCGGCGTCGGGCCGGTCCTCGGGGTCCTTGGCCAGGCACGCGGCGACCACGTCGCGCAGCGGCCCCGCGGGTACCGCGTCGACGAACGGGTCGCCGTCCAGGACCCGGTTCAGGACGGCGGACGGGCGGCCCGCGCCGAACGGCGGCTGCCCGCAGGCCGCGAAGACGACCGTCCCGGCCATCGAGAACACGTCGCTGCGCGGGGTGACCTCCTCGCCGGTGATCTGCTCCGGAGAGGTGTAGGCGGGGGTGCCCAGGGTCTGGCCGGTGCGGGTCAGGACGGTGCCCTCCACGGCGCGGGCGATCCCGAAGTCGATCACCTGCGGGCCGCGCGGGGACAGCAGGACGTTGCTCGGTTTGAGGTCGCGGTGGGTGATCCCCGCGTCGTGCACGGTGCACAGCGCGCGGGCCAACCCCAGTGCCAGGACCCGCAGCGACGGTTCGGGGAAGGGGCCGCCCCTCAGGACGGCCTCCTTCAGCGTGGGTCCGGGCACGTACTCGGTGGCCATCCACGGGGCGGGCGCGTCGGGGTCGGCGTCCACGATCCCGGGGACGAAGGGGCCCCGGACCGTCCGCGCGGCCCGGATCTCCCGGCGGAAGCGCGCCCGGAACTGGGCGTCGTGGGCCAGGTCCTCCTTGACCACCTTCAGGGCGCACAGGTGCCCGTCGGGGCTGCGCACGAGGTAGACCTCGCCCATCCCGCCCGCGCCGAGGCGGGCGAGGAGGCGGTGTGGACCGATGCGCGGAGGGTCTCCGGGGGTGAGCGGCTGCACGGCGGGTGGGCGTCCTCACGTGGGGTCGCGGGCCCGGCCGTCGGCCGTTCCGGCCGGGGCGGGGCTGGGTGGGGAGGAGAGGGGGCGTCCTGTGCGTCAATCTAGCCGTTCGCGCGCGGTCGTCCCAGTGCCCCACCCCCCGTCCGGTTCCCCTCCCCCCCCGGGGGCGGCCTTGGGGGCGCCCGGAGAGAACACCGTCAGGGACGGGAGGCGGTGGCTCCGGCCCAGATGTTGACGTCGGACTCGACCGCCCACCTGTCGATGCGGCGCAGTTCCTCGTCGGTGAACTCCGGGGCGTTCAGCGCCTCCAGGTTGTGTTCGAGCTGCTCGACGCTGGAGGCGCCCACGAGCGCCGTGGTCACCGAGCGCGGGCCCTGGTCCCGAAGGACCCAGGAGATCGCCATCTGGGCCAGGCTCTGGCCGCGTTCGGCGGCGATCCCGTTCAGGGCGCGTGCGCGTTCGAGGACGGCGCCGGAGAGCATGTGCTCGCGCCAACTGGGGCGGCCCATCCCGGCACGGGAGTCGGCGGGCACGTCGCCGCCCAGGTAGCGGGAGGTCAGCACGCCCTGGGCCAGCGGGGAGAAGGCGACCACGCCCATGCCCTCGTCGTCGGCGGCGGCCAGGAGTCCGTCCTCGACCCAGCGGTTGAGCATGGAGTACGAGGGCTGGTGGACGACGAGCGGCGTGCCCAGCTCGCGCATGATCCGCGCGGCCTCGCGGGTGGCGGCGGGGCCGTAGGAGGAGATCCCGGCGTACATCGCGCGGCCGGAGACCACGGCGTGGTGGAGCGCCAGCATGGTCTCCTCCAGCGGCGTCTCCGGGTCGGGGCGGTGGCTGTAGAAGACGTCGACGTAGTCCAGGCCCATCCTCCGGAGGGAGCGGTCCAGGGAGGAGAGCAGGTACTTGCGCGAGCCGCCGTGCTGGTGGGGGCCGGGGCCCATGACGTATCCGGCCTTGGTGGTGATGACGAGCTCGTCGCGGTAGGGGCGCAGGTCCCGGGCGAGGATCCGGCCCAGGTTCTCCTCGGCGCTGCCGGGCGGAGGGCCGTAGTTGTTGGCCAGGTCGAGGTGGAAGACCCCGAGGTCGAAGGCGCGCAGGAGGATGCGGCGCTGGCCCTCCAGGTCGCGGTCGGAGCCGAAGTTCTGCCACAGGCCGAGGGAGAGGCGGGGCAGGTGCAGGCCGCTGTGACCGCAGCGGCGGTACTCCACGGAGTCGTAGCGGTCCTCGCTCGCGACGTGTGTGCCCACGGTGCGTCCCTTCGTCTGTCTGCGTTGGAAGGGACAGTTTCGCAGATCAGGACATTCCAGGCGCGACGCTCGGAGCGGAGGGGAGGAGGTGTGCGGGCCCGTCCAGGATCAGGCGGCGGTGAGTCCGGCCAGCGCGCGGCGGTGCTGGGTGTAGGAGGACTCGGAGATCCGCGCGAACGGGTTGAGGAGCGCGGCCGCGCCGACCGGGTCGCTCGCGGGGTGGGAGACGGTCTGACCGCCGCGGAAGAGGTCGTTCCAGAAGAACCGGCCATCGCGGCACCAGACGTTGACGTCGCACTGGACCGACATCACGGCCATCTCCGAGGTTCCGGACCAGTAGAGCTGGCGGGGGGTCAGGGAGGCGAGCTCGCCCAGGAGCGCCATGATCGCGCGCTCGGCGCAGAACGCGTGGCGGGGCTTGTGCTTGACTCGCCTGGCGAGAGCCGACTTCGCCCGGGAGGCCCGGGGATTGTTCAGGCGCCAGTGACTCAAGGTCGTCTCCAGTGGGTGTCTCGGGTGCCGCGGTGCTGACCGTGTGCGCTTGTCGCGACCATGCGCCGCGGTACGAGGGGCGCCGCCGTGGCGGGTTCCCTCCACAAAGTTGGCGAGGCGTGAACTGTGTCGTTACCTCGTAGTTATTCTTTGCGCTCCGGATGCTAGCAGGACCCAACCCTCTGTGGTCGAGGCTTTTGAATGTGGCCAATATCACATTTAACGAATGGGTATCGACTGTACCTATTCAAGAACCACCAGGTCAGAGCTTGTCTTTCGAACTCTGTTGCGGCTCGTTCGCGCGCCGAAAGAGATCCGGTGTCTCGCGTGGACTGTCGCCAGCGTCACCCGATTTCGCGACTCGTTGGTGAGTAGATGTCACTGACGGTGACTTTACGCAGGTGAGGGACTCTTGACCCGGCTCCGGGCGTGTCTTGCCCGATGCGGACCGGCCTGGCCACGGGCGTTCGAGTCCGCTTTGCGCTGCCGTCGACCCCCGTGTATGGGCCGGTCGCGCGGTTGGAGGACACTGGACCGGGTCCAACGAGGAGAGAAGCCGCGCAGTGACACACACCCATACATCCGGTGACCCCATCGCCGAGCGCGAGGAGACCGTCCCCGCCGAACCCGTCGGAGGCGCCCGCGCCTGGATCGTGTGGGGAGTCGCCGTCGGCGGCTACTTCCTGGCGATGCTGAACCGCAACGGGCTCGGCGTCGCCGCGCTGGAGGCCCAGGAGCGGTTCGACGTCGGTCCGGCGCTGCTCTCCCTGCTGCCGATGCTCCAACTCCTCGTCTACGTCCTCCTCCAGGTGCCCTCCGGGCTCTTGGCCGACCGCCTCGGGCCCCGGTACACGCTCGTCGTCGGCATGGGCGCGATGGCGGCCGGGGCGTGCCTGTTCGCGCTCGCGCCCGGGGTGGAGGCGGCCGTCGCGGGCCGGCTCCTCATCGGTGTCGGGGACGCCCTCGTCTTCCTCAACGTCATCCGCCTGGCCGCCCTGTGGTTCCCCCGGGCGCGCTACGCCCTCGTCAGCGGGCTCACCGGCGTGGTCGGCGGGACCGGCCAGGTGGCCAGCGCGGCGCCGCTCGCCTGGGCCCTGGAGGGTGTGGGCTGGGTGCCCGCCTTCCTCGCGACCGCGGGCCTCACGGCGCTCATGGCGTCGCTGGTGCTCGTGATCGTGCGGGACCGTCCCGCGGGGGCGGCCGGGCGGGCGACCGTGGCCGAACCCCTCCCCGTCTGGGAGGCGCTCACAGAGGCGCTGCGGGCGCGCGGTCCGCGGATCGCGATGGTGCACCACGCGGCCGTCATGGCGCCGTTCACGATGATGATGGTGCTGTGGGGTTACCCGTTCCTCGTGAGCGGTCTGGGGCTGGCCGAGGGGGCGGCGGCGCTGACGCTCACGGCGCTGGCGGCCGGAACGCTGTGGATCGCCCCGTTCGCGGGCGCGGTGATCGGGCGGCGGCCGGGCACGCGCGTGTGGCTGGGGCTGACCCTGGCCACGTCGGCGAGTACGGGTCTGGCGCTCCTGGTGGCGTGGCCGGGCGGGGCTCCCACGCCGGTGGGCGTGACGGTGCTGGCCGTGCTGGCCCTGGGCCAGGTGCTCGCGCCGACGATCTCCTTCGACTTCGCCCGGGACGGCCTGCCCGCGAGCCGGACGGGGGTCGCCTCCGGTCTGGTGAACATGGCGGGCTTCTCCACGACGGTGCTGTGCACGGTGCTGGCCGGGTCGGTGCTCCAGGTCCTCCCAGAGACGCCGACCGCCTTCCAGTGGGCGTTCGCGCCCCTCTGCGCGACCACGCTCGCCGCGACGGCCGCGCTCTGGGCCATGGTCCTGCGGCGCCCGCGCCCCTGACCTCCACGGTGGACATCAGGAGTTGCCACGTGGGGGTGACCCGGCTGGAGGTGGGGTTCTCCGCGAGGTCCGGTGGCGCACCGAGGAACTGCCCCGACCGCCCTCCGCTCGTGCCGATGCCGGCCGCGTACGCCACACCGGCGACGGAGGAGCGGGCGGCCGAGGTGCGGACCATGCTCGCCGACCGGGGTCAGCACCGGGCCCCCGGTGTGCCGGACCCGTTCATCGCGGCGGCGGCCGAACGCGCCGGACAGGCCGTCCTCCACCGCGACAAGGACTGCGGGCTGGTCGCCGGGGTCACCGCCCAGCCCGTGGAACGGTTCAGGGCCGCCTGACTCCGCCGTCCCACGCGAAGCGGGACGCGGGACCGGCTACCGGGCCTCCCCGGCGTCCCCGCCCCGGGGGTCCGGCTCCCGGAAGGCCGCCTCGATGCGCGCCATGTTCCGCTCTCCCCACTCGCCGAGCGGGCCCATCGCCGTGTTGAGCGAGTGACCGAAGCCGGTGAGCGAGTACTCCACCTTCGGGGGCACCTGGCGGTAGACCTCGCGGTGCACGAGCCCGGTCGCCTCCATCTCCCGCAACTGCAGGATCAGCACGCGTTCGCTGATGCCGGCGACCTCCCGCCGCAACTCGCCGAAGCGCAGGGGCCCCTCCTGCAGGGCGAACAGGATCAGTCCCTTCCACTTGCCGCCCATGAGCGCGACGGCCGCGTCCAGACCGCACGTGAACGTTCGGTCGGTCATGCGCCCTCCTTACGAACATCGATGTCAGTACCCGTCAAAATTGTAGGTACTTGATGGAATGTTCGTCAGGGGTGAGCATGGGACACGCACCGAACGGCGCCGGGACCGGCCGCGACGGTGCCCCGTCGCGCGTGCCTCCACGCGCGTTCTCGAACCCTCTGAACGGATGGGACGACGACCATGGCATCCCGAGACCTCCCACCGGTCACCGTGATCGGACTGGGCCTGATGGGGACGGCGCTGGCCGGGGCCTTCCTCGCGGCCGGGCACCCCACGACCGTGTGGAACCGCACCGGCCACAAGGCCGCGCCCCTCGTGGCCGGGGGCGCGGTCCAGGCCGAGACGATCTCGGCCGCGGTCGCCGCGAGTCCCCTGGCGGTCACGTGTCTCACCACCTACGACGACACCCGCCAGGCGCTGGAGCCGGCCGCCTCGGCGCTGACCGGCCGCACCCTGGTCACCCTCAACAGCGGTAGCCCGGCGGGCGCCCGCGAGACCGCCGCGTGGGCGACCGGCCACGGAGCCCGGTTCCTCGCCGGCGCGGTCAAGAACGTGCCGACCGCCGTGGGACTGCCCGACACGCTGCTCTACTACGGCGGGAGCCGCGCCGTCTTCGACGAGCACGAGGCGACCCTCAGGGCGCTGGGCGGCGACACCGTCCACCTCGGCGAGGAACCGGACCTGGCCGCGCTCTACGAGATGGCGGTGGGCGGCACGCTCCTCCCGGCCCTCGTGGGCTTCTTCCAGGGGGCCGCGGCCGTCCGGTCACGCGGACTGCGGGCGGAGAGCATGGTGCGGTTCACCGTCAAGTGGCTGGAGATGATCGCCGACGAGCTGCCGAGGCTCGCGGAGGAGATCGACAGCGGCGACTACTCCGAGCCCCGCTCCACGGTCGACCTCTTCGCGGCCGGGATCCCCTATGACGAGGAGTTGGGCAGGGAGGCGAACGTCGACGTCTCGTGGAACGCCCCGCTGCACGGCCTGCTGCGCAAGGCCGTGGAGCAGGGCCGTGGCGAGCACAGCATCGCGGCGCTGGTCGAGGTGCTGCGAGAGCCCGTGCCGGCCGACTAGCCGCCGCCTCCCCGGAGAACGCCGAACGGGCGGGGCGGCCGTCCGCCGCCCCGCCCGTCCTCGGGTGTCCGAGTGCGTCAGAACGCGGACTCGGGCACGTCCATCAGGTCCAGCTTCACGCCCTCGGCGATCCGGCGCTCGGCGGCGATACGCGGCAGGAACTGCTCGGCGAAGAAGCGCGCGGCGGCGATCTTGCCGGTGTAGAAGTCCTTGTCCTCGCCCTCGGCGCCGTCGATGCTGTTCAGCGCGATCTCGGCCTGGCGCAGCAGCAGCCAGGACAGGACGACGTCACCGAAGGCCATGAGCAGGCGGGTGGAGTTCAGGCCCACCTTGTACAGTTCGCGCGGCTCCCCGACCGAACCCATCGTGTGGCCGACCATGAGCTCGACGATCTTCTCGACGTGCTCGACGGCCTCCAGGAGCAGACCGCGCTCCTCCTTCAGCTGGCCGTTGCCCGCCTCGCTCTGGGCGAAGGCCTTCATCTCCGCGGCGAGCGTGCCGATGGCGGCGCCGCCGTTCTTCACGATCTTGCGGAAGAAGAAGTCCTGGGCCTGGATCGCGGTGGTGCCCTCGTAGAGGGTGTCGATCTTGGCGTCGCGGATGTACTGCTCGATCGGGTACTCCTGGAGGTACCCGGAGCCGCCCAGGGTCTGGAGGGACTCGGCGAGCAGCGCGTAGGAGCGCTCGGAGCCCACGCCCTTGACGATCGGCAGCAGGAGGTCGTTCATCGCCTCCAGCTCCGTGACGTCCTCACCGGCCGCGTGCGCGATCTGGATCGCGTCCTGCTGGGTGGCGGTGAACACGATGAGGGCGCGCATGGCCTCGACGTAGGACTTCTGCGTCATGAGGCTGCGGCGCACGTCGGGGTGGTGCGTGATGGTGACCTTCGGGGCGTTCTTGTCGCCGCCGGCGGTCAGGTCGGAGCCCTGCTTGCGCTCCTTGGCGTACTCCAGCGCGTTGAGGTAGCCGGTGGACAGGGTGGCGATCGCCTTCGTCCCGACCATCATGCGCGCGTACTCGATGATGAGGAACATCTGGCGGATGCCGTCGTGCTTGTCGCCGACGAGGTAGCCGATGGCGGGGTGCTTGTCGCCGAAGGTCAGCTCGCAGGTGGTGGAGGCCTTGAGACCCATCTTGTGCTCGACGTTGGTCACGTAGGCGCCGTTGCGCTCACCGAGGGAGCCGTCCTCGTTGACCAGGTACTTGGGGACCAGGAAGAGCGAGAGGCCCTTGGTGCCGGGGCCCGCGCCCTCGGGGCGCGCGAGCACCAGGTGGAAGATGTTCTCGGTCATGTCCTGCTCGGCCGAGGTGATGAAGCGCTTGACACCCTCGATGTGCCAGGTGCCGTCGCCCTGGTCGACCGCCTTGGTGCGCCCGGCGCCGACGTCGGAGCCGGCGTCCGGCTCGGTCAGCACCATGGTGGCGCCCCAGCCGCGCTCGATCGCGAGCTTGGCGAACTCCTTCTGCTTCTCGTTGCCCTCGGCGTGGAGGATGCTCGCGAAGCCCGGACCCGCCGAGTACATGTGGATGGAGGGGTTGGCGCCGAGGATGAGCTCGGCCGCGGACCAGACGAGCGAGCGGGGCGCGCCGAGACCGCCGAGCTCGGGGGAGAGGTCGAGGTTGTACCAGCCGGCGTCCATGTAGGCCTGGTAGGACTTCTTCAGGCTCTCGGGGATCGCGACCGTGTTCGTCTTCGGGTCGAAGACCGGCGGGTTGCGGTCGGCGTCCTCGAAGGACTCGGCGACGACACCGGTGGCGAGCCGGTTGACCTCGTCGAGGATGGTGCGGGCGGTGTCCTCGTCGAGTTCCTCGAACGGGCCCTTGCCCAGCACGTCCTGGCGCTTGAACACCTCGAACAGGTTGAACTGGATGTCGCGCAGGTTGCTCTTGTAATGCGTCATGGACAGCTCCGCTGTGTCCCGGCCGCGGTGTCTGTACACGCGGATCTACCGACTAGTAACAAGTCAATGTTACTACCCAGTAGCACCGTGCGCCAGTGGGGGAAGCGCCCTCTGGCGCGCGGGAGAGTGAACTGTGGCGACGCCGCAGGTCAGGGGTGGGAAGCCGGCTGTCGCCGAGGGTGATGGGATCGCTCCCGGGCGTGGTTCTCAGCGTCGCCGGGGCAACGGTAGCGCGTGGAGCCGGCGCCGCCCGGCACCGCCTCCCGGGATCACCAGGCGCGGCCGTCGGGCAGGTCGTCCAGGTGCGGGGCGGACAGGTGCAGGACCTCGTACCGCTCGGCGGCCTCGTCCGGCTCGCTCGGCGCGTCCCGCCACAGGACGAACCGCACGAGCCTCCAGCGCTCGGGATCGAGGCCGAGCGCCGCGGTGTGCACGCCGTCGTGCCGGGCCAGTTCGCGCAGCGCGTCGATCTCGCGGCGGACGGCCTCGGCGGTGCCCAGGCCGTCCGTGCCGGAGCCGGGCGGTACGTCGGTCAGCCGCCGGGTGGCGGACCTGGGGGCCGAACTCCGCGCGGGGCCGCTCTCGCGGGTCACACCGGTCCAGTGGTGGACGGCCGGTCGGCCGAAGTCGCGGACGATGTTCTGGAACCCGCCCCCGCCGACGACGAACCCGGCCATCGCGCCCACGTCGTTCCACAGGTAGAACGGCGCGTACTGGTTGACGGGCGAGCCGTGCACGCCCCGCTCCCGGATGAGGTAGGCCTTCAGGCCCAGACCGGCGCGGTCGTCCAGGACGTGTCCGTTCGAGGCCACCCGTTTCCGGATGACGCCCATGCCGTAGTCGGCGGGCAGGGTGACCTCGTACTGCTTGGCGTACACGGGAGATCTCCTTCGGGAGTCAGTCGGAGCCGGGCGTGGCGCGGTCGGCCAGGAGGGCGAGTACACCCGCCACGGCCTGGTGGAACGGCTCCGTCGAGTCCGCCGCGCGCGCGAGGACGTAGCCGCCCTGCATGGCGGCGACCAGTGCGGCGGCGATCGGGTCCGGGTCCGTCGCCGGGTCCAGTTCGCCCCGGTCGCGCCCCTCCGCCACGACCTCGGCCAGGCGGCCGCGCAGCCACCGGAGGGTGTCGTCCACCGGGGCGCGCAGCTCGGCGTCGGCCATCACGTCCGGATCCTGGGTCAGTCGGCCGATCGGACAGCCCCTGAGGACGTCGCGCTCGCGCCGCATGTACGCCGTGATCCGGTCGAGGGCGGTGCCCGGTCCGCCGAACTGTTCCTCCGCCCGGTCGCGCAGTTCTCCGGCGGTGCGGCCGATGGCGGCCAGCGCCAGCTCCCGTTTGCCTCGGAAGTGGTGGTACATGCTGCCCTGCCCCGCTCCGGCCCGTTCGAGGACGGCCCGCGGGCTGGTGCCGACGTATCCGCGCTCCCACAGGAGCTCCCGGGTGCTTTCGATGAGTCGTTCCGCTGTGCTCACACCGAGATTGTACATACTAGTAGGTACAGAACGTTGCGCCCGACGTGCTCCTATGCTCGGACGTGCACGAACACCTGATGTGGGGAGCCACGACACCATGCTGGAGATGCTGCCCGGGCTCACCCGGATCTACGAGGAGTGGGCGCGGCGGTACCCCGACGTCCAACCGCTGACCATCCAGTTCGCCGCGGACGGCCAGGGCGGGGAAGGGCTGGACGGAGTCCTCGCCTACCCCCTGGAGGGGCACTGGCTCCTGGTGACCTTCGGCCTGACGGAGCTGGGCGAGAAGACCAGCGAGGAGAAGCGGATCTCCGGCGCGGGGTTCGAGTTCACCTGCCGGATCCCCCGCGACCCCGCCGACCGCTCCGTGCCCGCCTGGATCCTGCGCGTCCTGCACGCGCTGGCCGAACGCTTCCTCGCTGGCAGCGACCTGGACGTCGGCCACTGGATCGTCACCCCGTCACCGCTCGGCGGAGAACCCGCGAACGGTGACATGACGTCGCTGGTCATCGTCCCCGACGTCGAGGTCCGCGCCATGGACACGGAGAACGGGCTGGTCATGTTCTTCCAGCTCGTGGGTCTGCTCGCCGCCGAGGGCGCGGACGCGCAGGAGGCGGGGACGGCCGCCCCGCTCGTCGCGCTCCTGCGCGAACGCGACCCGAGACTGCTCACGGACCCCGGGCGCGAGCCGGTCCGCCTCTGACCGCCCCGACGCCGCCGGGCCGCCGCCCCGGCCGGGGCGGCGGCCCGCGTCCGTCCGAGCGGACCTACCTCCCGGCCGCGCGGTCGATGGCCGTGCCGATCGACCCCACCCGGTCGGCGAGCAGCCCCATCGCGCCGATCGCCCGCGTCATCGGGTCGTCCCCTGCCCCGCCCAGCGCGCGGCTCCGGCGGAACGCCTCCTTGACCTCGGCCCACCGGGCCTCCTGCTCGGGCGTCAGCACTCCGCGCAGCTCCGCGAGCTTGAGCAGGTTGGCCTCCGCCCCGGACGTCAGGGTCTGCGCCTCGCCCAGGTAGTGGTCGTCGATCGCGGCCTCCACCTCGGCGTCGTTCATCACCGGCACGATCTTCTCCGCCAACCGGTTCATGTTCCGGTACGACCCCTGGAGCTGGAACGGCGGCTCCGTGCGCGCGTCCTCCGACTGCCCCGCCGAGGCGATGTAGGCCTGGTTGTTGGCCAGCACCACCTCGCGCACGCGCAGCGTCTTGCGCAGCACCGACACGATCCGGTCCACCTCGGCCGCCGAGTACGGGTGCCGCAGCCGGTCCGCGCCCACCGACGCGTCGCCCTCGGCCATGCGCACGAACGTGTACACGTCCTCCCGGTCGCGCGTGGACAGCGGGGACAGCGTGGCGTTGGAGGTGAGCGCGTTCTCGACGTAGCTGAGCGCGAACATCTCCTCCTTGCCGGACAGCACGTCGCCCAGGTTGTACACGTCCGCGCGGTTGGCCAGCATGTCCGGGATGCGGAACCGCTTGCCCTGCTCCGTGTACGGGTTGCCGGCCATGCACACCGCGAACCGCTTCCCGCGCAGGTCGTAGGTGCGCGTCCGGCCGTTCCACACGCCCTCCATCCGACGCTGACCGTCGCAGAGCGAGATGAACTTCTGGAGCAGCTCGGGGTTGGTGTGCTGGATGTCGTCCAGGTACAGCAGCGCGTTGTTGCCCATCTCCAGCGCGAAGGAGATCTTCTCGACCTCCTGCCGCGACGTGGCGTCGGGCGCCTCGTCCGGATCGAGCGAGGTCACGCCGTGCCCCAGCGCCGGCCCGTTGACCTTGACGAACACCAGGCCCAGGCGGCTCGCCACGTACTCCATCAACGTGGTCTTGCCGTACCCGGGCGGCGAGATGAGCAGCAGCAGCCCGCTCTGGTCGGTCCGCTTGCCGTCGCCGGACGCGCCCAGCTGCTTGGCCAGGTTGTCGCCGATCAGCGGCAGGTACGCCTCGTCGAGCAGCCGGTTCCGGACGAACCCGCTCATCACCTTCGGCCGGAACTCCTCCAGGCGCAGCCGCTCGCGCTCGGCGGCCACCAGCGCGTTGCGGCGCCGCTGGAAGTCCCGGAACTCGGGGACGTCCCGCGTGCGGAACGACCGCGTGCGCGGCAGGATCTCGTCCAACCGCACGTCCAGGGACCGCTCGCGCACCCGCGGATGCGCGCCGAGCAGGCCCGTCACCGTCTCGTGCACGGAGGCGGAGGACTCGTACCGGTCCACGGCGGAGCCGGTCAGCTCGAGCGCCGCCGCCTCGGGCAGGTCGCCCGGATCCACCGCGTCGAGCGTGCCCGCGAACGCCTCCAGCCACGCGGTCACCAGCTGGTGCCGCGCCGACAGGTCGCCCTCCAACGCCCGCAGGTCGTCCTCGAACGCCTTGCGCGTGGTCTCCCGCGTACTGCCCAACGCGCGGTGGAACCGGTCGAGCAGCGTCCGCGCGCCCGCGCCGGTGACGAAGCCCGCCGCCGTCCGCGACCCCTCGGCCAGCTCCTCGAACAGGTACTCGCCCACCAGCTCCAGGTCGGTGTCCTGGAACAGTCCGGTCTCGGTGAGGAAGGCGTCCACGCCCCCGGCCAGCTCCGCGCGGAGCGCGTCGACCGCCGCCGAGCGCCGCGCGCCGAACACCGCGCGGGCCCGGGCCAGCGATCCCGCGCGCGTGCGCCACGCCGACCGGTCCTCCTCGCCCGCGCCGTAGGCCCAGAACAGCTGCGTCACCGCCCGCACGGCGCCCGGGTACCGCAGCAGACCCGCCCCGGCGCGCAGTCTGAGCAGCGCGGACAGGATCAGGGCGGCGTCGTGGTCGTGCACGCCGCGCTCGTAGCCCTCGTCGTAGCGGTTCTCGGCGACGCCGCGCACCAGCTCCAGCAGCGACCCGTTCTCAGCGTGCACGCCCGCCTCGGCCAGGGCGTCGAGGCTGAGCCCGTCCGCGCCCTCCTCGGCCGCGGCCAGGATCGACGTCGCCAGGTACTCCGCCCGGTAGACGTCGTCGCTCTCGGAGACCAGCAGCCGGTTCCACAGGTGGCGGGTCCGACCGAAGGCCGCGTCCGTGACCGGTTCGCGGAAGTCGGTGCCGGTGAGCACGACCGCCATCTCCCCGCCGTGCGGGGTGAGCGTGAGGTCGATCGGCTGGGTGTTGACCGCGAACCGGTGCCGCCCCAGCCGGATCGTCTCGCCGCCCGGCCCGCCCTCGAACAGGTCGGTCCGGTCCCGCAGCGCCCGCCCTGCCTCCTGGCGGGCCGACAGGATCCGCCCCTCCAGCTCCTCGGCGCGCACGCTGTCGCCGAGCTCGCGCATCTCCCCGACGGTGCGCCGCAGCCGCGCGACCATCGCGTCGGAGGCGAAGTAGGTGTTGACGTCCTCCAGGGTGGGGAGCGCGGCCACCCTGCGGTGCACGCCCTCCAGGACCCGGGCGGCGGACGTGGCCAGCCGGTCGGCCCGGCGGGCGCGCTCGTCCACGAGCGACTGCTTGCGGGTGGAGAACGCCTCGTAGACGTCCTCGCGCTTGTCCGAGAGCTCCGCGAGGAAGTCGTCGAACTCGGCGAACCGCGACTCCAGGTTCTCGACCTGGAGCATGATCCGTCCGAGCTGTTCGTCGCACCGGTCGGGGGTGTCGGCGGCGGCCAGCGCCCCGGTGATCGCCTGGCCCAGCAGCGAGAACTCGGCGGCGAACTCGGCCCGGCCCTCCCTGGCCAGCAGTTCCCCGCGGCGCGCCTCCAGGGTGGCCCGGGCCCGGTTGACCCCGGCCAGGACCTCGCTGATCCGCTCCAGGATCCGGGTCCGCACGCGCGCGTCCCCGATGTCGAGCGAACCGACGGTCTCGGTGACCACCTGGAGGCCCTCGGCGCGCTCCTCGATCCGCTCGCCGACGGCCGTCGCGGCGCTGACCGCGTCGATCCCCCCGGCCTCCTCGACCAGCCGCGCGACCTCGGCGTGGTAGCCGTCGAACGCGCCGTCCTGTTCGAGGAAGGCCACCGTGCGCCGGCCGACCGCGCCGATCTCCTCGGTCAGCCGCGCGTCCAGTCCGGCCAGGCGTTCGGTGTCGACGTAGCGCGTCTCGCCGAGCGTGGCGGCCTGCCCCTGCGCGCGGCGCAGCCCGGTCAGCCGGGTCACCCAGCCCTCCGCCGACCGGGGGGTCTCACCGCGCGAGGTGCGGATGAGCGTCGTCACCCGCGCCTCGGTCTCCGCGAGGGCGTCGGCGGACTGCCGCGTCAGGGCCTGGACGGTCTCGTACTCCTCCAGCACCCGCTCGGCGGTGGCGCGCACCTCGGCCAGCGGCGAGGCGAGGTCGCCCAGCTCCCCGTCGCCCAGCCAGTGGAACCGGTCGGCCACCCGGCGGCACGACGCGATGATCGCCTCGAAGACCCCGGTGGACGGGCTCATGTCACTGGCGATCCGGGCGACGGACAGGCATTCGGACACGCCCCGCACCAGCTCGGCGTTGCCGATCCGCTCCAGCGGGCCCGTGCCCGCCGGCTGGGCCGCCGCGTACACGTCGGAGACGTACGGCGTCCGCCACACCTGCATCGGGTGCACGCGGGTGGGCTCGTCCGAGGTCTCCCGGAAGACGGTCATCGTGCCGTCGTCGAACAGGGAGTACCCGTGGCAGACGATCGGGTTGGCGACCTCCTTGCGGATGGTGTTGTACGACAGCAGCAGACTGCGGCCGTCCGCCGGGGAGTGGAAGACGTACAGCACGTCCTCGCCGTTGGGCGAGCGGACGACCCGCTCGAACTCCAGGTCGGTGACGTCGGTGTCGAACGTGCGGACGGCGCCCGTGGTCAGGTGGTACCCGCCGGGGAAGATGAGGCCCTGGTCGTCGGGCAGGCGCTGGCACGCCTGGCCGACGCCGTCGAGCCGCACGACCTCCCTGGTGCGGGTGTTGAAGACCAGGTGGCGCCACGCGGTCTCGTTGTAGGGCAGGACGCGCAGGAGGACGAGAGCGCCGACCCGCGCGTAGTGGACCGACGCGTCGGCCAGGCTCTGCAGCGGCTCGTCGACCGGTTCGCTGTAGATCCCCTCGCCGACCTCGGTGTTGTTCTCCACCTTGATCGTGAGGTCGCCGTTGACCGTCTCCACGAACAGCTCGTCGAGGATCGAGATGTGCGGGTGGCGGCCCGACACGTGGTCCTCGCGGGTGGTCTCCGTCCACGTGAAGTCGTGCGACGGAGGGCGCACGTGGTCGCGTTCGCCGCGGCTGTCGAGGTAGGACAGCGTGCCGGTGGGCGAGACCGCCCACCGGAGCACGCGCACGTCCTCCGTGTTCGGCCCGGTCTGGAACACCGCCAGCAGACGGTCCTCCACGCGGCGCAGCTGCAGCAGCCGGGTGTCCCGGTAGTAGCGGTACAGCTGCGCGAAGTCCTGCTGGAACGCCTCGTCGGACAGCAGCCCGGGGACGGCGTCCTCGGGCGCGGGGACGAACGCGAAAGCGTCGTCCCCGTGCTCGTGCCGGTGCACGGAGAACACGTCGCGGACGCGCGTCTCCCGCCGCAGGCCGATGAAGACGTTGTAGCCGAACAGGATCATGTCCCCGTCGGCGCCGTCGCCGACGGAGCGCCCGACGCTGATGATGTCCCGGGGCACGCAGTTGTGCTCGGTGCGGATGCGTTCGGTGCCCAGCAGGGTCATGTCCGACCCGCCGAACACCTCCAGGCGGCGGGCGTTGAGGGCCTCGGTCCGCCGGGCCAGCTCGCCGGTCTGTTCGCGGAGCCGGGCGCGGAGCACCTCGTAGGTGCCCGCGTCCAGCGTCCGCGCGTCCTCGGCGTCCGGTCCGGGGCTCGCGGTCTCCTGGGACTGGGCCTCGGTCACGGAGGGCCGCCTCACTGCTTCACGGGGGCGAGCGCGGTCACGGGGAGGGTGTCCACACCCAGTTCACGGGCCTTGCCGAGCAGCTGGCCGAGCTTGTCGGCCTGCGGTCCGCCCGCTCCGATGAGCTTGACCAGCAGGGCGGAGACGG
This sequence comes from Nocardiopsis sp. NPDC050513, assembly GCF_044457925.1. Taxonomy (NCBI): domain Bacteria; kingdom Bacillati; phylum Actinomycetota; class Actinomycetes; order Streptosporangiales; family Nocardiopsidaceae; genus Nocardiopsis; species Nocardiopsis sp. NPDC050513. Next base: position 479,201 of record NZ_JBITHK010000003.1, on the reverse strand, counting down.
TGAGGTTCTTGACGTCCTCGGAGTCGACGGACGACAGGAACCGGCGCAGCTCGGCGCCGAGGTCGGTCTCGCCGTTGAGGAAGCCGTTGCCGAGGGCCTGGACGGTCTCGGAGCTGCCGACGAAGCCGTCCACGGCCTTGCCCAGTCCGATCGAGTTGACCATCCGGTCGAAGAAGGCGCCGTCCCCGCCGACGATGCTGATGTCGGCGCTCTCCAGCCCGGAGGCCAGAACGGCGGCCTGGGCCTCGGCGACCTGGCGGTGCACGTCGATCCCGGCCAGGCGGACCTCCTTCTCGGCCTCCAGCCGCAGGCGGTACTCCTCGTGCTCGCGGCTGACCTGGTCCAGGGCGGCCATGGCCCCGGCCTTGTCGTTGAGCCCCGCGGCCTCGGCGCGCAGCTTCTTCTCGATGGCCTGGGCCTCGGCCTCCGCCTTCTCGCGGGCCACGACGGCCTCGGCGCGGCCGACCTTCTCGATCGCCTCGGCGTCCTGTTCGCGGACCTGGACCTCGGCCAGACCGGCCGCGGCGGCCTCGGCCTGGAGGCCCTCGGCGAGACGGATCTTGGCGCGGGTGTCCAGTTCGGCGGCCTGCTGGCGGGCCTCGGCGAGGGTCAGCTCCTCGGCGGCGCGGTGCTTGGCCGCCGCCTCGGCCGCCTCGGCGGCCTTGATGTCCTTGACCAGGTTCTCCTGGGCCTCGGCCTCGGCCTGGATGATGATCGCCTGGCGTGTGCGCTCGGCCTCCTCGACCGCGCGCAGCCGCTTGATCGCCTCCTCCTGCTCGGCGACGGTGCGGTCGACGGCGACCCGCTCGCGGACGACGTCGGCGACCTCGCGCCGTTGGCCCTCGACCTCCTTGTCCTTGGCGATGCGGGACAGCTCGGTCTCGCGCTCGCGGCCGATGACCTCCAGCAGGCGGTCCTTCTCGATCCGCTCGGACTCGATGGCGATGACGCGCTCGCGGTTCTTCTCGGCGACCGCGATCTCACGCTGCTGGTTCTGGTGCTGGACGCCCAGCGCCTCGCTCGTGCGGATGTTGGCGGTCTCGGCCTTGAGCCGCTCCTCGGCCTGGACGCGCGCGGTCTCGGCCTCCTCGCGGGCGCGGATGATCTCGATCTCGCGCTTGGCCTTGGCGGCGGCCTCCTCGCGCCGCTTCTCCAGCTCGGCGAGGGTCTCGGCGGTCTCGGTGTTCTGCCGGTCGATCTCCTTCTTGCGGTCGTTCTCGAACTCGTTGGTGCGCTTGTGCTCCCTCGACGTGCGCTCGGTGATCTTGCTGATGCCCTGCGCGTCGAGGATGTTGTTGGCGTCGTGCTGGTGCAGCGGGGTCTGCTCCAGCTCGTCGATGGCCACGTCCTCCAGGCTGTAGCCGTTGAGGTCGGTGCCGATGAGCGAGACGATCGCGTGGCGGAACTGCTCGCGCTGGGTGAACAGCTCCTCGAAGTCGAACTGCTTGCCGACGGTCTTGAGCGCCTCGGAGAACTTGGAGTTGAACAGCTCCTGGAGGGTGTCCTGGTCGCTGGCGCGCTCGGTGCCGATGGACTTGGCGACCTTCTTGACGTCCTCGGCGGTCTCGTTCACCCGGACGTAGAAGTAGACCCGGATGTCCGCTCGGATGTTGTCCTTGCAGGTCAGACCCTCGCGTCCGCGTCGGTCCAGGGTCAGCGTCTTGAGCGAGATGTCCATGACCTCGGCCTTGTGGAGGACCGGGAGGACGATCGCGCCGGTGAAGGTGACGTGGACGTCGCGGAGCTTGGAGATGATCAGGGCCTTGCCCTGCTCGACCTTCCGGAAGAGCCGCGTGACCATGAGCATCAGGGCGAGGAGGACGACGATTCCGACGGCCAGGGCGACGCCGACGGTCAGGAAGGCCGCGCTGGTCGCCTCCTGCCCGGTGGTCGTGGCGCTCGACAACACGTGGGGGTCTCCTTGTTCACATGACGTGCGGGGGCTGCGACGTGCGCCGGGGGAGGGGCGTGCGGCGGGGACCGCGTCCGGGGCGCTCGTGTGGATCTGACGTGGCGGTCAGCGGAACGGTTCCGCGGGGCCGGGATCAGTCCCGGCCGGGATCGAGGGCGGCGTCGAAGCCGGTGACCAGGAAGACGTCGTGGTCCCGGTCGTGCTCGAAGATCAGGGCGGTGCTGCCCGGGGGCAGGACCTCGCCGCCGGTGGTGCGGACGTCGACGGAGATCTCGGCTCCGGCGTCGGTGGTGATCCCGGCGCGGCCGAAGTCCCCGGTGGCCTCGCCGATGCGGATCACGCACGTGCGGCCGACCAGGTCGTGTTTGGAGTCGCCGCGCCCGCCGGGCAGGAACCGGGCGACGGCCATCACCAGTCCGCTGGTGACCGCCCACGCGGCGACCAGCGCGATCAGGAGGACCACGGCGCCGAGGGCGAGCAGCAGGGGGGTGGACGTGGTTTCGAGGAGGCTGGTCATGATGCCGCCCATCATGCTCACGAACCAGGCCACGCACACCATCAGGGTGAGCGAGACGGTGACCGGGGCGCGCCCCGACCGCTCGGCGTCGCGCCCGCGCGCGGCAGACCGCCCCGCGTTCCCCAGGAGCCCGGCCCGGGTCATGAGCGCGCTCAGGCCGGTGGCCTCGCCGTCGGCGTCCACGCCGTCGAGGAGTTCGGTGTCGGCCGCGCCGATCACCACGAACACCCAGTAGAGGGCGGCGACGACCAGCAGCGGGGTGAACAGCGCGGTGGGGAAACCGAAGGCGGTGCTCAGGAAAAGTCCCATCGGCCGCCCTCCTCCCCCGTGAACTCCGCTGCCGTGGTTCGGGGCGGCGGCCACAGGGGGCGGTCGCGAACGCCGAACCGTCCCGGACTCTACCGAACCCCCCAGTTCAGAACGGCCCCGAGGGTCGGATGTGTCCGCTTGTGGCCACGCCGAAGCCGCGAGACGAACCCCGGGGACGCGTCGGTCGCGTTCACCGGGCGCACGACGGGGGAACGGCCGACGCCGCCTAGAACGGGGGCGGGCCGGGCTGTTCCACCAGGGCCGGGTCCAGGCGTCCGGCCACGTGGTCGACGGCGACGTGGGAGTACAGCCGTGTCCCCGTGGCCAGGACCGAGTCGTCCGCGTAAAAGGCGGGGTCGTGGTTGGTGGCCGCGCCCCGCTGCCCGGGGATCGCGCGCAGCGCGCCCCCGACGTACTCGGTGTCCTGGCAGCCGAGCAGCACGAAGACCCCGCCGAAGGCGTCGATCAGCTCCGACACGTCGTCGTAGCCGAGGACCGCCTCGGTCCGCTTGACCCGGCCCTCCCCGACCACCCGCCTCAGGGTGGGCAGGACCGCCGACGTCCAGCTGGGCGTGTTCTCCACCGGGGGCACGCTCTGGAGGTACTCGACGTCGGCCGTGCATCCGTGGGCCAGCGCGATGTGCTCGGCGGCGCGGCGCAGACGGCCGCGCACGGTGTCCATGTCGGACGCGTCGAGGCACCGGACGGTGCCCCACAGGACCACCGAGGCGCCGATGACGTTGAACCGGCCCACGTCCTCCACGTGCCCGATGGACACGGTGATCGGCGAGGTCGCCGGGACCTGCCGGTAGAGCTGGCCGCAGGCGGAGACGATCTCGGCGGCCGGCGGCATCGGGTCCACGCCCAGCCACGGCATCGACCCGTGCACCTGCTGGCCCCGGACGGTGATCTTCACCAGGCAGGACGCGGCCAGCAGGCGGCCGACCCGGTAGCCGACGATGCCCGTGGGCAGCGGGACCACGTGCAGGCCGAACACCATGGTCGGGGCGGGGTCCAGCAGAGCCGGGGAGGCGACCATGGCGCGCGCGCCGCCGACCTCGTCCACCGGAGGGCCCTCCTCGGCGGGCTGGAAGACGAAGAGCACCGTGCCCGGGAGCTCCGAGCGCAGGTCGGACAGGACCTCGGCGGCGCCCATGAGCATCGCCGTGTGGCAGTCGTGGCCGCACGCGTGCGCCACCGGGAACGGCCCGCCGGGGTAGTCCTCGTCGACGACGGTGGAGGCGAAGTCGACACCGCTGTCCTCCCTGACGGGAAGGGCGTCGATGTCGGCGCGCAGCGCGACGGCCCGGTCGCCGGGCAGGCCGCCCCTGAGGACGCCGACGACGCCGTACCCGGCCACACCCGTCCGGACCTCGTCCAGGTTCAGCGAGCACAGGTGGCGGGTGATGAGGGCGGCGGTGTCCCGCTCCCGGTTGGGCAGTTCGGGGTGCGCGTGCAGGTGGTGGCGCCAGCCGACGAGCTTCGACCCGATCGCCGCCGTGTGCCGGTCGACGGCCTCCCACAGCGACTCCACGTCCGTCACGGTCCGACTCATCGCTCCTCCCCCCGGCGGCGTTGTCCACGCTAGACCGGGCTTCCTCCCGGTTGGTGTAAGCGCGGGCAAACGCTGTTCCCCGGGTGCCCGCGCCGCCGCGCTTCTGCTGACGGCAGCAAGGTCTGGCCTTCGCCCCGGCGAACCGCCAGACTGCCGGACATGAGACTTCTGATGCTGGGCGGCACCGCGTTCGTGGGCAGGGCCGTCGTCGAGGCGGCCCTCGGCAGGGGCTGGGACGTCACCGTGTTCCACCGCGGCCGCCATCCGGCCCCCGGGGGCGTGGCCGTCCTGCACGGCGACCGGACCGGGGCGGGCGGGCTCGCGGAGCTGGGGTCGGGGGAGTGGGACGCGGTCGTCGACACGTGGTCGGGCGCGCCCTCGGCCGTCGCGGCGTCGGCGCGCCTGCTCGACGGGCGGGTCGGCCACTACGCGTACGTCTCCAGCCGGTCCGTGTACACCTACCCGGCCGCCGCGGGGCTGGACGAGGACGGGCCGGTCGTGGAGGGCTCGCCCGAGGACGGCGACGCCGCCGACTACGCGCGCGCCAAGCGGGGCGGGGAGCTCGCGGTGGAGGCGGTCTTCGGCGACCGGGCGCTGTTCGCGCGCGCCGGGCTCATCATCGGCCCGTACGAGAACATCGGGCGCCTGCCCTGGTGGCTCGACCGGATCGCCCGGGGCGGCCGCGTCCTGGCCCCGGGCCCGCGCGACCTCCCGCTCCAGTACATCGACGTCCGCGACATGGCCGCCTGGATCCTCGACGCCGTCGAGTCGGGCCTGGGCGGCCCGTACAACCTGGTGAGTCCGCCCGGCCACACCACGATGGGCGCGCTGCTGGAGGCGTGCACCGCGGCCACGGGCTCCGACGCCGAGCTGGTCTGGACCGACCCCCGGCGGATCCTCGACGCGGGCGTCCAGCCCTGGACGGAGCTGCCGATCTGGCTGCCGCCCGGCGAGCTGTACGACACCCTGCACCGGGGCGACGTGTCGCGCGCCCTCGCCACCGGCCTGCGCTGCCGCCCGGTCGGTGAGACCGTCGCGGACACCTGGTCGTGGCTGCGTGCCCTGGGCGGCGAGGCGCCGCGGCGGGCCGACCGGCCCGCGGTCGGCCTGGACCCGGAGGTGGAGGCGAAGCTGCTCGGGCGCTGAGGTCGGCCGATCCGTGCGCCCAGCCGACGCCGGGGCGCGGATGCAAGGATTCGAGCATGTGTGACGACCGTCGAGATCCGACCTGTGGCGGCGCGGGTGCGGTGTCCCGCGGTGTGGAGACCGGCCTGCCCGTGGTCCACCTGGGCACGGTGATCACGCGTGAGGACGTGCACGCCCTGGAGGACGAGAACTGACTGTGTCAGACCGTCCCGGCGGAGACGATCCACGAGGTGGGCTGGCCGGTGATGGCGGCGATGAGGTCGTAGTCCTTGTCGTAGTGGACGATCGTTGCCCCATGCGTCTCCGCCGTCGCCGCGATGATGAGGTCGGGCAGAGGGCGGCGGTGCTGGCCCTTGCGGGCGAGCTCGTGCTGCACCTCGATCGCACGCCGCATCGCCCGGTGGTCCGTCGCCAACCATGGCAGCCGTTCGTATCCGGCGCGGAGACGCTCGTAGTCGGTCGTGTTCCTGGCCGAGTACAGCAGCTCCAGCGCGATCATCTCGCACATGGCGATCGCGTTGCCGGGTGAGACGAGAGCCCGGAGTGCTTCCTTGGCCTCCGGGCTCCGCTTCACCAGCTCGTAGGCCGACTTGTCCACGAGGTAGAGGGTCAACGCCAGGCTTCCTTCATTGTCCGCTGGTCCAGGTCGAGATCCATGCCCTCGATCAGATCGAGGAACTCGTGCGACCGTCTCCGGGCAGCGACCTCGCGAAGGGCCCTGTTCACGGTCTCCACCTTGCTCTTGGTGCCGAGTTCCTCCGCAGCGGCGGTCAGGGCGTCGTCGTCAATGTCGATGACCGTTCTTGACATCTCATGATCCCTTTCTCCGATATCGAATCTTCCTAGTGAAGGATATCATCTGAGTGGGCTCAGTGTCTGCGACAGCACGACGCGGGCCCGCCCTCCCCTCCCGGGAGGACGGGCCCCGCGTGCCGCGCCGGTCAGACCGCCGGCGCCTGCGCCCGCACCGGGGTCACGACCAGCCTGTCCGCGCCGTCGTCGACGTCCACCACGACCGTGTCCCCCTCGGCCAGCTCACCCGACAGCAGCTCCCGGGCCAGCGGGTCGCCGATCGAGGACTGCACCAGGCGGCGCAGCGGACGCGCGCCGTAGTTCGGGTCGTAGCCCGTGAGCGCGAGCCACTCGCTCGCCCCGGCGGTCACGTCCAGCTCCACGCGGCGGTCGGCCAGACGCCGCCGCAGCTTCTCCACCTGGAGGTCGACGATCCGCGCCAGGTCCTCCGTGGACAGCGCGTCGAACATGATCACGTCGTCCAGCCGGTTGAGGAACTCCGGCTTGAAGGTCGACCGCACCACGTTCATCACGCGGTCCCTGCGCTGCTCCTCCGGCAGCGACTGGTCGACCAGGAACTGCGACCCGAGGTTCGAGGTGAGGATGAGGATGGTGTTGCGGAAGTCGACGTGGCGGCCCTGGCCGTCGGTCAGCCGACCGTCGTCCAGCACCTGGAGCAGCGTGTCGAACACCTCCAGGTGCGCCTTCTCCACCTCGTCGAGCAGCACCACGGTGTAGGGGCGGCGGCGCACCGCCTCGGTCAGCTGACCGCCCTCCTCGTACCCCACGTACCCGGGGGGCGCGCCCACCAGGCGCGACACCGAGTGCTTCTCGGAGTACTCGCTCATGTCGATCCGCACGATCGCGCGCTCGTCGTCGAACAGGAACTCCGCCAGCGCCTTGGCCAGCTCGGTCTTGCCGACACCGGTCGGGCCCAGGAACAGGAACGAACCCGTGGGCCGGTCCGGGTCGGAGATCCCCGCGCGGGCGCGCCGCACCGCGTCCGACACCGCGGCCACGGCGTCCCTCTGGCCGATCAGCCGCCGACCCAGCTCCTCCTCCATGCGCAGCAGCTTGGAGGTCTCCCCCTCCATCAGCCGTCCGACGGGGATGCCGGTCCACGAGGAGACGACGTCGGCGACCTCGTCGGCGCCCACCTCGTCCTTGACCATCGTGTCGCCGCCCGAGCTCGCGGCCTCCTCCTCCGCGCTGGAGGCCTCCTCGATCTGCTTCTCCAGCTGCGGGATCTCCCCGTACATCAGCCGGGAGGCCTGGGCGAAGTCCCCCTCGCGCTCGGCCAGCTCGGCGCGCGTGCGCAGGTCGTCCAGCTGCCCCTTGAGCTCGCCGACCCGGTTGAGGCCCGCCTTCTCCTGCTCCCAGCGGGCGACGAGCGCGTTGAGCTGTTCCTGCCGGTCGGCGAGGTCCGCGCGCAGCCGCTCCAGGCGCTGGACGCTCGCCTGGTCCGACTCCTTGGCCAGCGCCAGCTCCTCCATCTTGAGGCGGTCCACGGCGCGGCGGAGCTCGTCGATCTCCACCGGGCTGGAGTCGATCTCCATCCGCAGCCGGGACGCGGCCTCGTCGATGAGGTCGATCGCCTTGTCGGGCAGGAACCGCGCGGTGATGTACCGGTCGGACAGGGTCGCGGCGGCCACGAGGGCGGCGTCCGCGATCTGCACCTTGTGGTGCGCCTCGTAGCGGCCCTTGAGCCCGCGCAGGATCGCGATGGTGTCCGCCGCCGACGGCTCACCCACCATGACCTGCTGGAACCGGCGCTCCAGGGCGGGGTCCCTCTCGATCCGCTCCCGGTACTCGTCCAGCGTGGTGGCGCCGACCATCCGCAGCTCGCCGCGCGCCAGCATCGGCTTGAGCATGTTGCCCGCGTCCATGGCGCCCTCGGCCGCGCCGGCGCCGACCATGGTGTGCAGTTCGTCGATGAACGTGATGATCTGGCCCTCGGACTCCTTGATCTCCGAGAGCACCGCCTTGAGCCGTTCCTCGAACTCGCCCCGGTACTTGGCGCCCGCGACCATCGCGGACAGGTCCAGGCTCACCAGGCGCTTGCCCACGAGCGACTGCGGCACGTCCCCGGCCACGATCCGCTGGGCCAGCCCCTCCACGACCGCGGTCTTGCCCACGCCGGGCTCGCCGATGAGGACCGGGTTGTTCTTCGTCCGGCGGCTGAGCACCTGGATGACGCGGCGGATCTCGCCGTCGCGGCCGATCACCGGGTCCACCTTGCCCTCGCGGGCCCGCTCGGTCAGGTCGACGCCGAACTTCTCCAGCGCCTGGTAGGTGTCCTCGGGGTTCTCCGACGTCACCTTCGCCGATCCGCGCACCCGCTCGAACGCGTCCAGGAGCGCCTCCGGCGTGGCGCCGACCTCGTCGAGCAGCCGCCTGGCCTCGCCGCCGTCGGTCGCCAGCCCCACCAGCAGGTGCTCGGTGGAGACGTACTCGTCCTCCAGCTGCTGGGCGCGCTTGGCCGCGGTGTTGATCGACACGATGAGCTGGCGGGAGGAGTTCGGGGAGCTGACCGTCGACCCGGCCGCCTTCGGCAGCGCGTCGATCGCCGCCTCCACCCGGTCCTTGAGCGTGTCGGGGTTGGCGCCCACCTCCTTGAGCAGCGGGCGGGTCACCCCCTCGGCCTGGTCCAGGAGCGCGGCCAGCAGGTGGAGCGGGTCCACCTCCGGACTGCCGTCCGCGGTCGCGCGCCGGACGGCCACCGACAGGGCCTCCTGGCTCTTCTTCGTGAGCTTGTAGTTCATCGTCCGGTGACTCCTTTCACCAGTCCCGTCACCCAGGGTGACTTGTCATGGCCGACCGTGCCCCCGTGCAGCCGTTCCGGAGCCCCGTCAGTCCTGTTCGTCGTCGCGGTCCTGCCGGGAACCGCCCTGCCCGGAACCGGAGTCCCGGGTCCCGTCGTCCTCCGGCCGTTCGGCCGTGTTGAAGATCGTCACGCGCGTGCGGCGCACCAGCTCGCCGCGCGCGCCCCCGCCCTCAGCGGGGCGCCCGCGCCGTGCCACCGCCCGCCGTGCCGCCTCCAACTCGTTGGCCAGGTGGAACACCTGCTCGCGCAGCTGCTCGACCTCGTGTTCGAGCTCCAGGATCCGCTTGATCCCGGCGAGGTTGATGCCCTCCTCCTGCGACAGGCGCTGCACCTCGCGCAGGAGCTGCACGTCGCGCATGGAGTAGCGCCGGCCCCGACCGGAGGTCCGCCCCGGTGACACGATCCCCAGCCGGTCGTACTGCCGCAGGGTCTGCGGGTGCATCCCGGCCAGCTCCGCGGCCACCGAGATCACGTAGACCGGAGCGTCGGCGCCGAAGGCGCCGAAGGAGTCGTTCACGTCGTTCACGCACCCTTCGCCCGCGCCTCGAGTCCCTCGCGCGGGTCGTGGTCGGTCGTCGCGGCGCGGAACTTCTCCAGCGCCTCGCGCGCGTCGCCGCTGACATTCGTCGGAACGGTGACCTCGACGGTCACGAGCAGGTCGCCCGTGGTGCCGTCCTTGCGCTTGGCCCCCTTGCCGCGGACGCGCAGCGTGCGCCCGTTCGGGGTGCCCGGCGGGACCTTCACGGTCACCGGGAACCCGTTGAGCGTCGGGACGCGCACCTCCGCGCCGAGGACGGCCTCGGGGAAGGTCACCGGCACGGTGATGGTGATGTTGTCGCCGCTCCTACCGAACACCGCGTGCTCCTTCACGTGGACGACGACGTACAGGTCGCCGGCCGGGCCGCCGTGCTCGCCCGGGGCGCCCTTGCCCTTGATCCGGATCCGCTGGCCGTCGGTCACGCCGCCGGGGATCCGCGTCTGGATGGTGCGGGTGCTCTTGCCGCGCCCGCTGCCGTGGCACTCGCCGCAGGGGTCGTCGACGACCAGGCCCCGGCCCTTGCACTCTCCGCACGGCTCGGACAGCGAGAAGCCGCCCAGGTTGGTGTTCTCGTGCCCGGTGCCGGAGCACTTCGGGCACATCCGCGGGGCCGTGCCCGCCTTGGCGCCGGTGCCCCGGCACGCGGGGCACGGGGCGTCGCTGGACAGGCGGAAGGAGCGGGTCACGCCCTCGGCCGCCTCGCGGAAGCTCAGTGTGGTCTCGGTCTCGACGTCGGTGCCGCGGCGGCTGCGTCCGCCCCCGCCGCCGCGTCCCCGGCCGCCGAACAGGCCGCCGAAGAGGTCGCTCAGCCGCTCGCCGCCGGACGCGCCGCCGGTGCCCTGGCCGAACAGGTCGCCCATGTCGAATCCGCCGGGCCCGGTGCCGCCGCCCGGACGGTAGGACCCGCCGAACAGCGAGCGCGCCTCGTCGTACTCCTTGCGCCGCTTGTCGTCCGACAGGACGTTGTAGGCCTCGGAGATCTCCTTGAAACGCTCCTCGGCCTTGGGGTCGTCGGTGTTCGCGTCGGGGTGGTTCTCCCGGGCGAGCTTGCGGTAGGACTGCTTGATCTCGTCCTTCGAGGCGGTCTTTGAGACTCCGAGGACCTTGTAGTAGTCCTTCTCCAGGTAGTCCTTGGTGCTCATCGACTGGTGCCTTCTCCCGCTGGTGCCGGTTGCGTCCGATGCTTACACGTGTCCCGCCTCCGTGCGGAACCGGGGTCGGGGCGTGGTCCGCGGACACGTGCTCCGCGGCGCGGCGAGCAGCGTCCGGGGAGCACGCCCCCGGTCCCTCCGGTCATGCCCGCCGTCCACACGGCGGACACGACCGGAGCGGAACCACGGGCGAACCCGTTACCTGCCGTCCGTCTCCTCGCCCCCGTCGGAGGAGGCGTCGGCGTCGCCGGTCTCGTCCGACCCGGCCGAGGCGCCCTCGACGGGGTCCCCGACGACCACGCGGGCCGGCCGGAGGATCCTCTCACCGATGCGGTACCCCGGTTGGAACACCTCGATCACCGTCTGGACGGAGACGTCGGGCGCCGGGACCAGGGTGAGCGCCTCGTGGAGGTTCGGGTCGAACTCCTCGCCCGCCTCCGCGTAGCGCTCCAGGCCGAGCTTGGCCGACACGGACTCCAGTGCCTCGCCGACCGCCTTGAAGCCCCCCGTGAGCTCGTCGTGCTCACGGGCGCGCCCGATGTCGTCCAGGATCGGCAGCAGCTCGCCGACGACCTGGGCGGTGGCCACCTCGCGGACGGCCACGCGGTCGCGCTCGACGCGCTTGCGGTAGTTCGCGTACTCGGCCTGCACCCGCTTGATGTCGTTGGTGAGCTCGACGACCCGCTCGTCCGCGTTGATCGCCTCGGTCACCACGGCCTCCGGGGTGTCGGGGACCTCGATGGTCTCCTCGGCCTCGGTGGCCTCGTCGGCCTCCGCGGCGGCCTCGGCCGCCTTGGGGTCGCGGACCTGGCCCGTCTCCGGGTCGATCCGGCGGTTGTCGCGGATCACCGGTCCCTGGTGCTCCTCACCGTCGCCGGAGCCGTTGGTCTTGTCCGACTGCGCCATCTGTGACGCGCCCTCCTTCCTCCACTCGTCCGTCGGCCTCGGCGTCAGGCCTGGGGGCCCTTGCCGTTGTCCTCGTCGACGATCTCGGCGTCCACGACGTCGGCGTCGTCGGCGTCGGACGAGGTCTGCCCGGCGTCGGCCGGGGCGCCCTCCTGGCTCTGGCTGTAGATCGCGGAACCGATCTTCTGGCTGGCCAGGGCGACCTTCTCGCTCGCGGAGCGGATCGCCTCGACGTCGGAGCCCTCCAGGGCGGTCTTCAGTTCGGCGACGGCCGCCTCGGTCTCGGAGCGCACGTCCGCCGGGATCTTGTCCTCGTTGTCCTTGATGACCTTCTCGGTCTGGTAGACGAGGGACTCGGCGTTGTTGCGGACCTCGGCCTCCTCGCGGCGCTTGCGGTCCTCCTCGGCGTACTGCTCGGCCTCGCGGACCATCTTGTCGATGTCGTCCTTGGACATCGCCGAACCGCCGGAGATGGTGACCGACTGCTCCTTGCCGGTGCCCAGGTCCTTGGCGGTGACGCTGACGATGCCGTTGGCGTCGATGTCGAAGGCGACCTCGATCTGCGGGACGCCGCGCGGCGCCGGGGGCAGACCGGTCAGGTCGAAGACGCCCAGCTTCTTGTTGTACTGGGCGATGTCGCGCTCGCCCTGGTAGACCTGGATCTGCACGGACGGCTGGTTGTCGTCGGCCGTCGTGAAGATCTCCGAGCGCTTGGTCGGGATGGTCGTGTTGCGCTCGATGAGCTTGGTGAACACGCCGCCCTTGGTCTCGATGCCCAGCGACAGCGGGGTGACGTCCAGCAGCAGGACGTCCTTGACCTCGCCCTTGAGCACACCGGCCTGGAGCGCGGCGCCGACGGCCACGACCTCGTCCGGGTTGACGCCCTTGTTGGGCTCCTTGCCGCCGGTCATCTCCTTGACCAGGTCCGCGATGGCGGGCATGCGGGTGGAACCGCCGACCAGGACCACGTGGTCGATGCCGCTGAGCTGGATCCCGGCGTCCTTCATGACCTGCTGGAACGGCGTCTTGGTCCGCTCGACCAGGTCGGAGGTCAGGCGCTGGAACTCGGCGCGGGTGAGCTTCTCGTCCAGGTGCAGCGGGCCCTCGGCCGAGGCCGTGATGTAGGGCAGGTTGATGACCGACTCGCTGGAGCTGGAGAGCTCGATCTTGGCCTTCTCCGCGGCCTCGCGCAGGCGCTGCAGGGCCATCTTGTCCTTGGACAGGTCCACGCCGTTGGCGTTCTTGAACCGCTCGACCAGCCAGTCGACGACCGCCTGGTCCCAGTCGTCGCCGCCGAGGTGGTTGTCGCCGTTGGTCGCCTTGACCTCCACGACGCCGTCGCCGACCTCCAGGAGGGAGACGTCGAAGGTGCCGCCGCCGAGGTCGTAGACGAGGATCGTCGCCTCGTCCTCCTTCTCCAGGTGGTAGGCGAGGGCGGCCGAGGTCGGCTCGTTGATGATCCGCAGGACGTTCAGGCCCGCGATCGTGCCGGCCTCCTTGGTGGCCTGGCGCTGGGCGTCGCTGAAGTAGGCGGGCACGGTGATGACCGCGTCGGTGACGTCCTCGCCGAGGTAGGCCTCGGCGTCGCGCTTGAGCTTCTGGAGGATGAAGGCGCTGATCTGCTGCGGGTTGAAGGTCTTGTCGTCGATCTTCACCGTCCAGTCGGTGCCGATGTGGCGCTTGACCGAGCGGATGGTGCGGTCGACGTTGGTGACCGCCTGGCGCTTGGCCACCTCACCGACGAGGACCTCACCGTTCTTGGCGAAGGCGACGACGGAGGGGGTGGTGCGGGAGCCCTCGGCGTTGGCGATGACCGTGGGCTCGCCGCCCTCCAGGACAGCGACGCACGAGTTCGTCGTACCGAGGTCGATTCCGACCGCACGAGCCATGGTTGCTACCTCCGTCAAGATTGAGTCGTTCAGACGTAAGTTTGCTTCGTCAGGTGATCGCTGTCAAATCAGTTGAGTCCACCCGACTCAAGTTGCTGTCTACGCACGGACAACGGTCGGCCCAGGCCTGGTGTTCCCGGCTGGGTGGACTTCACGGAGGAAATGGCGCAAACCCGGGCCAAGTCGGGGGGATCCTTGACTCCGGCCCAGGGGAACCCTGAGGGCGGCGCGCGGGAGAACCGGTCACGTCACGGATGCCCCGCGGTGCCCTTCCGTGACAGATGTCAGCTACACATAAAGGTGTGCGTGGTGTGTTCGCGGTCGTCCGCGGAGTGCCCGCGTGGTTCCGTGGTGTCGGCGCCCAGCGGCGTCGGAGCGCGGACGGGGGCCGGGTCCCGCGACCCGGCTCCGAACCCGGGTGGCGGCGCGGGCGCCGCCGACGGTCCCCGCGGCGGGGGCGGGTCGGTGGCGGCCGGGCTATTACTCACTAGTAACATATGTTTCGACCGCCGGTGTGTGGCGCACCGGACGACACAGCAGGATGGGAGGCCACGGGCGATGCTGTACCTGACACTGGGCATCATCACCTCGGTCTTCGCCGTGGTCGCGTTCACCATGTTCGCCCTGGCGCTTCGCCAGATCGTGCGGACCGTGGGCATCGGCCGTCCGGTGGAGCCGGAGCGCAAGGGGCCGTTCGGGCAGCGGCTCACGATGACGCTCGTCGAGATCGTCGGGCACACGAGGATGCTCAAGCGGCCGTGGGTCGGTGTGGCCCACTGGTTCGTGATGGTCTCCTTCCCGCTGCTGGTGTTCACCGTCATCGAGGCCCAGGGCGAGGTCTTCGATCCGCACTTCCACCTGCCGCTGATCCACGACTGGACGGTCTACGGCCTGGCCATCGAGATCATCGCGGGCGCCAGCCTCGTCGGCATCCTCGGCCTGACCGGCTACCGCCTGCTGTACGGCCCGAAGCGGATCGGCCGCGCGTCCCGCTTCATGAACTCCAAGCACTGGACGGCCTACTACGTCGAGGCCTACATCATCGGCCTGCTGCTGGCGATCTTCGCGATCCGCGGGTTCAAGGTCGCCTCGGGCGAGTTCCCGTTCCCGGTCTGGGCCACCCCGATCTCGCACGCGGTCGGCGCCGTGCTGCCCGGTGAGGCCGCCGTCGCCGATCCCGCCATCGCCCTCGTGGCCGCGTTCAAGCTGGTCATCAGCTACGCGTTCTTCGTCGTCCTGGCGGTCAACCTCACCATGGGCGTCGGCTGGCACCGCTTCCTCGCGCCGGTCAACATCTACTTCAAGCGCAAGGCCGACGGCGCGCCGTCGCACGGCGCCGCCAAGCAGATGATGGACAAGAGCGGCGTCAAGCCCCTCGACTTCGAGGAGGCCGACCCCGACGAGGACCCGTTCGGCGCGGGCAAGATCGAGGACTTCACCTGGAAGGGCCTGCTCGACTTCAGCAGCTGCACCGAGTGCGGCCGGTGCCAGTCCCAGTGCCCCGCCTGGAACACCGGCAAGCCGCTGTCGCCGAAGAAGGTCATCCTCGACCTCCAGCGGCACGCCTACGAGAAGGCCCCGTACCTGCTCCAGGGCATCACCGAGGAGACCCTCGCCGAGAAGCCCGACGAGAGCCACGCGGGCGTCGACGTCCTCGCTCTCCTCAACAAGCCGCTGGTCGGCACCGAGGAGGAGGGCGGCGTCATCCACCCGGACGAGCTGTGGGCCTGCACCAACTGCGGCGCGTGCGTCGAGCAGTGCCCGGTGGACATCGAGCACATCGACCACATCCTCGACATGCGCCGCTACCAGGTCATGGTCGAGTCCAACTTCCCGTCCGAGGCCAACACCCTCCTGAAGAACCTCGAGAACAAGGCCAACCCGTGGGGCATGGCCGAGGACCGGAGGATGGACTGGATCCAGGAGCTCGCCGAGCAGGAGAACCCGGTCGAGGTCGAGGTCGTCGACGACAAGCTGTCGCCGGACACCGAGTACCTGTTCTGGGTCGGCTGCGCCGGCGCCCTGGAGGACCGGGCCAAGAAGACCACCAAGGCCATCGCCGAGCTGCTGGACATCGCGGGCGTGAAGTTCGCCGTCCTCGGCGGCATGGAGGCGTGCACCGGTGACCCCGCGCGCCGCCTGGGCATGGAGTACGTCTTCCAGATGCTCGCCCAGCAGAACGTGGAGACGCTGAACGAGGCGGGCGTCACCAAGATCGTGGCCAGCTGCCCGCACTGCTTCAACACGCTCGCCAACGAGTACCCGCAGCTCGGCGGCACGTACGAGGTCGTCCACCACAGCCAGCTCCTGGCCAAGCTCGTGGACGAGGGCAGGCTGACGCCGGTCCGGAGCGTGGACGAGAACATCACCTACCACGACCCCTGCTTCCTCGGCCGCCACAACAAGGTGTACACGCCGCCGCGCGACATCATGGCGAAGGTCCCGGGCGTCAAGACGCAGGAGATGCACCGCCACAAGGAGCGGGGCTTCTGCTGCGGCGCCGGTGGCGCCCGCATGTGGATGGAGGAGCGGATCGGCAAGCGCATCAACACCGAGCGGGTGGACGAGGCGCTGACCACCAACCCCGACACCGTCTCCACCGCGTGCCCGTTCTGCCAGGTCATGCTCGGCGACGCGATCAACGAGAAGAAGTCGCAGGGCGAGGCCAAGGAGACGCTGGAGGTCGTGGACGTCTCCCAGCTCCTGCTGCGCTCGGTCAAGGGCGAGAGCCCCGCCGCGGGGGAGAAGGAGCCCGCCGAGGCCTGATCCGACGACGGACCCGGCGCGGGGCCGGCGCCGACCTGCGGGTCGGGGCCGGCCCCGCGTGTTGTCGGAGGTCTGGTGTGGGTGTGTGCATGCTCGTCAGGCCACATGCGGCCATTCCTGTGATAGTCCGATCGCGCGCGGTTACCGTTGACGTGACGGTGTCCCCAACCCCCGGAGGTGCCCGTGGGGAAGCATGACGATCCCTCCCGCTGGGACGGGCAGAAGGACAAGCCCCCGCCCCCGCCCACCCCCAATGACGGAGGGAGCGGCGGCGGAAAGCACGAGCGGGACGACAAGTGACCGACGACCAGACTCTCCGGTCCCGCCTCGCGCAGGGCATGCCCACAGCGTGGCGGGACTCCTTTCGGAGGGTGCCCCGCCACGAGTTCATCCCGGACACCGTCTGGGTCAGGGACACCGACGGCCGCCCACAGGCCCTCCGACGCGAGGACGACCCCGACCGTTGGCTGGAGATCTGCTACTCCGACGCCCCGGTCGCGGTCCAGCTCGACGACGGGGACGACAGCGGGCCCGGGTACGTGTCGTCGACGGCGTCCATGCCCGCGGTCGTCGCCGGAATGCTCGACGCGGCGGATCTCTCACCTGGTCTGCGCACACTGGAGATCGGCACGGGGACCGGGTACAACGCCGCGCTGCTGGCCTCCGTCGTGGGCGTCGAGAACGTCACCACGATCGAGATCGACGCCGTGCTGGCCGAGCGGGCCGCCGCCGCACTGGAGCGCGCCGGTTGGCCGGTCGAGGTCGTCCACGGCGACGGTGAGAAGGGGCACCCGGAGAACGCGCCGTTCGATCGTGTCGTGGCCACCGCGGCCGTGCGGGCCGTCCCCTACGCGTGGGTCGAACAGACACGTCCGGCCGGGATCGTCCTCACCCCGTTCGGAACGGTCTTCCACAGCGGGACCCTGCTCCGTCTCCGCGTCGGCTCCGATGGGGCGACGGCTCAGGGGAACTTCGGAGGGGACGCGGCGTTCATGTGGACCCGTGCCCAGCGTGCCCCGCACGGGGCCGTCGAGGACCGGGTGCTGCCCGAGCACGACGTCGATGAGCTGATGACCGGTCTGCATCCCTATGAACCGGTCGGGGGCTTCGACGCCAGCTTCGCCGTGGGCCTGCGCGTTCCGGCGATGACCTCCGTCGTGGTGTTCGACGATGACGATCCCGAGTGCGGTTCGTACACGGTGTACCTGATGGATCCCTACGCCGAGTCCTGGGCGTCGTGGCGGATCGAACCGGGTTCTGCCGAGTACACGGTGCGCCAGCACGGGCCACGGCGGCTGTTCGAGGAACTGGAGGCCGCCTACGCGTGGTGGAAGGGCCTCGGGAGCCCCGAGCACACGCGGTTCGGCCTCACGGTCACGCCGGACGGGCAGCACGTGTGGCTGGACGATCCGACGAACGAGGTGGCGCGCCCGTAGCCGTTCAGGGCCGTTCGGACGCTGGTCGCGTCCGCCCCCGCTCGGTAGACTCGGCGCGGGATGAGTACACGGAGGCCCCCGACCACGTGTCGGGGGCCTCCGCACGCTCGGGCTAGCGCGCCAGGCGGAGCACTCGGAGGACTGCCGTCCACTCCCCGCTGGGGAACCCAAGGTGCCCGGCCGTCCTGTTCCGGGTGTCGCGGACGAGCGTCTCGGCGCCCTCCGACACCTCGACGCACGCGGCTTCGTTGGCGCTGTAGCTGGACGTGTGGAACTCACGGGATGAATGCACGACGGCCTACCTCTAGTCGGTGATCATGCTCTTGATCAGATCGATGCTGGCGCTCCTGGACAGGGATTCGGCGGCGACGTCGTCCAGCGCGACCCGGTAGTCGGCCACCTGCGCCGAAGAATCCAGATAGGTGCCTCGACCACGCGTCTCCAGGTAGACGAGGCTGGGGTCCCGCTCATCCTCGTAGTCGAGGAGCACGGTGGACCCATGCATGCAGCCGTGCAGGCCCACGCTGATGGGCAACACCTGGAGCGTGACCGTGTCGACAGCTTCGGCGACGTCGACGAGGTGGCGGAGTTGGTCACGAGCGAGATCCGGAGCCACGGCCAGGCGGAGGAGGACGGCCTCGTCGAGGACGCACCGGAACTCGGGGGCGTCCGGTCGGGAGAGGAGCTTCTGCCGTTCCATCCGGGCCTCGACGATGCGCTCGATCTCCTCTTCCGTGCGGGCCAGTGAGGCGCGAGCGGACGCGGCGGCATAGGCCGGGGTCTGGAGCAGCCCGTGCACGACGATCGGGTGGAAGGCCGTGATGCGGCGGGCGCGGGCCTCGAACCCGACGTAGCCGTCGTCGAGGACGTCCTCGTACTCGTGCCACCAGGGCCGTTGCCGGGCCTCCTTGCGCAGTGCGAGGAGCGCGTCTCTTCGGGCTGGGTCCTTGACCTCGTAGAGGTCCAAGAGGGCTTTGAGCGCCGAAACGTCTGGGACGGAGTGGCGGCCACCCTCGATGTGGTTGAGGCGACCGGACGACCAGTCGAGCGCGAGGCGTGCCTCTTCGATGGTCATTCCGGCGGCTTCGCGCATGCTCCGAAGCTCGGCGGCGAACCGGCGCCGCTCGATGCTCGGTCGGTCTTTCTGTGCTGCCACGTCTGCCTTCGCTGGGTCGGGTGGTGCCTTCTGGATCATAAAGCTCCTACTCAGAACCGGTCATTCCGGTCAGTCTGACGAGGTCCTATTGACCTGTCAGTCTGACAAGGTCATTATGGTTCCTGTATTCGTCCCCGCCGGACCACCCATCCGGCGTCAACCCTCTGTGCTCAACAGGAGGTCGCCCCGTGCGATACCTGCGCAACCTGATCCTGAGGCTGTGGCCCCCACCCTGCGGACGCCACGCCCGCTTCAACCTCCGGCCAGCCTCGCTGGACGGCCGCCACCCGATCCCCCGGCCCCGCCCCCCGGTTCCCCGGCGGGCGTCCGTCTCGTCGACCCCGCCGCCCCCGACCCCGGTGGACGACCCCACGCTCGCGCGCCCCTACCTCCTGGCCGCCGAGCTCCGCCGCACCCTGCGGCCCGCCGTCCAGGAGCGCCACGACACCCTCACCTTCGGAGTCACCGCGCCTCCGGAGACACCGTCCGTCGACCTGGAGGACCTGGCCGTCGCTCTGCGCGGCTGGCACGAGCTCGCGGGGGTGGGGTCATGACCACGCGACGCCGCCGCCGAGCGCACCGCGTCCGCCGCTACGCCGACCCCGCCCCCGCGTGGATCCTCGCCTCCACGCTGATCGCCCGCGCGGTCGAGATCTGGCTGGAGGCGGTCCGATGAACCTCCGCGCACGGGCTGACCTGACGGGCACCGACGGCCGCACCCTCGGGAAGAGGAGGCGAGGCCGGTGATGGACATGCGGATCGAGGACTTCCTCGACACCATCCGGTCCGCGCTCCTGGTGCCGGGCGGGGCGACGCCCGACGCCGAGGCGGTCCGCACGGCGACCACGCGGGCGAACGCGGTCGCCGTGGCGATCGCGATCGATGCCGCTCTGGAGTCCGGCGACGTGGAGGCCGCGACCGACATGCTGCTCTCGGCCACGGTCCCCGAACCCCGCCGGGAGTCGCCGTGACGCGACACCAGCGCTCCGGAGCCAAGGCACGCGTCGCCGCGGCCATCCGTGGACGGTGGGTCATCGGTGCGCACGACGGCGGCCTGGTCGCCCAGCGCCGGTTGTGCCTGCCCGAACTCACCGACGACCAGCGTTCGCGCGGCATGGTGAACCGCATCGAAGCCGCCACCTGGGCCGATCTGGACCACCTGCTCGCGGAGCAGGCCCGCCTGTCCCACCCGTAGACCGGCCGTGTCCCGGTTCCTTCCGCCAGCCCGGGGCACGGCCGGTACCGCGTCGTCGCGGCGTCAGGCCGACGTCCGCCCGCGCACCAGCGCCAGCAGCTCGTCCACCGACCACTGGTCGTCGGCGTGCGTTCCGTACTTGCGGGCGAGGATCCGCCCCTCGGAGCCGACGAGGAAGTCCGCGGGCAGCCCGAGGATGTCGTCCCCGTCCGGCGACCCGGTCAGGGGCGCCCCCGCGCGGACTCCGTCGCGGATCACCGCCCAGCTGCGGGGCCGCAGCGGCGAGGTGAACACCCGGGGGTGCAGGAGCGCGCGCACCCCGCGCTCCACCCCGAACTCGGCGTACAGCTCCCGGTCGGGGTCGGCCACGGCGTCGAACGGCAGCGCTCCCTGGTGGGGGAGCATGTCGCGGACGCTGGAGTGGAACAGGACCACCTCCCGGACGCCGGCGGCGGTGATCTCGTCGTACCGGCGGGCCACCGTGCGCAGATGGAGGTTGCACACCGGGCATCCGGCGAACCGCCGGAACTGGAGGTGGACCAGCCGGTCGGGGTCGGGCACGGGGACGCGTTCGGAGCGGATGGTGGTCAGCTCCCTCGGGGGGACGGTGTCGCCGGGGGAGAGGCGGGGCGGGTTCTCTGGGTGGGTCACGAGGTCCTCCCGGCGGTGGACGGGCGCAGGTGGGCGAGCTTGTCGGGGTTGGCGACGGTGTAGATGTCGCTGACGCGGTCGCCTCGCAGGTCGAGCACGACCGCGGCGAAGAGCTCCCCCTCGCGGAGCAGCAGCGCGGCTGGGGTGTCGTTGACCAGTTCGTGCGTGAACTCCCTGATCGGGTCACGGCCGGTGGCGATCCCCACGAGGAAGCGGGCGACCCTGTCGCGCCCCTCGATCGGACGGCGGCTCGCTCTGCGGACCTTGCCGCCGCCGTCGTTCCACATGGTCACGTCAGGGGCGAGGACCTCCATCAGGGTCGCGACGTCCCCGCTCAGGGCCGCTTCGACGAATCTGCCGGTCACGGCCCGCTGAAGTCCGGGATCGGCCTCGTAGCGGGGGCGCCGGGCGCGCACGTGCCGGCGGGCGCGGCGGCCCAGTTGGCGGACGGCCGCCGGGGTGCGGCCGAGGATGCCCGCGATCTCCGTGTTCCCGTAGCCGAAGACCTCGCGGAGGACGAACACCGCGCGCTCCAGCGGCGAGAGCGACTCCAGGACGACGAGGAGCGCGAGCGAGACCGATTCGGTCCGCAGGACCTCCGCGGAGGCGTCCTCGCCGGTGACGAGCGGTTCGGGCAGCCACGGGCCGAGGTAGGACTCCCTGCGGCGGCGGACGGCCTCCTGCCGCGCCAGGGCCTGGTTGACGGCCACGCGGACCAGGTACGCGCGGGGGTGCCCGACGGGAGGCGCCGTGCGGTCCCGGTGGCGCGCGGACCACGCCAGCCAGGTCTCCTGGAGGACGTCCTCGGTGTCGGCGACCGTGCCGAGCATGCCGTAGACGACGGAGAACAGCAGCTCGCGGTGGTCGACGTAGTGGTCCGTGGCCTCCCGGAGGGCCGTGTCGGGGACGGTCGGGGGATCGGTTCGGGGCGGATCGGTCTGGGGCATGGGGGCCTCCTCGTCGTGGTCCCATTCTGGGAGGGGGACGGGCCCCGGAACGTGACATCTGTCAGTGCCGAAGCCGGGTGGTTCCGCACGGCGAGGCGGTGACAACGGCGTCTGGTCGGCGTGGACGCGGTTCGCGAGCATGGTGGACATGACGACGAGAGCGCACACCGCAGCCCCCGACGGCCCGACGAGCGCCGCGACCGGCGGACCCGCCGTGGCCGTCAGCGGCCTCCGGCAGCACTACGGCGACTTCGAGGCGGTCAGGGGCGTCTCCTTCGAGATCCGCCCCGGCGAGCTGTTCGCCCTCCTCGGCACCAACGGCGCGGGCAAGACCACCACCATCGAGACGCTGGAGGGGTTCCGCCGCCCCAGCTCCGGCACCGTCCGCGTGTTCGGCGAGGACCCCTACGGCCAACCCGCCGCGATCCGCGAGCGCACCAACGCGGTCCTCCAGGGCAGCGGCCTGATGGAGGACCTGACCGTCCAGGAGACCGTCGACCTCGCCCGCGACCTGGCCGCCCAGCCGCGCGGCGCCGGGGAGGTCCTGGACATGGTGAGCCTCACCGACAAGCGCGCGGTCCCGGTCCGCCAGCTGTCCGGAGGGCAGAAGCGCCGCCTGGACCTCGCCCTGGCCCTGGTGACCGCCCCCGAGGTGCTCTACCTCGACGAGCCGACGACGGGCATGGACCCCGAGGCGCGGATCGAGACCTGGCGGACCCTCTCCGACCTGAAGAAGGACGGCGTGGCCATCCTGCTGACCACGCACTACCTGGAGGAGGCCGAGCGGCTCGCCGACCGGCTCGCGATCATGCACCGCGGCGAGGTGCGCGTCGAGGGCACGCTGGCGGACGTGGTGGAGGGCTGGGGCGACCGGGTGGCCTTCGCCGTCCCGGAGGACGTCAGCACGGACGACCTGCCCGCTCTGGAGGGCGCCGACCTGGCGGTGGAGACCAGGGACCACGCCCTCTGGGCCACCTACACCGTCAGGCACGCGGACGTGGCCGACCGCGCCCACCACGCGGTCGCGGCCCTCCTGGCCTGGGCCGGGGAGCGGCGCACCACCCTGCGCCACCTCCAGGTCCGGAGCGCCTCCCTGGAGGACGTCTTCCTCAGCGTCGCCGACGGCGCCGCCGACCTGGTCTGACCCCCGTCCCATCCCCGACGAGACCCGCGCCGCCCCCGGCGCGTCCCACCCGAGGAGCCACCGTGAGCCCCACCACAGCGACCACCGCGCAGGCGCCGACCACCCGCCCCTCCCTCCACTGGGTCCGGCGGACACTGAGGCTGACCCGCACCGAATTCACCCTGTTCGTGCGGTACAAGACCGCCTGGTGGATCCTGTCGATGCCGCTGCTGTTCCTGCTCCTCACCTCGCAGATGCCCGCCTCCGAGGTGCTGGACGGAGTCAGCTCGGCCGAGCTGGCCATGGCCGGGGTGCTGGGCACCACCGGCGTGTTCGTCGGCGTCGGCCACGCCTCCAACGTCTTCGCCGCCCGCCGCGAGTCCCTCGTGCTCAAGCGGCTGAGGGTGAGCGGCGTGCCCCCGCTGGTGGTCTTCGGCGCCACGACCGCGATCATCGTCCTCTTCTCACTGGCCGCCGCCGTCGTGATGGTCGGCCTGATCGCCGTGCTGCTCGGCGAGACCCCGCGCGACCCGCTCATGCTGGCGGTGGCCGTGGCGCTGAACGCCGCCGTGATGACCCTGGTCGGCCTGCTCGTCACGCCGTACGTGCGCAACGCCGAGAGCGCCCAGATGGTGTCCGTGCTCCCGATGATGGGCCTGCTGCTCCTGGGCGGCGTGTACTTCCCGCTGGACTTCCTGCCCGACGGTGTGCGCCAGGCGGTCGAGCTGCTGCCGGTGGCTCCCACGGCCCAGCTCGCCCAGGCGGCCTACTCCGGGTACGACGTCTTCGGCGGGTACGCGGGGGCGGAGCCCACGGGCTTCCTCGGGCTGTGGCTGGCGGCGCTGCCCGAGGTGGGCGTGGTGCTGGTGTGGATGGTGCTGCTGTCCCTGCTGGTCAAGCGCGTGTTCCGGTGGGACCCCCGCCAGGCGTGAGACCGGGCCACGAGCGCGGAGGCGCCGCGGAGGCACCCCCCTCCCCGGTGCCTTCCGCGCGTGCGGGCGCCGCACGGAGCACCGATACTCGAAGGGGCCCGGCGGGCGGCGGGCCGTCACCGGAGGCGGGGAGGCAGCGTGGGCGGCGACGTGGGAGGAGCCCACGGCACGGACGGGCGCTACGGGTTCAAGCTCAGGGCGGCGCGGCTCGTCATCCTGGTGACGGTCCTCAGCGGTGTGTCGGGGGTGCTCGTCTGGCCGGTGGTCGACGTCGTGGCCCGTGCCGAGCTGGAGGACCCGGCCCCCTGGCCGCCGACGCTGTGCCTGGTTCCGGCCGTGGGCGCGGCCGCGCTGCTCTGTGTCATCGTCTGGCGGCGGATCAACGCGCGGCGGAACGCGGATCCGTGGCTCTACTGGGGCTCGCTCGGGCTGGTCTGCGCGACCTACGCGCTCATGGCCAACCCGGTGTTCGCCCTGTTCACGGTCGGCGTCTGGTGGGGGCTGGCCGTGTTCGCCGCCCCGACCCGGCGCACGGCGCGGGTGACCGCCGCCCTGGCCGTCGTGACCTGGCTGTACCTGCCCCTGTCCCCCGGGGAGCACTCCGTGGCCCTGTTCGCGGTGATGTGGGTCGTCGCGTTCTTCCAGGCGCTGCTGATGGCGGGCGCCTCCGCCGCCTCCCTCTGGCTGTGGGACGCCACCACGGACGCGGTGGAGGGCCAGCGCGCGCGGGCCCGGTTGGCGGTGACGGAGGAGCGGCTGCGGTTCTCCCGGGACATGCACGACCTGCTGGGGCACAGCCTGTCGGCGCTCGCGGTCAAGTCCGAGCTGGCCGGGCGCCTGCTGGAGGCGTCCCCGGAGCGGGCGGCGGCCGAGATGGCGGAGGTCCAGGCGTTGGCCCGCACCTCCCTCCAGCAGGTGCGCTGCGCCGTGAGCGGGTACCGCGAGGTGCGCCTGGCCGACGAGGTGGAGTCGGTGACCGCCCTGGTGCGCGCCGGCCGGGCCGAGGCCGTCGTCACCGGACTGGACGGGCTGGACCTGCCCCGGGACACCCAGACGCTGGCCGCGTGGGTGGTGCGCGAGTCGGTGACCAACGTGCTGAGGCACAGCGACGCCACCCGGTGCCGGATCGGTTTCACGTCGACCAGGGACCCGGGCACGGGGACGGAGACGCTCGTGGTGGAGGTGGCCAACGACCGGGCGGGAGGAGCGTCCGGGGACCGCACGGTCTTCGGCAACGGCCTCTCGGGGCTGTCGGAGCGGGTCGCGGCGGGCGGCGGCTCGCTGTCGGCGGCGCGGACCGGGGACGGGGGCTTCCTGGTACGGGCCGTGCTGCCCGTGGGACGGCGGACGGCGGAGACCGGTGAGACCGCCCTGGCGGAGAGGGGAGCGCGGTGACCGGCGGACTCGGCACGGGCCGGGGCGGGAACGGCGAGGACGCGGGAGCCGACCGGAGGATCCGCGTCGCCCGGCGGGCACTCGTGGCGTCGATGTCCATGCTCGACGCCCTGTTCGTCTTCTTCGTACTCCTGGACGCGGTGTCGGCGGCCGTGGAGGGGATCGCGCTGTGGCCCTCCGTCGTCGCCCTGCCCCTCGCGGTCGGGGCGGCCGTCCTGCTGCACCTCCTCTTCCTGGGCAGGCTGGACGGGCGGCGCGAGCCCGCCCCCGGCCCGTACTGGGGGTCGGTGGTCCTGATCGTGCTGTGCTGCGCGGCGGTCCAGTCGCCCCTCCACCGCGTGATCGTGCTCGCGCTGTGGTGGGCGGTCGTCGTGTTCGTCGCCTCGCGCCGCCGGGGGGCGGCGGTCAGCGCGCTGACCCTGGCCCTGCCGTGGCTGCTCATCCCGTTCACCCAGGTGGACGTCCAGATCGTCCCGTTCCTGGTGACGTGGGCGCTGGGGATCGTGTACGCGCTCATGCTGTGCGTGGGGATGCTGACCTGCGTGTGGCTCTGGGAGATCGTGAACGACGCGGTGGCCGGCCAGCGCGCGCGGGCCCGGTTGGCGGTGACGGAGGAGCGGCTGCGGTTCTCCCGGGACATGCACGACCTGCTGGGGCACAGCCTGTCGGCGCTCGCGGTCAAGGCGGAACTGGCCTCGCGGCTCGCCGGACGGGACCGCGAACGGGCGGCCGCGGAGATCGCCGAGGTCCGGGCGCTGGCGCGCACGTCGCTCGCGCAGGTGCGCGCGGCGGTCAGCGGCTACCGGGAGGTCAGCCTGGCCGAGGAGGTGGCGTCCGTGAGCGCGGTCCTGCGCGCCGACCGGACGGAGGTCACGGTCACGGGGCTGGACGGCGTGGAGGCCTCGCCCGGGGCGGCGGCGCTGGCCGCGTGGGTGGTGCGCGAGGGCGCGACCAACGTGTTGCGGCACAGCGACGCCACCCGGTGCCGGATCGTGTTCACGCGGACCGCGGACGCCAGCGCGGGTCCGCGGGCGCTGGTCGTGGAGGTGGCCAACGACCGCGCGCGGTCCGGTGAGCGGAGGGAGGCGGCCTCGGGCAACGGGCTGGCGGGGCTGTCGGAGCGGGTCGCGGCGGGCGGCGGCTCGCTGTCGGCGGCGCGGACCGGGGACGGCGGCTTCCTGCTGCGGGCCGTCCTGCCCCTGTGAGCGCGTCCCGCGCGCCCACCGCCGGTGACCCGGTCCCGCCCGGGTCAGCCCGACCAGAGGCGCAGGAGCGCCGCCCGGGAGACGCGCGGCGTGAACGGACCGGTGCGCGGCGGCGCGAAGGGGTGGGGGAGCGTCGCCGCTCCGGACACGGGGGTCGGCGTGGGCGGCTGCGGTGAGTCGGGCAGCACACGCGGTCCCGGCAGGAGGCGGCCCGCGGTCGGCAGCGGCCGACCGCCGCCGGCGGCGCCGGAGCGGGGACCGGTCGGCGGGGGAGCGTCCGCGCCCGCGTCCGGTGACCGCGCCCCGACCGGTCGGACGGGCGGCGACGGCCGGGCGGGGCCGGGTGCGGCCGGGGTCCCGTTGGAGCGGATCACTCCGAGCACGCGGTCGATCTCGGACGGACTGAGCGGTCCGTCCGCGTCGGCCACGGCGATGAGCACCTCGGCGTACAGCTCGATCTCGTCCAGCGCGACGTGGTCGTGGAGGTGGAGGGGGTCGCGCGGGCGGGCGCCGGGGTCGTGGTCCACGTACGCACACCTCCCGGATGACAGCGGTGCCGCGGGTCGGGTGACGGAACGCCCGCTTCCGGTCCGGCGTGGCGCGGGCGCGACGGACCCTGGCCACGGGGCGTGGGACCCCCCAGGCTACGCGGGGCGCGGTCGGGCGCACATGACCCGTGCGGACCAGTGGCCGGGTCACCCGGTCTAGTCAGGGATGGAACCGCGTCCGCCCCTCCCGCGCCGCCGACCCGTGCTCTCGTCGGTTCCCCGGACCGGGCGGTCAGCGCCAGGCGACGTCCCGGTGCTGGACGGCGTAGCCCGCGTACGCGGTCGGGGTGTGCTCCAGGACGCTCCGGTCGTCGTCGTTCAACTCCCGGACGACCCTGCCCGGCACGCCCGCCCACAGCGTGTCCGGCGGCACCGTCTTGCCGGGGGGAACCAGGGACCCGGCGGCCACGAGCGCGCCCCTCCCGACACGGGCGCCGCCGAGGACGATCGCGCCGATCCCGATGAGCGCGCCCTCCTCGACGACCGCGCCGTGCACCATCGCCTTGTGTCCCAGGCTGACGCCGTCGTGCAGGATCGCTGGCTGGCCGGGGTCGGAGTGCATCCCGCACTGGTCCTGGATGTTCACCCTCCGGCCGACCACGATGTCCTCGGTGTCGGCGCGCAGGACCGATCCGTACCAGACACTGCTCTCGGCGCCGAGCCGGACCCGGCCGACGACGACGGCGCCGGGGGCGATCCAGGCGGTGGGGTCGATGTCCGGCTCGCCGAACGGGGCCCCGCCGATCATCGGTCCCGTGCCGTCCGGGCGATCGTTGGCCATGGCGTCCATTTCAGGTCCTCCATACGTGCTGTTGGCATTCGGGCTGCCCGAGTATGCGTGATTTTCGTGAAAGGTGGGGGAGGAGTTGACCGCTCAGCCCCCGCCCGGGGATGATCGCGCTTACCTTAGTAAGAACGTGACCAGCGGCCACACGGTGATGTACCCGTCGGGGATATTGACGGGGTCGTGTCACCGGGGTCTACCGTGGTCGCCTGGACGGTGTCCACGACGTGACGTTCCGTGCGAGGCCGGTTCCCCCATCCGGTCGGCGCGGCGGGGCGGGACAGCCCGCGGGCGCGACCCGGGCCAACGGGTCCGGCGGGTGTCCCGCCGACAACTGGGTACGGGGCAACTCACCTTCTGCGACGTGCAGTCGGACGGTGTTAAGGACATGAAAGGCACATGAGCGAAATGTTGCCGGGCGGCGGACTGCAACAAGACAGGTTCCCGACGGTGCGCAAGGGCGGCTACGACAAGGCGCACGTCGACGACTACTTCGTACGGATGGACAACCAGTTCAAGGACCTCCGCGAGCGATTGCAGCGGATGGACGACGAGCTGGAGCAGTACAAGCGCGACCTCGCGATCGCTCGGGAGAAGGCCCAGGTCAAGCCTGAGCACGAGCAGATCAGCGAGCGGATGGCCGAGATCCTCAGGATCACCGAGGAGGAGGCCGCGGACCGTCGTGCCAAGGTCGCGGCCGAGGTCGAGGAGACCCGGCAGAAGGCCGAGGAGGAGATCGCCAAGCGGCGCAAGGACTCCGAGAAGGAGGCCGAGCGGATCGTGTCCTCCTCGCGCACCGAGGCCAACGAGATGGTCTCCAGCGCGAAGAAGGAGGCCGACCAGCTGCGCGAGCAGGCCAAGACGGAGGGCGACCGCCGTCTGAACGAGGCCGAGACGCGGGCCAAGAAGATCCACGACACCGCGGACCGCAGGCTCGCGACCCTGACCGCGACGCACGCCGAGGCCCTCCGCCGCCTGAAGGACATGCACTCGACGCTGGCCGACCTGGTCACGGCCGAGGACAAGGCGGGCGCGCTGGAGACGGGTCTGAGCCGCGAGGAGAACATCCTCCCGCCGCCCGACCCGAAGGCCAAGGCGGCCAAGCCCGCCGCCGACACCGCCGCGGAGCCGAAGGACGCGCGGCCCGCGGGCGTCGCGAAGCCGGTCCCGGCGGCCAAGCCGGTCCCGGTGGCCAAGCCCGCGGGGGCGGCCAGGCCGGCCGACGCCCCGAAGCCCGTGGACACGTCCAAGCCCGCGGACGCCCCCGGGTTCGGTGACGAGGCGACCACGAAGCTGACCCCGGTCAAGCCCGAGTCGGACGAGGCCACCGTCCGGATCACGCCGGTGTCCCTGCCCGGGCAGAACGCGCAGGAGGGCCCCAAGGTCGCCGACGCGGCTCCGCGTCCGCCGCAGGCCGCGGCTCCGCCCACCGGCGGTCCGGTGCACGGCGTCCCGGCCCCCGGCGCTCCGGCTCCGGGCGGGCCCGGCGTGCCGAGCGGACCGCAGCAGCCGGTCACGCCTCCCGGCGGGGCCGCCGACACGGACATCACCGGGGTGTACAACCGTCCGGAGTCCCCGCAGCCGCCGAAGGGCGACGAGGGCGTGCGGATCTTCCGCAGGGAGTAGCGGCCACGGTCGCACCCGGTCCGATCACCGGGTACAAGGGGCGGGACCAGCGGTCCCGCCCCCAGGGCGTGTTCGGCGGACACTTGCCCTGCTGCGCGACGAGCAGCATCCACCGAACGCGCCCTTGGCGTTTTGTGGCCAGTTGTAGGCCGACGTCCGCCTTGTCGCAGGCTGTCGGCTACGATGCCGTCAGCCATGATGATACGCGCGGCCATCCGGTCCGACCTCGGGGCGATTCTGCGTCTGCTCAGGGAACTCGGCGACTCCACCGACACGCAGAGCGCACACGTCCGCATGTCCTCCGCGGCCGTGCGCGCCTGGACGCGCATGGAGGGCGACCCCGACCGCATGGTGCTCGTCGCCGAGGAGCGCGGCCAGATCATCGGCACCCTGGACCTGCTGATCGTGGCGAACCTGACGCACGACGCCCAGCCGTGGGCCGTGGTGGACAACCTCGTGGTCGACCCGCAGCGGCGCGGCGGCGGCATCGGTCGGGCGCTGATGGAGGACGCCCTGGACCGGGCGACCAGGGCCGGCTGCTACAAGGTCGAGCTGCTCGCGCACGAGAGCCGCGACCGTGCCTCGGGCTTCTCCGCCGCGCTCGGGTTCGACGCCTCCCACGAGGGCTTCCGCCGCTACCTCTGACCGTCCGGCTCGGGCGCGTTCCCGCCGCGCAGCGGCACCCCGCGCATGCACAGCACCGCGACCAGGCCGAGCACGGCGACAGGGACTCCAGCGACGAACACGCCCTGCATGGCGTGGTCGAACGCGCCCACGATCACCTCCCGGACGGGTCCCGGCAGCGAGTGCACCAGTTCCGGTGACCCCTGTGCCGCCTCGGCCGCGCCCGCCCAGTCCTGTGCCGCCCCGTCCGCGGGCGCCGCGTCCGCCGCCGCGCCCAGCTCGGCGTTGAGCCGGGCCACCATCACCGCGCCCAGCGCGGCCACGCCCGTCGAGCCGCCGAGGTTGCGGAAGAACGTCAGGGTGGCCGTCCCCGACGCCAGGTCGGCGGTGGGCAGGGCGCTCTGCGTGGCGAGCAGCAGGAGCTGGAGGTTGAGCCCGATCCCGAGGCCGACCAGCGCCTGCCCCGCGACGACCACGGCCAGGCCCGGCAGCACCGGGCTCGCGCTGAGGACGGCGAAGCCAGCGACGGCCAGGACCATGCCAGCGACCGTGTACCCCTTCCACCGGCCGTTCCCGCTCACCGCGAACCCCGACCCGATCGACGTGACGAGGAACGAGACGACCAGCGGCAGGGTCATCAGCCCGGAGACCGTCGGAGACATGCCGTGCACCATCTGGAGGTACTGCGGCATGTAGATGATCAGGCCGAACATCATCACGCCGACGCAGACCGAGCCGGTCGAGGCCAGGACGAACGTGCGGTCGCGGAACAGGCGGGTGGGGACGATGGGGTCGGCGGCGCGCCGTTCGACGAGCACGGCGGCGACGGTGAGCAGCAGCGTCCCCGCGCCGAGGGCGACGGCGGTCGGCGAGGTCCAGGGGATCTGGGTGCCGCCCAGGCTGAGCAGGACGATCAGCGTGCTGGCCGCGCTGAACACCAGACCGGCGCCGAGCCAGTCGACGGGCGCGCTCCGGCGGGGCCGGGCGGGCAGGGTGAGCATGGCCTGGATGACGGCGAAGGCCACGACGGCCAGCGGCACGGTGATGAGGAAGCACCACCGCCAGCCCAGCGGGCTGTCCACGAGGAACCCGCCCACCAGCGGTCCCAGGACGGTGGAGACGCCGAAGACCATACCGATCAGGCCGCTGTAGCGGCCGCGCTCGCGGGGCGGCACGACGTCGCCCAGGATGATGTTGGGCAGCGTGGCCAGGCCGCCGAGGCCCAGTCCCTGGAGCGCGCGGGCCGCGATCAGCGCGTCGACGTCCTGGGCCGTGCCCGCGGCGAGCGAGGCGGCGATGAAGACGCCCAGCGCGATCTGGAAGAGGAGCTTGCGCCCCCACACGTCCGAGAGCTTGCCCCAGACGGGTGTGGACGCGGTCATCGTCAGGAGCGCCGCGGTGGCGACCCAGGCCAGGCGGTCCTGGCCGCCGAGCTCGCCCATGATCGTCGGCAGCGCGGTCCCGATGATCGAGTTGGTGAGCATGGAGGTGAGCATGGCCAGGACCAGCCCGGCCATGACGCGGCGCACGGTCCGCCGGGGCACCGCGGCGTCGGGCGGGGCCGCCGGGGGTGTCGGAGGGGCGTCGGCGGTCGCGGCGGAGAGGGGCCGGGGCCCGGGTTCGGGGAGCCCGCCTCCGGGGTCGCGCTCGTGCCGTACCGACTGTTCCATGGGTCCCCCGAATCCGGGCGCGGCAACGCCCCGCGGCTGACTGCCGGGGGCGGGGCGTCCGTGATCCGGTATATGTAAACGCTGTTGACCTGTCAAATCAGTATCTGTGCCGCCGAATCGGTATGCGTGTGGGTGGCGGAGGTGTCAACCTGGATATCTCAGAGTCAGTCCGCGTCCGCCGAAGGGTGTGCACATGGTCCGTCCGGAGGGAACCGGAGGCGGCTCCGCGCCGACGCGCGGCCGTGAGGCGACGCGCGCCCGCATCCTGGAGAGCGCCCGGGAGCTGTTCACCAGCGAGGGGTACGGCGCGGTCTCGTCGCGGATGATCGCCGCGCACGCGGGGGTCAACGTCGCCCTCATCAACCGCTACTTCGGCGCCAAACGCGGGCTCCTGACCGAGATCCTGCGCGAGGACGGCGTCTTCCCCGGGCTGATCGAGGGCGAGCCCGACACCCTCACCCGTCGCCTCGCCGAGCACGCCGTCGGCCGTCTGCACGGCGAGGGCACGGCGTTGCAGCGCGCGCTCGACCACTCCTCGGGGGACCCCGACCTCCAGGCCGTGTACCAGGGGCGGCTCAAGTCCGCCATGCTCGAACCCCTCTCCGCCTACCTCGGCGGCGAGGACGCGCCCGTGCACGCCTCGCTGGTGGCGGCCGTGCTGCTGGGGCTGACCCGGGTGCGGCTGATCGAGGGGGCGACGGCGCTGCGGGCGCACGACCGGGTGCGGCTCACCGACCGGGTCCAGGCCCTGTTGGACCTGTGCCTGGAGGAGTTCGAGGCCGACGACGGCTGACCGGGAACCGGCGCGCGATGCGGGACCGGCTCTGTCGGCACGTGCATCTGCCCGGGACGGTGCCCGTGCCGCGTCACGAGCGGTTTCCCGGAAGTAACAGGAAACAAACCTAACGATTCTGGTGGGTACGGCGTATCGTGGTCACACCGGAACACGGCCGGAGGCTCGCCGAACGGGTGCCGCGCGCACCGCGAACGGAGGAACAGTGCAGTCCGAGACCGTTCTCACCGGCGGACGCGTGGTCGACGGGACCGGCGTCCCCGCCCGCGCGGCCGACGTCGTCCTGGCGCGAGGCCGCGTCCGCCACCTCTCCCCGCCCGGGACCGTCCGGACCACGGGTGAGGTCGTCGACGTGGGCGGGCTCGTCGTCGCCCCGGGCTTCATCGACATGCACGCCCACTCCGACCTCGCCGTGCTCGCCGACCCCGCGCACGAGGCCAAGGTCCTCCAGGGCGTCACCCTGGAGGTCGTCGGGCAGGACGGCCTCGGCTACGCGCCCGTCACCGACGCCACCGCCGACGAGATCCGCGCCCGCATCGCCGGATGGAACGGCGCCCCCGACCTCGACCGCTCCTGGCGCGGTGTCGGCGAGTACCTGGACCTCGTCGACCGCGGCGCCCCCGTCAACGTCGCCTGCCTCGTGCCGCACGGCAATGTCCGCATGGCCGTCGTCGGCGACGGGGACCGGCCGCCCACGCCCGACGAGACCGAGCGGATGCGCGCGATCATCGCGCGGGGCCTGGACGAGGGCGCGCAGGGACTCTCCACCGGCCTGACCTACGCACCCGCGATGTACGCCGACGACGACGAGCTCGTCGACCTCCTCGAACCCGTCCGCGCGGCGCGCGGCTACTACTGCCCCCACCACCGCAACTACGGCTCCCGCGCCGTCGAGTCCTACCAGGAGTGCCTCGACGTCGCCCGCCGGGCCCACGTGCCCCTCCACCTCGCGCACTGCCACGTCAACTTCCCGCTCAACCGCGGGCGCGCCCCCGAGGTCCTCGACGCCGTCGACGAGGCCACCGTCCGCTACGGGCTCGACGTCACCCTGGACAGCTACCCCTACACGGCCAGCGCGACCTACCTCGCCGCACCGCTGCCCGGCTGGGTGCAGGAGGGCGGTGCGGCGGCCACCGTGGCGCGCCTGCGCGACGACGGAGTCCGCGTCCGCGTCCTGCACGAGATCGAGGTCGAGGGCACCGACGGCAACCACGGCGTCCCCCTGGACTGGTCCACCCTGGTCGTCACGGGGGTCGGCGACCCCGTGCTGTCGTGGGCGGTCGGCTCGTCCGTCGCCGACCTCGCCGACCGGCGCGGCGGCAAGCCCGGCGAGCTCTACCTCGACCTGCTCGTCGCCGACGGGCTGCGCTCCGGCTGCCTGATGGACGTCGGCAACGAGGAGAACATCCGCACGATCATGCGGCACAGCTCGCACACCGGGGGCAGTGACGGGATCCTGGTCGGGGAACGGCCCCACCCGCGCGGCTGGGGAACGTTCCCGCGCTACCTCGGCCACTACGCGCGCGACCTCGGCGTGTTCACGATGGAGGAGTGCGTCCGCCACCTCACCTCGCGGGCCGCCCGCAGGCTCGGCCTCACCGACCGGGGCGTGGTGCACGTCGGGGCCGTGGCCGACCTGGTGGTGTTCGACCCCGGCACCGTCGCGGCCGGAGCCACCTACGCCGAGCCCCGCCGTGCCCCGGTGGGGATCGAACACGTCCTGGTCGGAGGGGAGTTCACCGTCCGGGACGGCCGCCGGACCGACCGCCTGCCCGGCCGGTCCGTGCGCAGGGGGGTCAGCCGATGACGATGGCTCCGGCCAGGACCGGGACGCCGAACCGCACGGCCCCGTTGCCGGAGGCGAGCGCCCGGCTGCCCTGGCAGCTGGTGCCGGAGAAGAGCGCGAACCGGACGCCCGCCTCGGAGTCCACCTCCACGACTCCGCCCTGACCGGTCCGGAGCGTCCTGCAGCCGCCGTTGCGGACCGTCTGCTCGAACCCCGACTCGAACGTGACCCGCACGGTGGACGACGCGTCCTCCCTGTTGGTCAGCCCGGAGACCGCTCCGGCGATGGTGGCGGACATGGTGGCGAGGTTGGCTGGGCGGATCGGCACGGGGTTCCCCTCTTCGGCCGTGCCGGCGCGGGCACGGAGGTGGTTACTCTGTGTCATTTAGCTACAGGATCAGATGAAAGGGCGGGAGCTCCGACGGAGTGTCGGGCGATTGGTAGGCTCGGTCGGACCGAGCGGAGGAGGAGGTGCCCACTGTGACCGTTCTGCTCGCCGTGGCCGAGGCACTCCTCCTGGGCCTGTTCCCGACCGAACTCGTGCCCCTGCCGGGCGCCTTCGCCCTGCTGGCCGCCGTCGGCGCGGTCCTGGCCCTCCACTTCCTGGGCGCTCTCGCCCCCTGGCCCGCCGCCGACTCCGCGAGCGCGGTGGCGCGCGCGATGCGCCGCAGGTCGAAGCGCCTGCCCGTGCTCACCCTGTGCGACCCGGACGCGGCGGGCAGGCCCCGTCCCAGAGCCCCGGGACCGGCCCTTCCGGCCGCTCTCTGACCCCTCGCGCGCGTTCCGCGCGCCCGTTCTCCGAGCGGCCAGACGTCTGAACCACCCCACCCAGACGAAGGGCCTCACCCTTGTACGGATTCGGGCCGATCGCGGCCGCCGTGTCCCTGTTGTCGGCGGTGCTCGCCGCCCTGACCGCCTTCCTCGCTCCCCTCGTCGGAGGGCTCGCCGCCGGAGCCGCCGTCGTCACCCTCACGATCCTCGTCCGCCTGCTCCTCCTCCCGCTGGGCGTCGCCCAGGTACGGGCGGAGAAGGCCCGGGCCCGACTCGCGCCGCAGCTGGCCGAGCTCACCGCCACGTACCGCGACGACCCGGCCAGGCT
This sequence comes from Nocardiopsis sp. NPDC050513, assembly GCF_044457925.1. NCBI lineage: Bacteria > Bacillati > Actinomycetota > Actinomycetes > Streptosporangiales > Nocardiopsidaceae > Nocardiopsis > Nocardiopsis sp. NPDC050513. The sequence continues at coordinate 443,926 of NZ_JBITHK010000003.1, read as the reverse complement.
GGTCGACGAACAGCGCCGGGTGTTCGCCGAGGCGGGGACCTCCCCGCTGGCGGGCTGCCTGCCGAGCCTGGCGCAGGCGCCGGTGCTCCTGTGCGTGTACGGGGTGTTCACCGGTGCGGCGGTGGCGGACGAGCCGCTGCTGGCGCACACCTTCCTCGGCGTCGAGCTCGGGGCGACCCTGGGCGCGAGCGCGGACGGGTTCCAGGCCGCCCCGGTGTTCGCGGTGCTGCTGGCGCTGCTCGCCCTGGTGGCGTGGGCCAGCCGCCGCTACCTCGTGCTGCCCGCCCTGGGGGCCGCTCCGTCGCCCATGGCGGGGGCGGTGTCGTGGATCGGCTTCACGACCGTCGTGTTCGCGGCCTTCGTGCCGCTGGCCGCGGGGCTGTACCTGCTGACCACGACCGCGTGGACGCTCGGCGAGCGCCTGCTGCTCCGGCGCCTGCTGCCTTGACGCGGGGCCCTCACCCCGCGGCGGCCTCCGACCGGGTCAGGCGGGCCACGAGGAGGAGGAACAGCCCGCGGGCGGCGACCAGGACCCACCCGGACGGGACGCGTGCGCGCGTCCCTCCGGGGCGGTTCCGGCGAGCGAACGTGCCGGAACCGCACGCCGCCCGGGTCAGAACGCCACGGTGACGCAGGCGAGGCGGTCTCCCGCGGTGCCCGCCTCACCCGGTTCGGTCATGGTGTGGTGGTCGTGGAGGACGAACGAGTTGGCCTCGCCGTCGCGGAACTCCCACGGGACGGTGGCGGCGGCGAAGCCGTTCCCGCCGTCGTCGCTGGTGAAGTCCAGCCACACCTCGTTCTCGGGGTTGGCGTAGGCGGGGTCGGTCGACGGCTCGCCCCCGCCCGCGGCCGGGTCCGCCTCGTTCTGGTAGTGCGGACCCGCGTCCGCGGGGTCCTCGCCGCAGGGCTGGGTGTGCACGTGCGCGCCGAAGTCGCGGTCGGCCTCCAGGCCCGTCCCGGTGAACTGCACGTACGTCTCGCCGTTCTCGACGCGGACCTGGATGTCGGAGGTGGCCCCCTCCGGGACGGCGGTCTCGTCGTAGGTGATGGCGGCCTCGCTCTGGCCGGGCGGCATGAAGATCGACGCGGTGACGCTCGGGGAGGCCGTCGGGCGGAGGGTCGGGGCGTCCGTCGCCGTGCCGTCCCCCTCGGTGTCCGTGCCGTCGCCGGCGCATCCGGCGGTGACGAGCGCGGTCAGTACCAGACCGACGGTGAGCGAGGTCGTGCGCATGACGGGACTCCCGGTGTGATCGCTGTGGTCCACCGCAACGTTACCCAAGGTGTCCCGAGGATAACTAAACGTGCGAATCGCGGTGCGTCGGGGGCGGGAAGGGGGACCTGAGGTCGAAGGCCTCGGGGGAGGGGCCGTTTTCGCGCAACAGGTCGAGTCGACGCCCGCTCTCCTCGACGGAGGGGATCGTACCGGCAGGAATCCACCACAGCACCATGTACGCCTGCCGCATGTGCTCGAACCACTCGCGCCGGCGGCGGAGGAAGTCCAGGTGCTCGGTGCGGTAGGAGAAGTTCCACAGGGCGTCGACGTCCTCCCACACGGAGAAGTTCAGCAGGACGTCGTCGCCGAAGGGGCGCAGGTGGGTGGCGTCCTTCTCGCCGTCCTCCCTGAGTCGCCAGACGAAGCCGGGGGAGGCGTCGGCGAGGGCGTTGACGGGGTCGAGGGCGTCGGCGAAGTCCTTCATCGAGGGGTCGTCGAGCGGCGCGCGGAGGACGGCGATGTTCAGCTGGGCCAGGTGGTACGCGGGGGCGGAGGTGTCCATGGGGCACAGGACACCACGGCGGACACTTCTATGTCAATCCTCATTGTTTTTGGAAACCACCACGCAGCACCGGCCCCGGGCGGGGTCCATCCGGGCGCGCCCGCCGTCCTCGCCCCGCGCCTCCAGCGCCCCCCGCAGCAGCGCCAGGTTGAGCCCGCAGGCCAGGGGCGGGAACTCCCGGGCGAGTGCGTGGAACGGGCAGTTCCTCAGCCGGAGGCCGTCCCCGGTGTCCTCGGGCTCGTAGCCGCGCTCCCGCAGGAACTCCGGCAGCGGAGCGGCGTCGCTCGCCGCGCCGATCCGCCGCCCCTCCGCCGTGGCCGCGCCGTGCAGGGCCTCCTCCGCCCCGTGCCGCTCGACCGCCTCCGCCAGCAGGCGCGCGGCCAGCTGGTAGTCGCGGGGCGGCAGGTGCAGGGACAGCTCCCGCTCCGCGCGCCGGTAGAGCTTGGCGGGGCGGCCCGAGCCGGGACCCTCGCGCCCGCTCACCTTGCGCCGCGTCACCTCCAGCAGGCCCGCGTCCACCAGCCGGTCGAGGTGGTGGGCGGCCAGGGTGCGCTGGAGTCCGAGCGCGTCGGCGGCACGGCCCCGGCTGACGTCGTCGTCCGAGGCGGCGACGTACTCGTACAGTCGGCGCCGCACGGGGTCGGCGAGGGCGTGGGCGGCGTCGATCGAGGCGTGGTCCATACGACCATTCTGCGTCCGCCGCCCGACCCGCCGCGGGGTGGCAGACTGGAGTCGACCCACGACCCCTGCTGAACAGGCGACATGCGAACCATCAGACGCGGCGGCGAGCACGAGACCGAGATCCGGAAGTCCCGGTTCATCTGCGCGCTGGCCAGGGTGGACAGCGAGGAGGCCGCCCGCGACTTCATCGCCGAGCGGCGCAGGGAGCACTGGAACGCCAACCACAACTGCACGGCCTACGTGCTCGGCGAGGACGGCGGCGTCCAGCGCTCCAGCGACGACGGCGAGCCCGGCGGCACCGCCGGGGTGCCCATGCTGGAGGTCCTGCGGCACCGCCGCCTCACCGACACGGTCGCCGTGGTCACCCGCTACTTCGGCGGGGTGAAACTCGGCGCGGGCGGCCTCATCCGCGCCTACGGGAACGCCGTGTCCGCCGCCGTGGACGAGTTCGGGGTCCTGGAACGGCGGCGGCTGCTGGTCGTGGACGTGTTCGCCGACTACGTGCTCGGCGGTCGGCTGGAGAGCGACCTGCGCGACTCGCCGCTGGTCGTGCGCGACGTCGCCTACGAGGACCGCGTCCGGATCGAGGTGGCCCTGCCCGAGCCCGATCTGCCCGGCTTCGGCGTCCGCCTGGCCGAACTGACGGGCGGCAGAGCGGAGTACGGGGTCCGGGGCAGCACGGTCGTCGAGGTGGAGCCCGGCGCCGACGGTCCCGCGGCGCCCTGACCGCGAGGCGCACGCCACGGGCGGTCCCCGACGCTTACACCTCCGTAACGAGTGGACGCCCGCCCGTGTCGCCGCGATGGGGCCGACCTAGGATTTGCCGTATACGTCATCGTTCGTGGGGAGTCACCGTCCATGCGCAGCCCACGCGTGCCCCAGGTGCTGTCCTGTGGTCTCGCGGTGCTGTTGGCCGCGGGGTGCACCACCGACCCCGAACCCGAGGGTCGGCCCGCGCCGGAACCCGAGGGTCCGCCCTCACCGCTTCCGACCTCCTTCGACGGAGAGGCGCCGCCGGGGATCGACGGCGCCGTCCTGCGCTTCCTGCACGGCGACGAGGCGGACGTCCACGAGATCTTGGACGACCCCCTGGGCGTGCGGATCAGCCCCGTCGGCGCGGCCTTCCTCATCAGCTCGGGCGGCGCCGACCGCCACCTGCTGCACGACGCCGCCACCGGCGGGACGCTCTGGGAGGGCGAGGCGCGGTTCCGGGGATTCGACACCGACCTGTCCGGCGCGACGGTCATGCGGATGACGGACGACGACGGAGCCTTCGTTCTGGACGCCCTCGGAGAACGCGTGTGGGAGGCCGCCGAGGAGGGCGACACCTACCTCGACGGCGTCACCGTCCGGTACCCCGACGGGTGGAGCTTCGACGCCCCCGAGGGCGACTACGCGGTCCTGGACACCGAGGGCGCGACCCTGTGGGAGTACGCGTTCGACGCGCCGGCGCCCGCGGACGACGAGTCCCCGACCGGTTCGGGCGGGGAACCCGCCGAGGAACCGGAGGAGGACGCCGAGGACGGCGGCGACCGGACGGACGAGGACGCGCCCGTGGCGGGCGTCCCCGTCGCGGCCTGGGACGGCGGAGTGCTGATGGCCTCCGGCGGCCCCGTCGTGCGCGCCGCGTCGCTGGACGGGGACGCGGCCGGCGAGGAGCTGTGGTCGGTCAGCGGGGTCGACGAGGACCTGGGACGCCCCGCCTCGGCTCCGGCCCCGGTTCCGAGCGTCCTCGGCCTGTACACGCTGCCCGGTGAGGCGGACGAGGGCGCCGACGGCGCCGGACCCGGCGCGGACGTCGTGGTCGTGCGCTGGGCGGGTCGCGAGGAGCCGTCCACGCTCGCCGCCTACGACCGCGGCGACGGCGGGCTCCTGTGGGCCCTGGAGGAACCCGGCCCCAACCCCGTCGGCGAGCCCTTCGACCCGGCGGAGGCGGCGGGCAGCCTCTACGACGGCACCACGGGCACCCTCCTGCTGCCCCAGGCGAGCGGGGAGGCGACCCTCGTCGCCGTCGACCTCGCGGAGGGCGACGTGCTGTGGGGGCTGGAGGAGGACGACGTGTCGATCTCGCCGGCCTTCGCGCACGGGGGCCTCGTCTTCGCCGACTCCCGCACCAACGACGGCGCGGACGAACAGCTGGTCCTGGAGGCGCGGACGATGGACGTCGTCGCCGACGAGCTCTCCGCGTACGTGGAGGCGGTCAACGACAGCGGACACGCCATCCTCGTGCGGGACCGGCAGCGCTTCGTCTTCGGTCCGCGGCCGGACGAGGAGCCCACGGCGGAGCCGACCGACGGCGCGTCGGACGAGCCCAGCTGAGATCCGGGGGAAACCGATCGGCCGCGGCGCACGTCGGACGGACAGAGGAGACGCCGATCCCCCGGAAGTGAGCACCGTGTCGCATCCCCACCCCGCAGCACCGCGCCACCGCCAACGGGTCACCGTGGCCCCGCTGGTGCGCCTGTTCGGCTTCCTGCTCCCCGTCCCGTTCGTCGCCCTGTCCACGGCCTTCTACCTCCGGTACGAGGCCGGACCGGCGACGGCGTACGTGCTCGTGGTGCTGGCGGCCGGGGTTCTCGTGAGCCTGTGGATCTCCCGGGTCGCCTCGGTCCGGATCCAGGTGCGCGACGGGGTGCTGACGCTGTCGAGGATGCCGTTCCTGGAGGCGGTGGCCCCGTTCCTCGGGGAGGTCGGGGAGAGCCGGCACGCGCGGCTGCGCGCGGACGCGATCGTCTACGCGGGCGGGGCGCGCTTCCGCCTGCGCGACATCACGCTCCGCACCGACGGGAACTTCACCAAGCGTCGCCCCGGCCAGGGGATGGAGTTCGTGACCGGGGACGGCGACTACCTGATCGCGCGCGTCCGCGACGTCGAGGGGCTCAAGCGCGCCCTCCTGGCGCACGGCACGCACCCGTCCGCGCTCCGGGCCCCGTTCCCCCGGGGGATCGGGAGCCCGGACACCCTCCGCGAGGCACGCCGGCCGTACCCGGACCGACAGCCCCCGTACGGCCGCTGAGGAGGCGCGCCGCGGGTCCTCAGCCCAGGGTCCGCGGAGCGCCCGGCCGGTTGCCCGTCACGGCTCTCCGCATCCCCGACAGAGCCTGCCGGGCCCTTCCGTCCCTGTGGGTTCCCCCGACGGCGTCCCTCAGACGGTGCCCGGTGTTGGTGTAGAGCTGGGGAGGGCCCTGGCGGACCTCGCCGCCCGGCCGCGCCCCCTGGCCCGCCTCGACGGACTCGAAGCCCGTCAGGGCGCGCACGTGGCTGAGCTGGTGGCTGATCGAGAGTGAGGTGATCGCGGCGTCGAGCGCCTTTCCGACGACCGAGGGCAGGCCGCGGAGTCCGGGGGAGCGGAGGAGGTCACGGATCCTCCGGGCCTTCCCCAGCGCCCTCCCGGCCTTTCTCTGCGCGGCCTTGGCGACCGCGGACGACTTCTCGTACTGACCGCTGAGCCTGAGGTTGTCGACGTAGTCACGGACGACTTCCAGCGTCCGCGGATCGCCGGGCCCGTACAGACGGGCGGACGCGCGGTAGGCGGTCTCGCGCAGCGGCTCGGCCTCCGCCGCCCTGCCGCGTGCCTCCAGGAGTCCGGCGAGCATCGTCGCGTTCAGGATGCCGTGGAACGTGGGCGCCCAACCGGTGAACCGTGTGTGGATCTCCCGGGCGACCGCCTCCGCCCTGCCGTACTCCTTGTCGTCGAGATGCTGCTTGCACCTGTCGAGGAGCTCTTCGGTGCTCCGGAACTCCGACCGGGTCGTGCCGTCCGTGGACCTGCCGTTCGCGAAGGTCTCGCGGTCCTCGCGCGCGAGCCGCTCCACCTCGGCCGCCACGGCCTCCTCGGCGCGGGCCTGGGCGACCTGGACCGTCGCTCCGTCGGCGTCGCCGAGCGCGTCGAGGACCCTGTTCACCGCGTCCCTGCACTCCCTCACCGACGCGGAGCGGTGGGGATCCGCGGAGAACCCCTCGAACGCGGACAGGTACATCTGGAGTGCGTCGCGGGGGCGGTCGGCCTGCTCCAGCAGGCGCGCGATCGACTGCTCGATGTCCGCGCGCCTCGTGCGGAACGCGCGCTCCCGGTAGTCGGACGCGCGCAGCCGTTCGGCATGGACCGCCGCCGCGGCCAGCGGATGCCCCCTGTCCAGCAAGGCCTCGGCCAGACCGACCAGATTTCCGTGATCGCGGGCCCCGTGGGGGAACGCCGTGCGCCGGGCGGCGTCCCACGTGGTCGTCGCGTTCGCCTGTCGGGCGCTCCAGGCGTCGATGGCCCGTTCGACGAGGTCGCCGGGGATCGCGGAGAAGGCGGCGCGCGGGTCGAGTAGTTCGAGGTAGGCCGCCGCGACCCCGTCGAGCGCGGCGCGGCGCTGGTCGGTGGTGGCGGGGAGGGGACGCGGTTCTGGCACTGGGGGTCCAATCCGTCGGGGGGAGTCCGGGGCTGGGGACAGCTGCGACCGCCTGTTGAGGGGATGGTAGTCGCTCGGGAGGCGTCGCGCCGTCCGTCGGCGCCCGCACGTTCGTCGCGCGGCGGCACCTGCCCCCCATGAGACCCCTTGACCCGGTGGCGGGTTCTCGTCGAAGATCGGCCATCGGTACGGGGCGCCGAAGGGCCGCACGGTCACGATCTTGCAGACAAGGAGGCCTCATGGCCGACGACGACGGCAGTGGGATCCGGGGCACGGAGGACATCGCCCGCATGAGTCCCCGAGAGTTGTCCGCCCGCAGGAGGAACGCGCAGCGCGACTCTCCGAGGGAAGTGGCGGCCCGAGAGAAACGCGACAGGGAGTCGGAATCACGGCACCGACGTGCGGATCTCGAATCCAGGCTGCGCAATATCGGCGAGAACAGCCCCGGGCGCGGCAGGTGATCCGCTGACAGCGGTCGGCCCTCGGTAGGCGGGGCGATGCCGGGACGCTGTCGCCACGGCCCACACGAATGCGGAAGACCGGCGCCGCGACCAGGAACCACACCCCTCCTATTTGCCCGGCAATGTTGTGGGGCAACGGATACGAAGGAAGCAAAGAATGGGCATTTTCACCCCTAAGCCGATGCCTGAGAACCCGACGCCTGGAAACAGCAGTCAGAAATCAGGGTCGAGTAAGTCGAATGAGGGAAAGAAGCCCAGTCTCTGGGAGAGGTCGCTCACACCTAAGGAGATGCCCAAGAACGAGAAGCCTGCCGGTGAAAAGCAAGTTCCTGGCCGTGAAATGGGTGAGAGCGCCGGAGCTTTGCGGCGTCGTTATTTCACGGGAATCTCCAGCAAGAAAAAGAATACTCCGTGACCAGAGGCTCCGCGGGCCGCACGGATGACGGCTAGGCGTCGGACGGCCCCTCCCTGCCCCGAGGGCACGTCGGTGACGTCGTCCAGCCCAGCGCCTCCAGACGCGGGCCCGACGCGCTACGCTCCCTGAGCCGGGCGGGAGGCGACGCCCCCGGGAACTTCTCCGTTCCTCCGAGCATCAAGGTTGACGGCGGCACGTCGGACGGGTCCATCCGCGCCTTCGTGCCCTCCGCCGCACACGGGGAACGTGGTCAGGAGGCACAGCATGAGGAGGAACGGCCGTCGGGAGGAACCGGCCTCGCCGGTTCCGGGCACGCACTCCCTGACGACGCTGTACCGCGGTGACGACGCGGTGCTGTACCAGGGAGAACTGGACTTCGACGGCGCTTCCGTGGTGGCCAAGGTCCTCGGGAGTCGGCCGATCGAGGGCAGACGGGACGAGACCGGCCTGTGGGAGGAGCTCTCCCTCAGCCCCGGCGTCCAGCCGCTGCTCGGCGCCGGCACCACCGAGGCGGGGTGGCCGTACCTGTTGATGGAGTACGCCCCCGACGGCAGCTACGAGGACTTCCTCCGGCGCGGGACCCCGATCCCCGTCGACGAGGCCGTCCGGGTGGGCGCCGCCATCGCACGGGCACTGGCCGCCGTGCACGGACTGGACCTGCTGCACCACGCGGTGACCCCGGCCAACATCCTGCGGACCGACGCCGGTCCGACCCTGATCGACTTCGGTTCGGCGCTGCCGACGGACCACCCGTTCCCGCCCGTGTACCACTCGCGGGCGACGTTGCGGAACGCTCCGCCCGAGGAGCTGCGCGGCGCCCGTCCGAGCCCGGCGTCGGACGTCTACCGGCTCGCGTCCACGGTGTGGACCCTCCTGGCGGGGCGCGCGCCGTTCGACGACGAGGACGCGCCCGTCGGCCTGGAGGAGTACCGGACGCGCCTGCTCACGGCGCCTGTGTCCGACCTGCCCCGTGAGGACGTGCCGGACTGGCTGAACGCCGTCCTGCGCCGGGCGCTGGTCAAGGACCCGGACCAGCGGATTCCGAGCGCGGAGGAGTTCGCCGAGGCGCTGCGGCTGGAGCGGTCGCCGTCCGGCCCCGACCCCGACGCCGGGCTCGTGCCTGCCTCCGACGAACCCGCTTCCGACGTGCCCGCTTCCGACGAGTCCGCCGAGGAGGGCGCTGAGGTCGAGGCCGACCGGCTCGCGCCGGTGACCACGCTGGGCGAGACCGCGAAGGAGGACCAGGGGGAGACGCCCTGGTGGGAGGAGGCCGACGCCACCGCGCCGGAGGACGAGAGGCCGACCGAGCCCGACGCGGCGGTCCCGTGGTGGGAGGACCCCGACGACGCGGAGCCGGAGGGCACCGAGCCGACGCCGGTGATCCGGCCGGCGGAGGCAGCCGGGGACGCTCCGTGGTGGGAGAGGTCCGTGGGCACGGAGCCGCTGGGCGAGCCGTCGGCCGAGCCCGACGGGGAGCTGTCCTGGTGGGAGGAGCCCGAACACAGCGATCCGGTGGGCGGGACGTCCGCGGAGCCGGACGGTTCCACCGGGGCCGATGACGCCTCCGCCGACGGGGTGTCGACGCGGGAACGCGAGGCGGACGGGGAACCTCCCTGGTGGGAGGACCCGGAGCCCGGCCCCGCGCCCGCGGCGGAGCGGCCCGCGCCCGCGGCCCCGCCCGAGGTCCGCACGCCGTCGGGCGCCGACGGGAACCCGCCCGCCGAGCCGGAGGACGCCGACCGGAAGCCCGCCCGGGAGGCGCCGGGCGACGCCGTGCCGTCCGGCCCCGCCACCCCCGCGCCGTCCCACCCCGCCCCGCCGCCTCCGCCGCCGTTCGGACGTCCCGAACCGCCCGTCCGGCCAGCGGAACCGGTACGCCCGAGGGCCCAGCCCCCCGCACCGGCGCCGTGGTCGGCCGGCGAACCCGCCGACTGGCGGCCGTCCTCCGGGATCGGCGGCGACCCCACGGACCCGGACGAGCGGCGCACGAGGCTGACGGGCGTGCTCACGCTGGCGGGCCTCGTGGTCCTCGTGGTCGTGACCCTGGGAGCGGGCGGCTACGTCCTCGTCAGCTCCTTCGCGTCCTCCGGGGCTCCCGAGAACGCGCCGTCCGACGTCGCCGAGGGCGGGGAGAGCACCGAACCCGCGGTGGAGGAGGGGGAGGCCCGGCCCGAGACCGGCGCGGACATCGCTCCCACGGATGTGGCGGTGGTCGACGAGTCCTTCAGCGTCTCCCTGACGTGGACCGACAACACCGGCGGCGACACCCCGCACTACGTGGTGGGCGGACCGGTCGGCGGCGCGTCGTCGTCGATGGCGGACGTGGAGAGCGGCGCGGCCGAGGTGGAGATCAGCGGGCTCAACCCCACCGTGGAGTACTGCTTCCGGGTGGTCGCGGTGGAGTCCGCCGAGGTCCTCGCCCCCTCGGCGGAGGTCTGCACCGACCGGAGCTGACCTGGGACAGGTGGTGCGTTTCCTGCCGGGAGGGGACAAATGACCCGATGATCCCTATGATGTACCCCACCTCGCGCTTCATCTCCTGTTCAGCAAGGCTTTCCGCGGGGCACACTTCTCACACGTTCACCGGGGATCCCTGCTCTCGACCCCCGCTGACAGTGGACGCTTCGCCTCCGTGAGCGCGGTCGCGCCGAAGCGGTCCGTCGTCTTCCGCTGGTCGCGTCGAAGGGCTACCACACCAATGGATCTGGCGTCGTTGGGGCAGTTGGGGTCGGCCCTGTGGGCGATGATCTCGTCCTCGCCCATCTACCTGAACCTCCTGGGCGGGGCGGCCGTCGGCGTGTTCTGGAAGTCGTACCTGGACACCGCCATGGCCAAGAACGATCTCCAGGGCCACGAGATCCACGCCTTCAACGACGAGCAGGCCAGGGAGGCCCGGCGACAGAAGGCGAAGAACACACCCGCCTACCTGAGGGTCGCGGACCTCGACAACATCTACGTCCAACGCGTGAGCCGGGTCGCCACTACGATCCGGACCGCGGTGGAGAACATCGGCCAGCACCTCACCAACCTGTGGTCCATCCCCTTCCACAGGAAGGCGATCACGGGCTACCTCGCCAAGAAGGAGGGGCAGGACCGCGTGCAGGACTTCCGGGACAGGGAGAGTGTCGCCGCGCGCCACGGAGTCGCCCTCAAGGGGCAGCTCACAGCGGCGAGCGGTGGCGCCGAGAACAGAAGGTCGAAGCTCTCGTGAGCCGTTCGGGTCCCCGACCCGGGAAGTCTCAGTCGGATCAGTCGAAGGTGGGTCCATGTTGTCCGTGGTCTGTGCGGTCGTCCTGCTCCTCTACGCCGCCAGGTTCGTCGTGACGGAACTCCTGGACAGGTCCGGAGTCCATCCCAGGAGCCTTCCGGACTTCCACGACACCCTCAACGAGACCCGCTGGTCGGAGCTGAGGGAGAACCCCCTGAGCATGGGCAGGAGCGCGGTGCTGGAGAAGAGCGCGGTCCTGGACAACATGGTCGGGATGGCCAACTACCGCACGTTCTCGGACGCGGAGGAACTCGCCCCGGACCTCTCGGAGAAGGCCGAGGCGCGGATCGCGGAGTACTCCGCCATGGTCGCCGAGCTCGACGGGGAGATCGCCGACTCCGTGGAGCGGGAGCAGAAGACGAGCTCCACAGGCGGTGCTGGGCGAACCGAGGAGCGCCGGCGGGTGTCCATGCGCTACGTCCACGCCGCGTGCATGGCCGTGCTCGTGGCACTGCTCGTCAGCGCCTTGTTCGTCGGGTGACCGATCCCTCTGGACACGACCCGGCCGTAGGGCGGGAGGAAGACCTTGTTTGAGTTCTTTTCGGGCCTCGGCGGCACGCTGGGGACGGTGCTGTCCACCTTCGCGGCGACGATCGCCAACCTGGGCGCGTTCGGCTTCGGCGTGTACGCCGCGAGGGCGGCCAGCAGGTACCTGCCCATCAAGAAGGCGAAGTCGGATCACGACCTCCACGAGCTGACCGAGAACGAACGCGTCAGAATCCAGGAGATCGCCCGGCAGATCAACACCGAGGTGTGGAACCGGGAGGAGTTCCCCCTCACCGAGTCCGCCGCCAGGATGGAGGGCGAGGCCATCACCCTGGAGGCCTCGACCAACCTGCTCATCCTCGAACGCCAGCTGGGGGTCGTGAACGCGGTCGTGGAGAACCTCCGTGCCCACGGCCTCACCGACCAGACCTTCGAGGAGATGATGCGGCCGGGGTCCACCGTCACGATCAGGCCGCTGCTGCCGAACACGCCGGTCCTCGCCGGAGAGGTGATGGATCGCCTGGCGAAGCGGACGGGGCTCGGTGCGGCCGAACTCCAGAGCCTGCTGCACGAGTCCAAGCTCTCGGAGCGGACGCTGACGCTCATCGCGAACGGGGAGCGGTTCTCCAGGGACGACGCCGCCGCTCTGGCGCGGGAGTCACAGGCTCCGGCGGCGGTCCTGAGGGGAGTGGCCGGTCTGAGGCGGGGCGGGTTCCAGCGGAACAGCGTCTCCCCGGACGACATGAGGACCCTGATCGAGGCGTCCAGGTACCAGCCCGAGGACCTTCTCTCCGTGGAGGAGGTCAGGGCCACCGAGAGGAGCATCGCCGCCGTACGCGACAACCTCGACCTCATGGACCGGCACATCAAGGACGCCTACAACATCCTCGGGATGGACATCCGGTTCGGCGCCCGGGACGCCCTCGAACAGGGCAAGCTGCCCGACTTCGAGAACTGGGTGAGCAACATCCTGGCCGACTACCCGAAGACCATCGAGGACATCGTCAGGAACAACGGCATGGAGGCCGGGGAGAAGATCCTCACGACGCTCAGGGAGACCGGGCACCTCACCCTGTCGGGCGCGGCGGCGAGGCAGTTCCACAACGACACCGGTAAGACGCTGGACGGGGACCAGAAGGCACGTCAGGGCCGGAACCTGTCGCCCTCGCCGGACCCGCGCGGGCTCGTCGAGTTGCGTCGCGGGGGTCTTCTGTCCAGGATCACCAGGCGGGCGGGTCGCTGACATGAGGACCCCGACCCCGACCCCGACCCCGATCCCGTCGACACCCGACCCGGCAGGCCCGCCGAACGGCCGCGCACTCCCGCCGCTCCGCCCGAAGGACCACCCCGATGGACATTGACCAGCTCGCCTTCTACGTCTTCTTCCTCACGGCCGCGGTCATCGCGGGGAACTCCTTCCTGAGGATCCGCCAGCGCGGTCTCTTCGACGCCGGGCTGGGCGTGCGCAACGAGGGGACACGGAGGAGGCAGAACGTCGCCTCGGCCGCACTGCGCGTGGAGAGGGAACTCATCGACCGCAAGGAGCGGGTCGTCGAGGCGCTGGCGAACGACACGACCGTGCCTGACGGAACCGAGGCCATCGCCGAGGAGCACGGCCTGCGCCGAGAACTGGAGGCGCTGAACGCGTCCTTCGAGGAGCGGCGGACCAGGGCGGACGAGGAACTCGAACGCATCGACGCGGAGACCGAGGAGGAGCTGGCGCGCTACCGCCGGCGCCGGCGCACGGCGCTGGCCGCCGACGCCGTGCTCCTCGTCCTGTCCGTCGCCGCGATGGTCGCCCTGGTGGCCGCGGCGCTTCCCCTCTTCTCCTGACGCGCGGACCGGTCGGAGCGGCCGTCCGGCCGCCGGGACGCCGCCCGCACGGCCGCTCCCGGGTCGGCTCCCGCGGCGACCGGATCAGGTCAGCCAGCGGTTGGTGATCGGCAGGCGCCGGTCCCGTCCCAGGTTGCGTTTGGTGATCTTCGGGCCCGGCGGGTAGTGGCGGCGCTTGTGCTCGGCCCGGTCGACCAGCCTGATCACGTGGCGTACCAGGTCCGCGTCGAAACCCGCGGCGACCAGCGCGGCGGCGCCCTGGTCGGTGCCGATGTAGGCGTCCAGCAGCGCGTCGAGCACCTCGTACGCCGGAGGCACCGGAACCTCCGGGGTCACCGTGTCCCACGCTCCGATCGGGTCGCGGCTGACGGAGCGCCCGGGGATCGGCGGGATCCTCCCCTCCTTGGCGTCGCGGGCGTTGCGCCAGTGGGCCAGCTCCCACACCAGGGTCTTCCAGCAGTCCTTGAGCGGCGCGTAGGCGCCCACACCGTCGCCGTGGTGGACGCACATCCCGGTCGCCAGCTCGCTCTTGTTCCCGGTCGCCAGGACCAGGTGCCCCTCCTCCCGGGACAGGGCCAGGACGAGCGCGCCCCTGGCCTGGGTCAGCCGGTCGCGCCGCCCCGGTCCCTCCACGGCGACGGCCGACTTCAGCGCGTCGATCAGCTGGTGCACGGGGTAGAGCCTGCGGGTGAGTCCCAGCCGCTTGATCAGGTCCTCGGCGTCGCCCAGCGCCCCGTCTCCGGTGTCCGGGCCCGGCATGAGCACGGCGTGCACGTTGGCCGCCCCGACGGCGTCGGCGGCGATGGTGGCGGTGAGCGCGGAGTCGACGCCGCCGGAGACGCCCACCAGGACCGAGGTGAACCCGTTCTTGCGGACGTGGTCGCGCACGGCGGTGACGAGCGCGGTGTAGACCTCGCCGAGGTCGCTCAGGGGGTCGCGCCGGGGGGTGAGCACGGGTCGCCGCGCCTCGTAGGGCGCCAGGGGCTGGTCCGACACGGTGTACCGGACGATCCGGAAGCCGCCCGTCCGCTCCAGCTGGTCCGAACCCGGCAGCGCCCGGGGCAGGCGCACGTCCGTGACCAGGAGTTCCTCCTCGAAGTGCGCGGCCCGGGCGACGAGCTCCCCGTCGGCGTCGACGATGAGGGAGTCGCCCTCGAAGACCAGGTCGTCCTGGCCGCCGGTCATGTTGACGTAGCCGATGGCGGCGCCGATCTCGCGTGCGCGCCGCTGGCACAGTCCGAGCCGCACGTCGTCCTTGTGCCGCTCGTAGGGGGAGCCGTTGAGGGTGATGAGCATCCCGGCCCCGGTGTCGGCCGCGGCGGCGACGGGGCCGCCGTCCTGCCACAGGTCCTCGCAGATGGCGAAGGCGATGTCGACGCCGTGCAGCCGTAGGACGGGGAGGGTGTCCCCGGAGACGAAGTAGCGGAACTCGTCGAAGACGCCGTAGTTGGGCAGGTGGTACTTGGCCGACGCGAGGCGGATCCGGCCGTGGTGCAGCACCGCGAGCGAATTCTGCGGGGCGCCCGAGGGTTGGCCGAACCGGGGGCCGGGCCCTTCCCTCCGGCTGAGGAAGCCGACGACCACCGGAAGGTGTCCGAGACCCTCCGCCGAAAGGCGTTCCGCGAGGGCATGAGTGGCTTTGACGGACGCGGAGACAAAGGCGTCCCGTAGGGCGAGATCCTCGACCGAGTATCCCGTCACGACCATCTCGGGAAAAACGACGAGATGGGCTCCAGCGTCACTCGCGAGGCGAGCGTGCGCGACGACGCTGTCGCAGTTACCTTCCAGGTCACCCACGGTCGGGTTGGTCTGGGCCAGAGCTATACGAAGTTGTACCACGGCGGCGACAGTAGCGAACGAGTTAACACGCCCGCAACATGTCTCGATTGCATAACATCGAATTCTCGGGTGGTCGCTGAGCGTGTGCGTATAGCCATTCCCTGTCGCCTTGGCGGTATTGTGGATGTGATTCGCGTCACAACAGAATTCCGCTCTGGTCGGGCGCGTTCCGGGATGGCACCGCGTTCCGCATTCGGTGGGACGCGGTCCCGTTTCGGAGGAAACGCCCGTTCAGCACGTCCTTCCCGGGCCGGTGTCGGTGTTCCGTGCCAGGCCCGCTCCGCCCCTCGTGCCCCGTGGTGCGTGCCGAGGGGCCGAGTGGTGGGGGTCATGGCCACTCGTGATCTATCTTGCGTTCGCGTCGGATTTGCCGTTTCCTGGTCCGCGGCCCGAACCACCCCCACGGGTCTCCAGGTGACTCGCGGCGATGACCTCGGCGGATCGGTCACCCCGTGTCCGGAAGCAGATCAGACCACGCACACCCGCCCTGCCCCCCGCGGGACATGAATCGGTCGCGGAGCGAGACAACGCCGTCTCCGCCGACGACGAAGGGAAAGTCCCCCTGTGGATGCCGTGAACGAGGGCATCGTCGCCTTCAACGATGTGTTCTGGGCGTACCTGCTCATCCCCCTGCTGATCATCCTGAGCCTGTACTTCACGGTCCGCTCCGGCGCCGTGCAGTTCCGTCTCGTCCCGGAGATGTTCCGCGCCATGCGCGGCGACCCCGGTCTCGCGGCCGACGGCGGCAAGCCCATCTCCGCGTTCCAGGCCTTCGCCGTGTCGGCCGCCGCCCGCATCGGCACCGGCAACATCGCCGGCGTGGCCACCGCGATCGCCCTCGGCGGCCCCGGCGCCATCTTCTGGATGTGGGCCATGGCGCTGCTGGTCGGCGCCGCGAGCTTCGTCGAGTCCACCCTCGCCCAGCTCTACAAGTCACGGGGCAAGGAGGGCTACTACGGCGGCCCCGCCTACTACATGGAGTACGGGCTCCGGTCCAGGTGGATGGGCGTGCTCTTCGCGATCATCATCACCGTGACCTTCGGCCTGGTGTTCACGAGCGTGCAGAGCAACACCATCGCGGCGGCCATCTCCAACACGGTCTCCACCGCCACGGGGAACGACGCCGCCTCGTGGATCCCCTACGCCGTGGGCGTGGTCCTCGCCGCCGTCACCGGCGTCATCATCTTCGGCGGCGGGCGCCGGGTCGCCAAGACCGCGACGCTGCTGGTGCCGTTCATGGCCGGGGTCTACCTCGTGATGGGTCTGGCCGTGGTCGCGATGAACATCGGCCAGGTCCCCGCCGTCCTGGCCGAGATCGTCACCCACGCGTTCGGCCTGCGGGAGATCGCCGCGGGCGGCATCGGCACGGCGATCGTGCAGGGCATGCGCCGCGGCATGTTCTCCAACGAGGCGGGCCTGGGTTCCGCGCCCAACGCCGCCGCCAGCGCCGCGGTCAGCCACCCGGTCAAGCAGGGCCTCGTGCAGACCCTGGGCGTCTACTTCGACACGCTGATCGTCTGCTCCACCACGGCGTTCATCATCCTCGTCTCCAACCCCACCTACGGCGCGGAGGCCGGTCCCACGCTCACCCAGAACGCGCTGGAGGCCAACCTCGGTTCCTGGGCGCTGCACCTGCTCACGCTGATCATCCTGCTGGTGGCCTTCACCTCGGTCCTCGGCAACACCTTCTACGGTGAGGCCAACGTCAGCTACCTGACCCGCAACCCCGCGGCCATGACCGGCTTCCGGGCGGTGGTGATCGTGGTGACCTTCCTCGGCGCGATCGGCTCCGGCGGCGTCGTCTGGACCCTGTCCGACACCACCATGGGGCTCATGGCCCTGGTCAACCTGGCCGCGCTGGCCTTCCTGGCGCCGATCGCGTGCCGACTGCTCAGCGACTTCGTCCAGCAGCGCAAGCAGGGCAAGGACCCGGTGTTCACCAAGGACACCATGCCCGAGCTGGCCAACGTGGAGTGCTGGGAGCAGGAGGACGTGGAGCGCTTCCGCGGGAACACCACCACGGTCTGACCGTCCCGGACCGGTGTTCCCCTTCCCCGGGTGTGGCGTGACCCCAGCGGCGCCACACCCAGCCGTGCCCGGTGCGTCCCCGTCTGACGAGGGCGGACCGGGCCGGTCAGAACAGCGTCGCGACCGCCGCGGCCATGGAGCCTCCGGCCACCAGCGAAGCCGCCCCGACGCACGCGACGTCCAGCCACCGGGCGGCGTCGCGCCGGCGTTCGGCCAGCTTCCGCCGGTCCTCGAACTCCGCCCGCAGCCGATCGACGCGCCACTTCTCCTCGGAGTCCAGACGCGCGAGGTCCCGGTCGAGATCCGCCACGACCCGCACCGGGTCGGGGAGGTCGGCGGCCGTCGCCCCGGAGCCGCCCAGACGGGCGCCCTCGCGCACCTGGGCGCTCGCTGTGTCCACCAGCGCGTACCGGCGCTCCAGGAAGCCGCGGCGCAGCGCGTGCTCCTCAGTCTGTCCGTCCCTGCCGAGCAGCGCCGACGGGTGGTCGAACCGGTGTCCCCGGACCCGTCTGACCGACTCGGAGGCGACCCAGACGCAGACCGCCACCGCCGCGACCGCCACCAGCAGCGTGACGACGTCACCCACGTCGAGTGTGCCCATCAGCGCTTCCTCCTCCACGTCTCACGGTTTCGGTCCCGAGGGCCGCGGGACCCTCTGGCGGGCCTTCTCGACGTTCAGGCGCCGCGGCATCTCGGGTCGGCCCGTCCCCCTCTGCCTCTGCTTCTCCAGAGCCGCGGTCAGGGTCGTCGGAACCTCCTTGAGCGGGTCGGATCCGGACACCGTCCCCGGGGTGCGTCCACGGCTCAGCCCCTCCCCGGCGCGATCGGGCCGGTCCGGGCTCTCCGCGAGTAGATCGCGTCCGAGCGGCACCGCGTGTGTGAGCGCGTGGATGCGCCGCTTGTCGACGCGGTCCGGTCGGCTCAGCTCAGCCCTGATCGAGGCGACCTCGCCCTCGGTGATCGCGACCGGGGTGGACAGCGGGCCGCTGATGCCGAGTTCGTCGCCGTTGACTCTGAACCACTCCAACTCCTGGATCAGACGCCCGAGTTCGGCCGCGTCCTCCCGCGCCCGTGCCGGGGGACGGCTGACGTCGACCGTCGGCCCAGCCGCGCCGTCACGGAGCAGCCCGACGTCCCGGAGCACGTCGAACCCTCTCCGGTGCTGGCCCAGGGCCGCGTTGAAGGACTGCGCCGACCGGCGGGCGGAGGCCTCCGCCGCCCGCTGCCGCTCCAGGATCTCGTCGGCGGTGCGGCCCTGGGTTCCCGCCTGCTCCGCGCTCTGGGCCCGCGTGCGCAGTCCGGGCGCCTTCACCTCGGTCTCGAGGAGCAGCGCGTTGGCCCGGGCGCGGATCCGTTCCGCCTCCGCCCTGACGTGTTCGACCTTGGAACGGCCGCCCTCGCGTGCCTTCTCCAGACTCCGGCGGAACACGACGACGGCGGAACCGAAGACCGTTCCCAGGACCGCCCCGGCCGCGATCAACCACTCCACTGGTCAGTCCCCTCCCACGCGTCGCCGGATCGGGCGGGGCCGGAGGCCCCGGGCGTCTCCAGGTCGGAGAGCGCTGATCGGATCCGGCGCTCCTCCCGGTCGAACGCACTCCGCAGGGCCTCACGACCCTCGGGCGCCTCACCCCCGACGGGCGCCCGCGCCGCCTCCTCAGCGGCGGCCGACAGCAGATCGCGCCACGCCCGCACGTGCCCCGTGGACGCGCCGAGGTCGCCCGACCGCTCCAGGGCCCGCTCCGCGTCCGCTCTCGCGTCCGTCTCGGTCCACCCCCGCGGCGGATGCACACGGCGGGCCGCGTGGAAGCCGCTCAGCGCCCACCGGGCCGTGGCGAGCAGCCCCGCCGCGAGCGCGATGACGATGGCCTCGGTCACATCCGCACCCCCTTGCCGCTGCGCGTGGCGGGCCCGGGCGCGCGCTCACCCCTGAACGGCCGGGTGAGGCCGCGGCGCGCGCTCCGCAGGACGCCGCGCACCCCCCTGGTCCGGTCGTGGTCCAGCACCCGCCCGGAGACCTGCTCGTAGTCCCGCAGCGTCTCCAGGTAGGTCTGGACGAACCTCGCGCGGGTCTGGGCCTCGCTCTCGGCCCGGCTGACCAGCTGCGTGCGTCTCTCCAGGTCCTTGTCCACGGGTTTGTGCGCGGAGTCGTACGCGCTCAGAAGAGCCTCGAGGTACCTGACCTCGGTCACGCGGGGGTCCCGCATCACCCGCATCTCGTAGGCCTTGGCGTCCGCGAGTTCCCGGTCCGACTCGCTGCGTCCCTCCCAACGGGCGCCGAGGGCGACCGAGGCGACGAGGACACTGGTCGCGCTGATGAAGGCGGAGCCGAGCGTCATCACCAACTGGAGGGGGTCCACCCGCGCGCCTTCCCGGTCCGTCCATCCCCGCGTTCGCGGGCCGGGACATGTCTACTGGGACGGGTGGACGGGACCTTCCTCGACGGGGATCGGCACGGCGACCGCCGGGTGAACAGTCGGGAACCACGAGAAAGGGACCGCGGAGTCCCCGCGGTCCCTTCGTCATGTCCGTCCTACGCGATCACCACTCGTCCTCGAACCAGCCCTCGGGGGCGGGTTCGGCGGGCAGCGGTCGCGGTTCCTGGTGGCGGCGCGACGTGCACTCCCGGAACGGACCCGTGTCACCGAGCAGGATGTTCATCTGGAAGTCCAGGTGGTCGCGGTACCAGACGGCCATGCCGGTGCCCGCCTCCCAGCGCAGCACCTCCCACGCGTGCCACAGCGCCTGGAACCGCGAGACCGCCTCGGCGTGCCGCCACCACTCCTTGCACCAGCGGAACTGGCCGCCCTCGGGACGGACGTAGACCGGCAGGAACCGCAGGCGGACGAACTCCTCGACGTTCTTGAACACCGGCTCCGGAGCCGGTTCGTCCTCGATCCCGTCGCCGTCGCCGCCCGCGTCCACCCCGGCGACCGCGGCGGTGACGTCGGGGGCCTCCGAGGTGAGGCCGGGCGCCCCCGGGCTCAGCCGCTCCGCGTACTCGGGCTCCCCCCACACGCCCTCGGGGAGTTCCGTCTGCCCGCTCACCTGCTGGTTCTGCTCAGCGCTCATGTCCTGCGTCGTCTCTTCCCACGGTGTTCAACGTGTCGGGGCCTGCGGCCGGGTCATCGGGCGGCGGCGCGGCGCGTCCTGGTGGTCCTCGCGGTGCGCCTGCTGTTGGTCTCCTGCACCTTCAGCCGTGCCAGAGCCGCGCGAGCCTGGCGTTGCTTCTTCGGCAGACCGACGGGGGATTCACCCTTGACGGCCTTCAGGGTCTCGCCGTGCCGATACCGCGTGCCCGAGTCCCTGGTGTGGCGGTTGCCCGCTGCGACCTGCTTTCCGTCGAGCCTTCCGAGCCGCACGCCGCCACCGTCGCGATGCGCCTCGCGTGCGGCCTCACCCCGCGGGTACCGGACGTCGGAGTTCCCGGTGGTGGCACTGGCCCGCGCATCGGCTGTGCGGCTCTCCTGCGGGCGGGCGACCGCGCTGGCACCGGCCAGTTGCTGTGCCTGACCGAGTTGACCGAGGGTCTCGGGGAGCCGGGAGTCCATCACCAGGCGCGGGTTCGCCGACCGCGAGGCGTCGTGCGCACGCAGATCCGCCTTGACCGCGTTGCCCGCCGCGATGAACTCGGCCCGGCCGCGCGGCTGCTCGTCCACCGGCAAGCCGCGGCCCTTGTCGAGCGCGTAGAGGATGCCGTCCCCTTGGGGGAAGGCGTTCAGCTGGCCCTTGTCGGCGCGTGCCTGTGCGAGCCGCCTCCCCTCCTGGTAGTCCTTGGCGAACCCGGGGAGAGCCTTGTTGGCACTCGCGTTCTGTCGCAGTTCGCCCAGGGAGGTGACGGGAGCCCTGCCGTCCACGACCGCGGCGGTCAGCGACTCGGCGGTGTCCCGGAGTTTGTCGAGATTCTCCCTGGGGTCCTTGAACGTGGGGATCGTCCTGGTCCAGAGCTGCTCCATCGTCTCCATCGGGCGGCCGTTCGCCTGCGGGGACGCGGCCGACATGACGGAGTTGGCGTCGATGCGCGCGGAGTGGGGGTCGCCGACGAAGTTGACGTCCTTCCTCGTGTGCCGCTCGATCGCCTCCGCGACCTGCGGGTGCTTCTCTGCCAGCTCGTCGAACACCCTCTCCTGCGCCTCCCGGGCGCCGGGTTCGGTGGAGTTGGCCGCGCTCAGCCAGGTCAGCGCGAGTTCGCGGGCGTTCATCCCGCTGAGGTCGGCGTCCTCGCCGAGCGCGCGCCGCCAGAGCTGCTCCGGCGGGGTGTTCGGGTCCGGCCCCTGCCGCCAGACGTTGACCCGGGCCGCCTGTTCGATCACCCCGCGGTCGTAGTCGCCGCGCAGGACCGTGTCCATGTCCTGGATGCGGAGGTTCCGCTGGACCTCGCGGACCCTGTCCACGTCGAGCCCCAGAGCCTGGGCGACCATGCGTGGGTCGCCCTGCCGGGCGAGGGTGAGCCCCGCCATGGAGACGTTGGGCGAGAACGCGACGTGCTCCTCGGGGAAGAAGCCCTCGCCCCTGCTCTGGCTGCTCCGCTTGTGGAGGGAGCCGTGGAGGGCGGCTCTGGAGAGGGAGCCCGCGTTGCTGAGGCCGCCGCGGCCGACGGTGGCGCCCAGGGCGGCGAGGAGCAGTGCCTCGGCGATCTCCCTGTTGCCGCCGCCGCTGCCGTTGTTACCGTCACCGGACTCCGAGCCGACGGCCTTCCGGAGTTCGGCGAACCGCGCGGCGGTGCGTCGCCGCGCGTCCGCCTCCTCACCGATGAGCTGAGCGCTCCCCGGTCTGTTCTCACTCATGCCCTACTAAGTCTCCTCTCCGCGGGCGGGGGCTCACCGTCACGGGGTCCGACGACCGGCCCGCCCGGCGCCCGACCTGTTCGCCATCGCGGTGCGCATCCGCGCGATCCTGCCGCTGACCGCGCCCGCGCCCCGCCCCCGGGCCGCGTGCCGGGCGTTGCGGATGGCGCGGGCACCGTTGAGGCCTCGGCCGTGCGTGGTCGCCGGAGCGGCCGCGGGTGCACCGGTCGCAGCGGGGGAAGCCGGTGCGCCACCCGTCGCCGCTGCCGTGGTCGCGGGCGCCGCGGGCAGGGTGATGTTCGCGGGGTCGGCCGCGGCCATCCGCTCGTTGAACTTCCGTCGTTGGACGCCTCCCTTGGCAGCGTTCCAGCGGAGGAGCTCCTTCGCGTCGTCCTTCGGCACGTCCCTCTTCGCGAGGCCCTTGAGATCCTCCACGCGGTGGTCGATCTGACCGACGTAGGTGTCATGCGCCGACTGCGCGTTCCGGATCGCGAGATCGGCCCGGTCCATCGCGGTCCGCACGATCTGATCGCGGTCCTGTTCGGCCGTGCGCACCCAGCGGGCGCCCCGCCGCCTGGCGTCGTCGACTCGGGCGTCGCCCGTCGCGCGCACGGCTCGGACGTCCGCGTCACCGGCGTTCACCGCCGCGGTGACCCACTGGTTGGCCCTGTTCCTCGCTCGTGCGACGCGTCCCGTGCGCCTGTCGTTCGCCCTCTGCACGAGAGCGTCCGCCTGGGCCCGCGCGTCCCTCTCCGCGCTGGCGCCCCTGCCGGACGCGGCCCTGCGCAGTCGCTCCCCTTCCTGCGTCGCGCGCCGGACGTCCGCGTCCCCGGTCCGCCTCGCCTGCGCGACCACGCGGTTCGCGCGTTCGCGGGCGTTGGCGATCCGTGCCGTGCGCCTCGCCTCGGCAGCGGCCAGTTCGGTTCTGGCCCGGGTCTCCGCCCGGCCCACGACCGCGTCCCGTCGGCGTTCGGCCGCGGTCACCAACCCCTCGCCGCGCTCCCTCTCTGATCGCACATGGTCCTCGGCACGCTTGGCGACCTTTCTCAGAGCCCGGCGCGCCCGTGTCTTGGCGAGCCTGGCCCGTACCCTCGCCGCCCGGACGCGCGTGCGGGTCGAGACGCGCCCGCGTTGGACGCGGCGGCGGAGCCCACGACGCGCGAGGTAGGCGAGAGGCCGCACGACCAGCAGGTTGATCAGGCTCATCAGGGCATTGAGGGCCATCATGAAGAGACCCGACACGAAGTCCAGGACCTTCGAGGCGATGCTGGCGATCGTGGTCATCGCGCCCACGGTCTCTGACGCGATGTCGCCGTTCCCGCCGGTGGTCTGGGCCGGTGCTCCACGATCCAGTCCGCGCCGCTGGTGGGCGTCAGGGGAACGGACGGGCGCGCGCTCGGCTGACTCACTCCCGGCCTGGGGGGCGGGTGGAGCTTCAGTGGCTGCAGGGGTGGCCATGGAACTACTCCTTGCCGGTCTGGTGATAGGGGAGTGCCGACGTCGGCGGTTCATACGCCAGGAGGCGTCTCACGACTGCGCCCTGCCTCTGCGGGGTTGGGCGCCCCGCCGTTGAGCCGCCCTCGCCGCGCTGACGGTGGTGCGTGCCGTGCCGCGTGTCCTCGGGGGTCGCGGCGCGTACAGGCCGGTCGGCGCGGCGTGTGCCCGTGCGGTGACAGTCTCCGATGCGGCGGCGGATTGCGACGTCTTGTAGAGCCAGGAGGGTCGTGCCAGGTCCATCGCCTTCCCCATGGCCTTGTCGAGCTTCTCCCGGCTTGTCTGCTCCTCGTGCCTGTCCCGGGTGACGATGTCGTGGAGGACCGCTGGGGTCACCCCGTCTCCCCAGACGCCCATGGCGTATCTGAGATCGAACTGCCGTGATGTGATCGTGTCGATGAAGTCGCCCGCCGCCGCGACCGCCAGATCGCTGGCCTGATCACCGCTCAACCGGATGGTCGGGAGGTGCTCGGGGCGGTTCTCCCGCGAGTATTCTACGGATTTCCGGGCGGTCTCCCGCACCTGCATGACGCGGCGCTTCGCCTCGTCCCAGTCGGCCAGGGTGTTGGCCCACTGCTGATCGGCCGCACTCCGGAGCTCGGAGTCCCGGTCCGCCATGTCGTCCTCCCTCGGTTTCACGGGCGTGCCCGTCCCCTGTGTTCGGAACCGTTCCTCCGCTGACGGGTCTCCGCCGCCCGCACCGTGGAACGCGCCGGGCCGTTGCGCCCCGGGGCCTTGCGCTGCTCCGATGCGGCGTCCGCGCCGGTGCCGCGCGTGGGCGTCTGCTGCCTTGGCCGATTGTGCAGGGCGGCATGAGGCGGTGGTGTGACGGCGGAGGCGGCCCGAGTCCCAGACGGCTCCGCGGCGGGCGGCACGAGGGGTTCCCTGAAGCTCGGGTCGGGGTGGACGCTACGCTCCGCTTCGGACAGGCGGCGGTGGAACTCCCGCCGGTCCTCCGCCGCGTCCCTCGTGTTCTTGTCCAGGGCGTCGTGGAGGTGTCTCTTCGACACTCCTGGCCCCGGCCGCGCGACGCCCTCGAGCCACGCCTGGCGTCTGTAGACCCCGAGGACGAACTCGCCGCGCATCGCTTCGACGTCACCGAGGACCTGGTTCCGGCGTTCCTCGGCCGCGGCCGTCAGATCGGGGTTCTCCTGCGCAACGTTCGCCACGAACTTCCCGGCGAAGTCACGGACCCGTGCCTCCGCCGCGTACGCCATGCGGACGTCGGCCTCGGTCTGCTCCTGCTGACTCCTGACGTCCCGGTGGAGCGGGGTGAGCCGGTTCGGGAGCAGCGCGTCCCCCACCAGTCGCGTGATGCCGGGGTCTGCCATGTCGTCCTCCGTCGGTCTCACGAGCGTGCCCGTCCCCTGTGCGCGGAGTCGTTCCGCCGCGGACGGACCTCCGCGGCCCGGACCGTGGAACGGGCCCGGCCGCGGCGCTTCGAGGTCTTCTGATTCTCTGACGCGGCGTTACCACCGGCGTCGCGCGCGCGGCTCCCCCGCCGCGGCTGGTCGTGCAGGGCGGGGCGGGACACGTCCTCAGCGGTCGTGGTCCGTGTTCCCGGGGTGCTCTCCGACGCGGGTGGAGCGGCGATGCGCCTCGCGGCGCGCAACTCCCGCTCGAAATCCCTGCGGGCGGTCTCCGCCTCCCGCTGATCGCGTTCGAGGCTGCCCCTGAGGTCCGCACCCGTCACCAGACTCCTCGACGGGTCCGCGGCGAACCGGAGCTGCGCCCCGCGCAGGTCGAGCGCGCGCGTGTAGTCACCGTAGGCGTCTCCCGCCCTCTGCGCGCCCAGCTCCCGACTGTCCGGGGTCGCCCGTCCCGCCCGCCCCTCGGACTCGGCGAAACGGTCGAACTGGTCCAGGGCGAAGCTTGCGTCCGCCCTGGCGCTCCTGATCTCCTCGATCCGCTTCCTGACCTCTCGGCGGCGCAGGGCCAGGCCGGGTGCCCGCACGAGAAGGCCGAGGGACCGGAGGGGCACGTCGACCGCTCCGATCGCGGCCCGCGAGAGCCCCTGGAGCATCCTTGTCGGCAGTCCGGGCCTGGGGTCGGGGTGGGCCATGGTTGACTCCTCTGGGGTGGGATCGAACGGGTGCTGTCGGCTGTGGGTCGTGGACCCCTGGTCAGGTCGTCACATGCCGCTTCCCTGGCCCGGTCGCCGGTCATACGGGTGGCGAGACCGGTTTCGGGTCCGCCACGGTCGTGCTCCTCTCCGGTCGGTTCGGATGTCAGCTGTGCCGGTTCATCTACGGATGGAGGCGCCTCATCGCACCCGCGGTCCCTTCCCGCGCCGGGTGAAGGGGCGCCGTGCCGCTGGTTTGACGGTGGTCCTGCCGGTGGTGCGTGTGGGTGTCCGCTGGGTCTGGTCGTGCAGGGCCGGGGGCACGTCGGTGGGCGCGGTCCGTGGTTGTGTGCCGTGCGTCGCGGGGTTCACGTGAGGACCGTCCATCTCGAAGAGCCAGGCGGGGCGCGCGCTGTCCATCGCCTCGCTGATCTTCCTCTGGAGTTCCGCCTGGCTCGACGCCGCCGTGGCCCGGTCGTCAGCGAGGACTCGGCGGACGTCGGCGTCCGACATCTCTCCCCTGCCCCATGCGAGCAGGGCGGATCCGAGAGCGGCCTCGCGCCTGCCGACCGCGCCCATGAAGCCGGACCACGCCGTGTCCACGGCCTTCTCGGCCCGGGCAGTGCTCGACTCGACCTCGGGCAGGAGATGCCGGTAGTTCTCCCTCGCGTGGTCCTCGGACAGCCGGGCGGCCCTGCGAACCTCCGTCGGAGCGTCGAACGCCGTCCGCCGGTCGTCCTTGGCGGCGGCCAACCGCCGCTCGACATCGCGGTAGAGCGGGGAGGCGCCCTGCCCCTCCCGGTTCCGTGCTCGGGCGTTCTCCAGGGCGGTCAGGTCCCGGAGGGCCCTTTCCGCCTTCTCCCCGAAATCCCGCCCCTCCCCTGCCACCAGGAGCGCGTTGAAATCCGCGTCCCAACCTGACGGCGTCCCGCTCCGGGAGAGTCTCCTCAGGCGCCGCACACGGTCGTCGAGGCGGGCCTTGTAGTCGTCGTAGGCATACGTCACCGGCCGGACCACGCCTCCGACCACACCCGCGGTCTCGGCGGTCCTCACCTCATCCGCGCGCGCACGGACGGTCTCGAACATTTGTGACGCTTCCGTCAGGTCGTCGGAGGCCTTCTCCATCAGCTTCCTGATGGCTCGGCGGGCGAAGAACCGTTGTGGCGCCAGGAGGATCCGCCTGGTCGCCTGGACGGCCCGCGGCGCCGGCCCGCGCCTGGGGATGGGGTCCGCCATGGTCGCTCTCCTTCTCGCCGGTCAGTCGGACTCGTGCGCCGGTGTTCGGTGCCTTGGGACGTTCCTCATGAGTGTGTCCGGCCTGGACGCGAGGTCCTTGCCTGCCGCCGCCGGGTGGCGGCGACGGTTCCGCGCGCCTTCCGGGGCGCCTTGGGGACCCGTGGCCCGTGGAGGGAGGCGCGGGAGTCCTGACGTGCGAAGAGCCACTCGGGGCGTGCCTTCTCCATGGCCTTGTCCAACCGTTCCTGGAGCCGCCGCCGGCTCTGTTCTTCGAGCACGCGGTCGTTGGAGACGATGTCGGCGAGTTCCGTCGCCGCTGCTCCCGCGCCGCGCACGGCCGACCTGAGGTTGAACCGGCGGACCCTGAGCGTGTCGAGGAAGTCGACCACCGCGTCGAACGCCAGCTTCTCGGCCTGGGCGCCGCCCACCTGGACCGTGGCCAGGTGCTCGGGGCGGTTCTTCCGCGCGTGGTCAAGGGATTCCTGGACCGCCTTCTCGACTCGCCCGATCTCGCTGGTCGCCTCCTTCCACTGCCTGTCGATTCCGTCCCACCGCCGCAGGGCCTCGCGGAAGAGCGGGGAGGGCCGGGCCGGCAACCCGGTCCCCGGACCCCGCTCCACAGGTCCTCGGTCCGCCATGGTCGCTCTCCTTCTCACCGGTCGGATCGAACGGGTGTCACCGGCTGGGGGCACGGGCCCCAGCACGTCGTCACGCACCCCGCCCCCGTCCCCGTCGCCGTTGCGGGGTCTCCCTGCGCGCGGCGGGCTCGATACGGGCGGTCCTCGGCGGGGGCTTGGCCAGGGATATCGGGCGGTTCTTCAACTCCTGGGGTGTGGGAGGGGTCACGGGCGGCGTGGTTCGCACCTCGGCGGGCTGACTCCACGTTCTGGTGTTCCTCGAACCGGGCATGACCTCGTCGTGCGCTGCGCCCATGGCCGCGTCGAACGTCCGCCGAGCCGCGTCCGCCTTCTCGACGTCCGTCCTGAGGGCGGTGCTGAGGCGCTCCCCGGTCACCGGGCCCCTCACTGGATCGGTGGCGGACCCGAGGTCCGCCGCGCGCTCGTCGAGCGCTTTCACGTAAGCCTGGTGTGCCGCCGTCGCCGTCCGTTCCCCGCGCTCGTACGCGGCCCGGAGGACTCCGTTCAGCCCGTCTCGCGAGCGGTTGTAGCGGGTGTACATCTCCAGGATGTCGCCGGCCGCCAGTCTCTCGACTCCGATCTGCTGGATCCGCCGCTCCACCTCCCGACGGAGCCGGGTCCTGGGGAAGAACCAGCCCACGCGTAGCCCATGGGCGGGCTCCGCGGAGTTCGGTTCGGCCACGGGCGTCCTCCTCGCCGGTCGGTCCGGGTGTCACCGGCGGTGGTTCACCTGCGGACGGGCGTGTCGTAGCGCGTGCGCGCGCCGATCGTGATCTGTTCCTCCGCGTCCTTGATCGCGGCACTGATGAGCTTGGCCTTCGGGGTCCTGTACCAGGGGCGCATCCGCAGCAGCGTGGGCTTGGCCGCCGTCGCGAACAGCAGGCACTCGCCCTTGTCGATCTGGCGGATGTCGGACCCCTGCATGATCTCCTGGCGCCTCAGCTGCACCGAGAAGTTCCCCTTGTTCTCGCCGAAGCTGAACGACGACGTCGACACGTCGTGCTGGCCGATCAGCTTGGACAGCGCGTCCACGATCTTGTGGTCGTCGAGCCCGGCGCCGAACACCTTGACGGTCGCGGCCGACCACATGGCCTCCATGCCGTTCTCGGTCCACACCCGCACCCCCTGCCGATAGCTCTGGAGGATGGTGACCGGGACGATCCCGCGTGACCCCAGGTGGGAGTACATGTCGGGCAGGTCCGCGATCTTGCAGATGTTGGCGGCCTCGTCCAGCACGGCCACCAGCGGCGGGTCGAGCCTGCCGCCCTGTCCCTCGGAGGCCTCCTCACCGGCGAGGAAGATCGCGTCGGTGAGGGCGGCGATCAGCGGCGCGGACGCCGCGCGCGACTTGCTGAGCAGGTGCAGCGTCTGCCGGGTGGTGACGAAGTCGCGCGGATCGAACTCCGGCACCGTCCCGTGCCTCGGCTGCGTCACCCACGCCATGATCTCGGGGTCGTCCAGGCAACGGGCGGCGGTCCGGGCCGTGGTGTAGATGCCGTCGCGGGTCTCGGCGACGATGTTCTGGGTCTCGCGCAGCGCCTCGGCGTAGGCGGTGAAGCCGTGGTCGAAGAGCAGGTCCACCGGCTGCGGCAGCTTGGTGTCGTGCAGCCACTCACCGACCTTGGCCAGGTTCTCCCGCCCCAGGGCGGCGGCGAGCATGAGCTGGGAGAGCAGCGCCCGGGCCGCCGGACCCCACATGTCCTTCTTGGAGTCGTCGTCGATGGTCAGCACGAAGTGACCGGCGAGGCGGTAGGCGTCCTCCACGCTGCGGACGTTCGCCAGCGGGTTCCACCACAGCTCCTGGCCCTGGTGGGTGATGTGCTGGGGGTCGAACAGCCAGACCCGCTCGCCCGTCGTGCGCTCGCGGATCTTCGCCGTGGCGGCCCAGACGTCGCCCTTGTTGCTGGTGGCGAGTGCCGGGCCGGGCGCGTCCAGGACGTAGGGGATGGCCATCGCGGTCGTCTTGCCCGCACGGGGCGCCATGTAGGCGAGGATCGTGTCCTCCCAGGACGCGAACAGGCGCGGCCCCGCCCCCCGGCCCGTCGGACTCTTCATGTCGCCGAGGACGAGCCCGACCTGGGGCTCGGGCAGGCCCTTGCCCTTCATGCCGCGCAGCGAGTGCTTGCGCAGCCGCACCGCCTTGTCGGCGGCCTCGGGACGGGCCAGTTCGGCGACCGTCTCGTTGTCCTTGTTCAGCGCGGTGACCGCGTCGGGCTGCCCGTACAGCCGGTTCCTCAACCACCGCAGCAGCCGCCACGTACCGGTGACCGCCGCCGTGGACAGGAGCGCGAACACCACGACGACCGCGGCGCTGGGCGTGCCCGGCCACGTCGCGTCGGTGTCCCAGGTGAGCAGCGAGACCACCCACATGACGCCGAACGCGCCGACGGCGCCCCCGGTGGCGACCGCCACGAGCCGCGCCGACAGCCAGAAGAGGAAGAACAGCCCCACCGCGCCCCACAGGGCCAGCAGGATGAGCAGCGGGGGCGCGCCCGCGGCGGCGGCGCCTCCGCGGACCTGGTACTTCTCCTTCTCGCGGGCCATGGCCGACCTCACTCTCCCCGGATCGCCTGGTCGGTGTCGTACAGGCGGAGCTCGTCGCTCGTGAGCGTCATCTGCACCGGGATCCCGAGGCGTTCGGCTCCCGTCTTGATCAGGTACTTGCCGCGCCCCGGGTGGCGTGCGCCGGGCTGCCAGGAGTCCGGCGACGACCACGAGGCCACCAGACCCTGTTCGGGGCCGGTCATCGGGGTGATCCGGTTGACCGCGGCGAGTTCGCGCGGCGGCAGCCCCGCCAGGACGGTGATCGCGGAGCGGTCGACGAACCCCCGCGCCTTGGCCCGGTCCTCCTCGGTGGCCAGCGCCTCCAGGTCGTTGAGGGAGTGCGTCACCATGATCGAGGCCATGCCCTTGGAGCGGTTGAGCCGGGTGAGTGAGTCGGCGAACTCCACCAGGCCGGGGGCGCCGCGCAGGGCGCGCCACAGCTCGTCCATCACGCCGATGTAGGACCGGCGGCGGATGAGTCCGAGCTGGGACAGCACGGACGCCGCGTCGACCATGCCGAACCCGTAGCTCCACGTGCACAGCATCGCGGCGGTCAGCAGCTTGTCCCCGGCGGCCCCGACCCGGGAGATGTCGACGCTGATCCCGGGCGCCTCCATGTCGAGCGGCCTCGTGGTCTCGGCGTCGAACACACCCGCCAGGGAGCCGGTGCACAGCAGGCGCAGGGTGAAGACGAGGTCGTCCACGCGCTTGTCGTACTGGTCCCGGTCGTCCGCCCGGGCGAACGACCGCAGCGACGCGGGGCCCTCCTCCACGACGTTGAGCACGTCGACGACGGTCGGCTGCCGCCCGGACAGCCGCTCGTCGAGGAGGTCCACCGCCGCGCCGAGCACGACCTCCTCGGAGTTGCTGATCCGGTCCTCGCGGACCAGGGTGCACAGGGCCATCAGGAGCGAGATCCGCCGGGAGCGGACCTCCCAGCGCAGCTTCTCCCGCTCCACCTCGGACAGGCGTCCCATCACCGAGCCCAGGGGGCCCGCGTCCAGCGGGTTGATCCGGTCCAGGCCCCGCCCGATCCGGATCACCTGGCCGCCCAGGTGCTGGATCAGGTCGGTGTAGTCCGGTTTGGTGTCGCCCAGGATGATGGCCTGGGAGCCGAAGGAGACCGCTCCGGTGACCAGCCGCTTGACGAACGTGGACTTCCCCGTGCCCGGCTGCCCCAGGACGAAGCAGCCGGGGTTGGTGATGAGCCCGGCGCGCAGCCAGGCCATCGGGTCGAGGCAGACGGCCTCCCCGGACAGCAGGTCGCGTCCGATCGGGGTGCCGACCGACGGGGGCTTGCTGCTCGTGACGAACGGGAACAGCCCGCACGCCTGAGCGGTGGTCGCCTGGTACTCGACCGCGTTGGGGATGTTCGGCGAGGCGCCGCCGCCCCGGTGCTTCCATCCCTGCAGGGGCGCGATGACCTCCCGGTCCCGCTCCTTCGAGCGGTCGGGCTGACTCGACTGGGCCCTCTGCGCCTCCTTCTGCTTGAGGCGCTTGCGCTCCGCCTTCTGCAGGCGGCGCTCCTCCCGCCGGCTCTGCCGGTCGATGATCGCCACGGTCGCTCCTCCCTAACCCATGCCGCGCTGGATGAGGAAGGGCGGGCACACCCCGAGCGGCAGTGTCGTGGCGAAGGCCACGTCCTGGCTGCCCCAGGCCCGGCGCAACCGGATACGGGACGTCTCCGCCGCCGACTCGGTGTGCGCGACCGCCTGCTTCAGCCTCTCCTCGTCGTCCACGGTCGCGGTCGTGTACAGGCTCACCTGCACCAGTCCCGCGCCGCGCGTCTCCTCCTGGGCCGCCTGTTGCGCGTAGGCGACGTCCTGGCGGTCCCGGGCGCTCACCCGGTGGCGCACCCGCGCGGACAGGTCGCTCTTGTACTGGGCGGCGGCGTTCTGCTGTTCCAGGGCGCGTGCCGCGGCGGCCGCGGGCCAGGGCCGGAACAGCAGCGTGGTCCGCTTGATCCAGCGGGTGGGTGAGAGCAGCTCGGCGAGCACCGTGCTGGTGACGTGGGTGCGCGGCGCCTCCTGCCAGATCCACGCCACGCTCGTCCCGCTGTCGTGCGTGTACCGGTCGTGGTGCACCTCGGCCTCGACGGGCGTGGCGTCGGTCCAGTCCAGCGTCCCGATGTCCTGGGGCTTGTCGTGCAGCATGGAGCTGAGGTCGTTGACGACCGTCGGGTCGTAGGCGGAGCGCACCATCGCGACGAGCTGCTCGGGGGTGGCCCGGCCCAGGACCGACACGCCCGTGCTGGCGAGGCTGGTCTCGATCTGGTTGAGGTAGCCGCTGATCTCCACGGCCGCCTGCATGCGGTCCTTGGGCGCCACGGGGAACTTGCGCGGATCGAAGGTGACGCTGATCCGGGTCTCGACCTGGGCGCTGACGGTGGGGGCGTTCACGACCAGGTCGCGCATGATCTTCCTGGCCGCCGCGGGGGACTTCGGGTCGATGTCCGCTTCGACGCTGCCGCGCAGCGCGCTTCCGGGGGCGGGCCGGGACTCGACGGTCACCGTGACCCACTGGACCCAGGGCATGTAGCCGAGGGAGGCCAGCCACTGGTGCCAGTTGGCCACCCAGGTGTCGACGTCGGAGGGCTCCGCCAGCCACACGGAGTTCGACGAGACCAGGATCGTCGCGGTCATGTGCCCCAGTCGGCGGTTCCACGCCAGCCCGAACCTGCCGCCCCTGCCGTCCTCGCAGGAGAGCAGGGCGACGGGGGCGAGGATGCCGGGCAGCTGGAAGGCGCGCGGGTGCTCCACCATGACGCCCGCCCGGTAGCGGGTGTGCCCGAGGACCTTGGCCCACCACCACCGCAGTCGCGCGAGGAGGAAGGCCAGCAGCGACTCGCCGCGCACGGGCACCGCCGCGAACAGGAAGGCGACCGTCAGGACCGGCAGCAGGTAGAGGGCGAACGCCGGCGCGAACATGCCGGACAGCATCAGCAGGACCAGGCCGCCGAGCAGGAAGAGCGTGGCGTTGAGCCCCAGTCCGAACAACCCGATGCTGCGTCGGCGGCGCCAACCTCCGTACGTGCGAACCACCTAGACCATCCTTCCGTCTGCTCCGTCGGCGAGCGATCCCGAACCCGCTCCCGTCGAGGGCGCCGATCCGCCTCCGCCCGAGGCGGAGCCGCCGCCGTCCGAGACCATGGACGCGCCGCCCGGCGCGTCCGAGCCGGACACCGCGCCGCCGGGGGCGTCGCCGCCCGATGCGGGTGCGCCCCCGCCGGCGTCGTCCGCGCCGGACGCGACCGTCTGGCTGTACGACGAGTCCGAACCGCTCACCGTGGAGCTGACGGACTCGGCCGCGCCGGAGGCCGCCATGTCCGCGCCGCCGTCGGCGCCGCCGTTCATCGCGCCCTCGGCGGCGCCAGGACCCCCGTCGCCGGTGCCGCCCAGTGCGGAGAGCTGACCGTTCTGCGTGCCCAGGGCCGCGGTCGCCGCGGCCCCCGATCCGGTGTCGGAGGCGCTCGCCGCCATCACGGACCCGTCGCCGCCCGCGCCGGGACCGCCCTCGTCGAGGTTGCGCGCGACGCCCGCCGCGCGTTCGTTGGCTCCGGCCGCGGCGGCCTGGGCTCCGCCGGTTCCGGAGTTGGCGCTGTTCATGGCGTTGGCGGGGTCGGCGTTGGCGCTCCCGCCGCTGCCCCCGTTGTCACCTCCGCTGCTTCCACTGCTACCGCTTCCGCCGCCACCGCCGCCGCTGGTGATGGAGTTGAGGCCGCCCGCCGCGAAGGCCATCATCCACACGCTTCCCGAGCTCATGAGCTTCATCAGCACGGGGAGGGCGCCGGTGGCCAGGAGCATGATTCCCGCCCCGAGGAGGTATTTGAGCAGGTGGTCGTCCTCGTTCGCGCTCGCGAGGATGACCAGCCCGGCCAGGTACATGATCAGCAGGAGGGGCTTGTACAGGAAGCAGGCGAACAGCCAGCCGATGACCTTGGAGAAGATCTTCAGGCCAGGGATCATCGCGCTCGCCGCGGCCAACGGCAGGAGGCAGGCGAGGAGGTAGACGATCGCGTTCAGAAGTGCGAGGACGACCATCTGCGCGATCAGGCCGAGGATCACCGCGAGCCCGACCATGGAGCTCAGAGCGCCGCGGGCGACCTCGTTGTCCCCGAAACCCAGGTCGTTGTCGCCGACGCCCACACGCATGATGCTCGGATAGACCTGCTGCGCGGATTCGAGGAAGGTGCCCTGGTCCCCGAACGTCCCCGTCTGGAGGATCATGGAGCTGAGTGAGGTGCTGAAGTTCCTCAGGACATAGATGAGGAAGATCCCGCCGAAGGTGACGACGATGACCGTGAGCAGGCCGCGGATCATGTCCATCATCGGGTCGAGCCGACGCGTCCACAGCAGTCGGATGGCCGCCAACAGGATGCCCAGTGTGGCGAGGAACAGAACCAAGGGGTTGAAGACGTCCTGAAGCTGCAGGATGCCCTGGTCGATCTGGAGATTGAGAGCGCCCGTTCCCCGGCGGTCCGCATTGTAGATGGGGCTGTCGAATTCAGTCTCGAGCAGAATATCGAACATGCGATCGATGATTCCTTGGAGGCTCTCCGTCACCCATCCTTCGACCCTGTCCTCATCCATTGACTCCACCCCCTCGGTTCTTGGTCAGGTCACTCTTGTTAATCGTCATCCGACGGGCAGAAGTTTATGTAGACCTCTCTCTTGTCCTGGTTGCTTCTCACCCATTGTGGATATTGTGTGCAAGCGTAGTATCTCTGCTCGTTTTCATGCGGCAGGAAACGACCATCGAGGTATTCCTCGGGGATATCCCCGGGGTCGTCCAACGGGTTGTCCTTGCAGGCTTTACCTCTGTCCCCCCACCACGCCGAGTTGAGGTTGGGGCAGTGATAGGGGGCAAAGCTCCAGTTCGAGGCCTCCATGAGATCCTCGTCATCTGGTGTGCAGGGGCCGGAAGGGGGGTTGGAGAACGCGCCGAAAGTCCGTACGAAACAGTAGTCGTAGCAGTCCTCCGCGCCGTCGAACGTGCAGCGGGGGTCGTCGGGACCCGACAACGGGACGGTGTGGTTGAGTTCTTCGTACCCGTCGTCGTCGGGGCAGATGTAGTTGCCGTTGTCGGTTCGGAGCGCGCGTTGACCGCACTCGGTTGATTCCCGTTCCTCTCGGGTCTGTCGCTGCACGAGTTCTTGGATGCTGGCGGAAACGTCTTCCTCGGGGTCGTGGTAGGAGCCTTGGAAGAGCATGGCGGTCAGGCTGCCCGACGCGACGATGAGCACCAGCGCCAGGACGATGTACGGGAGGT
This sequence comes from Nocardiopsis sp. NPDC050513, assembly GCF_044457925.1. Lineage (NCBI taxonomy): Bacteria > Bacillati > Actinomycetota > Actinomycetes > Streptosporangiales > Nocardiopsidaceae > Nocardiopsis > Nocardiopsis sp. NPDC050513. Next base: position 408,714 of record NZ_JBITHK010000003.1, on the reverse strand, counting down.
CGGCCATGCCGCGTGCGGCGATCCAGGGGTCACCGGTGAAGTTGGCGTGGATCATCCGACCGCCGACGATGATCAGTGCGAGGACGCCTAGGACCACACCAATACCGGCGACGTAGCCCAGGAGATCGTTTCCACTGGTTTCGAAACTCGGCATCGCGAGGGTTCCTGCCAGTTCCAAGGATTCCACCTCCCCCGTGCCGAGCTCTCTCGGCGTTGTTCAGACCCCGGCGATCGTGGTGGCGACGGAAACGGCGACCAGCATGAGGGAGACCCCCATGATGGTCCACACCACGCCGCCGACCCCGTCCGCGGCCATCTCTGACCGACCCAGCTTCCCGACCGCCATCTTCCCGGCCGAGTAGAGGATGCCGAAGATCCCGAGAACGACGATGACTCCCTGCGCCAGATTGATGAATCGCGCGATCGGATCCACGTCGTCCTGGCCGCTCCCTGCCCCCCACGCCGGCAGTTTCGGCTCGGGGCTCCATTGAATCTCGCTGGGGAGCACCGCGCTCAGGTGGATGGTGTCAGCGAGCGCGGGCAGGAGTCCTGCCAGCGTCATTGGCCGCCGCCCCCGACGCCGGCGAGCGTCGTGATGACCGGGATGGCGACGAGCATGAGGGAGATGCCCATGATCGTCCAGACCAGCCCGCCGACGCCGTCGGCGGCCAGGTCGGACCGGCCGAACTTGCCGATGGCCATCTTGCCCGCGGCGAAGAGGATGCCGATGATGCCGATGACGACGATGATGCCCTGGCCCCAGTTGATGATCTGCTGGACCGGGTTGGTGCTGTTGTTGAAACTGGGCAGCTCCGGCTGGTTGTTCCAGTTGAAGCTGGGGGCCATGGCCGCAGTGTTGACCAGGTCACTCGCGTGCAGGAAGGTGTCCATACGTTTCCCGTTCTCCTCACCCTGTGCCCTGTCGTGCCAGGGTCTCGGTGGCCGCCGCGTGGCAGGCGTTCCTGATCTGGTCCAAGGCCCGTCGGGCCCTCGTCGGTAGCTTCACCTGGTCCGCGTCGGCGGCGTCCACGTAGCGCAGCGACGGGACGAAGGGGAACCGCACGAGGAGTCCGACCCTGTCCCGCACCAGGCCTAGACGCGCCGCGGACTCGGAAGGTTCTGGTCCGGCGCCGTCCGCCACGACCGCCAGGGCCGCGGGGCGCAGTCCGTTCCGTTCGAGGACGTTGAGGACCTCCGCCGCCCGCGCCGTCGAGGCGACGCTGTTGCGGCAGGTCAGGACCAGGGGGCGGCCGAAGGTGTCGATCTGTCCCCGCTCGGCCGCGTACGCGCCGAGCTCCCAGGGCGTGTTCAGCAGGACGCGCAGCGTGGTGGTGGCGGCCCCGCCGTGGCAACCGAGCACGGCCATCTCCCTGGCCCAGCCCGGTAGCGCCGCGGCCAGCGGCTCCTCCGCCCTGGCGGTATCTTTCCTGCGCCTCGCCATGGCTCCCCCCGTCCGCGTCGTGCACGTGTCGTCCCCCGTCGGGCCGACGCGGGAGCCGCGCGGACACGTTGATGCCAGCAGTACCGTTGGGGCCGGGTCCGGGGCCGGACGGCAGGCAATATATACCGGCCCGAGCCGAAGAGGATCAAGTGACTACCGACGTCACGATTACTTTGCGTGGCGCAAGGTGTCCGAAGCTGAGAAACAAAGCGAATGAATCATGTTCTCATTCGCGAACTGAAGGAGTTCGATCGGCTCTGCTGAGTGATGAGCCGTGGTCAACGCGGTGGACTCCTCCCGTCAACCCTGCCAGCTCGTGTCCGTCGGGTGAACGGCGCGCGCGTACCTTTGATCAAACCGTTAAGAATGATCGCTCATCGTAACGGTTTCGGCTTTCCATACCACTTGCATTTCGGATTCTTCGCAGGTAGGGATGGTGCGTTCGTGTCCGCATTCTCGACGAGTGGGTGCCCATGATCAGAGTGGTGGGTCCGGCATGAGCGACTTCGCCGGGGGTTCGCGGGAGAAGACGATCGTGTTCGGGATCGTCGCGGTCCTGGTCGCCGCCCTCGTCTTCCTGGGCTTCCAGCTTCTGCCGGGGTCGGACGACGAGGGATCCGCGTCCGACTCCGGGACGGCCGCGGACGAGAACGCTTCGGCGACCGGGGGCGGAAGCGTCGACGACGTCATGTCGCTGCTGCCCCACTCGGAAGCCGACCTCGCGACCGGCGCCGAGGCCGCACGGCAGTTCATCGAGGCCTATGGCGAGGTCGACCCGGACGAGAGCGACGAGCAGCGTCTCGACCGCCTCTCCCCGATGGTCTCGGAGGAGTTCTTCGGCGCGCTGGAATACGAGATCCTCGGCACCCCGAACAGCGGGAGCGATCAGAATCCGCAGCGGACCAGTGCGTCGGCGACGGTCACCGGGATCCGCAACATCGGAACCGAGTCGGTCATCTTCGAGGTGGAGGTGCGGTTCCTGACGGACACCGGGGACGACGGTGGCAACGCACCCCTGTCGTACGCGGTCACCATGGTCCCCGAAGGCGGTGGATGGGTGGTCTACGCCTTCCAGGACGCCGCCCTCGGAAACCTGGCGGAGGAGGCGTGAGGGGGGCCGTCACCCGCCTGTGGGGCCGGGTCCTCGCATTCCTCCTGCCCCCCCGGGGCCGTGGCGGGGACCTGGGAGCCGCGGCCGCGCGCGTGGGCGGCGGCGCCACGGGACTCGCGGTCATGGCGGGCATCGCCTTCGTCTCGACCATGTGCGGACCGGGCGGCGCCACGGCGAGCGGCTTCACCTCGGCGGAGAGCGCGTCGTCGGGCGGTGTCGTCCAGGCGTCCCTGTCGACGTCGGCGAACAGGACGGTCATCACCATCAGCTCGCACGGGGAGCGGGGCTCGTCCCAGAAGACCGTCCGCGTGGACATCCCCGAGAACATCCTGCGGGCTCACCGAACCGCCGCCGAGGCCTACGGGCTGCCGTGGGAGATCGTCGCCGCGGTCGGCGCGATCGAGACCCAGAACGGCCAGTACGTCTCCTCGGATCCGAACTGGCACTCCGGTCTGGTCGAGGGGCAGCGCAACCCCTACGGCGCGGCCGGGATCGTCCAGTTCGGTGTGCTGGACCCGGAGACCGGACGAGCGGGCGGCCGTCTGGGCAGCGCGGGCAACGCCTGGGGCGGGATGCCGAAGGAGCCGGTCTCAGCACGGGACTACCACTACGAGGTGGGCGAGATGCCCGGCAACCCGCGCTACTTCGGCATCGACGGCAACGACGACGGCATGGTCAACGTCTGGGACCCGTGGGACAACATCGCGTCCGGGGCGTTCCGGCTCGCCTACTACGCCAACCAGGCCGAGCAGCGCGGCTCCGCCGCCGTCTGCGGGAGCGGGCGGGGGGATCTGACCCCGATCGAGTGCACGATCTTCATGCACAACCGCGCCAGATGGTACGTCGACCAGGTGCTGGAGGTGGCCGAGTACTACAGCGGCTCCGGCATCGCCCCGACGTCGCCGTCACTCAACATCCAGACCGTCTCCGCGTCCGACTCGGACCAGGACTGCCCCCCGGGCGGTGGCGGCGTCGACCAGGCCGCCTTCCTGGGCAACGCGGGCGAGGGCCACCGGGCGGCGGTGCAGACCGCGCGGAGCAAGATCGGGCTCCCCTACGTGTGGGGCGGCACAGGCCCAGACGGCTACGACTGCTCGGGCCTCACACAGGCCGCGTGGAGAGCGGCGGGGGTGGAGATCCCCCGGGTCTCACAGACACAATGGAACCCCCGACATCCCGACTACAGGGGTGGGACGGCCCGACGCGTCCTCGACGGAACTCTGGACGTCTCCGCCCTGCAACCCGGCGACCTCCTCTTCTTCCACACCAACCCGAACCAGTCGAGTCCGTCGCACGTCGGAATGTACGCGGGCGGAGGCATGATGGTGCACGCCGCGAACTCGCGGAAGCCGATCGAGGAGGTACCGCTCGACACCCAGTACTACCGCTCCAACTTCGTCGGCGCCGTGCGGATCACTCCGGACTCCTCCGACGGCGGTGGCGGAGGCGACACCTTCGACGCGTGACGGGCCTCCCGCACTCGCCGAAGCACGACTGAAAGGACGTTCACCATGGCTCTTCCTCTCGCCGCTCTCGCACTCCCCGTGCTGGGCACCGCGGCCCGCGCCGCCGCTCCGCACGTGGGCCGCTTCCTGATGCAGAGGGCGATCGTGCCCGCGGGCCGCTGGATCGGCCAGAGGGGCGCCTCGTGGCTCGCGACGCACGGCGGAAGGGCCGCGCCGTGGATCATGGGCCGCGTCGGCGGAAAGAAGGGCATCGCCCTCGCCGTCGCCTTCACCGGGCTCAAGCGCGGAGCCGTGCTCGGGCTCAAGGGCGCGGCATTCGCCCTCAAGCTCGGGGCCAAGGGGCTCGGAGCACTCGGCGGCGCGCTTCCCGGCGGCGGCCTGGCCTCGACCCTCGTCGGAGCGGCGGGCGCCGCGCTCGGGAACGCGGCGGGCCTGCTCGGCGCTCTGGCCTCGGCGTTCGAGCAAGGAGCGTCCGGGCAGAGTTACGGGATGGGCAGTTCGCTCACACCGCACCAACAGAAGTTCAGGTTGGCGGCGTAGGGCCGGGTGTTCCGGCGGGGGCGCTCCTGCGGGGCGCCCCCCCCTGGCCCCGGGCCTTCCCCAGCTCACGGCGATCGCGGTACCCTCACCCCGGTGAGCGCCCTCGCGCGCGCTCCCGACGCCCTCCTCCCCGCGGGAGTCGACGGCGCCTCCTCCTCATCACCACCCTTCGCGGAAAGACCCACCCTCTGTGAACACCCCTGCTCTCCCGGCTCAGACCACACCGGTGACGGCGGACGAGGCCGTGCTCCTCGCGGACGAGTTCGACGGCATGGTCTCCTCCGTCGGGTCGGCGGTCCTCGGCAAGACCGACGTCGTGCGCCTGGCCCTCGTCGCCATGCTCTCCCAGGGCCACGTCCTGCTGGAGGACGTCCCCGGCACCGGCAAGACCACGCTCGCCCGGGCCATCGCCGCCAGCGTGGACGGCACGTGGCGCCGGATCCAGTTCACCCCCGACCTGCTGCCCTCCGACGTCACCGGGGTCACGGTCTTCAACCAGGCCACGCGCGAGTTCGAGTTCCATCCCGGCCCGGTCTTCGCCAACGTCGTCGTCGCCGACGAGATCAACCGGGCCTCGCCCAAGACCCAGTCGGCGCTGCTGGAGGTCATGGAGGAGAGCACGGTCACCGTGGACGGCAGCGCCTACGCGGTGCCCTCGCCCTTCCTGGTGGTGGCGACCCAGAACCCCGTGGAGATGTCGGGCACCTACCGGCTGCCCGAGGCCCAGCTCGACCGGTTCCTCATGCGGCTGTCCCTGGGCTACGCCGACACCGCCTCCGAACTCGCGATCATCCGGGGCGACCGGCTGACCGCGCCCGGCGACCTCAAGCCCACCTGCGACGCCGAGCGGATGGCCTGGATGCGCGAGGCCGCCGGGCGCGTGCACGTCCACGACGCGATCTACGAGTACGTCCTGCGCGTCGCGCACGCCACCCGCACGGACCCGGCGCTGAGCGTGGGCCTGTCCACCCGGTCGACGGTGGCCATGGCGCACGTGATGCGGATGCTCGCGCTCACCTCGGGCCGCCCCCACGTCGAGCCCGAGGACGTCAAGCTCCTCGCCCAGCCGGTGTGGGCGCACCGCCTCGTGCTGTCGCCGGAGGCCTCGGTCGGCGGCCGCACCGGCGCCGACGTCCTGGCGGAGATCCTGCGGGAGACCCCGGCGCCCTCGCCGCGGGACTCGGGAGCACCGGCGGGCCACTGATGCCGACGACTCGGGGATGGCTCGTCGTCGGGGTGGGGGTCCTCCTGCTGGGCGTCGGGGTGGTCTCGCAGTACCAGGAGGTCGCGCTGCTCGGCGGTGTGGCGGTGACCGTGGTGGTGCTCGCGGTGCTGGTGGTCGGGCGTCCCGCCGCCGTGCACGTGCGGCGTTCGGTCCCCGTCACCCGGACCTCGCCGGGCACGGCCGTGCGCGTCTCGCTCCACGCGAGGAACACCGGCCGACGGGCGCTGCGGATCACGGAGCGCGTGCGCGCCGCCGACGGCGAGCGGCCGGTTCGGCTGCGCCCCCTGGCCGGGCGCGCGTCGGCCGACGCGGAGTACCGGATCGCGGCCTCGCGCAGAGGGGTGGTCGAACTCGGCCCTCTCCGGTCCGGGCGCTCCGACCCGCTCGGTCTGGCCTCCGCGCGCCGCGACTACGGAGAGGCCGACCGCCTGTGGGTCCACCCGCGCTGGGAGTACCTGCGCGCGGTCCCCATCGGCCGCGTGGCCGACCCCGACGGCGCGGCCGACGGCTCGCCCGCGGGAACGCTGACCTTCCACGCCCTGAGGGACTACGTCCGGGGCGACGACCTCCGCCACGTCCACTGGCGCAGCTCCGCGCGGCTGGACAAGCTCGTCGTGCGCGAGTACATCGACACCTCCAGGACGCGGGTGTGCGTCATCGTCGACGACCGGCCCACGCCCGGCGGCGAGGAGCGCTTGGACGAGGTCACCGGCGCCGCCGCCTCCGTCCTGGCCACCGGCGTCCGCTCGTCGCTGCACTGCGAACTCCGCCTGGCCAGCGGCGGGGCCAGGGAGAGCACGGGCGGTCTGCCCCCGCTGCTCGACCTGCTCGCCGAGGCGCGGGCGACCCCCGCGGCCGACCTGAACGCCGCCCTGACCCTGGCCCGAGCGCGCCCCGCCGGGGACACCGCGATCCTGGTCAGCGGCGCGCTCGACGGCGCGGACCTGCGGTCCTTCGCGCGGCTCGCCGACCGTTACGCGGGCCTGGTCGCGGTCGTCGTCGGCGGTGGGGAACGCCCCGCCGCTCCCGCCGACGTCACCCTGCTCACCGCCGGCGACGCGGCCGGGTTCGCCGACCGCTGGAACGAGGCGCCATGGTCACGGTGACTCCGCCGCGGGCTCCGGGGGAGACGCGGCGCACGGCCGGGCCCGCCGCGGACTCCGTGCGAGGACCGGCCCCGGAGGGCGGTGTCCGACCGCTCGCCGTGCTGGGACTGTTCCTGGCCTCGGCCGCGGGCGGCGTGGTGATCGCCCCCGGATACGCGGTGCCCGCGAACGTCTACGCGGTGGTGGCCTCCAGCGCCCTGCTCGGTGTCGTGGCGACCCTGCTGCTGCGGCGGCGCGTGTCGGCCTCCCTCGGCCTCCTGGCCGGGTTGCCGCTGCCGCTCACCGCCGTGGTGGCGTGCGCGGTGTGGCTGCCGGGTGACGGAACCGGGGTGTGGCGTGCGGCCGGGGAGGCGGTCCTGCACTCGGGTGCGCGGATCCTCACGAGCACGGCGCCCACCCCGGCGAACGTGGACACCCTGACGCTGCCGCTCCTGGCCACCTGGCTCGCCGCCGCCGCCTCCGCCCTCGCCTGGTGCGGACGCCGCCGGGCGCTCGCCCTGCTGCCGGGTCTGCTGCTGCTGGTCGGGGCCGCCGTGCTCAACGGGCCCGTCGCGCCGCCCGGGTTCCTCGCGATCGGCATGCTCACGGTCGCCGCCGCCGTCGTCATGTCGGCCCCTCGGGAGGGGGACGACCGGAGCCCCTCGTCGGATCCGTCGGGGCTGACCATCGAGGTCGACACTCCCGGCGAGACGTCCCCCGGACAGTGGGCGCGGGCGGCGGTCACGGGAGCCGTCGCGACGCTGACGGCCGCCGCCGCGGTGTTCGGAGGCCCGCTCCTCCTCGCCGGATGGGACGCCGAACCCGGCGATCCGCGCGAGGCGCTGACCCCGCCCATGGCTCCGGAGGCGGCGCTCAATCCGCTCGGCTACCTCTCCGGTTGGGCGGCCGACGCCGACGAACCGCTGCTCACGGTCACCTCCGACGACCCGGTGAGCCTGCGGTGGGCGACCATGTCCGACTTCACCGGCACCACCTGGCTGCCCGAGGCGGGCTACCGTGCCGCGGGCCAGGCGCTCCCCGAACCCGTGCCGCCGCTGCCCCACGCCACCGAGACGGGTGTGGAGATCGCGGTGGGGGAGGACCTGCCGGGCAGTTGGGTGCCGGTCGTCGGCGCCCCCCGCAGCATCGACCTGCCGTCGCCGGGGTACGACGCGTCCACGGGCACCGTGGTGAACATGGACGGCCCGGTCGCCGGAACCACGTACCAGGTCGTCGGCGAGGTCCCCGGTTGGCGGGGGGACGAGCTGGCGAGGGCTACCACGCCCGTGGGAGGGGTCTTCGACGCCTACCGGGAGCTCCCGGAGGGCGCGCCGCCGGTCCTCAACGAGGTGGTCGCCGCCGTCGCCAGCGAGGGGGCGCCCTACCAGCGCGCCACCGCCCTGGCGGAGTACGTGCGGGAGTCGCACACCTTCGACCCCGAGACCCCCGGCGGTCACGGGTACGCGAACGTCGCCGCGGTCCTGGCCAGCCCCGGGGAGCCCGGGGGCGGAGGCACCTCGGAGCAGTTCGCGAGCGCCTTCGCCATGCTGGCCCGGGCCGCCGGACTGCCCAGCCGCGTCGCCGTCGGCTTCGGTCCGGGATCGGACGAGGGCCGCGGCACGCACACGGTACGCACGGGGGACGCCGTCGCCTGGGGCGAGGTCTACTTCGAGGGCGTCGGATGGGTGCCGTTCTCGGTCACGCCCGGCGAGGAGGGCGCGGACGCCTCGGAGGAGGCGGCCCGGGACACGTCCGAGCCGGAGGAGGCCGAGACCGCGGAGGACCAGGAGGCCGCGCGGGACGAGCCCTCCGACGCGTCCGAGGCCGACGACGAGGAGGCGCCGGCCCCGTGGTGGGTGGCGGCCGCGATCGCGGGCGGCCTGCTCGGAGCCGTGCTCGCCGTTCCGGGGCTGCGGCTGCTCCGCGGGCGGCGCCGCCTGCGGTCCGGCACCCCCGAGCGCCGCGTCCTCGGGGCGTGGCGGGAGCTGCGCGACGCCCTGCGCCTGTGCTCGGTCACCCCGCCGCCGGGGAACACGGTCAGCGACACGCTGGCCCTCGTCACGGACCTGCTCCCCGCGCACGCCCGGGGGTGGGCCGAGGTGGACCTCGGGTGGCTCGGCCGCGCGGTCAACCGCGTCGCGTTCGCTCCCGGCGTCGCCATTCCCGAGGCGCAGGCGTCGTCCATCGCGGAGGGCGTCCGGCGCCAGACGCGGGCACTCCGCCTCAGCCGGGGCCGTGCGCGGGCGCTCACCTGGTGGTTCGACCCCCGCCCGCTGTTGTGGCGGGATCGGTGAGTCGCCGCCGGGGCCGTGCGCCGGGGTCCGTGACCGATGAGATGAGAAGGGAAGGGGCCTCGTGAGCGGTGGGCCGCGCGGAGGCAGTCTGGTGCCGGGATTCCACTCCTTGGAGGTCCTGCACCGCGGCTCGGCCTCGACCGTGTACCGGGGGATGCCGGACGGCGGTGACCAGCCGGTCGCCCTCAAGGTGATGCGCGACGCGGACGGGGCGACCGAGGTCGCGCGGCTGCGCGAGCTGTCCGGCCTTCCGGGCGTGGTCCCGGTGGTCGGCGACGGGCACACGACCTCGGGACGGCCCTTCGTCGCCATGGCGTGTGCCGACGGCGGCGACTACGGTGCGGCCCTGCGCCGCCGTTCCCCGTTGCCGGTCGACGAGGTCGTGGGCGTGGGCCTGGCCGTCGCCGAGGCGCTGGGGGCCGTCCACGCCCTGGGTCTGCTGCACCACGGGGTGGAACCGGGCAACCTGCTGCTGTCGGACGAGGGCGCCGTGCTCGCCGACGCCGGTGCCGTCCTGCCCGTCGACGCCGTTCCGCCCGCGGCGGGACTCGACGTGCACGCCGTCCGGTACGCGCCGCCGGAGGCGCTGCGGGGCGAGCCGCACTCGGCGGCCTCCGACGTCTACCGGCTGGCGGTCACGCTGTGGACGCTGCTGGCCGGGCACGCGCCCTTCGACGACCCGGCGTCGAACGACCCGTTCGGGTACCGGGAGCGCGTGCTCGGCGAGGCTCCGCCGCGGATCGCGCGCGAGGACGTGCCCGCCGCTCTGGAGGCGGTCCTGGGCCGGGCCCTGGCCAAGGAGCCGTCCGAGCGCTTCGCCAGCGCCGCCGGGTTCGCCGAGGCGCTGGCCGAGGCGGTCGCTCCCGGCGCCCCCGACGTCGGGCTCGACGTGCCCGAGGAAGCGGCATCGAGGTCTCCTGCCGGGGAGGACGGTGCGGTCGGTGGGCCTGAACCGGAGGTGCCACCCGAGCCCGACGCTGACGCGGGGGCCGAGGGGGCGGTCGACACCACCGTCGGGCTGGAGGAGCCCGCGTGGTGGGACACGATCCAGGAGTCTTCGGAACCGGCCGGAGACGACGCCCCGGCGGTGGAGGCCGCGCCGGTGCCTCCGGTCGGGGACGCCGGTACCGCCGACGAGCCTGGGGCCGATGGGGCGGTCAGCGTCACCGAGGCGCCAGAGGAACCCGCGTGGTGGGAGTCGGATCAGGGGTCCTCGGAGCGAGCCGGAGACGACGACCGAGCGGTTGGGGAGGCCGCGCCGTCGTCTCTCGCCGGGGAGCCCGGTACCGCCGACGAGCCTGGGGTCCGCGCGTGGTGGGACACCGGCGCGGGCTCGCGCGAGGCGGGCGGAGGGGACGACCCCGACACCGTCTCAGTGGTGAACCGCGGTGAGGACGGGTCCTCCGACGGTCACCCGACGACCGGTGTGCGCGAGGGCGGTCACGCCCCCCGACCCTCCCCGCCGCCGGACCGCGCACCCGAACCGGCGCCCTCCGACGACCCCTGGGCCGGGCTGGACGTCTGGTCGGGTCCTCCGCCGAGACGGGAGCCCCCGCCTCCGCCCTCGCCCGGGTTCCGGAACCCCGCCGAAGCCGGGCCTCCCGCCCCGCCCGCCGGGTGGACGCCTCCGGAGACGCGTGTGCGGGCCACCCCGATGCCGAGCCGGCGGTGGCCCCTCTACGCCGCCGTCGCGGGCGCGGTCCTCGTGCTCGCCGCCGTGGCGGTGGGCGTCGTGGTCGTCGTGCGGTCCGGCGCGGACCCGGGGCCGTCCGCGGCCGATCCCTCCGCCTCGCCCTCCGACGACGCGTCGGACGCGCCGCGGGCGAACGTGGTCGCCGAGGCGGCGCCCACCGGTGTCGAACTGGAGGACTCCGGCGCCACGGTCGTGCTGACCTGGGAGGACAACACCGGGGGAGAGGCGGCGCACCACGTGGTCGGAGGACCGCTCGGCAGCGTCCCCGCCTCGCTCGCCGCCGTGGTGCCCGGGGAGACCGAGGCCGCGGTGGACGGGCTCGACGCCGACGGGGACTACTGCTTCACCGTCATCGCCGTCGTCAGCGTGGACGAGGTCGCCTACGCCGACGAGGTGTGCACCGCCCGCGGCTGAGCCGCCGCGTCAGGAGCCGCAGTTGGTCCCGATCAGGGCCGTGGACTGGTCGCCCACGGCTCCCGTGGTGTCCACGCAGATGCCCCGCGCCGAGACGTAGACGGGCCCGGCGTACTGGCCGAACTGGCCGCTGTTCCACTGCGCCGTGCCGTTGTTGCCGGTCTGCCGCAGGCCCACGTCCATGTACGTGGTGCCCACGCCCGCGTTGATGGTCACCGCGCAGTTGTAGCCGGTGGTGTTGTTGTAGAAGAGGTAGAGGGTGCCCCCGCCGCCCGGGATCGCCGCGCTGTTGACCTGGCCGTATGTCCCGGACCCCGCGTCCGGTCTGCGGCCGTCGCCGCCGTTGCACACCGTGGCCGGGTCGGCCGCCTGGACAACGGTCGCCGAGGTCATGACCAGGGCGGACACCGCCACGGCGACCGCGCCGACCGCGCTCGTCCAGGCGCGTCTGCGGGACTTCCTCGGTGCCACGGCCGCCTCCTCGCGGGTGTCGTGTGTCGTCGGCATCAGCTGAACTCCCGTACGCAGGCGCTGGGACTGGACGCGGAACCGTCGCTCTCGGTGCCGTCGGCGCCGATCGCCCGCACGGTGAAGGCGTAGCAGCGTCCGCCGCCCCGGGTGAACGTGTGCGAGGTGCCCGTGACGGTGACCGCGCTCAGGTTCGCGCCTCCGCCGCCCGCGGGCGTGATCCGGTACTGGGTCGCGTTCTCCGCCGCGGTCCAGGTGACCGTGACCTGGTTGCCGTTGACGGAGTGGCTGACGTTGCTCGGGTTGCCGACGGTCAGCGCGCTCATCGCGAGCGGGGCGCTGGTGGCCGACCCGCCGGCGACACCGCCCTCACCCCGGGCGGTGACGGTGAAGGTGTAGGTCTGTCCCGGCGTCAGTCCGGTGATCTCCACCGAGGTGCCCGCTGAGGTCCGGTCGCTGGGCGCGGCCCCGCCACCGGTGTTGGCGGTGGTGATCAGGTAGTCCGTGGCGTTGTCGGCGGCCTGCCAGGTGACGGTCGCCGAGTCGTTGCCGGACGCCTGCGCGGTGACGTCGGCGGGGTCGCCGGGCGTGGCCGAGTTCGGGGTGACCTCCGTGGTCTGCGCGGCCGGGCCGGTGCCGAACTCGTTGGTCGCCGTCACCCGGAAGCGGTAGGCGGTGCCGTTGGTCAGACTGTCGATCCGAGCTTCCAACTCCGACCCGGGCACGGTGGTCGATCCGCCCGCCCAGGTGATCGAGTACCTGTCGACCGGCGCGTCCGGCGAGTAGGCCTCGGGCCAGCTCAGGGTCACCGAACCGTCCCCGGACGTGGCGGTGACGGGTGCCGGGGCGCCCGGCGGCACGCCGGGGTCGGGCTCGGCCTCCTCGTCCTCCCGAGGGGCCTCGGTCTCCCGGGGGTCGGGAGCGGGCGTCTCCGGTCTGGTGGGCGTCTCCGGCCTGGTGGGCGTCTCCGGGGCGGGCGCCTGGGGAGCCTCGGGGGCGTCGGGCGTCTCGGTGACGGGCGTCTCGGGGCGGGGGACGTCCGGCGCGGGCGGCGTGACGTCGCCCGGCAGGGGATCCCGGGGAGCGGTCTCCTCCTCGTTCTTGTCCTCGTCACCCGTGCCGGGCGGCCGGGCGGTCTTGTCGATGACGGTGGCCTGTCCCTCGGGGTCGACGACCGCCGCGACCCCGGAGTCGGGCGCGTTGATGTACAGGTTCCCCTCGCGGGTCTCCAGCTCCAGGGGCCCCTCGGCTCCGGCCAGGCTGATCGGGTTGAGCTCCTGCCCGGCGGAGTCGAAGGCGCGCACGGTGGCCTCGTCCTCGTAGGGGACGTAGAGGCGGCCCTCGTGGGGGACCGCGACGCCGCCGCCCCCGCGGCCGGTGGAGAAGCTCTGGATCCGGCCCGCTCCGCCCGGGTCCTCCACGGTGACGATCTCGCCCGACGCGGGCAGCGTCACGGCGGCCAGGTCGCCGCGGGTGCGCTCCGGAAGCTCGGCTCCCTCCAGGGGGACCGGCGAGGTGAGGACCCGGGGCTCGCCGCGGCCGTTGACGGCCACCATGTTCACGCCGGTCCGGTCGACCGCGAGCACGCCGCTGTCGAGGACCGTGACGGCGAGGTCGGCGCCCGGGTCGGCCACCGACACGGTCTGCTCGATGGTGGCCTCCCCGTCCTGGACCGCGACGCCGACGACCGTTCCCTGGGTGGGCACGCCGAGCCAGAGGGTGTCGGAGTCGTCGAAGGCGCCGCCCGCCAGCGGGGCCGGGATCCTCAGCAGGGGACCCGTGGGCTGCAGGGTCGCGGGGTCGACCGCCCTGATCTCGCCGCCCTCGTGGTCGACGACCACGGCGGCCTCCTCGCCGAGCGTCAGGCTGAAGTCCCCGCCGGCGCCCAGGTCGAGCACGCCGGAGAAGCCCATCTCCCGCAGGTCCACCGAGGTCACCCGGCCGGTGACGGGGTCGAACAGGAGCAGGTAGTCGTCGTTCTGCGTGACCCGGACCCGGCTCCCCGAGGACTCGGGCAGCGCGGCGACGAGGTCGATCTGCGCGTTGTTGCCGTTGACGCGGACGGCCTCCCCGAGGGGACTGCTCCAGAGCCACACGGCGCCGTCGGACATCTCGTCCGCGCGTCCCATGGCCCCCGCGCCGAAGACGGTGCTGAGGAGGGCGGCGCCCAGCACCGAGACCAGCAGTCCCGGGGAGCTGGCCTTGGCGCGGCGCCCGAGCGCCGCGATCGCGCGGCGCGGGGAACGGCGGCGAGGGGGAGTGGGATCCGACACGGGGGCGGTGGGCTGGTCCACCATTCTTGGCTCCCTTGGGCGAGTGGCTCGTTCAGGGCCGTCAACGGAGAGGACACTCTCAGCGCCTCGCGACGCGCCGGCGGGGGCAGGGGCCGGAGGGGGGCAGGGGCTTGAGTTGTCTACCAGGGTTCGGACACGTGCGTCAATACGTGTTCTGAGGACCCGAAAGTGCCGAGTGCGCGGGCCTGGCGGGTTCGTGTATAGGACTCCTGGAATCTCCAGCCGGTTCACGCGAACCCTGTGCACTTATGAGGCGTGACGTCACCTACACCACCGCCGACGACGGCACCGTGACGATCACCCGTCTGGTGGAGCGGCACCGCATGAGCGGTTCCGGCGCCCCGCCCCGGTCGGCGTCCGCGGACCGGGGCGGCACCGCCTCCGCGCCTAGGCCGACGGGTCGCGGTCGTAGAGCTTCCTGGCCCAGAGGTAGGAGACCAGGGCGATGCCGGCGCACCAGGCGACCGCGGCGATCCAGCTGTCGCCGATCCCGGTCCCCGTCAGCAGTCCGCGCAGGGTGTCGATGACGGGTGTGAACGGCTGGAACTCGGCGAACCAGCGCAGGCCGGTCGGCAGCGTCTCGGTCGGCACGAAGCCGCTGCCCAGGAAGGGCAGGAACACCAGGGGCATGGGCAGGTTGCTGGCCGACTCGACGGTCTTGGCGACGAGGCCGAGCGCCACCGACAGCCAGGTGAGGGCGAAGGACACCAGCGCCAGCAGGCCGACCGTCGCCAGCCACTCCGCCGGGCCCGCGCTGGGCCGGAATCCGATGAGCAGGGCGACCGCGACGACCAGGCCCGCGCACAGCATCGCCTGGACCAGGCTCCCGACGACATGCCCGGTCAGGACCGAGACCCGGGCGATGGCCATGGTGCGGAACCGGGCGACGATGCCCTCGGTCATGTCCATGGCCACCGAGATGGCCGTCCCCTGGGCCGCGCTCGTCACCGCGATCAGGACGGTGCCGGGCACGATGTAGGCGAGGTAGTCGGCGCGGCTGGCGGCGGCGCCGTCCGTTCCGGGGCCCATGGCGCCCCCGAAGACGTACACGAACAACAGGAGGAAGAAGATCGGCATCCCGGCCAGGAGCAGCGTCATGGACGGGTAGCGCAGCATGTGGCGGAGCTGGCGGGCCACCATCGTGGCCGAGTCGCCGACGGTGTGGGCGAGGGCGGTCATCGGTGTGCCTTCCGTGCGTGGTCGTCCGTGCTCCGGTGGCCCGTGAGCGCGAGAAAGACGTCGTCGAGGGCCGGGGTGTGCACCGACAGCTCCTCGGGGGTGATCGACGCGGAGTCGAGGCGGTCCAGGAGTTCGCGCAGCGAGGCGACCCCGTCCCCGCCGGGTACGTCCAGTGCCAGCGCGTCGGGGTCGGCCTCGCCGCCCAGGGCCTGGGCCGCAGACTCCAGCGCGTGGGCCTCGGCGAAGCGCAGGCGGACGTGTCCGCCGGGGATCCGGCGCTTGAGTTCGGCGGCGGTGCCCTCGGCCACGATCGTGCCCTGGTCCAGGACCGCGATCCGGTCGGCGAGCTGGTCGGCCTCCTCCAGGTACTGCGTGGTGAGGAAGACCGTGACGCCGTCGGCCACGAGTTCGCGGATGATCTGCCACATGTCCCGGCGGCTGCGCGGGTCCAGGCCGGTGGTCGGCTCGTCCAGGAAGATCAGCCGCGGCCCGCCCACCAGGGTCATGGCCAGGTCGAGCCTGCGGCGCATGCCCCCGGAGTAGGTGGAGGCGGGCTTGGCGGCCGCGTCGACCAGGTCGAACAGCTCCAGCAGCTCGTCGGTCCGGCGGCGGGCGCGGGCCCGGCCCTGGCGGTTCAGCCTCGCCATGAGCATCAGGTTCTCCCGCCCGGTGAGCAGGCCGTCCACCGCCGAGTACTGCCCGGTGACGCCGATCGCGGCGCGCACCGCGTCGGGTTCCTCCGCCACGTCGTGCCCGAGGACCCGGGCACGGCCGTCGTCGGCGCCGATCAGGGTGGAGAGGATCTTGACGACGGTGGTCTTGCCCGCGCCGTTCGGGCCGAGGAGCGCGAAGACCGTTCCGGCGGGGATGTCCAGGTCGACACCGTCCAACACGGTGTGGTCCCCGTAGGACTTGCGCAGTCCCGTGACCGTCACGGCCGCGCGGGGGGTGGGCTGGGTCATGTCTGCCTCTCTGCTGTTCTCGGTCAGGACCGGTGGATGAGGACGTCGCCGTGGACGCTGCGGGCGTGGATCTCGACGGTCTCGTCGGTGGGGCCGGGGCCCTCGGCGGCCTCCAGGGAGCTGCGCACGACGCCCTTCCTGGACACCGCGTCCAACCAGGCGGCGGTGCCCTCGCGGACGCCGACCTCCAGTTCGCCGAAGGAGGTCTCCACGTCGACGCTGCCGCGGACCACCTGGCCGAGCCGGATGCTGCCGTGGGTGGTGCGCGCGGTGACGGAGGCCAGGGTCCGGTCGGCGGTGATGTCGCCGTGCGCGGAGTTGGCCCGCAGCTCCCCGGTCACCGTGCCGAGGGTGAGGGCTCCGCCGGTGGACTTGACGACGGCGGAGCCGCCGATCTCCTCCGCTCGGATCCAGCCGTACCCCGTGGTGAGTTCGGCGTTGCCGGTGACGCGGTCCACGGCGATGTTGCCGTGGGAGAACGCGATCTCGGACGCGCCCAGCCGCCCGTCGCAGCGCAGGCCGCCGAAGCCGCCCGTGGCCTGCACGCGCGAGCCCGCGGGCAGTTCGACGGTGATGTCGACCATGCCCTTGCGCCCGATCACGCGGCCCAGGCCCGTGGGCTGGGGGTCGCGCACCTCGAGGCGGCCGGCGGCGTAGGCGACCTCGACCTGTGCGGCGGCCCGCACGTCGCTGTCCTTGCCGGTGTCGCGCGGGCGGACCTCGACGGTGGTCTCCGTGCGGTCTCCGGCCGTGATCTGGACGCTTCCGGCCACCAGGCTGAGGGCGGCGGTGATCGGTTCGGGGGTGTCGAAAGTCGGCATGGCTGTCTCCCAGACGTGGCGTTGGTGGTCGTCTCCACAGGTGGGAGACGTGGTGGTGGAGGTTCGGGGACCGGGTCCGGTCAGCGGACCCAGCCGGTGTAGCCGCGGCCGATCTGGCGTGTCCGGCTGTCGGGCCGACGGACGCCGCCGTCGAGCGCGGCTCCCACGGCGCGCACGAGCCAGGCGTTGACCGACAGTCCCTCGGCGCGGGCCGCCTCCTCGACGCGCGGTTTGAGGCGGTCGGGCAGGCGGAGGGTGATCCGCGACGTGCCGCCGTCCTCGGCGTCGCCCCGGAGCTGCCCCGTGGACGTCCGGCCGTCCTCCCCGGCCTCGGCCTGGTAGGTCCCCGGCGGCGCGAAGCCGTTCTCGTCAACGTCCTCGAAATCGGGTGACGTCACGATGAAGTCAGTTTGGCGCCCACGTAGCCGGACCTCGACCGAACCAGGGGCGAGGTCCCGGGTGATCTCGTCCGCGGCATCGGACAGGGCATCCAGCAGCGTCAACCGCGCAGCGGCTTCGAGCGCCGCGCTGAGGCGCTCGGCGATGGCCCGGGTGTCCTCGTCCCCGGATTCGGCGGCCATCAGGAGTTGGCGACGGAGTTCGTCGACGTACGGCATCAGATCCATGATGTCATCATGACGCCATAAATGACGTCATGTCAAGCGCCACTGCGGGGGATGACGCCACGGCCCCTCGCGCGCGGCCTCCGACCGCCGATGTCGGATGACTGTGCGACTCACCGTGATGGGGTAATTGCCCGGAGTGGTGCCTGCGACTAGCGTCGGGCAGGCGCGTGCGACACGGCACGTGCGGGCGCGTCGGCGCCGGAGCCGGCCTCCGCGTCGCCTCCGCGCCGCGGACACGGCCGGTGGGAGGTGCGGGGGACATGCCGGACTCGTCCGAGGGGGCCCCTCGGGGCGGGACGCGATGGCGCAGGTTCGCCCTCGTCGCCCTGCCCGGCTTCGCGGCGGCCGGACTGCTCGGCGCGATGACCCTCCAGGGCCTGCTCGCGGCGGCCTTCGCCGTGTCCGGGGACCGGATCAAGGTCTCCGCCGACGTCCTGGACGCACAGGGGTTCACCCAGTTCGGCTCCTTCGACCACACCATCGACGGCACCAGCATCCCGGTCGCCGTCACCACCATGCAGCGGGCCGAACTGGTCGGCCTCTGCCAGTCGACGCTGCTCGACACCCCGCTCGGCCCGGTCGTGGTCCGCGTCACCGCCGGTCACGACGAGCCGGTCGTCGGCCACTCGGTGGTGTTCGACGTCGAGGAGTTCACCGCCGACGTCGAGTTCACCGACGTGGAGATCGGCCGGGACGCCAGCACCCTGGACAGGGCCGCGGGCGGACAGGGGCCGCCCGGCGGGTTCGGCCAGCAGGCCGACACCCTGCGCCTCATCGACCTCCGGGCGCGCGTCCTGGCGATCACGGCCGCGGACCTGCGGCTGCCCGACACCCGGTTCGCCGTCGGCTTCGACGAGCCCGAGTGCTTCTGACCATGCTCCGCCCCATCGCCGTCCTGCGGGCCGCCGCGCGAGGATTCCGCCACTGGCGCTGGACCCGTCCCTTCTGGGGCGGCCTGGTCCTCGTCCTGGCAGGCGCCGAGGTCCTGGCCGTGCCCACCGCGCGGTCGCTGGTGCTTCCGCCGGACCTGCTCGTCGTCGCGGGGCTCGCCGGTTCCTCGCACTACCTCATCGGAGCGCTGCTGGTCGTCAACGGATTGATGAGCTGGGCGCAGCCCGCGCACCACTCCTTCCACGGGATCGTCGGGGTGCTGCTCGCCCTGGCCGCGTTCGCGGCCTCGAACTTCGGCGGTTTCGTCCTGGGAACGCTGGTCGGCGTCACCGGTGGTTCGCTGGTCTTCGCCTGGTCCCCGCACCGGCCTCGGCGAGGCGCCGCCGCGCTCCGACGCCGTCCCCGGAGGCGCGGCCGTTCGTCGCGCCGGGCGAGGGCCCGCCGCTGGGACACGGTGCGGGGCGGATCCCCCGCTGGTCGCTGAACGTGTGCGCACGGACGTTGACCGTCACCTCGGCCGCACTGCTGTCGTGATGTGCGTCACGACAGAATTCCGTTCTGTTGTTTTTCTTTGTGTGTCTCTTTCTGTTCGGTTGTGGATGAATCTGGTGTGGCGCGCAGCCCGGTTCACCATGGCTTTCACCTGATCCGAGCCAGCCCCGCGCGG
This sequence comes from Nocardiopsis sp. NPDC050513, assembly GCF_044457925.1. NCBI lineage: Bacteria > Bacillati > Actinomycetota > Actinomycetes > Streptosporangiales > Nocardiopsidaceae > Nocardiopsis > Nocardiopsis sp. NPDC050513. Next base: position 389,537 of record NZ_JBITHK010000003.1, on the reverse strand, counting down.
TGGGTCCGACCAGTCGCTCTCGCGCCCGGTCTGCCCCGTTCTGACCGTTGAGGGGAAGGGTGTCGGGGGCCATGGTCACCCGTGATGTGCCTTGCGTTCGCGTCCGATTTACCGTTTCCTGGTCCGCGGCCCGAACCACCCCCCTCGGGCTGCCGGGTGGCTCCCTGCGATGACCTCGTCGGAAGCGTCACCTCGTGTCCGGACCAACCCGACCAGCCACACCTGTCCCGCCCCTACGGGACATGAATCGGTCGCGGAGCGAGGCACCGCCGCATCCGCCGACGACGAAGGGAAAGTCCCCCCGTGGATGCCGTGAACGAGGGCATCGTCGCCTTCAACGATGTGTTCTGGGCGTACCTGCTCATCCCCCTCCTGATCCTTCTCAGCCTGTACTTCACGGTCCGCTCCGGCGCCGTGCAGTTCCGCCTCGTCCCCGAGATGTTCCGCGCCATGCGCGACGACCCCGGTCTCGCCGCCGACGGCGGCAAGCCCATCTCCGCCTTCCAGGCCTTCGCCGTGTCCGCCGCCGCCCGCATCGGCACCGGCAACATCGCCGGTGTGGCCACCGCGATCGCCCTCGGCGGCCCCGGCGCCATCTTCTGGATGTGGGCCATGGCGCTGCTGGTCGGCGCGGCCAGCTTCGTCGAGTCCACCCTCGCCCAGCTCTACAAGTCACGGGGCAAGGAGGGCTACTACGGCGGCCCCGCCTACTACATGGAGCGCGGGCTCGGCGCGAAGTGGATGGGGATGCTCTTCGCGGTGATCGTCATCGTGACCTTCGGTCTGGCGTTCACGAGCGTGCAGAGCAACACCATCTCGGCCGCCGTCGCCAACACGGTCTCCACCGCCACCGGCGCGGACGCCGCCCCGTGGATCCCCTACGCGGTCGGCGCGGTCCTCGCCGCCGTCACCGCCGTGATCATCTTCGGCGGCGGGCGCCGGGTCGCCAAGACCGCCACGCTGCTGGTGCCGTTCATGGCGGCCGTCTACGTCCTCATGGGCCTGGCCGTGGTCGCGATGAACGTCGGCCAGATCCCCGCCGTCATCACCGAGATCGTCACCCACGCGTTCGGGATCCGCGAGATCGCGGCGGGCGGCATCGGCACGGCGATCGTGCAGGGCATGCGCCGCGGCATGTTCTCCAACGAGGCGGGCCTGGGTTCGGCTCCCAACGCCGCCGCCAGCGCCGCGGTCAGCCACCCGGTCAAGCAGGGCCTCGTGCAGACCCTGGGCGTCTACTTCGACACGCTGATCGTCTGCTCCACCACGGCGTTCATCATCCTCGTGTCCAACCCGAGCTACACGGCCGAGGCCGGTCCGACGCTCACCCAGAACGCGCTGGAGGCCAACCTCGGTTCCTGGGCGCTGCACCTGCTCACGCTGATCATCCTGCTGGTGGCCTTCACCTCGGTGCTGGGCAACGCCTTCTACGGTGAGGCCAACGTCGGCTACCTCACCGGCAGCCCGGCCGCCCTGACCGGTTTCCGGGTGCTGCTGATCGCGGTGACCTTCCTCGGCGCGGTCGGCTCCGGCGGCCTGGTCTGGACGTTGGCGGACACGACCATGGGCTTCATGGCCCTGGTCAACCTGGCCGCTCTGGCCTTCCTGGCGCCGATCGCGTGCCGACTGCTCACCGACTACCTCGCCCAGCGCAAGCGGGGGATCGACCCGGTGTTCACCAAGGACACCATGCCCGAGCTGACCGATGTGGACTGCTGGGAGCAGGAGGACGTGGCGCGCTTCCGGACGGACGAGACCACGGTCTGACCGTCCCGGAGCCCTCCGATCCCGGGGTGCGGCGCCGTCTGCGGCGCCGCACCCCTCGTGTCTCCGGGCCCGGCCGACGGGTGCGGGGCCGCCGCTCAGGCCAACCGCTCGTCGAGCCAGTCGAACACCCGCTGCTCGAAGACGGCGCGGCCCAGCGGCTCGCAGTGCAGGTCGGCGCCCTCGTCGGCGGTGAACCGCACGAGCTCCCGGGGCCCGAGCAGCGCGTCGTACAGCTGCCGGGACTGACCCGGCCAGAAGCCCTCGCCCTCCGGGTCGGTGATGAGCAGCGGCGTCGCCACGCGGTCCACGACCGGGGAGAGCGTGTACCGGGCGAGCTCCGAGAACAGGTCGAACGGGGCGAAGTGGCCGTACGGCTTGGCCCGCCACCGCCAGGTCGCGAGGGCGGCCGGGTCGTCGTCGCCCTCCAGGACGTACCGGTCGAAGGCGTCCCGCTCACCCGCCTCCCACAGGTCGCGCATCTCCTGGGGGAAGTGCCGCCACCACGAGGTCGCCACGTCCATCACGCCCGGGTCCGCGACGGCGGCGGCGATCCGGTGCTCGAACGCCAGCGCCCGGGGCACCCAGTACCCGGCCTGGCTGATGCCGAGCAGGGCGATCCGCTGCGGGTCGACGTCGGGGCGGTCGTGCAGGAAGTCGACGATCGGCGTGATGACGTTCTCCCAGTCGTGCCGGAACGGCACCCCGCGCAGGAACAGCATCGACTGCTGCCCCGGGCCGTCGAACAGCAGCACGCGGTACCCGCGCGCGACGGCGCCCGCGCCCGCGAGCGACCACACGTCGGTGAGCGCGCCGTCGCTGCCGTTGCAGACGATGAGCGTCGGCAGCGGGCCGGAGCGGTCGACCGGGCCGAACAGGAACCCCGGCAGCACGTCGCCCCCGTAGGGGATGTCGACGCGCTCGGCGGGCGGCTCCGCGGCGGCGGCGAAGCGGTCGAAGCAGTCCCGGTGTTCGCGGAAGACCGGGACGAGCCGCTCCGGGTCGTCCGTGGCGTCGACGCTGACCAGGGCGGTGGCGAAGTACTTGGCGGCACGGAGATGGCCCTCCCCGGCGCTCACCCGGCACCCCCGGGCGGCGGACAGCTCAGCCCGCTCGCGGACCCGGCGGGCCAGACCGGTCCACGCGGTGAACCACGCCTCGGCGTCACCGCCCGGGGTGATCCGCCCGGCCGTCGCCAGGACCTCGCCGACGTCCGTGGCGCGCCGGTAGGCCGCCCCCAGCGCGAGCCGCGTCTCGTAGTCGAACTGGTCGTCGTCGAAGAACCGAAGTCCCATCCGCCCACCCGTGCTCGGTACCGGCGCCACCGGCCTGGTCGCCGGGCGTTCCCCCAGGTCAGGCTAGTCCGAAGCCCGGTGCGCGCCGCGCCGCGGCGCGCCGCCCGACGCGAGCGGCCACCAGAGCCGGTGTGACCCGTGTCATACAGTGGGTGGCGCGGGGATCGGGATCCGACTGGGACTCGGCTCATGTGCGCCGCACCACACCCCGACGCCGCCGGACCGAACGCGATTCTCTACCATCTCGGAGTATGGACGTCCCTGAGAGAGGTGCTGGCGATCCCAGTACCCCCAACCTGGCCGAAGGGTTCCCGGAAGCCACCCGCGACCGGTGGCGCGAACTCGTCGCCGGGGTGCTGCGCAAGAGCGGCGTCGCGGAGGAGCGGCTCGCCGACGCCCCCGAGGCGGTGCTCGCCACCCGCACCTACGACGGTTTCGACATCGACCCGCTGTACACCGGCGAGCCCGCCGCGGCCGACCCGGGCTTCCCCGGGCAGCCGCCCTTCACCCGGGGCTACCGGCCCGAGGGCGCGGCGACGGGCGGATGGGACATCCGGGCCCGCCACACCGACACGGACCCGGACACCCTCCGGCGGCGGCTGCACACCGACCTGATGAACGGCGTCGGCTCCCTGTGGATCAGCGTCGGCGGCGACGCCCTGCCGACCGCCTCCCTCGGCGCGGCCCTCACCGACGTCTACCTCGACCTGGCGCCCGTCGTCCTGGACCCCGGCCCCGACTACGCCGACGCCTCCCGGGCCCTGCTCGAGGCCCACGCCGACTCCGGCGTGCCGGACGGCCGGATCATCGCCCACCTGGGCATCGACCCGCTGACCACCGCGGCCCGCGCGGGCGGGCGCCCCGACCTGACCGACCCCGTCCGCCTCGCCGTCGAACTCGCCGCCGACCGCCCCGGACTCGGCCTGCTCGTCGCCGACGGCACGCTCGTGCACGAGGCGGGCGGGTCGGAGGCCCAGGAACTCGGCACCGCGATCGCCGCGGGCACCGCCTACCTGCGCGCGCTGCACGAGGCGGGTCTGGACGCGGCCGACGCCGCGCGCCGGATCGAGTTCCGCCTGGCCGCCAACGCCGACCAGTTCTCGGTCATCGCCAAGCTCAGGGCCGTGCGCGCCATGTGGAACCAGGTCCTGGCCGCGTGCGGCCTCGCCCCCGACCAGCGCGCCATGCGCCTGCACGCGACCACCTCCGGGGCGATGACCACCCGCCGCGACCCGCACGTGAACATGCTGCGCACCACCGTGGCGTGCTTCGCCGCCGGGGTCGGCGGCGCGGACGCGGTCACGGTCGCCCCCTACGACTCGGCCGTCGGCCTGCCCGACGACTTCGCGCGACGGATCGCCCGCAACACCCAGTCGCTGCTCATCGAGGAGTCCCACCTGGCCCAGGTCATCGACCCGGCGGGCGGCTCCTTCTACATCGAGGCCCTCACCCGCGACCTCTACCGCGCCGCCTGGTCCTTCTTCCAGGAGTTGGAGGGCTCCGGCGGCGCCGCCGAGGCCCTCGCCCACGGGCTGCTGCGCGAGCGCGTCGACGAGGTGTGGGAGCGCCGCCGGACCGACATCGCGCACCGCCGCGCGCCCCTCACCGGCGTCAGCGAGTTCCCCGACCTCGACGAGACCCCGCTGGTCAGACCCCCCGACCCCGCACGGGCCCGCACCCCCGGGGGCTTCCCCGTCCGCCGCTACGCCCAGGACTTCGAGGACCTGCGCGACCGCGGCGACGCCCGGACCGGCGACACCGGCCACCGGCCCACCGCCTTCCTGGCCACGCTCGGCCCGGTCGCCGCGCACACCGCGCGGGCCTCCTTCGCCGCCAACCTGCTCGCGGCGGGCGGGATCGCGGTGGAACGGCCCGGACCGCTCGACGACGCCCACGACGCCGGGCACGCCTTCGCCGCCTCCGGCTGCCGGGTCGCGGTCATCTGCTCCTCGGACAAGGTCTACGCCGAGCACGCCGAGACCGCCGCCCGCGCGCTCAGGGAGGCGGGCGCCCGCCGCGTCCTGCTCGCCGGACCGCCGCGCGACTCCTACCGGGAGGCCGGGGTGGACGTGTTCGCCCACCGGGGTTGTGACGCGGTCGCCCTGCTCACCGACCTGATGGACGTCCTGCTCAGCGACGCCCCGGCCCGACCGTCCGCCTCCGACGCGCCCCGACCCGCCGCCTCCCGGGAGGAGATCGCATGATCCCCGACTTCTCCACCGTGGCCCCCGAGCCGCCCGAGTCCACCGGCGACGGCGCCGCCGACTGGCGCGAGGCCGTCCAGGCGCGCAGCGGCAAGGCCGTCGACGCCCTGGAGTGGGAGACCCCCGAGGGCATCTCGGTCAAGCCGCTCTACACCCCCGCCGACCGCGCGGGCCTCGACTTCGTGCACGGGCTACCGGGCATCCCCCCGTACCTGCGCGGGCCGTACCCGACCATGTACGTCAACCAGCCCTGGACCGTCCGCCAGTACGCGGGCTTCTCCACCGCGGAGGCGTCCAACGCCTTCTACCGGCGCAACCTGGCGGCCGGGCAGAAGGGCCTGTCCGTCGCCTTCGACCTGGCCACCCACCGCGGCTACGACTCCGACCACCCGCGCGTGGCCGGCGACGTCGGCATGGCCGGGGTGGCGATCGACTCCATCTACGACATGCGCCAGCTCTTCGACGGCATCCCGCTGGACCGCATGAGCGTGTCGATGACCATGAACGGCGCGGTGCTGCCCGTCCTCGCGCTGTACATCGTCGCGGCCGAGGAGCAGGGGGTCGCCCCGGAGCAGCTGTCGGGGACCATCCAGAACGACATCCTCAAGGAGTTCATGGTCCGCAACACCTACATCTATCCGCCCCAGCCGTCGATGCGGATCATCTCCGACATCTTCGCCTACACCTCGCAGCGGATGCCGCGGTTCAACTCCATCTCGATCTCCGGCTACCACATGCAGGAGGCCGGGGCCACGGCCGACCTCGAACTGGCCTACACGCTCGCCGACGGCGTGGAGTACATCCGCGCCGGGCAGCGCTCCGGACTCGACGTCGACCGGTTCGCTCCCCGGCTGTCGTTCTTCTGGGCGATCGGGATGAACTTCTTCATGGAGGTCGCCAAGCTCCGCGCCGCCCGCCTGCTGTGGGCGCGCCTGGTCAGGGACCTGGGCGCGGTCCAGGACAAGTCGCTGAGCCTGCGCACCCACTCCCAGACCTCCGGGTGGTCGCTGACCGCGCAGGACGTGTTCAACAACGTCGCCCGCACCTGCGTGGAGGCGATGGCCGCGACCCAGGGGCACACACAGTCGCTGCACACCAACGCCCTGGACGAGGCGCTGGCGCTGCCCACCGACTTCTCCGCGCGCATCGCCCGCAACACCCAGCTGCTCCTGCAACAGGAGTCCGGCACGACGCGGGTGGTCGACCCGTGGGGCGGCAGCTACTACGTCGAGCGGCTCACCCAGGAGCTGGCCGCCAGAGCGTGGGGGCACATCCAGGAGGTCGAGAAGGCGGGCGGCATGGCGGCGGCGATCGACGCCGGTCTGCCCAAGATGCGCATCGAGGAGGCCGCCGCCCGGACCCAGGCGCGGATCGACTCGGGGCGCCAGCCGGTGATCGGCGTCAACAAGTACCGGCCGGACGCCCACGACGAGATCGAGGTCCTCAAGGTCGACAACGCCGAGGTGCGCGCCCAGCAGTTGGAGAAGCTGCGCCGCCTGCGCGAGGAGCGCGACGAGGCCGCCGTGCGTTCCGCCCTGGACGCGCTCACCGAGGCGGCCGGGCGCGAGTCGGCCGCGGACGAGGCGCTCACGAACAACCTCCTGGCCGCCGCCGTGGACGCGGCCCGCGCCAAGGCCACGGTCGGTGAGATCTCCGACGCGATGGAGAAGGTGTTCAGCCGCCACTCCGGGCAGATCCGTACCATCCAGGGTGTGTACAGGGACGAGGCGGCCGGCAGCGAGGACGCGGCGGGGCTCATGGAGCGCGTGGCCTCCCGTGTGGACGAGTTCACCGAGGCGGAGGGGCGGCGCCCCCGCATCCTGGTCGCCAAGATGGGCCAGGACGGGCACGACCGGGGGCAGAAGGTCATCGCGACCGCCTTCGCCGACCTGGGCTTCGACGTCGACGTGGGCCCGCTGTTCCAGACCCCCGCCGAGGTGGCGATCCAGGCCGTGGAGGCCGACGTCCACGTGGTCGGGGTGTCCTCCCTCGCGGCCGGGCACCTCACGCTGGTCCCCGCGCTGCGCGAGGAGCTGGCCAGGCTCGACCGCGAGGACATCATGATCGTGGTGGGCGGTGTGATCCCCCCGGCGGACTTCGAGCCGCTGCGGGAGGCGGGCGCGGCGGCGATCTTCCCGCCCGGGACGGTGATCGCCGAGGCCGCGATCGGGCTGCTGGACCAACTGGAGGAACGACTGGACCACCCCGAGCGGGAAGGGGAGTGAGCGTGGCCGACGACGGCCCGGCTTCGAGGACGCGCGGCCGGGGGCGGCGCCCGGTGGACGTGGACGTCCTCGCCGAGGGGGTGCTGGCGGGGCACCGGCCGACCCTGGCGCGGGCGATCACCCTCGTGGAGTCCCGCCGCCCGGACCACGCGCGGGCCGCCCAGGAACTGCTGGTGCGGCTGCTCCCGCACACGGGCGGGGCACGGCGGGTCGGGATCACCGGCGTCCCCGGTGTCGGCAAGTCGACCTTCATCGACGCGCTCGGCGGTCGGCTCACCGCGGCCGGGCACCGGGTGGCGGTGCTGGCGGTCGACCCCTCCTCCACGCGCACCGGCGGCAGCATCCTCGGCGACAAGACCCGGATGGCGCACCTGTCCGTGGACCCCGACGCGTTCATCCGGCCCTCGCCGACGGCGGGCACCCTGGGCGGGGTCGCCCGGGCGACACGCGAGACCATGCTGCTCATGGAGGCCGCGGGGTACGACGTGGTGCTCGTGGAGACGGTGGGCGTCGGCCAGTCCGAGGTCACCGTGGCCGCGATGGTCGACTGCTTCCTCTTCCTCGCCCTCGCGCGCACGGGCGACCAGTTGCAGGGCATCAAGAAGGGCGTTCTGGAGCTGGTCGACGTGGTCGCGGTGAACAAGGCCGACGGACCGCACGCCGACGACGCGCGCCGCGCCGCCCGGGAGCTGTCCCGGGCGCTGCGCCTGCTCCAGCCCGTGCACCCCGACTGGCGCCCGCCCGTGCTGACGTGCAGCGCCCTGACGGGGGACGGGCTGGACGAGGTGTGGGAGACCGTGGTCGAACACCGCTCCGTGCTGGAGCGCGGCGGCGGACTGGCCGAGCGCCGGAGCCGCCAGCGGGTCAGCTGGATGTGGGACCAGGTGCGCGACCAGGTGATGGACACGTTCCTGCGCGACCCGCGGGTGAGCGAGCTCGCGCCCCGCCTGGAGGAGGAGGTGCGGTCCGGGGAGACCACCGCGACCCTCGCGGCGCGCGGACTCCTCGACGCGTTCACGCGAACGATCACGCGGAGTGATCGTTCCTTGGACGAGTGAACCGAAAGTCACTATGTGTAGTGTGACGCCGACCACGTGCGACGGGTGGGCGATTTTACCGCCTCCCATGTCGTGAAATAACGCGGTGTCAACGGGTGAAAACAGGCACTTCGCGGCAGGTTCGTGCCCAGGAGGCGAAAATTTCTTCCGTGATGGCATTCCCGAACGGGCCGTTCGCCTATACCGTGTGTGTCCAACGACTTACCAGACCGCGGGCGCGCCAGCTTCGTCCCCTCGGTGGTTCGGCTCTGTGGGAGTGGCGCCGGATCCCGACGGCGCAGCCCGCCGGTCTGCGTATGGTTTAGCGAAGGGACCCCCGCCATCTCAACGTGGGGCCGGGAGGAGTGATCGTGCACAGGCTTGGACTGAGCACGCGGGTAGACAGCCGCAGCGTCATCGTCGCGATCGAGGGTGAGCTCGACATCGCGACCGCCGCCGACCTCCAGGAGCACATCGAGTCCGCGATCGAGGCCCACGGGCCGTTCCTGATCCTGGACCTGTCCGCGCTGGACTTCATGGACTCCAGCGGACTCAACGTCATCATCAACGCGTACCGAACCGTCCGTGAGCAGGGCGGTTCCCTCGCGCTCGCCGCTCTGAACGAGCGCGTCACCAAGGTCGTCCGCCTGGTCGGCCTGCACCGCCAGGTCCCGGTCCACCAGACCGTCGCCACCGCCGTCGCCGCCATGGACGCCCTGGAGGCCAAGCGGCAGGCCGGGTAGTCTCCGGGCGCATGACCCGAGTACTGCCCCCCAGTCCCATCGACGTCTCGTGGGACCACAACAGCCACTATCACGAACATCTCCTCCGCCAGGCGCCCTCTGGCCGGAGCCGCGCCCTCGACGTGGGGTGCGGCGACGGACGGTTCGCCCGGGTGTTGGCCCAGCACGGCCTGGCCGTGGACGCGGTGGACGCGTCCGCGGAGATGGTCGCGCTCGCCCGGCAGCGGACCCCCGTGCGGCTGCCCGTGCGCTACCAGCACGCCCGGCTGGAGGAGGCCGAGCTCGCGCCGGAGGGGTACGGCTTCGTCAGCGCGATCGCCAGCGTCCACCACATGCCGTTCGGCCCGACCCTCGAACGGTTGGCCTCCGCCCTCGAACCCGGCGGGACCCTGGCCGTCCTCGGCCTGTACCGCGAGGAGGGGTGGGAGGACGTGGCCGCGAGTCTGGCCGCGCTCGGGCCGCAGTGGGCGATCGGTCTGGGGGTCCGCGCCGCGCGCCTCGTCACGGGCACGCCCGACCTGGCGCGGATGTCCGGCCACCGGGACATGCCCGTGCGCGACCCGGAGATGAGCCTGCGGGAGATCGCGGTCGCCGCCGCCCGGCACCTGCCCGGGGCCCGGCTGCGCCGCCTGCTCATGTGGCGGTACTCGCTGGTGTACACGCGTCCGGAGTAGTCCTCGGGCGGGCTGCCCCGGCGCCGGGCCGGTCGGTGCGCCGACCGTGCTTCCGGGCCGGGCCCGGAGAGGTCAGTCGGACCGGTCCGCCGGTTCGGCCAGCCCGTCGACCACGCGCTCGGCGTCGCGTTCGGCCCGGGTCCGGTCGAGCTCGGCCCGCAGCTCCGTCACCAGATCCCGGAGCTCGCGCACCTCGTCGCCGCTGAGCGCGTCCTGCTCCCGCTCCTCTTCCTTCTCGCCCTCGATGGACTTGACGAACCAGGAGGCGAGCACGCCGGTGATGACACCGAGCAGGGCGATCCCGACCAGGAACAGGCCGACGGCGATCATCCTTCCGCCCTCGGTCACCGGGTAGTGGTCGCCGTAGCCGACGGTGGAGATCGTCACCAGCGTCCACCACATCGCGTCCCCGATGGTGGTGATGTTGGCGCCCGGGGCGTCGCGCTCGGCGCGGAGCACCGACAGCGACGCCACGAACAGGATGATCACGGTGAGGGTGGCGGTGTACAGCAGCACGTTCCCGCGCGCCGAGACCGACAGCTTCCGGTGCAGGATCGACACCACGCTCAGCAGACGCACCAGGCGCAGGGGGCGCAGCATCGGCAGCAGGCAGATGGCCAGGTCCAGGAGGTTCGCGCGGACGAACGCCCACCGGTCCGGGGCCAGGTACAGGCGGATCACGTAGTCGACGGTGAACGCGAACCAGACGATCCCGGCCGCCGAGGCGCACAGCTCACGCCACCGCGCGGACAGGTCGGGGTCGAGGATCGGCCACGCGTAGGCGACCAGGAAGCCCACGGCCAGGGCGAGGAGGGGCCACTCCGTGGCGCGCTGCCATCGTTCGAGGCGTTCGGGGCTGCGTGCGCCGGTCTGCTTCTGGGGGTCGTCCACGGCCATGGTTCGATCAGCCTTCGGGGGAGTGGGCGTGATGCGTCGGTCGCGATGGGGACGCGACTATCGCTGTTCCGGTCGGGGGGCCTGCGGGGGCTGGGGAGGCTGGTGCCCGTGGTTTGCCGGGGGTGCCGGGGCCTGCTGGGTGTACGGCTGGCCCGGGTGCCCCGGCGCGGCGTGGTACCCCGGAGCGGACTGGTACGGGGGGTGGCCGTGTGGCGTCGGCGTCCCCGCGCTCGGCTGGACCTTGCCGCGCGCGCTCAGCACCGCGAACAGCAGCAGGGCGACCGCGATGGACACCAGTACGGGGCGGACGGTGTTGTAGGCGTTGATCAGGCCCGTGTACGGCAGTGGTCCCCCGGCGACCGTGTTCCCGAACGGCTCCACGATGAGGGAGAAGTACCAGATCGCCCATCCGACGTTGACGAGTCCGGACAGGATGAGCAGACCGCCGCCCGTGAAGACGAGCCCCCTGCCGCTGGGCGATCCGGCGGCGCGGACCAACGCCACGGCGCCGGGGACGAGGAACACCACGATGGCGAACAGGATGTTGAGGACGAGGTGGATCATGATCGTCTCCGCTGTCGTCGGGGGTCAACGCTGGGCCGCGGGACCGGGCCGGTACGGGGTCTGGGGTGGGCGGGGGACGCCCGTCGCAGGCCCGACGGCGGGCTTCGGACGTCGGCGCGTGGCGGCGAACACCAGGAGGATGACCCCGACGCCGAACAGGGCGTAGGACAGGTAGGAGACGGTGTTGACCACGAGGGTGGCCGTGTCGAAGCCGAGGGGGACGCCGATGAACTCGTGGATCGGGAACCACGCCAGGTTGATGACCAGGTCGATGATCGCGCTGACCAGGATGAGCGCTCCGCTGGCCACGGTGAGACCCTTACGGCCGACGGGGGCGAGCGGGCCGAGAGCGACGGCGCCGATGCCCACGAGGAGGTACAGGATCGGCGCGACCAGTAGGGGCAGGTTGACGGGGGAGGACACGGGGCTCCTCGGGGTCGACGGGTCGGGACGGCACGCGGTCGGGGTGCGCACACGAGCGTAACGCGCATCCCTGACCAGGGTCGAAGGTCCGGCCGGATGCGGCCGGGCACCGGTGCGGATCCGCGTTCGTCCTAGTCGAAGACCTCGATCGGACATCGGGCCGCACCGCTGCGGGCTATGCGGGCATCACTGGTGACCAGCGATCCTCCCAGGGCTTCGGCCAGTGCCACATAGGTGGCGTCGTAGGCGGACAGGTTCGCGCGGAGCACCTTGACACGGGGCCACAGCGGAAGCGCGTCATACCGGTCGATCGGTAGCCGTTCATAGGCGATCATTGCCCTGTCCGCCTGGCCTGGCGTGATCTTTCTGCCGCGAGCCATGCCGAGAAGCGCCGACATGACCTCGGTGTCGAGGAGGTGTGGAGCGCACAGGATGTCGGCTTTGGCCACCCGTTCGGCCACGGCCGAACCGACCGGGCCGACCGCTGTCAGCATCTCGACGAGCGCTGAGTTGTCGATGACGATCAACGCCCGGATCGCCCTTCATCGATGGCGGACAGGACGTCGGAGACGGTGACGTCCGACTGGGCGGTACGGCGAGCGGCCTCCACCGCGTCGGCCAAGGTGGGCTTGGAGACGTCGCGGGCGAGCACGGTGCGGGCATAGGCCTGAAGGGACTGACCGGCCTTGGCGGCTCGGATCTTCATCTCCCTGACGACTTCTTCCGGTATGTCCCGGATGGTGAGAGCAGTCATGAAAGCATTCTATCTTCATTGAAAGCATGATGCATTCAAAATATTCGTGCGAGTGCGAGTGCCGCACGTGGGTGTCGGTCATCAGTTCCGGGGCGGTCCGCTCCGGAACCCGCCGGTCAGACGGTGAAGACGAACGGGCGGAGCCCCGCGGGAGCGGCGCCGGGCTCGACCGCGAACCCCGCCCAGACGTGTGTGCCCAGGTCGCCCTACGGGGCGAGCCGGAAGTGTCCCCAGGCTGTGGACAGGTTCTCGACCAGCAGCAGCCCGCGTTGGCCCTCCGCCCACTCCCACTCGTCTCCGCTCCGCTCCTCGGGGATGCGCGGGACGCCGCCCCGGCCGCCCCAGTCGCTGAGGAAGACCCGAAGCTCTCCAGCGTGCGGCATGGACAGGCCCCGGATGACCTCGCCGCCAGCGTTGCCCGAGTCCGTGTACTTGACGCAGTTCGCGAAGAGTTCGCTGGTCACGAGTTCCACGGTCGCCACCAGGTCCGGATCGAACCCGGCCAGGTCCGTCGCGAGGTCCGCGCGGACCTCGCGCAGCCGCTCCAGACGGCCGGGGTAGGAGCGGTGCTCCCAGAACACGAGCGGGCGGGGTTCCTCGGTGCGCTCCGGCATCAGACCGCCACCGCCGTCCGGTCCGCGCGGCCGTCCAGGGTCATGGCGGTCTCCGGGGTCGGTGCGAGGAGGTCGCCCGGCGGGACCGGCCTGGGCTGGGGGACGCGCGCCGGAGGGGTCGGGGGCTTCGCGCTCCAGCGGTCGAGGCGGGCGCGGGCCTCGGCCTGGCGCTGCGCCGTCTCGCGTTCGAAGGCCCGGTAGTAGCCGCGCACCAGGGCGACGTCCTCGGCCGGGATCGGGGCGGGCGGGGGCGTCAACCGGGGTGCCGGGCGCGGCGCGGGGGCGACGGCCTGCTCCGGCGCGGGCAGCGGCGCGTAGCGGCGGACCCGGGTGGAGCGGCGACGGCGGGCGGCGGCGGAGTGGCGTCCGCGCGCGGGGGCGAGGAGGGCTCGGAGGGTGTGGAGGGTTTCGCGCAGGAGGGCGCGGATAGAATAGCCCATGTCGGCAATCCTTTGGTTAAAGGTGTGAGTTGCTGGCCACGGCCCCGGACGCGTGTAACGTCGCGGGGTCTTTTGTGTGCGGTTGTGTTGGGAGAAAGATTAGGGGAGTTCTTGGGGTGGGGCGAATTTTTCTGCGTGGGAGGGGGTGGGGGAGAACCAGGTTTGTCGTCTGTCCAGTTCAGGGCGGGCGAGGGGAAGAACCAGCCCTTTTTGTTCCCCTGGTGGGAAATGCGCGAAAAGTCCTAAATATAATGCGCGCGGCGGCCACCGGCCGTTCGAGTGATGCCGCCGAAGTCGGGCGACGGTGTGCGCGGTCCGCCGGGGCCGTCGACTGCCGACGCACCTGCCGCCCGTCCGCCCCCGGCCGGAGGGGCCCGGGCATACTCGGGGCATGGGATCGACCCGTGGTGACAGTGCGGCCGTGCCCCACGGCGAGGAGCGGCTCCGTGCGGAGGTGGTCCGGGCGGCACTGGCCGCCTTCACGGGGCTGCGCGACGCCCGCCCCGACGCGGACCTGTGCGGGTACGCCCTGTATTCGGACGCCGACGCGATGACGGTGTGCTGCGCGGCCAACACCCGTCGGCACCTCGACCGGCTGACGGCCGAGGACCCCGCGGACGCGGACTACTACGAGTGGACGCCCGCCGAATGGGCGGTGGAGGGCGTCGCCGCCGAGGAGTTCGCGTCGATCTGTCGGTGTCTGCGCGACGCGCGGGAGAGCGTCGGCGAGGCGGAGTCCACGAGGTTCCGGGACACCGTGTACGAGGCGTGTGTGGCGGCGCTCGAATCGCTGGTCGCCGACGGCGCCTTCGGCCCGGGCGCCGATCACGTGGTGGTCTTCGCCGTCTCGGATCCCGACGACGATGACCCGGAGCGCGAAACCGGATGGATCCGTCGGCTCAACCCGCCAGAACGGGCCGACCGCTTCGCCCGCTGGCGCGCGGCCTCGGCGGAGCAGTGACCGCTCTCCCCCGCGGGAGCACGGCCGCTTGTGCGGCCCGCCGGAGCGGAGGGGTTCACCTCCTGCCCCTGGCGCGCTCGCGGTCCGCCGAGGCCGGAGCGTCGCTCCGGTCCCCCTAGACTCCTCTGCCATGAGCGACACCCCCACCACCCCTGCCGCCCCGGTCCTCTCCGAGGCCGACGCCCGCCTGCTGGAGATCACCGAGGAGGACCGCGAGGAGTACAAGGACGAGGTCAGGTGGATCGACGGCATCGTCTGCGACTACCCCCACGGCGAGCCGTACGTGACCGTCGACTACCTCGGATCGTCCGTGTCGGCCGGGGTCGGGAACTCGGAGCCGATCATCCTCCCCCTGCTGGGACTCGCGGCCGTCGTCTACTGGGCCTGCTGGCGGTGTGACGACAGGGAGATCGTCGACGGCACGCGCAGGGGCCTGGTCGCCGCCGAGGCGCGGCTCAGGACGATGCCGTGCCACTGCGGCGGGGCCGAGCACCCGACGGACACCGACGCCGAGGACCTGACGATCATCATGGGGTGCCTGGTCGACCCGCAGGAGGCGGAGGACTACTACGCCGAGGAGTGGGAGCCCAGGCGGCGTGGCTGGACCTGCCCGCAGCACCTCGCCGGCCTCGCCGCCAGCCGGTTGGCGGACATGGACGAGATGCTCGCCGAGGGCGGCCCGGTCGCCCAGGCGCGCATGGGGATCTACGCGGAGACCGCGGTGAAGGGCTGACTCCGGACCCCGACCGGAACACGGCGGCGCGTGTGGCCCGCGGACATGACGGAAGTGCGCCCGCCTGAGGTGTGCGGCGCGAGGACGGGGTCACCGCGACGCGGAAGGGCCGCGGCCCGCGCTGGAACGCGGGCCGCGGCCCCGGACGGACCGGGCGGATCGTGGTGATCCGGATCCGGCTTTCCGACCTCGTCCGTCAGTCGGACTGTTCCTGGCCCGACGCCATGGCCTGGATCTTGGCGAGGGTCAGGACGTTGCCCGCCACACCCCAGCCGCCGTCGACGACCTCGTCGACGAGGACGACGGTGGTCGGCCGGGCCTGCTCGCCGTAGATCTCGGCGTACAGGTCGGTGGTGCGGGTGATGATCTTCTCCTTCTGCTCGGCGGTGATGGTGCCTGCGGGAACCTTGAAGTTCGCGAAGGGCATGTGACTCTCCTCGTGTGTGTGATGGTGTGTTGTGGGATTCCGCGCGGCCGTCAGAGGGAACTGCCCCTGGTGAGCAGGTCCGCCAGGCCGACGCGGCGCAGGAAGTCGGCCCTGACGCGGTCGGCGACCGCCGAGACGACCTCGCTGCCGTCGCGCCCCGGGTCGACGTGGGTGCGCAGCGGCCGGGTCCCCGGTGCCATGCCGACGACGCGGGTGATGGCGTCGGCCACCTCCGAGGCGTCGGCGTCCTCGGGGACGATCGCCGCGAGCCGGTCGCCGAGGCCGTCGAGCACGTCGGTGTACCGGTCCTGGTAGACCGCGGCCCGATCGGTGTCCTCCGGCGCTCCGGCGTGCACGAAGTGGTTGGTTCCGGAGGGGAAGGCTCCGGGCACGACGATGGCCGTGTCGATCCCGAACCGGACGAGCTCGCCCGCGTAGCTGACGGCGAGGGCGTCCATGGCGGCCTTGGCCGCGAAGTACGGGCCGAGGAAGGGCGGGCAACCTCCGCGCGTGCTGGAGCTGCCCACCCAGACCAGGAGCCCGCTCCCCGCGTCGCGCATGTGCGGCAGCGCCGCGCGGTTGACACGCTGCGTGCCCAGCACGTTGACGTCGTGGAGGTCGCCGATCTGGTCGGGCGTGAAGGCCTCGGCGGCGCCGAGCGACATGTGCCCGGCGTTGTGCACGACGGTGTCGAGGCGGCCGGCCCGGTCCAGGACCCGCCCCACGGCCTCGTCCGCCGAGCGCTGCGAGGTGACGTCGAGGTCCACCGCGTGGGCGGCCACACCGTGCTTCTCGGCGTACCACGCGAGGTCGGCGACGGCGGCGGCGTTGCGGGTGGCCGTCTGGCGCATCCCCGCGAAGACGGTGTGCCCGGCCCGGGCGAGGGCCCGGACGGTGAGCGCACCGAACCCGCTGGAGGCGCCGGTGACCAGGATCGCCTGGGACGCGCCCGGGGCCGTGGCGGACTCCTCGGCCGTGCCCATCAGATGATCCCTCCGTTGGCGCGCACGACCTGGCCGTTGACCCAGTGGCCGCCGGGCGAGGCGAGGAACGAGACGACCTCGGCGATGTCGGTCGGCGTCCCCAGCCGCTCCAGCGGGGGTTGGGCGGCCAGGCGCGCGATCGTCTCCTCGTCCTTGCCCTGGAGGAACAGGTCGGTGGCGGTGGGGCCGGGCGCCACGCTGTTGGCGGTGATCCCGCGGCCGCGCAGCTCCCGGGCCAGGATCAGGGTGAGGGCGTCCACGGCTCCCTTGCTGGCGCTGTACGCGCCGTAGCCGGGGAAGGCGAGGCCGACCACCGAGGAGGAGAAGGTGATGACGGCGCCCTGGTCGCGGACCCGGCGGGCCGCCTGCTGGGCGATCACGAACGTCCCGCGGATGTTGGTGCGGTGCAGGGCGTCCAGGGCGTCCAGGTCGAGTTCGGCGACCGGCGTGATCAGCACCCGGCCCGCCGCGTGGACGACCACGTCGACGCCGCCGAACTCGGACTCGGCGGCGTCGAACAGGGCCGACGCCGCCGTCTCGTCGGCCACGTCGGCCCGGACGGCGGTCGCCCGACCGCCCGCGGCGAGGATCTCGTCGACGACGGACTCGGCGGCCTCCTTGCCGTCGGCGTAGTTCACGACGACGGCGAATCCGTCGCGGGCGAGGCGGACCGCGCTCTCGCGGCCGATACCGCGCGAACCGCCGGTGACCACGGCGACCCGGCCGGTGGCCGCGTCGCCGATCGGGGTGGTGGCTGAGGAAGTGGACACGGTGGCTCTACCTTTCTCCGTGCACTGGGCGGGGCCCGCACGGGTGTCGACATCGCCGTCCCGACCCTGGCCGGGTCCGGCGGCTCCCTCTCACCATCGGTCCGGAGCCGCGGGGCAGCCAGATGGGCGCTCACCCTGGGGTCGGCGTCCCCTGTCTCAGCCGCCGTCCACGAGCGAGAATGGACGGCATGGACCTCGTAGAGCTCGGTGTCTTCCTCAAGTCCCGCCGCGACCGGATCCGACCCGCCGACGCCGGGCTGAACCCCGGCCCGCGTCGCCGCGTGCCGGGGCTGCGCCGCGACGAGGTGGCCGTGCTCGCCGGTGCGTCGGTGGACTACTACACGGAGCTGGAACGGGGCCGCGGCGCGCAGCCGTCCGCGCAGATGCTCGCGGCGCTGGCCCGGGCCCTGCGCCTGACCCACGACGAACGCGACTACGCGTTCCGCCTCGCCGGCCGCCCCGTGCCCGCCGAACACGGGTCCACCGCGCACGTGGAGCCGGGCATGCTGCGTCTGCTGGACCGGCTGGAGTCCACGCCCGCCATGGTCATCTCCGACCTGCACGAGGTCCTGTTCCAGAACCGGTTGGCCAAGGCACTGCTCGGCGAGGCGCCCGTCGGGCACGGCCCGAAGGCCAGCTTCGCCTACCGCTGGTTCACCGACCCGGACAGCCGGGGGATCTATCCCGAGGCCGACCACCCCCACCACTCCCAGGTGTTCGTCGCCGACCTGCGCGCGGCGGCCGCCCGACACGGCCGGGACTCCGAGACGGCGAGGATGATCGCGTCGCTGCGCCGACGCAGCGAGGAGTTCGCGACGCTGTGGGACACCGGGGACGTCGCCGTGCGTCGACTGGACAGCAAGCGGATCGTGCACCCGACCCTCGGTGTGATCGAACTCGACTGCCAGAACCTGCAGAGCGAGGACGGCCGTCAACGGCTCCTGTGGTTCAGCGCCCAGCCGGGGACTCCGGCGGTCGACCAGCTGGAGCTGCTGTCCGTCATCGGGGTGCAGGAGTTCTCCGCCGAGGTCACGCGGGAGGGGGCGGCCCCTGAGCCGAACCGCCCCTCGCGCCGCGAAGGTTGACCGCGGCCAGGAGGCTTCCGCCGTGCCGCCGGGCACCGCCCCTCGGGGGCGGGCCGGACGGCATCACGCGCCGCGCGAACGCCGGGGGGAACGCGGGGCCCGCACCCCGGGTGCGGACCCCGCGCTGTGAACCGGGTGCGCTCACGACGCCGTGACGGCGTCCCAGGACGCGGCGTCGACGACGAGTCCGCGACGCACGCGGGTCTGCCTGGGCATGTTCCACCCGAGCACACCGGTCACCCGCCCCCGGCGTCCGTAGAGGGCGACGAAGCGGCCCTGGTCCGGGTCGCCGTCCACCACCGCCGTGTCGGCGTCGGCGCCCACGGTTCCGTACACCTGTACCTTGACGTCGAACTGGTCGGTCCACAGGTACGGCACCGGGGTGTAGGGCCGCCCCTCACCGAGGATGCCGGCCGCCACGGCGGCGGCCTGTTCGGTGGCGTTGGTCCGGTTCTCCAGCCGCGTCGACCCACCGAGCCCCCGGTGGTCCCAGCGGGCGACGTCGCCGACCGCGTAGATCCCCTCGGCCGCCCGGCAGTGCGCGTCGCACACCACCCCGTCGGCCACCGTGAGCCCGCTCCCGTCGAGCCAGTCCGTGGCCGGGGCCGCGCCGACGGCCACGACGACCACGTCGGCGGGCACCACGGCGCCGTCGGCCAGACGCACGCCGGTGACGCGCCCCTGGACGCCGACGAGCGCGTCGACCCCGAGGCCGAGCCGCAACCGCACGCCGTGCCCAGTGTGCAGGTCGGCGAGCAGTCCGGCGACGAGCGGGCCGAACTGGGCGGCGAGCGGGGCGGTCTGGGGGCCGAGCAGGGTGACCTCCAGACCCATGCCGCGTGCGGTGGCCGCGACCTCCGCGCCGAGCACGCCGTCACCGACCACCGCCACCCGGGTCCCTCCCGCGGTCAGCGCCGCCCGCAGGCCGAGCGCGTCGTCGAGGGTGCGCAGCACGTGGACCCCCGACAGCCCGTCCTGGCCGGGCAGGGTACGGGGTCGCAGCCCGGTGGCCACGACGACCGCGTCGGCGTCCAGCACCCGGCCGGACGCGGTGGTGACCTCGCGGGTCGCGGCGTCCAGCCTGACCGCCGGGTCGCCGAGGACGAACTCGGCGTTCACGGCGCTCAGCGCCTCGTCGGACCTGAGCCGGACCCGGTCGGGCGTCCAGGCCCCCGAGAGGACCTGTTTCGACAGGGGCGGCCGGTCGTAGGGCGGGTGGTTCTCCGCGTCCAGCAGAGTGAGTCCGCCACGGTATCCCTTGCGGCGCAGGGCCTCCGCCGTCGCCAGCCCGGCGGCGGAGGCGCCCACGACCAGGACCCTCGACGGCGTCATGCGACTTCGTCGATGTGGATCGCCGCCGCCGGGCACACGGCCGCGGACTCGCGGACGGCCTCGTGCAGCGGTCCGTCCGGCGCCGCGTCGAGCAGGACCACGATCCCGTCGTCGTCACGCTGGTCGAACACCTCCGGCGCCAGCAGCACGCACTGGCCCGCTCCGCAGCACCTGTCCTCTTCCACGCTGATCTTCACGGCCGGGTCCTTCCTCTCTCTGTGAACGCTGTGGTGGTGATCGGCCGACTCACCAGGTGACCGGGAACTCGTGGATGCCGTAGACGATCGCGTCGTGCTTGAACGGCAGCTCCTCGACGGGTACCGCGGGCCGGATGCCGGGGATCCTGCGCAGCAGGGTGTCGAGAACGATCTGCAGCTCCAGGCGGGCGAGGTTCTGGCCGACGCACTGGTGCGGGCCGTAGCCGAAGGTCAGGTGGTTGCGGGCGCCGCGGTCGATGTCGAAGGCGTCGGGGTCGGTGAACGCCCGCGGGTCGCGGTTCGCGGCGTGGGCGAGGGGGACGACGCCGTCCCCGGCGGGGATGACCTGGCCGCCCAGCTCCAGGTCCTCGGAGGCGACCCGGCCGACCGCCTGTTCGGCGATGGTGAAGTACCGGAGCAGTTCCTCGACGGCGGGCAGGGTCTTGGCGGGGTCCTGGCGGATCGCCTCACGTGCCGCCGGCTCCTGCGCCAGCTTGAGCACGCTGAGCGAGATCATGTTGGCCGTGGTCTCGTGCCCGGCGCTGAGCAGGAGGAAGGACAGGCCCATCAGGTCGGTGCGGTCGACCTCGCCGTTGTCCTCGCGCTGGCGGAGGATCTGGCGGCTCAGCAGGTCGTCCGCGGGGTCGGCCTCCTTGTCCTGGAGGAGTTTGTCCAGGTAGACGGCCAGGGCGACGGTCGCGTTCCTCTGCTCCTCGGGGGTCGCGGTGTGGCTCACGAGCGTGGCGGAGTTGGTCTGGAAGAACTCGTGGTCGGAGTAGGGCACGCCGAGCAGTTCGCTGATCACCAGGGACGGCACGGGCAGGGACAGGGCGCGGACCAGGTCGACGGGGCGGGGTCCGGCCAGCATCGCGTCGACGTGCTCGTCCACGATCTCCTGGACGCGCGGCTTGAGCGCGTTCACGCGCTTGACGGTGAACTCGCCGAGGACGGCCCGGCTGCCCGGTCGGCCGCTCCGGCCCGAGGACTTCGATCCCCGCGCCTGACGGCCACCCGTCCCCGGATCCCGGGCAGGTCCGCGCCCTCGTCGAGCGCGACACCGCCACCCGGGTGCCGCTCGCCGCGTAGGCCACCGTCCGCCCCCGCCGTGGGAGGGGCGGACGGCGTCTCACTCGCCGCGGGCGGTGGCCGTCGGCGGCGCCTCGACGACGAAGAAGAGGAAGCCGATCCGGGTCGACAGTGCGTGGAAGTCCTCGGGGAACAGGTCACGGGCGGCCGGGTCGGGCCGCGGCTCGCTGATGACGGAGAGGCGGAAGCCGGCGGCGGTGAAGGCGTCGGTCATCGCGTGCAACGGCCTGCGCCAGAACCTCAGCGTGGCGGACCGCCCGTGGAACGTGAAATCGTCGGAGTAGGCGGTGGTCGCGAAATAGTCGGGCCGGGGGTTCTGGATCACGTAGTCCGCGAACGGATGCTGCACCGACGCGATCAGGCGTCCGCCGGGCCTGAGCACGCGCCGCATCTCGGCCAGCGTCGGCCCCCAGTCCTCCAGGTAGTGCAGCACCAGCGACGCGACCACGTCGTCGAACGCGCCGTCGGCGAACGGGAGGGGGCCGCTCAGGTCGACCACGCGCAGGTCCGCGTCGTCACCGAGCCGACGCCTGGCCAACGCCAGCATCCCGGCGCTGGCGTCGACGCCGGTGACGTCGGCGCCGCGGTCCCGCAGAGCGGCGGACAGGGGGCCCGCGCCGCAGCCTGCGTCCAGGATCCGGCGGCCGGTCACGTCCCCCGCGAGGGCCAGCATCGCGGGCCGCTCGTAGTACGCGTTCTGGAGGTTGGTCTCGTTGTCCGCCGCGTACGCCTCGGCGAAGCCGTCGTAGTCGTTCGCCGGAGCCGGATCCGCGGGCTGGGCGAGGGTCTCGGGCGTGACGGTTTCTCGGTCCACGGCCGGAGCCTAGCGTTCACGCGGTCCGCAGGACAGGGTCGGTGCCCTGACCGGCTGTGGGCCCCTCCGCCCCCACCGGAGGGCGAACTGACGGCGCTTTTGCGCATAATGACCGGATGAGCGAACACGCGGGCCTACCCGCAGCAGTCGACGCGAACGCACTCCTCGCCCTGGCCGAAGGCCACCACGAACGCGACGTCCACCCCCTGGACTGCCGGGAGATCAGCGGACACCTCGTCAAGGTCTACGCCTTGGAGGCCCCCGGGCGCACCGTGACCGAGCAGGACGAGGCCGAGGCGGTGCGGATCGCGGAGGGCCACCTGGCACTCGGCGCCGCCCGCGGATCCCTGGGGCTGGCCGTCCTCATCGTGCACGCGGGCGGCGACGGCGACTACGTCCTCGTCCACAGCTGGATCGAGGGCCACATGTCCGACCTCGGGATCTTCACCGGCCCCGCCGAACGTCCCGACCTCCTCCGACCGGCGCGCGCGGGACTGGCCCCCTGCGTGTGGGAGGCCGAGATCCTGGCGCACGAGCGCGACGTGTTCGCATGGCACATCCTCGACGGCGACGGGGACATGTCCGAGCGGGTCACCGCGTGGGCCGACGACGTCTTCGAGGGCGCGTCGCGCTGAGCCGGACCCGGGTCCGGCGCGCCCGGACCCGGTCCTCTCCCTACCGGCACTGGGCGTCGATGTACGCCTGGAAGCCCGGGAACTCCGCGCGGGCCCGGCGGGAGATCTCCTCCGGGTCGCGCGGGGCGACCGGCGGCTACGCCAGCGGCGGGAGCGCGCGTTCGAGGCCGTCCCGGGAGTCGCTGCGGGCCACGATCGCGTCGAGGACCGCCCGGGTGGCGGCGACGTGCTCCGGCCCGAGGCGCTCGGTGAGCCGCCGCTCGAACTCCTGGTGGAACGCGTGGGCGCTGGCCATGAGCGCGCGGCACCGCTCGGTCAGGACCAGCCGCCTGACCCGGCCGTCCGACGGGTCCGGCACCCGCTCGACGTAGCCCGCCGCCACCATGTCCTCGACCGTCTTCGCCGCGCCCTGGTGCGTGACGCCCATCCGCGCGGCCAGCTGGCTGGTGGTCAGCCGCTCCCTGGCGAGCAGCTTGAACGCGAAACCGAAGCTCTGGCGCAGGTCGGTGAACCCGGCCTCCGCCAGGTGGGCGTGCAGCTCGCCCGCCATCTGCTGGAAGGCCAGCCCGAGCCGGGCGCCGAGGTCGTCGTTCAGATCCATGCGTGCTCCAGGGGTTGACGCGGTCGCGCGGTCTATTCTACAACTATGGTTGTACAACTGAGGTTGAGGAGTTCACATGCCGATCATCTCCGGGGCCTCCGCCCCGACGTTCAGCCTGCCCCACGCCACCTTCACCGGTCTGGCCGCGCCCAGCCGCGGCGCCGAGGAGACCTGCGTCTGGCGCACGCGCGTCCACCCCGGCGCGCCCGGGGCCGAGCACTGGTTCGACCGCGAGGAGGTGCTGGTCGCGGTGGCCGGGGCCGCCGTGGCGACGCTCGACGGCGTCGACCACGAGGTCAGGGAGGGGGACGCGGTCGTCGTTCCCGCGCGGACCCGGTTCGCCCTGGCCAACCCGCACGGAGAGCCGTTCGAGGCGGTCGTCGCCCTGCCCGTGGGCGCGCGGGCGCACATGGGCGAGGGCGAGCCGTTCACACCGCCGCCGGCCGAGTGACCGACGCGGGTCCCGCCGCGCGCCGGGGGCGTTCCCGCCCCGGCGGACGTGACCGCCGGACGCGCGAGTCGGCCGGTCACTCGACTCCGTAGGCCCGGGCGAGCGCGGCCACCGTGTCGGCCATGGCCCGGCGCAGTTCGTCCGGCGCGACGACCTCCACGTCGACGCCGAGCCGCAGCAGCTCACCGCACGCGTGCTCGGTGCTCTCCGTCGGGATGACCGCCTCGACCCATCCGCTGTCGCCGACGGGGGCCGCGGTGGAGTCGACCGCTCTCACCACCTCCGGCGGGACGTTGTCGGGCAGGCGCCGGAGTCCCCGCGGGGACAGCCGGACGGTGGCCGTTCCGGTGTAGCGGCGTTTGTGAAAATCATCCAGGTAGGAGGTCCAGTACGAACCGAGGTCGAAGTCGCGGGGCCGGTCGAACCGCTCGTCGGTCACCGTCGCGTCGAGGACCTGGGAGACGCGGTAGGTCGAGATCCGGCTCTCCGCGGCGGCCACGAGGTACCAGACACCGGACTTGAGCACCAGGCCGTAGGAGCGAAGCCGGCGACGCACCTCCCGCGGTGCGCGCCAGCGGCGGTAGAGCACGTCCACCGCGTGCTGGGTGAGCACCGCCTCGACGAACAGCGGCAGATACGGCGTCCGCTCCGGCTCCCGGTACCAGCCCGGGGCGTCCAGGTGGAAGGCCGCCGCGGTCCGCGCCGCCTCCTCGCGCGGCCCGCTCGGCAGCGAGGCCAGCAGCTTCAGCCGCGCGGCGGCGACCTCCTCCGCCAGCCCCAGGTCGGCGGCGGGGCCGGGCAGCCCGGCCAGGAACAGCGCCCTCGCCTCTCCCTCGCTCATCCCGGTCAGGCGCGTCCGATAGCCGTCGAGCAGCTGGTAGCCGCCTCCCCGGCCGGGCTCCGCGTAGACCGGGACCCCGGCGGCCTGCAGACGAGCCAGGTCACGGTAGGCGGTGCGCACGGACACGCCCTGCTCCTCGGCGATCCGGCGCGCGGACATGCGGCCACGGGATTGCAGGGACAGCAGGACCGACAGCAGTCGACCAGCGGACATGAGCGCGTTCTCCCCTCGGAAACCCTGACAGTGCCTGGCACACGCCTCCCCTACCGTCGACTCGCGCCCGGCTCCGACCCGCGAGCCGGGAACCCGCGCCCGGACGTGAACCGAACAGGAGCCTGCCATGTCCGCCACCGATCCCGTCGGCCCCCTCGCCGTGATCGAGCTTCGCCAGTACACGCTGCGTCCCGGCCGGCGCGACGAGCTCATCGAGCTGTTCGACCGGGAATTCGTCGAAACCCAGGAGGAGGCCGGGATGGCCGTGCTCGGCCAGTTCCGGGACCTCGACGATCCGGATCGCTTCGTCTGGCTGCGCGGGTTCCCGGACATGGAGCGGCGGCGCCGCGCGCTGGCGGCCTTCTACGGCGGCCCCGTCTGGGCCGAGCACGGTCCCCAGGCCAACGCCACCATGGCCGACTCCGACGACGTCCTCCTGCTGCGTCCTCTGTCGGAGGGGAGCGGTTTCGCCGTCTCGCCGACCGGGCGTCCACCGGTCGGCGCCCCGGCGCCGGAACGATGCGTGACGGCCACCGTGTGGGATTTCCACCCCGGGCGACACGACGGCGCCGCGCTGATCCGGGACGGTCTCCTCCCGGTGCTTCCCAGGACGGGACCCGGTCCGCTCGCCGCCCTCACCACCGAGACGGCGCGCAACACCTTCCCCAGGCTCCCGGTCCGCACGGGAGTGAACGTCACCGCGGTCTTCTCCTCGTACCCCGACGAGGACGCCGGCCGGGAGCACCTCGACGCCGTGCGGGCCCATCCAAGCGTGCGGGACGGGATCCTGCCGGGCATCGAGCGGGAGCAGGCGGCGGCGCCCCGGACCCTGCGGCTGGCGCCGACCGGCCGATCGCTGGTCTCCTGACCGCCTCGGACGACCGTGCCCGCGCTCCTGGAAGCCGGGGAACTCCTCCCGCGCGCGGCGGGCGTCCGGTACGCGGACTCGTACTTCTGGCCGATCCGAGGGCGGTGCCCCCTCTCGTACCATGCTGCTCGTGGACACCCTCCTCCGGTCGGTGTGGGACGAACCCCGCCCCTCCGACCCGCCGCCGCGGACACGGTGGGACTGGGCGCTGGTCGGGGCACTCGTGGCGGTCGCGGTGGTCGAGGGCCTCCTGCGGCCGGATCTGCCGTGGCGGGCCCTGACGGTGGCGGTCGTCGCCGGGCTCGCGCTCACCCTGCCGTGGCGCCGCACCCGCCCACTGGCGGTGCTGGCGGTCGCCTTCGGGGTCTCGGCCGCGTTCCCCCTGCTGACGGGCGGCACGTCCGCGGCCATGTACACGATGGCCTACCTCTTGCTCCTGCCGTACGCCCTGGTGCGGTGGGGCTCCGGACGCGAGATCGTGGCCGGAGCGGTGATCGTGCTCGCCCAGTCCGGCGTGGGCGCGGTCGTCGACGGCGTCGCCGACACCGTCGGCGGGTTCGCCGTGCTGTTCTCGGTGGGCGCCCTGGGCGCCGCGCTGCGCTTCCGGGCCAAGGCGCGGGCGCGCGAACTCGACCAGGTCAGGCTGCGCGAACGCGAACGGGTCGCCCGCGACCTGCACGACACCGTCGCCCACCACGTCTCGGCGATGGCGATCCGCGCCCAGGCGGGCCTGGTGACGGCGGAGTCGCGGCCGGGCGCCGCGGTCGACGCGCTCAGGGTGATCGAGTCCGAGGCGGCGCGCGCCCTCACCGAGATGCGCGCCATGGTGCGCGCCCTGCGCCGGAGCGATCCGGCGGACCTGGCGCCCCATCCGGGCGTCGGCGACCTCCGGCGGCTCGCGGGCCGCGACCGGTCCGGCCCGTCCGTCCAGGTGGAGGTCGACGGCGCCGTCGACGACCTGCCCCCGTCCGTCGCGGCGGCGGTGTTCCGCCTGGCCCAGGAGTCCGTCACCAACGCCCGGCGCCACGCCCGCAACGCGACCCGTGTCGAGGTCCGCGTCACCGCCGACGACACGTCGGTCCGCCTGCGCGTGAGCGACGACGGCGACGCCGTGCGCCCGACGGCCTCCCGCGGATACGGACTCACCGGCATGTTCGAACGCGCCGGCCTGCTCGGAGGGAGCTGCGAGGCGGCTCCCGACCCGGGCGGGGGCTGGACCGTGACCGCCGTCCTGCCCAGGAACGGAGGGGCGGTGTGAGCATCCGGGTGCTCGTCGCCGACGACCAGGAGATCGTGCGCACCGGCCTGGCGATGATCCTCGACGCCCAGCCGGACATCGAGGTCGTCGGACAGGCCGCCGACGGGCGGGAGGCGGTCGCGCTCGCGCGGCGCCTGCGCCCCGACGTGTGCCTGTTCGACGTCCGGATGCCGGGCGCCGACGGCATCGAGGCCACCCGCGCGCTGGCCGGGCCCACCGTGGACGACCCCCTCGCCGTCGTCGTCATCACCGTCTTCGACCTCGACGACTACGTCTACGCCGCCCTCAGGGCCGGAGCCAGGGGCTTCCTGCTCAAGGACGCCGGCCCCGGCCTGCTCGCGCAGGCGGTCCGGGCCGCGGCAGGGGGCGACGCGCTCATCGCCCCCAGCGTCACCGCGCGGCTGCTCCGGACGTTCGCGGACTCCGGTCCCGCGGCACCGCCGAGGCCGCCCGTCGAGGCGCTGACGGGCCGGGAGGAGCAGATCCTCGCCGCCGTCGCCCGCGGGCGGACCAACGGCGAGATCGGCGCCGAGTTCCACATCTCGCTCAGCACCGTCAAGACCCACATCGCCAGTCTGATGGCCAAGCTCGGCGCCCGGAACCGCGTCGAGATCGCCATGTGGGCCTACGAGACCCACCGCGTGGGGAACGGGTCCTCCGGGAGCTGAGGGCTGGGGACGCGCGGCCGAAGGCACGGTCCCGCGCCCGTACTTTCGGCCGAGTCGGCTCGGACCGGAGTGCCGATGCGCCGCTGTCCCCTCACCGGTCACGGTGGAGCCATGCCGTCGACGACCGACCGAAGGGACCCGTCGTGACCCCCTCCAGAGCCAGAGCGGACTGGTTCGTCCTCGTCTCGCTGACCGTGCTCAGCGCCGTCCCCGTGATCGCCGGGGCCGTCCGGCTGGGCGCGTTGACCGGGGGAGCGCAGGTCACCCCGGAGAACGCCCGCTTCTTCGACGACCCCGTGCCCGTGGTGCTGCACATCGTCAGCGCCAGCGTGTACTGCCTGCTCGGGGCCGTGCAGTTCGCCCCGGGCCTGCGCCGCCGCCGGATCGGCTGGCACCGCGCCTCCGGACGGCTGCTGGTGCCGCTGGGGATCACGGCGGCGGTCTCGGGGATGTGGATGACCGTGTTCTACGACCTTCCCGAGATCGACGACAACCTCCTCCTCGGCGGCCAGCGGCTCGTGTTCGGCACGGCCATGGCCCTGTCCCTGGTCCTCGCCGTCGTCGCGGTGCGGCGGGGCGACATCGCCCGGCACCGGGCCTGGATGATCCGCGGGTACGCGATCGGCCAGGGCGCGGGCACGCAGGTCCTCACCCACCTGCCCTGGATGCTGGTCCTCGGTGTGCCCGGCGAGCTGACCCGGGCGCTGCTCATGGGAGCGGGCTGGGTGGTCAACCTCGCCGTGGCCGAGTGGATCATCCGCCGGGGGCCGCGGGGGAAAACCGCTTGGCCGCGGACGGCCCCCGTGGTTGGATCCGGGCATGGTGCCCGCCGACGTCTTCCGTGACCAGCCCGTCCTCACCGGTGACCGCGTCCGACTCGAACCGGTCGACGCGCGGACGGGGGAACACCTCGTCCGCGCCGTCGTCGACCTGGACCCCGAGGTGCGGCGCCTGACCGGCACCCACCGGCGCTTCACCGAGGAGCAGGTCCGCGCGTGGGCCGCCTCCCGGCCCGAGCACGCCGACCGCGCCGACTGGGTGATCCTCCGGAACGAGGACGGCGTCTGCGTCGGCGACTGCGCGCTCCTCGACCTCGACGCGGACAACGGCGGCGCGGACTACCGCGTCGCCCTCAACGACATGGCGTTCACCGGTCGGGGCTACGGCACGGAGGCCACCGACCTGGTCCTGGAGTACGCCTTCACCGTCGCGGGCCTGCACCGGGTGGCGCTCCAGGTGTTCGACTTCAACGGCAACGCCCAGAAGTCCTACGAGCGGTCCGGCTTCGTCCGCGAGGGCGTGTGGCGCGACCACCTGTACTGGGACGGGGAGTGGCACGACGCGGTCCTCATGTCGATCCTCGCCCACGAGTACGCCGACCTCCGCGCCGCCCGGTCCCGCTGACTCCCGGGCCTTCCGGCCCCACGCGCGCCCCACCGCCGATAGGCTGCGGCCATGCCGGTCCCGGACTTCATCGTGGAACTGCGCCGACACGTCGGCCACGGACTGCTCCCCCTCACCGGGGTGACGGCCGTGGTCCTCGGCGACAACGACGACGTGCTCCTCCACCAGCGCCCCGACGACGGGCGCTGGTGCACGCCCGGCGGCATCCTGGAGCCCGGTGAACAGCCCGCCGCGACCGCCGTCCGCGAGGTGTGGGAGGAGACCGGGCTGACCGTCGAGGTCGAGCGGTTGACCAGCGTCGTCGCCCAGGAGCCCTACACCTACCCCAACGGCGACGTCGTGCAGATGCTCGACATCGCCTTCCGCTGCCGCTACGTCGGCGGCGAACCGGACGCCTCCGGGGACGAGACCCTGGACGTGCGTTGGTTCCCCGTGGACGGCCTGCCGGAGATGCCGCGCCGCATCCTCGACCGGATCGCCTGGGCCCGCGAGGACCGGATCGAGCCGTATTTCCACCTGTCGGCGTCCCGGCCCTGAGGACCGGGCCCGGAGTTCGGCGTCCGATCGGCTGTGACCGGCGTCCCGCGTCCCCGCGGTGGCCGGGAACCGGCGGGGACGGATGCCCTCCTCCCCGCGTTCCACGCCGTCGCGTCCCAGCGGTGCGACGAGGGCGGCGCGGAGGTGGGCCGCACCCCGCGAAACACGCGACCGCCCCTCCCCCGGACGGCGGGAAGGGCGGTCGCGGCGGGGTTGCGCTGCCCCGGTCTCAGTGCCACTGGCGACGCATCGTCCAGTGGTCGGAGGAGACGTCGCGCGTGATGTCGATGATGCTGGGCTCTCCGGCCTCCGACTCCGCCGAGACGCGCAGGAGGTGCGTCTGCGTGGCGGGCGCCCCGGGCGTCCCGGCACGCGCGGGCCAGTCGCCGATGATCCTGCGCACGCGGTAGGTGTGGCCCCGCCACGTGAACCTGGCGGGGTGATCACCGCTCGTGGAGCGGACGTCGATCCGTTCGTTCAGAAGACTCACGCGTACAGTTTATCGAACAGGCGTTCGACCGCGTCAAGTCCTTTCCGGTGCTGACCTTCGGTTTCGGAGTCAGAGGAACACCCGGCCGCGGCGCTTGCGGTCGCGCAGCGCCGCCATCCGCCGGGTGTTGCTCGGCCGTCGGCTGAGCAGGTGGTACAGCAGCAGCGATCCCCCGCGGTCGGTGCGCGCCCGGTCCGCCATCTCGCCCATGTTCACCCGCGTGTACAGCTCCGGCCCCCCGGCGAAGAGCCGCACCGCGTGGGCGCCCTCCGGATGGTGCGCGTAGGCGTGGTTGTCGGCGGTGTACTCCGTCACGCGCGACAGCGCCGAGCCCAGCCCCGGCACCAGCTCCGCGCCGAGCGTGGCCACCCGCCGCCAGAACGACGTGTGCCCCGCGGCCACGTGGCCGATCTGGTGCGCCACGAGGAAGGCCAGCGCGTCGGGGTCCCGGGGCCGGCCGTCGGGACCGAACAGCTCGTGCGACAGCACGAGGTACCGTCTCAGCCGGTGCGCGGCGGCGTCCGTGGCCGCCCGGGCGCGGGTCGGCCGGACGTAGGCCTCCGGGGGGCGGGGCAGTCCCATCGCGGCGGACAGCGTCACCACCGCACGGTAGGCCTCGGGGAACTGCGTGGGCGAGATCTTGACCGACTCGGCCCGCTCGCGGGCGTACCGCAGTCCCCGCGCCGTCCAGCACACGGCGGGCGGGCAGGCCGCCGCGGCCGCCGCGCAGACCCACGACCCCGTCGCCGTCCACAGGGTGTGGACGAGGGCCGCGGTCGCCAACGCTCCCACCAGCACGCTCACGACCAGGAGCGGGGTCTCCCACGGGTGCGCCGGAGCCGGGACGAGTTCCTCGTCCGCCATCCCGCACGCGCCCATCGGCGGGACACCGTCCACGCGGGCGTGCGCGCCGCCCGTTCGGACGGTCGGTGAACAGTACGGCGGTCCGTGCGCTGTCCGGGCGCGCGCGCCGCTGCCCGGGGGCGTCCCGTGCGGCATCCTGCCTCCCCTCGGGCCGCGGTCCGTGTACAGTGGAAGCTCGCTACTCCCTGTAACGGAATATTACTTTTCGCTGCCCTGGGTATGGGGTTGCCTGGGGACGGCGTGTCCGTCGGCGGCTCAGAAACCCTCGTCGGCCTCCTCGAACCGCCGGAGCTCCTCGGCGAGCACATCCAGGAACCGGTCCACCTGCGCCGGGTCGTACCCGGGCCGCGCCCGCGTGGTGGCGAACTGGACCCGTTCGACCTCGGCGGCGGTGAGCGTCGCCCGCTCCGGACGGCCCTGCTGGAGGGCGTCGATCGTGTACTCGGCCCGGTCCAGGAAGTCGTCGACCTCCTGCTCGTTGTAGCCCGTGGTCAGACGGGTCGTGGCGAACTGCTGCTCCCTGACGGCCGCCGCCGTGAGACGGGGCCGCCGCCCCGTGTCGTGCCCGTACGCCCGCGTCTGGGGGCCGGCGGCCGGGTAGCCGCCCCGTCCGTGGGCGGCGCCGGGGGAGGGGTGGCTCGGCAGCGGCGGCGGACCGGAGGGGCCGCCGAGTCCGCGTCCGGCGAGGTCCGCGGCGACGATGTCGAGGAAGTCGTCCACCTCGTCCTCCCGGTAGCCGGGGCTGAACCGGGTGGTCCGGAACCGCGCGTTGCGCACGTCGTCGGCCGTGAGCAGCGGGCCGGACCTGGAGCCGCCCTCCAGGGCCACCAGCGTGGCCTCGACCTGGTCGAGGAGGGCGTCGACGTCCTCCTCGCTGTAGCCCGGGCGCAGACGCACCGTGTGGAACTTCTTGTTGCGGATGTCCGCCGCTGTCAGAGGCATGGTCCCCATTGTGCAGTTCAGGAGGTTCTCAGGGGCTTATTGCTGGCCATTCCGTGATTCGGCCTCCGCGAGGTGGCCCTCGACGGCGTTCAGGATGTCCTCCACCTGGGCGCGGTCGTATCCCCGCAGGACCACGTCGATGCTGGCCGCGCGCAACTCCTGGACGGTGATCGGCTCGGCCCCGTCCAACCCGAGCAGGGGGTCCAGGGCGAACGTCCGCGTCGGAAAGGTCCCCGCGAGGAGGGTCGCGTACGCCCGTGAGACGAGCGCGTCGACGGTGGGCCGGTCGTAGCCGCGCAGCACGACGTCGAAGAAGGGCGCGGGAAAGGGCAGGGGCTTGGGGGAGCTCATGCCGCAATTATGCCGATCCGCCCGTCTCGCGCGCCACATCCCGCACGTGGCCGGGTGCGGACGCGGCCCGGTCAGCTCCGCAGGAGGTACACGGCCACGCCGCGGGCGATCGCGTCCGCCGCGCGCTCTCGCCACGCGGGGTCGGTCAGCAGCGCCGCGTCCTCGGGGTTGCGCAGGTTCCCGGCCTCCAGGAAGACCTTGGGGACGTCGGACATGTTCAGCCCGCCCAGGTCCGTGCGCTCGTCGAGGCCCTCGTCGGCCAGGTAGTCGGCGTAGGGGACGTCGGTCCCCTCCCGGTACTCGCGGCGCAGGTCCTCGGCCAGCAGACGGGAGGGCTCGACGATGTTGTCGGTGAACCCGGGGACGTCGCCGGGCGTGATCACGTGGAATCCGCGGCCGGACTCGGGGCCGCCGTCGGCGTGGATGGACACGGAGGCGTCCGCGTCGACCTCGTTGCCGATACGGGCCCGCTCGTCGATGCAGGGTCCCACGCCCTCGTCGTCGCTCCGGGTGAGGACGACCGTGGCGCCGTCCGCCTCCAGGCGGTCGCGGACGAGCAGGGACAGCTCCCAGTTGAACGCGTGCTCCGCGTAGCCGTCTGCGGTCTCCGAACCGACGGTGTCGCAGGCCTTCTCCCTGGGGCCCGCGGGCACCATCGCGTTGATCTCGTCGGGGGCGTCCGCGTTGCCGCCGTTGTGTCCGGGGTCGATGACCACGACGCGGTCGCTGAGAGGGCCGTCGGGCACGTCGCCCGAGGAGTCGTCGCCGGAGGGGCCGGTGGCGGGGTCGTCGCCGGAGCCGCCGTCCCCGTCGTCGGGGGCGGGCAGTGGGGGAGCGGCGGTGGGGCCGTCCGAGGCGTTGGAGGGGGTGGTGCAGGCGGAGGTCAGGAGCAGGGCCAGGGCGGTCAGGGGCAGCGCGACGCGCTGGAGACCGACGGGCCCCGGCGATGCGGAGGCGGGCATGCCCACAACGTAGCGGTTCGCGGGGGCCGGGAGGCGGGGAGAGAGCCCCGGATCCGGGTGGAGACGGGGACCGCGGGAGGAGAGCGCATTGTTGGGACGCGTGGCACGGCGTCAGGTTTACACATTCCACGAACTATCTGAAGAAACATCCGAAATGGTCGCACTGGGTGACAGAGTTTCCAATGTGACTATTCCGTAATGCATATTCGGATGAACCAGACTATTCGGTCGAAGTATGATCCTCGTTAAGGAACGGGACGTGGTCCCCGTCCGGGCGGTCAGGTGTCCGCGCACGTCGGAGCCGCCGCCGCGACCCCCTGTTCCCTGTGGAGACGGTCATGAGGCCCTGTCTCCCTCCCCCATCAGCCCCTGGTTCGTGCCCCGCGTTCCGATGCGTTCCGACCCCGTGGGCGGCGGTTCGCACGACCAGGCCAGCCCGACAGTGCGGGTTGGGACGATCCGAATGAGGATTGACTTGAACGACACTGCCCGTTTCTCGGCCCGACGCATCATCCAGGGCGGCGCCGCCTTCGCCGCCCTCGGTGCGCTCACGATCGCCACGGCCGTTCCCGCGAGCGCCGACGTCTACCGGTACGGCTGGGCCTACGCCGACATCGCCGGTGGTTACGGTGAGGCGTCCACGGCCATCGGCACCGAGGACTCCGCCGGCAACGCCTTCTCGGGCGCGGTCGACGAGTTCCTGACGGTCGACGCCGAGACCTCCGCCCGGATCGACGCGGACGGCGTCGAGGCCCTGACCGTGGTGGAGAGCGCCCGGATCCAGATCACCGCCGGTGACCTCGACGGCTTCCTCGACGAGTTCGAGGAGGAGGGCGAGGAGGAGACCGACGAGGAGCCCTCCGAGGAGCCCTCCGAGGAGCCCTCGGAAGAAGAGGAGACCGACGAGGGCGAGGGGGACCCCGCGGCCCCCTCCGACCCCGCGGACCCCTCCGACCCCGCGGACCTGGCCGACCCCGCCGATCCGGCCGACCCCGGCGCCGACGCGGACGTCGAGCCGGACGCGCAGCCGACCGAGGAGCCCTCCGCCGACGCGGAGAACGAGGTCGTCGAGCTCGACGAGGAGAACTCCGAGCTCACCAGCGGTGAGGACGAGATCGTCCTGGACGTCACGATCCGCGGCACGCTGATCAGCACCATCCAGTCCTGGGACGGCGAGGTCGTCCACTCGGTCGTTCCCGGCAACATCGCCTACAACGTCAACGAGGTCGACGCCACGGTCGCCGTCACCGAGTACACGGACGTCTGGGAGGTCGAGGAGGCGGGCTTCTCCTGGACCGACGCCTACACCGCCGGTGTGCTCGAACTCTCCGTGCCCGAGCAGTTCGCGGTCTCCCACCCGCTGGGTGAGACCATCGCCAGCATCACCGAGGAGACGCACGACGGCGGCGACGGCGACGACGGCCAGGACAACGGCGACGCCGACGAGCAGAACCCGCCCGCCGAGCGCGAGAAGCCCGCGGCCAAGCCCGAGCAGCGCGGCTCCGAGTCGCTCGCCCAGACCGGTTCCCCGGTCGTCGGCCTGATCGCCGCCGGCGCCGCGATCGCCACCGGCGGTGGCCTCGCCGCCTTCTTCGCCCGCCGCCGGAAGAACGCGCCCGCCGCCGACGAGTCCAGCGAGGGCTGAGTCGGTCGGCGAGAGCCGTCGAGGCGTCGGAACGCCTGATCCGTGCCTGAGGGCCCCGGGGTGAACGCCCCGGGGCCCTTCGCGTCGCCGTCGGCCACGGAACTTCCCGCGCTCGTCCGCCGTTGTCCGGTCGTCGAGGAAGCGAGGACGACCCAATGCCGTATCCGGGGCGGTGGACAGCACGCGCGACCGGGCCCACCGACAGCGCGGCCCCGGCGCCGCGAGCGGTCCTGGAACGCCTCCCGAACGCGTGCGACCCCGGCCCCGCCACCCCCCGTTCCACGCTCCCTCCCCCCGGCCGACCGGTTGTCGCCGACCCCCGCCCCAGCGGCGGACCCCGGCGTGAACCGGACCCGGCATCCCCCTGAGACGACAGGAGTGTCGTGGTGACTCCCCCCAAGTTGACCGCTCGTCGGCTCCTCGGAGCCGGTGCCCTGTTCACCGCTCTCGGTGCGTTCGGCGCCGCCTTCGCGACTCCCGCGGTCGCGGACGAACTCGTGTGGGGCACGGCCCAGGCGAGGGCGGCCGACGGCGACCTCCTCGCCGCCCACGCGACGGCCACCGCCTTCGGCGACGACGTCGAGGACACCGCCGCGACCGGGATCCTCCTCGGCCCGCTCGCCCCCTACGCGACGATCAGCGGGGAGGCCGGCGCGTCGATCGACGCCGAGGGCGCGCACGCGACGACCACCCTGGAGACGGCGACCGTCCGCCTGGGCGCGGCCGACCTCGTCGACCTCGGCCTGGTCGAACCCCCGGAGGGCTGGGCGCCGGTGACCACCGCCGCCGCGCCGGACGAGGGGGCGGGCGGCAGCGGTCCGGACGCCACCGCCTCCCCGTCGGCGCCGGAGTCCCCGAGCGCTCCGGAAGCCACGCCGACCGCCGCCGAGACCGCACCCCCCGACCCCGGTCCGTCGGCCGGGGAGCCGGGCCAGGAGCCCAGCGGAGACGGGGACCCGCTCGACGGCGAGACCGCCTCGCCGGACACCGGCCCGGAGCCGGCCGAGACCCCCACCTCCGGTGCCGCCGACGACGTGCTGTTCCTGGACGGCGGCGTGGCCGCGACCGTGGCCGGTGACGTCGACACGGTCGGGTTCAGCCTTACCGACGTGGTGTCGAGCGCCTCCGCCGGATACGACGGCCGCACGGAGGCGTCGCTGGAGTACGGGGAGCTGACCGCGTTCGGCGTCGACGTGGAGTCCGTGGAGGACAGCGACACCGGATACGTGGTGGACGACCGCGTCGCCTACCTGGACGAGGAGGGGGCGGTGATCGAGGAGTTCCGGGTCAGCGTCGGTTTCGCGGTCAACGAGTCCACGTTCGAGGACGAGGACGAGGGCTGGGACGGACAGGGCGTGCGGTCGTGGCTGACCGTGTGGGTCCAGGTCGGCGACGAGGACGCCGACCGGCTGGTCGTGGAGTTCGCGGAGGCGCGGGCGCTGGGCTCGACGTACGAGCCGGGCGCCACCGGGGACCCGGGCGGCGGCGACCGTTCGCCGAGCCCGTCCCCGACCCCGACCGCCAGCCCCACGTCCTCCCCGAAGCCGAGCCCGGGCCCGACCCGCGACCCCTCGGACCACCGGCTGGCGACGACGGGCGGCTCGCTCGCCGCGCTGGTGGTCGCGGCGGTGGTCGCCGTCGGCGGTGGAACCGCCGCGACCTTCCTGGCGCGCAAACGGACCACGGCCCTGGACGATCAGATCGGGGACTGAGCACGGGGAGGCACGCGCCCGTCCGGTCGCGCGTGACCGCTGCGCGGCGTGGTCCCGGCACCGCCCCGTCCGTGTCCGGAGCGCCCCGCCCCGGGGCGGGGGCACGGGGTTCCCCGGGTCAGGTCCGGACCCGCTCCGGGCGCACGCCGATGCCGATGAGGCGGCCCGTGACCCGGCTCAGCTGCGGGAACCACCGGAACAGGCGCACGAACGAGGGGACGCGGGCCCCGTCGCCGTCCCGGGGCGCCCGCCTGGGGAAGAGCCGGCGTCCGATCGCGATCTGCAGTGTCTGGGTGACCCGGGTCGGCCACATCCGCCGCGCCTGCACACCGGCGAGGTCGCTCTCGGACAGCGTGTCCGACACGAGCCGGGGGCCGACGATGTTGGCGGCGGCGACGGCGTCCTGGACCGCCAGGTTGATCCCCACTCCTCCGGCAGGGGACATGGCGTGCGCGCTGTCCCCGATGCACAGCAGGCCGGGCCGGTGCCACCGGCGCAGCCGGTCGACGCGGACCGCGAGGTGGTGCACGTGGTCCCAGTCCGCGATCTCCTCCACCCGGTCCGCCAGGTCGGGGGCGAGCGCGGTGATCCCCTCCTGGAGCGCGGTCAGACCCTCACGGCGCAGGTCGTCGAAGGTTCCGGGGCGGATCAGGTAGGCCAGCTGCCAGTAGTCGCCGCGGTCGATCGCGACGAGCCCCCGGCCGCCCGCGTTGAAGAAGGGCACGGAGTCGGTGGGCCTGCGGGACACGCGCAACCACAGGACGTCCATGGGCGGCTGGGCGGACTCCGGGACGAGCCGGGCCTGCTCGCGGCAGGACGAGTGCCGTCCGTCGGCCGCGACCACGAGGTCCGCGTCGACCCTCAGAGCGCCGTCGGCGTCCTCGGCGAGTACGCCGGTCACCCGGCCATCGGCCACCACGAGTTCGGTCATGGGCGTGGACATCAGGAGCCGGAAGGAGGGGAACTCCCGGCCCTTGGCGGCCAGGAAGTCGAGGAAGTCCCACTGGGGCATGAACGCGACGTACGGGTGGTGCACGGGGAGGCGCCGGAAGTCGGCGAAGGTGACCGGTCTGCCCTGGAACTCGACCGTGATCCGCTCCACCCGGGCGTGCGGCAGGCGGTGGAACTCCTCGTCCCACCCCAGCTGGTACATCAGCTCCTGGGTCGAGGGGTGGATGGTGTCGCCCCGGAAGTCCCGCAGGAAGTCGGCGTGCTTCTCCAGGACGACGACGTCCACGCCCTGGCGGGCCAGCAGGAGCCCGAGGGTCATCCCGGCCGGGCCGCCGCCCACGACGCAGCACCGGGTGCTCAGTTCGCGCATGGCACTCTCTCCTCGTCCCGGGCATACCCGCTGCCGGGGCGGGGGAAGAGCCGGGTGCGGCGCCGACCTACCCCACCAGGCCGCGGTTCGCACGGCTCCATGCGAGTCGGCGCCCCAGTTCCTCGAGCAGCCCCTCGCGGACCCACGTGGCCTGCGGCTCGAGCCCCTGGGCGGCCAGCCGACGCACGCGGTCGATGTTCTGCCGCTGGCGGTCCACGACCGTGTCCACGACGCCGACGGTGTCCGGGAGGCCGTAGGCGGCGCAGAACCGCTCCAGCCGTCGGCGGCGGTCGGGCGGCTCCGGGAAGCTCAGCCACCGCACGCACTCGGCGTCGTCGCGGAACGGGGCGACGTACTCCAGGGCGTAGGCCACGTCGTGCAGTCGCGGCGCGGGTCGGGCGAAGTCCCAGTCGATGATCCCCACGGGGCGGTCGCCCCGCCACACCACGTTCCACGGGCCGAAGTCGCCGTGGCAGACCACCTGGCCCTCGCCGAACTCGACCGCGCCGTCCGCCCAGGCCGCGTCGCTCGGAGGGGAGAAGTCCGCGGTGGCGTCGTGGTAGTCGCGCAGCAGCCGGGCGAAGGCGGACAGCCCCCGCTCGTCCACCACCCTGGCCCACCCCGCCGGGCCGGCCTCGCCGTCGATGTGACTGAGCACCTCGCGGCCCTGACCGTCGAACCCCAGGGGGCGGGGCGCGTAGGGGAAGCCCACCGCCTCCAGGTGCGCGAGAAGGGCCTGCACCGTCGCTGTCCACGGCCGCGCCGGCCGGCGGACGGTGTCGCCCACCCGCACGACCCGCCGGTGCGGCTTGTCCTGTAACACGTCCTCGTGAGCCATGCTCAGGGACGCTACCTCCCGCCGTCGCGAGGGTCCCCCCCAGGGCGGGACGACCGGCGGGCGGAACGGGAACCCGCCGGAGGCGTCGACGGAGGGTGGGGACGGAGACGGGCGGGCCCGTTCCCCGGAAGCCCGCCCGCCATCGTGTCAGTATCAGAAGCCGGAGCCTGTCCGGCCGTTCCCCCCGGAATCGGCACAGACCGGGGAGATCACTCCGTACGCTGGTTGGGGATTCCCGCCAGCAGGGCGCGGACCTCAGTCTCGCGGTAGCGACGGTGTCCGCCCAAGGTGCGGATCGAGGTCAGCTTGCCCGCCTTGGCCCAGCGTGTGACGGTCTTGGGGTCCACGCGGAACATGGTGGCAACCTCGGCGGGGGTCAACAGGGGCTCCGCCTCGGGCGTGCGAGTTGACATGTGTACGGCCTCTCCTCCTGGATCTGTGTGCCGATCCTTGAGCCTTATTCCTGGCGCTTGGCCCGGATGTCCAATATTTCCACTGGGTCCATATTGGCATCACCCGAGGTGATAGCGCGACCACTCCAAGCAACTTTGCACGTGGGAGGCCAAGAAAGCCGCCCGTGGCCGCGTCACGCTAAGTGATTCTAGCGACACGTTTAGTGGCATGTGGCGTATTCGGTCAAAACTTCGTTCTCGGGCCTCGTTTTTCTCGATCCGGAGCGTCCGAAGTGCTAGGCGGTCGTGACCGAAACCCGTGGTTCGGGCTGGGGGAGGTGGGCTGGTTGGCTGGTCGGTCGCTGTGCGGAGGTGGTCGGACCGCGGGGGCGGAGGGTGTCTCCGACGGTGGCGGCCTGAGGGCGGAGCCGCCTGGATCCCCCGTGTGGCAAGGGTTTCGTCGTTACTCAGAGTGCGTTCAGTGATGGGCTCGCTACAGTCTACGCCGATCCCTAACGGGCGTTATGCCCAGTTTCACCGGTCTTGGTGTCGTGCGGGGATGACGTCCGGGCTCGCACCGTTGTCACGTGCGGAAAGGTGTCCGGTGACTGAGAAGAAACCTGGCATACCAGGTTGGCGCACGGCGTGGCGTGTCGCGGATCACGCTCTCCGGTCGCGACAGGCGCGGGTTCGGTGTCCACGAAAGCATGGGGGACCCGTGACCCTCAGTTGGCGTGCTCCAGGGCGCGCACCGACTTCCACCGCCGTGCGATCCGCTCGCGCAGCTCCGTCATGCGGGCGGTGTCGCCGGCCGAGAGCGCCTCCACCGCCTCCGACACCTCCGCCACCGAGCGGTCCGCGGTCAGTTGGTCGTCGCTCAGCAGGTGGGGCAGGCCCCCGTAGTCCAGTTCGAGCAGCGCCCGCGGGTGCGCGGTCAGCGTGAGCCAGTCCACCAGCCGCTCGGTCGAGGCGGACACCGCGTGCTCGCCGATCCGTTCGCGCAGCACGGCGACCGTGCGGTCCAGCCGCCGCCGCGCCTGGGACACGCGGGTGAGGTACAACAGGGCGCGCGTGGTGTCCGTCGACAGGACCTGGCAGCGCTCCCGCTCCTCGAAGGGCACGAACCACGGGACCGGGATCGTCCAGTTGCTCGACAGGATGCCGGGCCGCACCCCGGCCCCCGACTCCCGCCACTCCCGGTACCCCTCCTCGGCGCGGTCCGCCTCGCACTCGGGGACGAACGCCCCGCTCACCAGTACCGGGGTCGCGGCCGTGAACTCGGTGAACGCCCGCCACGAGCGCAGCCGCGTCTGCCACGGGCACACGTACAGCCGCTCGTCCACCCGGCGCAGGTAGGCGTCGCGGCTCTCCTCGGCCGGTGCCACCACCGGGGGCGTGCTGACGAGCCGGCCCAGGCTCTCGGCGTGCTCGGCCGCCAGGGCGTTGATCCGACGGGGACGGTCCGTCGATCCGGCGTACTCCTCCCAGTACCGTCGGTCACGCGGAGCGAACGCGTCGATCGGCTGGTAGACCCGGAGGTAAGCGGTGTAGGGCAGCACGATCGCATCGTGGCACAGATCAACGCGGGTGGCACCCACCCCCGAACCCCCCGTGGAGAGGGCGTTCGGGCGCGGACCACACCCGTCACACCCGGGTGGCGTAGGCAGGGTGGGGTGCGACCAGGTACGGTTGTACGTGTACGTACGCTGACGCCGGTCGTCAGTCGCGTTTGACGGCCGTCAGCCCGTTACCGCGGGTTAGTAAGTGATCTGGGGTTCGTCGGAACCCAATCGTTGAGGGGGTCGAGCCAATGGGGCGCGGCCGAGCCAAGGCCAAGCAGCAGAAGGTCGCCCGGAAGCTCAAGTACAGCACCGGCGGGACCGATCTTGATCGGCTGCGGTCGGAGCTGGGTGTCGCTGAGGACGAGGGGTCTCCCTCCGGATCGTCGGGTCCGGACGACCCCTACGCGGATCCTCACGACGAGCTGGTCGACCGTTACGCGGATCTCGCCGAGAAGTACTCGGACTCCGACAAGTAGTCGTTGCCGGGGCTGTCAGGTCGCTCGGACAGCAACAGCAGACCTGTACCACCCACCGGTCCCCCAGGCGGGGGCCCCGGTGGACAGGTGGATATAGCCGGTGCGAACCACTCAGGTGGTTCGCACCGGCTATGTTCGTGCGCTTTCTCACGCGCTCCGGTACTCACCGGTCAGGCGGGCCCGGCCGGATCCGGTCGTGACCTCGCCCAGCCGCCAGGCCGGGACACCGCGGTCGGCGAGCACGCCCAGGGCGCGTTCGGTGTCCTCCGCGGCGACGACCGCCACCATGCCCACGCCCATGTTGAACGTGGCCTCCATGTCGTCCCGCGCCACGCCCCCCCGATCGGCCAGGTAGCCGAACACGGGCGCGGGCGCCCAGGTGGAGCGGTCCAGCTCCGCGTCCAGGTGCCCGGGCAGGGACCGCGACAGGTTCGCGGCCAGTCCGCCGCCGGTGATGTGCGAGTACGCGTGCACCTCGACGGCTCCGGTCAGGGCGACGCAGTCCTTGGCGTACACGCGGGTCGGGGTCAGCAGGACGTCGCCCAGGACCCCGTCCAGCTCCGGCACGTGCGCGTGCAGGTCGAGACCGGCCCGCTCCACGATCCCCCGGACCAGTGAGTACCCGTTCGAGTGCGGTCCGGACGAGGCCATCGCGATGACGGCGTCGCCCTCGCGGACCCGGTCCGGGCCCAGGACGGCGTCGCCCTCGACCACACCCGTGCCCGCGCCCGCCAGGTCGTACTCGCCGGGCTCCATCGCGCCCGGGTGCTCCGCGGTCTCCCCGCCGATCAGCGCGCACCCGGCCTGGTGGCAGCCCTCGGCGATGCCGCCGACGATCTCGGCGATCCGCTCGGGGACCACCGTGCCGCAGGCGATGTAGTCGGTCATGAACAGCGGTTCGGCGCCGCTGACCACCAGGTCGTCCACGACCATCGCCACCAGGTCGATGCCGATGGTGTCGTGCTTGTCGAGCTGCTGGGCGAGCATCACCTTGGTGCCCACGCCGTCCGTGGAGGTCGCCAGGACCGGATCCTTGTACTTGGCCGTGTCCAGGCGGAACAGGCCCGCGAAGCCGCTCGCGTCGGTGACCTGCTCGGGTCGGCGGGTCCTCGCCACGTGCCTCTTCATCAGGTCGACGGCGCGCTCACCCGCGGCGATGTCGACGCCCGCGGCCGCGTACGCGCCCGTCGCCCCTGTGCTGTCGGCTGCCACGCGAGATCTCCTCGTGCTGTGTTCGGTGGTGGTGCGGGCACGGCGGACCCGTTCGGGGCACGCCGAGACCCGGGCACGGCGGACCCCCGTCCGCCGCGCCGCGGCTAGGTGTCGCTCGTGGCCAGGTCGGAGCCCTCGGGCGTACCGCAGGACTTCTCCAGCAGGTACTTGCCGCGGGCGTCGTCGGCGACCTCGATGGGGTACACGCCGTCGAAGCAGGCCCGGCACAGCTCGTTCTTGGGCACCTCGGAGGCCGCGACGAGCTCGTCGAGGTCCACGTAGGCGAGCGAGTCGGCGCCGACCGACTCGGCGATCTCGTCCACGGACAGGTTCGCCGCGATGAGTTCGGCGCGTGTGGCGAAGTCCACGCCGTAGTAGCACGGCCACAGCACGGGCGGGCTGGAGATGCGCACGTGCACCTCGGCGGCGCCCGCGTCGCGCAGCATCCGGACCAGGGCGCGCTGGGTGTTGCCGCGGACGATGGAGTCGTCCACGACCACGAGTCGGCGGCCCTCGATGACCTCGCGCAGCGGGTTGAGCTTGAGGCGGATGCCGAGCTGGCGCAGGGTCTGGCTGGGCTGGATGAAGGTGCGCCCGACGTAGGAGTTCTTCACCAGGCCCTGGGCGAAGGGGATGCCGCTGGCCTCGGCGTACCCCACCGCGGCGGGGGTCCCGGACTCGGGCACCGGGATGACCAGGTCGGCCTCGACCGG
Organism: Nocardiopsis sp. NPDC050513; assembly: GCF_044457925.1. Classification (NCBI taxonomy): domain Bacteria; kingdom Bacillati; phylum Actinomycetota; class Actinomycetes; order Streptosporangiales; family Nocardiopsidaceae; genus Nocardiopsis; species Nocardiopsis sp. NPDC050513. The sequence goes on along the minus strand of NZ_JBITHK010000003.1, from coordinate 346,559 downwards.
GTGCTCCTTGGCCAGACGGCGGCCCACCTCGACCCGGGTCGAGTTGACGTTGCGCCCGGCGATGGTGGTGTCGGGGCGGGCGAGGTAGACGTACTCGAAGAGGCAGCCCTTGCGGCGGGCGGGCGCGAAGCGGCGGGAGCGGACACCGCGCTCGTCGATGGTGAGCAGTTCACCGGGCTCGATCTCGCGGACCAGGGTGGCGCCGACGATGTCCAGCGCGGCGGTCTCGCTCGCCACGACCCAGCCCCCGGCGTTGGAGGACTCACCCAGGCGGCCGAGCACGAACGGGCGGATGCCCTGCGGGTCGCGCGCCGCGTAGAGGGTGTGCTCGTCCATGAACACCAGGGAGAAGGCCCCCTGCACCTTGGGGAGGAGGGCCAGCGCCGCGTCCTCCATCGTGCGCTCGGAGTCGGCCCTGGCGTAGTCGGCCAACAGGTTGGTGAGCACCTCGGTGTCGGTGGTGGCGCCCCGCCGGGAGTCCGGCAGCATCGCCGCCAGCTCCGGTGTGTTGATCAGGTTGCCGTTGTGACCGAGGGCGAGTCCGCCCTCACGCGCCGAGTAGAACGTCGGCTGCGCGTTCTCCCACACCGGGGAGCCGGTGGTGGAGTAACGGCAGTGACCGATCGCGAGGTGGCCCTTGAGGGATTCGAGCGTCGCCTCGTTGAAGACCTGGGAGACGAGCCCCATGTCCTTGTAGACGACGATCCGCTCCCCGTCGCTCAGCGCGATGCCCGCGGATTCCTGTCCGCGGTGCTGCAGAGCGTAGAGACCGAAGTAGGTGAGCTTGCTGACTTCTTCGCCTGGCGCCCAGACCCCGAAGACACCGCAGGCGTCCTGCGGGCCGCGTTCGAGCGGATCGAGGTCCATGGAGAGCCGGCCGTCGGAGTACGACACAACCCCAGCTTAATGCCTGCCCGTCCGGTCGGCGCCACCCGGGGGATGGTCGGACCACAGGGGGAGCCACGGCGACAGGTCGGCCCGGGCACCGCTGGCCTGGACGTCGTGGCCCGCGACCGCCTGGTCCCAGGGGATCCGGCCGGTCGCGAGACGGAGCCAGGTGAGCGGGTCGGTCTCCACGACGCCGGGCGGGGTGCCGCGGGTGTGCCGGGGGCCCTCGACGGCCTGGACGGCCCCGTACGGGGGGACGCGTACCTCCAGGCTGTTGCCCGGGGCGCGGTCGGCCAGCACGGCCAGGGTGGCGCGGACGGCGGCCTTGACCGCCGCGCGCTGGGGTGCGCCGGCGCGCAGGACGGCGCGGGCGCACGCCGCGGCGGCCTCCTCGTCGGAACCCCCGAAGGGCGGGTCCCCCAGGGCGCGGAGTTGGTCGTCCAGGGCCGTGCGGAGCCGCCGGAGGGCGCTCGCGGTCAGAGCGGAAGGCATGTCCGCAGCCTAGGGCGTGCGCCGCGGACGCACATGCCGCCGTGCGGTGCGTCCGCGGCGCACGCGCTGGAGCGACGGAAGGGAACAGGCTGGTATCGGATCGGTGAAGGGAAGGGAGACTTGCCATGTCGAGGGAATGGACCGATGGTGGACATCGGAGAACTCCGGTGGACTCGTCCACCGGTCTCCGCACGCTTGGGTGATTCCTGTCTCAGCGCACCGCTGGCCAGAGGGGGCCTGACACGGTAGCGTCCCGAACCGTCCCGATGTCACTGAGACTGGGAGGAATGCGATGGAACCCGCTTGCCACGGAGTTCCGCGCACCGACACTGAAGAGATGAACGAAGGGTGAACCGGCTCGGAGACGTCCCCGCCCGCCGGTTCCCGGACCCCCTCCGCGCGGGGCCGCCGCGCCGAGCGGCTGGCCAGCACACTTACCATCCACGAAGGAAGACCACCGCACCATCGGGAGAACGACGTGCGCCTGCGCTTGCGCCCGCGTGATGACAGCTACTACGAGATGTTCACCGATTCGGCGAACAACCTGGTCATCGCGGCTCGCCTGCTGGTGGAGCTGATGAGTGACGGAGCCGACCGCGAGGCCATCGGCGAGAAGATGCGCGCCTGTGAGCACGCGGGCGACGACGCCACGCACGCGATCATGCGGCGGCTCAACAAGAGTTCGGCGACGCCGATCCACCGGGAGGACATCTACCGGCTGGCGTCCAACCTCGACGACGTGATGGACTCGATGGAGGCCGCCGTCGACCTGATCGGGCTGTACGGCCTGGAGCGGCTTCCCAAGGGGATCATCGACCAGATCGAGGTCCTGGAGCGCGCCGCGGAACTGACCGCGGAGGCGATGCCGCGCCTGCGGACGCTGCAGGACCTGACCCGGTACTGGATAGAGATCAACCAGCTGGAGAACCAGGCGGACCGGATCTACCGCAAGCTCCTCGCCCGCCTGTTCAGCGGCGAGTACGACGCGCTGACGGTGCTCAAGCTCAAGGACGTGATCGAGGAACTGGAGACCGCGGCGGACGCCTTCGAGCACGTGGCCAACACCGTCGAGACGATCGTCGTCAAGAACGGCTGAGACGCGCGCCGGGCTTGTCCGGTGCCTCCGTCCATACAGCCGTTGAAGCGTACGGACAACTGCCGTACGATCATGGCGGAGGTGGTGCGTCATGGCGACGAAGACGGCACGGCTGGAGATGAGAACCGACCTGGAGACCCGGGAGAGAATCGCTCGGGCCGCCGAGCTGCTCAACGAACCGGTCTCCTCGTTCGTGCTGAGCGCCGCCGCCGCCGCGGCCGACCGTGTGCTGGCCAGGTCCGACGCGACGCTCATGGATCCGGAGCAGTTCGACGAGCTGATCGAGTCGCTGGACGTCCCTGACGATGCCCCCCGCCTCGCGGCGCTGGCCCAACGGCCCCGCCGGTTCAGGCGGTCATGAACGACTGGCATTCCGAGACTCTCACGAAGCACCACGACCTGACCGCGTTCGACTGCGGTGTGCCCTCGTTGAACGACTGGCTCGTCTCGCATGCCCTGCGGGCTCAGACGTCGGGCACCGCTCGCACCCAGGTATGGGTGGCTCGGGGTGACCCTTCCGCCAAGGCCTACTACGCCCTCGCGCCCTCCGTCGTCCACCGGGATGACGTGTCGCGGGGCTGCTCGGGGGGTGTGACCCACGTGCCGGCCTATCTGCTGGCCAGGCTGGCGCTCGACAACACGCTTCACGGACAGGGGCTCGGCGGGCAACTCCTCCTGGACGCACTCGAGGTGATCGTGGCCGCGGCGTCTCTGGCGTCGGGCAGGCTCGTCGTCGTGGACGCGATCGACGAGGCCGCGGCGTCCTTCTACCGGAAGTACGGCTTCCAACCGGTACGGAACGATCCGCGGCGTCTCGTGTTGAAGATCGCGACGGCACGCAAGACGCTCGGACTGTAGGGCGCGTCGGCACCCTACGCCGAGCGGCGGACCTCCCGGGCCGGGGTGGTCGGCGTGGCCAGCACGCCGCTGAGGTAGGCGAAGAAGCCCTCCGCGTCGATCTCCTCGATCACCGTGGCGTTCGGCTCCAGGCCGTGCACGCCCCAGGACATGGCCGAGTACCCGCGCGTCAGCTCGCCCGCCGTCTCCACGTCCACGTGGTAGCGCGCGGACCGGCGGACCAGCTCCGGGTGGAGCAGGACGGCGGCGGTGAGCGAGTCCGGGTGCGTGGTGCCGTCGATCCCCACGCTGCGGTCGAACTCCAGCGTCGCCGCGCACACGTCCGTGAAGAAGTCCGACAGCGGCGTCCCGAGCGCCGCGACGCGGTCCAGCCGCTCCTGCCCGAACACGGCCTGGCGCAGCGTCAGCGGGTCCCACGGGACGACGGTGACCTCGAACCCGGCCGCGAACACCGCCTTGGCCGCCTCGGGGTCCACGTAGAAGTTGAACTCGGCCGCGGCCGTGATGTTGCCGCGCCCGTTGTTGGACCCGCCCATGACGTACAGCGCGCCGACGTTGCGCGCGAAGTCGGGGTCCTTGGCCGCGGCCATCGCGATGTTGGTCAGCGGGCCGATCGCCACGACCGACAGTTCGCCCGGGTGCTCGGCGGCCAGCCGGACCAGCGCGTCCACCGCGTGCTCGGACTCCGGCTCCAGGCCGGTCCGGTCCATGTCCAGCCCGCCGGACCCGTCGCCGTGCACGTTCTCGGCGCTGACCCACGCGCGGGTGAGCGGCGCCCGGCAGCCCAGGTGCACGGGGACCTCGCCGAGCCGTCCGGCGACGTTGAGCGTCAGGAAGGCGTTGCGCACCTGCTGGTCGAAGCCGACGTTGCCCGCGACCATCGTGATCGCCCGCAGATCGGCGGCCGGGTCGAGCAGCGCCGCGAGGAGGGCGACGCAGTCGTCCTGGGCCGTGTCGGTGTCGATCACGAGAGGAGTGGGCACACGGTCTCCCTTGTCCGAGGTCAGAGCGGCAATCTACCCGAACCGGCCTCCGGTCGGTCACCGGCCCCCTGCCGGGCTGCGGGCGGCGGCCCGTTATCCGAACCGGCCGGTGATGTAGTTCTCCGTCTCCTTCTTCTCCGGCCGGGTGAACATCTGGTTGGTCTCGCCCATCTCGATGAGCTTGCCGGGCTTGCCCGGACCGGCCAGGTTGAAGAACGCGGTGCGGTCGGACACGCGCGCCGCCTGCTGCATGTTGTGGGTGACGATGACGATCGTGTAGTCCTCCTTCAGCTTGTGGATGAGGTCCTCGATCGCCAGCGTCGAGATCGGGTCCAGCGCGGAGCACGGCTCGTCCATGAGCAGCACCGACGGCCTGACCGCCGTGGCCCGCGCGATGCACAGCCGCTGCTGCTGGCCGCCGGAGAGGCCCGAACCGGGCTTGTGCAGCCGGTCCTTGACCTCCTCCCACAGGTTGGCGCCGCGCAGCGACTCCTCCACCAGGTCGTCGGCCTCCGAGCGGCTCATCCGCCTGTTGTTCAGCCTGGCGCCCGCGATGACGTTGTCGTAGATCGACATCGTCGGGAACGGGTTGGCCTTCTGGAAGACCATGCCGACCTCGCTGCGGACGAGGACGGGGTCCACGTCGGGGCCGTAGATGTCCAGGTCGTCGAGGAGCACCTTGCCGCGCGCGTAGGCGCCCGGGGTCACCTCGTGCATCCGGTTCAGGGTGCGCAGGAAGGTGGACTTGCCGCAGCCGGACGAGCCGATGAACGCCGTCACCGACCGCGGCTCGATGGTCATGGACACGTCCTCGACGGCGAGGAAGTCGCCGTAGTAGACGTGGAGTCCGGAGACGTCGATTCGTTTGGCCACTGGATGTTCCTCGTGAGTGAGCTCGACGCGCGGTGCGCGGGGCGGTGGGTATGGGGTCAGCGGGTGGACTTCGGCGCGAACGCGCGGCCGACCATCCGGGCCAGGAAGAACAGCAGCATCACCGTGAGGATGAGCGTCAGCGCCGCGGCCCAGGCCCTCTCGTAGTTGACGGCACCGCCCATGCGGACCTGCGAGTAGATGAAGACCGGCAGGCTCATCATCTGGCCGTCGAACAGGTTCCAGTTGATCGAGACCGCCGAGGAGCCCGCCGTGAGGATCAGCGGCGCGGTCTCGCCGATGACGCGGGCGATCGCGAGCATGATCCCGGTGGTCAGGCCGGCCGCCGAGGTCGGCAGGACCACCTTGGTGATCGTCCGCCACTTGGGCACCCCCAGCGCGTAGGAGGCCTCGCGCAGGTCGCGCGGGACCAGGCGCAGCATCTCCTCGCTGGAGCGGACCACGACGGGGATCATCAGCACGGCGAGCGAGAGGGCGCCGGCGGCGCCGTTGGTGTGGCCGGGGCCGAACAGCGCGATCCACAGGGCCACCACGAACAGACCGGCGACGATGGACGGGATGCCCGTCATGACGTCGACGAAGAAGGTGATGACGCGCTTGATCCGGCCCCTGGCGTACTCCACCAGGTAGACGGCGGTCATGACGCCGATCGGCACGGAGATGAGCGTGGCCATCCCGGTGATCGCCAGTGTGCCGACGATCGCGTGGTAGACGCCGCCCGCGTCCATGCTCGGCAGGACGCCGTTCATCGACACCGACAGGAAGTAGCCGTCGAACCGGGCGAAGCCGTTCTGGAGCACCGTCCACAGCACCGACACCAGCGGCACCAGCGCGAGCAGGAAGCACCCGTACACCAGCGACGTGACGAACCTGTCCATCGCCTTGCGGCCGCCCTCGACGCGTGCGGCGGCGGTCACGGTGATGACCACGTACGCCACCGCGGTGAGCAGCGCCCACAGGACGACGCCGAACGAGGAGAAGGCCAGCAGGACACCGGCCACCACCGCGGCGGAGCACGCGAGCAGCGCGGCGGGGAAGTAGCGGGGCAGGGACGCGTGCCGGAGCGCGGCCGCGGTGGTCTCCGGTCCGGAGGGCCGCGTGGTCGTCGAGCTCATCAGGCCTCCTTGCTGCCGCGCGCCACGATGTAGCGGGCGCCCATGTTGACGGCGAGGGTGATCGCGAACAGCACCAGGCCCGCGGCGATCAGCGCGGACACGCCGTACCCGGTGGCCTCCGGGTACTGGAGCGCGATGTGCGCGGCGATGGTCTGGTTGCCGCTCTGGAGCAGATCGAAGGAGATCACGAGCGACGGGGACAGGATCATGGCGACGGCCATCGTCTCGCCCAGGGCGCGGCCCAGGCCGAGCATCGCGCCGCCGACGACGCCGGAGCGGCCGAACGGGAGCACGGCCAGCCGGATCATCTCCCAGCGTGTGGCGCCCATGGCGAGCGCGGCCTCGCGGTGGCCCTGCGGCACCTGCCTGAAGACGTCGCGCGACATCGCGGTGATGATCGGCAGGATCATGACGGCGAGGACGACCGAGGCGGTGAGGATGGTGCGGCCGGAGGTGGAGGCGGGACCGGTGAAGAGCGGGATCCAGCCCAGGTACTCCGTCAGTCCGCCGTAGACGGGGACGAGCTGCGGGGCCAGGAACCCGATGCCCCACAGGCCGTAGACGACGCTGGGGATGGCGGCGAGCAGGTCCACCAGGTAGCCGAGCACGGAGGCGAGCCGGCGGGGCGCGTAGTAGACGATGAACAGCGCGATGCCGACCGCCACGGGCGTGGCCAGCAGCAGTGCGATGGCGGCGGCGAGGACGGTGCCGAACGCGAGGGCCGCGACCCCGAACGCCGGAGCCTCACGGACGTTGGCCTCCCACTCCGTGCTGGTGAGGAAGCCGGCCGTGTTGGCCGAGAGCGAGGGCCAGGCCTGGATGACCAGGAAGGCGGCGACCCCGGCGAGGATCACCAGGATGAGGAGGCCTGAGCCTCGGGCGAGCCCGGCGAAGACGGCGTCGCCGATCCGGCGCTTTCCCGTGGGCGGCGGTGCCGCCTGGGGCGCGTCCGTGGTCGTCATGGATTGGCTCCGGTTCGGAAAGGGTGTCGGGGCTGGTCACCTGGGGCGTGCCGGATCGGCGCGCGGGGTTCGCGCGGCGGCTCCGGGCGCCGTGGGTCCGGGTCGGCGGCGTTCGCCAGGGTGTGCCCCCGAGGGAGTCCGCCACGCATCAGAGGTAGCCGGTCGGCGGCCGTGTTGTCACGGTCACCACGCGCGGTTCGGCCCTTCCGCGCCGACTGCGAAGGTAGGCGGGGCAGGTGACCAGTTATCCCAGAGAAGATGAACGGGAGATGAACGACATGTCGCACTCCCGTGGCCTCAAGGGGTTCGGGCGGTAAATGTGATGTGTCGCACCTCAGGAGGCCCCGGGGGCGGCGGCCTCCGACGACGGCGCGTACATCACGTCCGTGTCCCACACCTCGAACCCGAGGGAGGTGTAGAGCCGCACGGCGGCCCCGTTGTCGCCGTCCACGTACAGGTGCACCCAGGGGAGCCCGGAGTCGCGCAGGTGGTGCAGGCCGGTCAGGGTGAGCGTGCGGCCCAACCCCGTCCCCTGCCAGTCGGGGTCCACGCCCACGACGTAGACCTCGCCGACCGGTTCGCCGTCGGTGAGCCCGGCCCCGTCGGCGTGCGTCTTGGTCCAGTGGAACGCGGCGACCGCACCGTCAGCGGTCGTGGCCAGGAAGAAGCCGTGGGGGTCGAACCAGTCCTCAACCTCGCGCTGGAGCAGGTCGTCGAGGGTGAGCTGGCCCTGTTCCGGGTGGTCGGCGAAGGCGCGGGCGTTGGCGCGCAGCCACGCCTCCTCGTCCTGGCCGACGACGAACGTGCGCACCCCGACCCGGTCGGCGATGTCGGGCCTGAGCTCGGCCTCGGGCAGTTCGGGCGCGGTGCGGGGGCCGCCCCGCGCGTCGGCGGGCAGGTCGCGCAGCGGCATGCGCATCTTGTGCAGTTCGCGGACGGGGCGCCAACCGCGGGATGCGGCGAGGTCCGCCGCCCGCGGGGTGCGTCCGTGCGCCCACACCCTCACGCCGCGGGGTCCGGCGTCGTCGCGCACCGAGTCCAACAGGGCGGCGCCGTGTCCCTCGGCGCGGTGGGCCGGGTCGACCACGAGTTCGCCGGAGTCGGGTTCGCCCGCGACGCGTTCGACGAACGCGAAGCCCACGGCCCGGCCGTCCCGGGTGACCACGTGGAACCGGCTGCTGCCGGCGGGGGCGCCGTGGCGGACGCGCAGGACGGTGTGTTCCGACAGGGGGGCGACGCCGTCCTGTCGGCGGGCGGCCTCGGCGAGGGCCAGGATCTGGTCGGCCAGGTCCGCGCCGAGGTCGTCGGTGACGTGCGGGGTGCTCATGCCGAAAGCCTATGACGCCTCGGACGCGCGGCCGCGTCCGGTGTACCGGGTCGGGGACGTGCCGTTCAGGAACGGCGACGCCTTCCCCGGTACCCGCTTCCGGTCCGCACCCGGCGGGCCGGGGCGAGCGGCGTGACGAGCAGCAGGGCCAGCAGGACGGCGGCCAGGAGGATCGACGGCGCCATCGACGGGCGGAGGTCGGTGTGGTCGGCGGCGATCTCGGTCGCGGCCGCGTCGTCGCCGCTCGGCGTGACGAGCGGCAGCTCGGCGAGGTCCTGGCCGCCCGGGGAGAGGTCGGGGAGGTCGGCCGTGTCGTCGGGGATGGTCGGGACGTCGCCGCCGCTGGTCGGCGGGGAGTCCACGCCGGGCCGGGGCGTCTGAGGGGGCGACGTGGTGCGGGAGGTGGGGCTGTTCGCCGGATCCGGGTTGCCGGGGGCGTCCGTCCGCCGCTCGCCGTCGGAGCCGCCGGCCGACTCCTCGTCCGTCCGTGTGGGGGCCGGGGAGGGGCTCTCCGACCCGGGGCCACCGGGTCCGCCGGTGGGCGTCGGGGTCGGCGAGGGCCGCACCGGCGGGCTCGGGGTGGGGCTGGGGCTCCCGGTGGGCTCGGGCGTGGGGGAGGGGGACGCCGTCGGGTCCGGCGACGGGGGGTCCGTGGGGTCCGGCGACGGGGGGTCCGTGGGACGGGGGTCGATCACGGTGATCGACCACGTCCCAGTCACGGCGCTGGTCCGCGGGTCGGGGGCGGCGCACCCGCCCTGGTCGTCGGTGGGGGCGTAGGTGAGGACGGCCACGACGTCGACCGACTGCCGGGGCGCGCCGTCGACCACACCCGCGGGCACACGCGCGCCGGGGCCGAGGCGCTGGGGCTCGAAGCCGCTGACGCGGAAGCCGGCGTTCTCCACGGCCAGGTCGACGAGGCAGACGGCCAGGTCGCCCGCGTTGACCGCGGTGACGGGGTTGGACGGCGCGTCCGAGCCGAGGTCCACCTCGCTGGCGGGGTGGTGGAAGGCGACCGCGACTGACGGAGTGTCCGCGGTGGGCTCCTCGGAGGGCGAGGGCGCGGCGTAGGCGGGGGCCACCACGGCGATGAGCGTCGATCCGACGAACGTGGTGCCGAGAGCGACGCGCAGGGGCCGGGCCTGCGCGGGGAGCGGGGGTCTCGCGGCGGGGGTGGACATCGGTGCGATTCACTCCTACGGTGGCGCGCCGGGACGGTGGGCGTACGACCCGGCCAGGGGAGTGTCACCGCGCCCGCTCTCGCCCGACTCGGGGTACCCCACGAATCCTAGGGCGTCCAGCCTCCGAAGACGAGTGCCTTGCGCACCCGATTTCCTACGGGCGGTCACGGCGGGAGTACGGAGTTCCGGGTGCGAGCGGGTCCCACGCCGCCGACCAGGGCGGGCCCGACGCCGCGCGAAGTCGGCGACCGGGACCCCGTCGGTCCCGGCCACGCCGATCGCGCCCCCCGCGCCCGGTGCCGCCCTGTCTCCGGCGGCCCGCCGAGGCGCGGCCTCCCGCTACGTGCCGCTCGTCTCCGGGGTCCGGGCGGCGGGCAGCGACTCCGCGCCCTCGTCCTTGGGCGCCTGCTTGGCGACGGGGTCCGGGACGAAGCGGTAGCCCACGTTGCGCACGGTGCCGATGAGCGACTCGTACTCGGCGCCGAGCTTGGCGCGCAGGCGCCGGACGTGGACGTCGATGGTGCGGGTGCCGCCGAAGTAGTCGTAGCCCCACACCTCCTGGAGCAGCTGCGCCCGCGTGAACACGCGGCCGGGGTGCTGGGCCAGGAACTTGAGGAGTTCGAACTCCTTGAAGGTCAGGTCCAGGATCCGCCCGCGCAGCCGGGCGATGTAGGTCGCCTCGTCGATCACCAGGTCGCCCCGGCGGATCTCGTCCGGGTCGTCGGAGCCCGCGTCGGCCGAGCCCACGGCCAGGCGCAGCCGGGCCTCGACCTCCGCCGGACCGGCGGTGACGAGGATGAAGTCGTCGGCCTGCCAGTCCGGGGTGAGGGCCGCGACGCCGCCCTCGGTCAGGATGACCAGCAGCGGGCAGTCCAGTCCCGTGGTGTCGAGCAGGCGGCAGAAGTTCCGGGCGGCTGCCAGGTCGGTTCGCGCATCGACCAGAATGGCGTCGACGGGAGCGCTGGAGCTTCCGTTGGCACCGGAGGCCAGGAGCGCACCGGCTTCCGCGGGCGCCACCCGCACCGAGTGCAGGAGGAGTCCGAGAGCGGGCAGCACGTGGTCGGACGGTTCGTTCGAGTTCGTCAGTAGCAGCAGATGGCTCATGCGTCTCTTCTCGTCAACCCCGCGCGATGCGGACGAACGAAGGCGCCATTGCCCCCGGTGAAGATTTGTCGAATACGTCGCCTCCGAGCAACACCAAGGATAATCAACAGATGGCGAAGTGCACTATCAGGTACTGGGCCGCGGCCAAGGAAGCGGCCGGAACCGCCGAGGAACGGGTCGAGGCGCAGACGCTCGGCGACGCCCTGGACGCGGCCTGCCGGCTGCATCCGGACGACCGTTTCCAGCGTGTTCTCGGGGCTTCGTCCCTTCTCGTGGACGAACGGCCGGTCGGCCGCCGGCCGCACCGCGAGGTCCCCGTCACGGACGGCACTGTGATCGAGGTCCTACCGCCGTTCGCGGGCGGGTGAGGGTCGCGACAACGGTTCGGAACACGGAGGAGACATGGGCGAAACACCGGATTGGACGCGGCGGGCGCGCGTGGTCGTGCTCGGCAAGCCGCACTGCCATCTGTGCGAGGAGGCGTGGTCGGTCGTCGAGCGCGTCACCGGCGACCTCGGCGTGACGCGGGCCGAGGTGCGGCTGGACGAGGTCGGGGAGGCCGACCGGGAGGAGTACTGGGACAAGATCCCGGTGACCTTCGTGGACGGGCGGCGGCACGACTTCTGGCGGGTGGCCGAGGACCGGCTGCGCTCGGCGATCGGAGCGTGAGGCCGACCGGACCGCGGGCCGCGCGTCGGGCGTGTCGCGGCGGGTCCCGTGCCGGGCCCGGGTCGGCGTGGGTCGGTGTCCACACCGGTTCGCGCGTTCCGGCGCGGTACGCGTGCTCCGCGCCGCGTCCGTATGCGGCCTTTGCGGCGGGATTGCGGGGGAGAGCGTGCGCGTGCGGGAGAATTCCGGCGATTCTGCACAAATGTTCCCATCGGATTCCTTCCGGCGGCCCGGAATTGGTGCCTCGGCCATACCGCTTCGGCGGCGCGCGGGGGCGTTCCGCGAAGGAGGCGGGGTGAGCGGTCGGCGACCGGAATCCGCTTCCCCGTACCACCGGACGCCGCCGTGGCGTCGCGCGGAGGCGCGCGGGGCGTCCCCGGCCGCGCCGCGCGGCGCCCGCGCGCCCGATTCGTGGGAACTTATGAACGCCGCGTCACACCCGACCCCACTTTGTGCGTGCTTTCACAAGCGCGTAATCTGGAACACAGACCAGTCGGGGAAGGACGACGCACCGGCCCCCACGGCGCGCCGCTCACGGCCCGCACCCCGTCCGCACCACAGCCGCTCAGGAGCGCCCGCCTGTGACAAGCCGTCCGCCTCGGCCCCGGGAGAGGGGAATCCCCGAAGCCACCGTCGCCCGGTTGCCGGTCTACCTCCGCGCACTCCAGGCGCTCCAGGACCGCGGGATCCTCACCGTCTCCTCCGAGGCGCTCGCGACGGCCGCGGGGGTGAACTCCGCCAAACTCCGCAAGGACCTGTCCCACCTGGGCTCCTACGGGACGCGCGGGGTGGGCTACGAGGTCGAGTACCTCGTGTACCAGATCTCGCGTGAGCTTGGTCTCACCCAGGACTGGTCCGTGGCCATCGTCGGCATCGGCAACCTGGGCCGTGCACTGGCCAACTACGGGGGCTTCGGCTCACGCGGGTTCCGCATCGCGGCCCTGCTCGACGCCGACCCCTCGGTGGTCGGACGGAGCGTGGCCTCCCTCGACGTGCGGCATATTGACAGCCTGGAGGAGGTTGTGCGTTCCAAGAGCGTGTCCATCGGGGTCATCGCGACACCGGCGGCGTCCGCCCAGGGCGTGGCGAGCCGGTTCGTCGAGGCCGGGGTGACGAGCATCCTCAACTTCGCCCCCGTGGTGCTCAATGTGCCGGACGGGGTCGATGTGCGTAAGGTCGACTTGTCCATCGAACTCCAGATCCTCGCCTTCCACGCGCAGCGCAGGGCCGACGGCGACGGCCGCGGGGCGCGGAGGGCGGGACTGGAACTGACGTGAGACCGACACCGGGGCCGTGAGGCCCGCACACGCGGCGGCGATGAGCGAGCGTGCGCCGCGTCTCGGGTGGGGCCGCCCACGGGGCCGGCGACCCGTACCCGAGTATGGACGAAGCTGTGTAGGGCCCGCATAGGAGAGTTCGGATGAGTGTCCTGGCCGTGGGGTTGAGCCACCGGAGTTCACCGGTGGCGCTGCTCGAACGCGTCGCGCTGAACGGGGAGACGCGGACCAGGGCGGTCGGCGACATGCTCGGCTCCGACTCCGTGAACGAGGTCATGGTGGTCTCCACCTGCAACCGCACGGAGATCTACGCCGACGTCGCGACCTTCCACGGCGGCGTCGCGGCCATCACCGAACTCCTCTCCTGGCACACCGGCGTGCCCCTGGGCGAGTTGTCCGAGCACCTCTACGTGCACTACGAGGACCGCGCCGTGCAGCACCTCTTCTCCGTCACCTGCGGCCTGGACTCCATGGTCGTCGGCGAGGGCCAGATCCTCGGCCAGGTCCGCGACGCCCTCAAGGAGGGCCAGGACGGCGCCTCCGTCGGCCGCGTCCTCAACGACCTCGGCCAGCGCGCCCTGCGCGTGGGCAAGCGCGCCCACACCGAGACCCACCTCGACCACGCCGGGGCCGACATGGTCAGCTTCGGCCTCACCGAGGCCCTCCGCCACCTGGGCGCCCCGCCCGCCGTCGCCGAGGTCACCGTCGACCGCACCACCCCCGCCGAGGGCGTGGCCGCCCCCGCGGGCTGCCCCATGTCCGGGGTGACCGCCGCCGCTCCCGCCGACACCCCCGCCGCCGAGGTCGCCCGGCCCGCGCCCGCCCCCCTGGCCGGGATCCGCGTCCTGGTCCTGGGCGCCGGATCCATGAGTGCCCTGTCCGCCAACACCGTCGCCCGCCAGGGCGCGAGCGGCGTGGTCGTCGCCAACCGCACCCAGGAGCGCGCCGCCCGCCTCGCCGAATGCCTCACCGAGGCCTACGACACCGTCTCCGCGCACGCCGTGCCCTTCGAGACCGCCGCCGACGCACTCGCCGACGTCGACCTCGTCATCTCCTGCACCGGAGCCCAGGGCCTCGTGCTCACCGCCGACGCCGTCGCCGCGGCCGTCGGGGGACGCGGCAGACCCCTGGTCTTCCTCGACCTCGCGCTGCCCCGCGACGTCGACCCCGCCGTCCGCGACCTGGCCGGCGCCCGCCTGGTCGACATCGAGGACCTGCGCCAGGCCGCCGCCACCGGTTCCGGCGGCGGCGACCGGTCCGGCTCCCTCACCCTGGTCCGCGGGATCGTCGAGGAGGAGGTCGCCGAGTTCGGCGCCGTCCGCCGCGCCGACCAGGTGACGCCCACCGTGGTCGCCCTGCGCGCCCAGGCGCAGGACGTCGTCGAGGCCGAGCTGGCCCGCCTGCACGGCCGCCTGCCCGACGACCTCGGCGCCAAGGCCCGCGAGGAGATCACGCGCGCCATGCGCCGCGTCGCCGACAAGCTCCTGCACCGGCCCACCGTGCGCGTCAAGGAGCTGGCCAAGGCGCCGGACGGGGAGTCCTACGAGGCGGCCCTCAGAGAACTGTTCGACCTCGACCCCCAGGCTCCCGGAGCGCTCGCCGCCCCGACGGGCCCGACCCACACGGAGCCCTCCGCTCAGGAGAAGTCATGACCGGCACCACCGCCAGGCTCGGCACCCGCCGCAGCACCATGGCGACCACCCAGTCCCAGATGGTCGCGGACGCGATCACCGAGCGCACCGGACAGGCGATCGAGCTCGTGCTCATCACCAGCTTCGGCGACGTCACCAAGGCGCAGCTGACCCAGCTCGGCGGCACCGGCGTGTTCGTCAACGCCCTGCGCGACGAACTCGAAGCCGGGAACATCGACTTCGCGGTCCACTCGCTCAAGGACCTGCCCACGTCCCCCGTCGAGGGCCTGACGCTCGCGGCCGTCCCCGAGCGCGACGACCCGCGCGACGCCCTGTGCGCCCGCGACGGCCTCAAGCTCGCCGACCTGCCCCCGGGCGCGCGCGTGGGCACCGGCTCCCCGCGCCGCGCCGCCCAGATCGCGGCGCTCCGCCCCGACCTCGTCTTCGTGCCCATCCGCGGCAACGCCGAGACCCGCCTGGGCAAGGTCGCCTCCGGCGAGGTCGACGCCGTGGTCCTGGCCTACGCCGGGCTCGGCCGCGTCGGCCGCCTCGACGACGTCACCGAGGTCTTCGAGCCCGAGCAGGTCCTGCCCGCGCCCGGTCAGGGCGCCCTCGCCGTCGAGTGCGCCACCGCGCGCGCCGAGGGCGACCTCGCCTACCTCGCCACCGTCGACCACGCGCCCACCCGCGCCGAGGTCGTCGCGGAGCGGACCGTGCTGGCCGAACTGGAGGCCGGGTGCGCCGCGCCCGTCGGCGCCTACGCGCAGTACGGGGACGGCCGGCTCCGCCTGCGCGCCGCCGTCGTCGCCACCGACGGCGGCGAGGCCGTGCGGCGGGAGCGCGACATCGCGCTGGAGAACCCCGGGGACCTGGCGGCCGCCGCCGGCCTGGGACGGGACCTCGCACGGCAGATGATCGCCGAGGGCGCCGACCGCATCGTCGCCGCGGCCTTCACCGAGAGGGACGAGACACAGTAGGAGCCGGTCGGCGGGCCGATCGCACGCCCTGCCCGCCGCATCGCCACCGTCCCGGAACCCGCGCCCCGGGAGCAGGCGAACCACACACGAGGAGCCAGTACGTGAACGCCAACGCCAACCACCAGCCCGACGAGTCGCGCGCCGCATCGCGGACCGGACACGTGGCGCTGGTCGGTTCCGGCCCCGGCAGCGCCGACCTGTTGACCCTGCGCGGCGCCGACATGCTCCGCCGCGCCGACGTGGTCATCACCCTCCGCGAACCGGCGGGGGAGGAGCTCGCCGGTTTCCGTGAGGGGCTCCTCGAACACTGCTCCGACGACGTGTCCGTCATCCAGGCCGACGAGTGCGGCGGCGACGTCAACGCCCTCGCCGTCGCGCGCGCCCGCGAGGGCCGGCGCGTGGTCCGGCTGTTCTCGGGCGACCCGTTCTTCGGGTGCCGGGGCGGCGAGCTGGTCGCGGCCTGCCACCAGGCCGGGATCGCCGTCGACGTGGTCCCGGGGATCTCCTCGGTGACCTCCGTGCCGACCTTCGCGGGGATCCCGCTCCTGGGCGACGGCAACCCCGAGGTCCGGGTGCTGCACGCGCGTGCGCACGGCGGCGCCGAAGTCGACTGGCACGAGGCAGCCGCCAGCGACGCCGCGCTGGTCGTCCTGGGCGCCGACGCTCCCCCCGGTGAGCCGCCCGAGCACCAGGGGCCCGGGATCGACGTCCTGTGCAAGACCCTCATCGCGGGCGGACGTCCGCCGACGACGCCGGTGGCGGTCGTGCGCGCGGGCGGCACCACCCGGCAGACCACGGTCACCTCGACACTGAACCGCCTGGTCGCCGAGCTCAAGGCCAAGGACGCCAAGGGGCACCACCTCACCTCGCCCGCGCTGATGGTCGTCGGGGCGCCGGTGAGCCGCCAGCCGGAACTGTCCTGGTACGAGACCCAGTCGCTGTTCGGATGGCGGGTGCTCGTGCCGCGCACCAAGGAGCAGGCCGCCGCGCTGTCCGAGCGGCTGCGCGCGCACGGGGCCGTGCCCGAGGAGGTCCCCACGATCTCCGTCGAGCCGCCGCGCACCCCGCAGCAGATGGAGCGCGCCGTCCGGGGCCTGGTCACCGGCCGCTACCAGTGGGTGGCGTTCACCTCCGTCAACGCGGTCCGGGCGATCCGCGAGCGGCTGGAGTCCTACGGTCTGGACGCGCGTGCCTTCGCCGGGGTGAAGGTCGCCGCGGTCGGGGAGACCACCGCGCGGGCCGTGCGCGACTTCGGGATCCAGCCCGACCTGCTTCCGCCCGACGACGTGCAGTCCAGCGCCGGGCTCGTGTCGGTGTGGCCTCCCTACGACGCCGAGATCGACCCGATCGAGCGGGTGCTGCTGCCCCGCGCCGACATCGCCACCGAGACCCTGTCGGCCGGGCTGGCCGACCTGGGCTGGGAGGTCGACGACGTCACCGCGTACCGCACCGTGCGCGCCGCCCCGCCGCCCGCCCCCGTCCGAGAGGCGATCAAGGGCGGCGGCTTCGACGCCGTGCTGTTCACGTCCTCCTCCACGGTGCGCAACCTGGTGGGGATCGCGGGCAAGCCGCACAACACGACGGTGATCGCGGTCATCGGCCCCGAGACCGAGAAGACCGCGGTCGAGTTCGGGCTGCGCGTCGACGTCGTGGCCCCCAAAGCCTCCGTTTCGGCCCTCGTGGGGGCGCTTTCGGAGTACGGTGCCGCCAAGCGGCGCGAGGCGGTCGAGGCGGGCAAGCCCGTCCTGAAGCCGAGCCAGAAGCGCCGCGGCCGCCGCCGCAAGCTCTGAGCCCGCCCATGTCCGACCACCACCCGGGAGCACCCAGATGACCGCCTCCAGCCACGACGCCGCGTTCCCCGCCGCCCGACCGCGCCGACTGCGCCGCGGCGCGGCGATGCGCCGCCTCGTCGCCGAGACGCGGGTGCTCCCGGAGAACCTCATCCTGCCGATGTTCGTCAAGGAGGGGCTCGCCGAACCGGTGGCGATCTCCTCCATGCCCGGCCAGGTGCAGCACACGCGCGACAGCCTGCGCAAGGCCGCGGTCGAGGCCGCCGCGGCGGGGGTCGGGGGCCTCATGCTCTTCGGCGTCCCCGCGCACAAGGACGAGCGCGGCTCGGCGGCCGACGACCCGGACGGCGTCGTGCAGGCGGCCCTGCGCGACCTGTCGGCCGAGGTCGGGGCGGACATCGTGGTGATGGCCGACCTGTGCCTGTGCGAGTACACCTCGCACGGCCACTGCGGTCCGCTGACGACCGACGGGAACGTGGACAACGACCGCACCCTGGAACGGTACGCGTCGATCGCGGCGGCCCAGGCGGACGCGGGCGCCGCCGTCGTCGCGCCGAGCGGGATGATGGACGGCCAGGTCGCGGCGATCCGGGCCGGGCTCGACGGCGCCGGGCACACCGGTGTGCCGATCCTCGCCTACGCCGCCAAGTACGCGTCGGCCTTCTACGGGCCGTTCCGCGAGGCCGCCGAGGGCGCGCCCCGGTTCGGCGACCGCTCCGGCTACCAGCAGGACCCGGCCAACGCCCGGGAGGCCCTGCGCGAGGTCGCCCTGGACGTCGCCGAGGGCGCGGACATGGTCATGGTCAAGCCGGGCCTGGCCTACCTCGACATCGTCGCGAAGGTCGCCGAGTCCTCTCCCGTACCCGTGTCGGCCTACCAGGTCAGCGGCGAGTACGCGATGATCGAGGCGGCGGCGGAGCGCGGCTGGCTCGACCGAGAGCGGGCCATCGTCGAGACGCTCACGTCCTACCGCAGGGCGGGGGCCGAGCAGGTCCTCACGTACTGGGCGACCGAGGCGGCGCGTCTGCTCCGGTGACGGCGCCGGGCCTTCCACGCCGGTCGCGGTCGCCGGGCGTGGGGCCACCAGCCACCGGCCGCGTCCCGATCACGAACGACCACCGGGGGGCTCGATGGCAGAGGTGCTCTATCGACGGAAACGGCGCCACACGACCGACAGCATGCTGGAGTCGGCGCTCCGGTACGCACGGCTCGGTTGGCCGGTGGTACGCGGGGCCGCGCCCGGTGAGGACCGGGCGTGCACGTGCGACCGGATGGGCTGTCCGGACCCCGCGGCGCACCCGGTCACCATGGCGTGGGGCGTGGAGGCGAGCACCGACACCGACACCATCCGCCGGTGGTGGACCGCCTCGCCCCACGCGAACGTGATCCTGCCGACCGGCCGGGTCTTCGACGTGTTCGACGTGCCGCGCGAGGCCGGTGTGATGGCCCTGGCGCGGATGGGCCGCGCGGGCGTCCCGGCGGGACCGGTCGCGGCGGTCGAGTCCACGCGCTACCTGTTCTTCGTGGCGACCCGCTCGCCGGTGGACGAGGACGAGTGGTGGTCGTGCCATCTGGACTGCGTCCCCGAGTCGGTCGAGGAGACCCCGGGCCTGCGGTGGCACTGCCGGGACAGCTTCGTGCTCGGCGCGCCCTCGGTGCTGCCGTCCGGCGACCGGGTCACGTGGATCCGGGCGCCCTACGACGAGGGCGGGTCGGTTCCGCTGCCCGACCCGATCGCGGTGCTCGACATCCTCTCCGACGCGAGCGAGGAGTTCGCCGGGGACGGCCGCTG
Organism: Nocardiopsis sp. NPDC050513; assembly: GCF_044457925.1. Classification (NCBI taxonomy): domain Bacteria; kingdom Bacillati; phylum Actinomycetota; class Actinomycetes; order Streptosporangiales; family Nocardiopsidaceae; genus Nocardiopsis; species Nocardiopsis sp. NPDC050513. Next base: position 327,529 of record NZ_JBITHK010000003.1, on the reverse strand, counting down.
ACCGGATCCGGACGGCGGGAGGGGCGCCCCCCTCACGACCCCGGCCCGCGTGGATGCGGAGACGGGCGGTTCCCGGCGGTGCGGAGGGCGCCCGCGACTACACGCGCTCGGCGTTGACGACGATCCCGTCCTCGTCGCTGTACAGCCACTCGCCGGGCACGAAGGTGACGTCGCCGAAGGTGACCGGAACGTCCAGCCGTCCCGCGGCGTCCTTGGCGGACTTGCGGGGGTTGGAGCCCAGGGCCTTGACGCCCAGGTCGAGCCCGCCCAGGGCGACGGTGTCGCGGACGGCGCCGTGGATCACCACGCCCGCCCAGCCGTTGCGCACGGCGGACTCGGCGATCATGTCGCCCATCAGGGCCGAGCGCAGGGAGCCGCCCCCGTCCACGACCAGGACCGCGCCTTCGCCGGGGGTGTTGAGGACCTGCTTGACCAGGCCGTTGTCCTCGTGGCACCGGACCGTGCGGATGGGGCCGGAGAAGCGGTCGCGGCGGCCGAGGCGCAGGAACTGCGTGGAACAGCTGCGCAGCGTGTCGCCGTGGTCGTCGATGAGGTCCGCGGTGGTGAAGTTCGTCGCCATGCCAACTCCGGTCGGTGGACAAAGGTGTACGCCACCCAAGCTACTCACTGGTAGAACTCCGGCCCAGGTCGGGACCGCCCGACACCCTCGCCGACGCCGGTCGCGGGCCGTGGTCCGCGCGGTCGCGGAACCCGATCCCCGGACGCGGCGCCCCCTGGGCGCACGTTTACGCCAACTCTGGGTTGGCATACTTCAGGTGCGTGGGTTTTCCACACGAGAAGCCGTGAAGCCCTGCGTTCCCGAGGGGGAGGTCCGTCATGCTGTTGAGTTTCCGCGTGGAGAACCACAAGTCCATCCGTGAGGAGCAGCAACTCCTCCTCACCCCGGTCTACGACGACGCCCGCCCCAGGGAGGCCGACTGGGAGGCCACCACCGTCGCGGGGATCTTCGGAGCCAACGCCTCGGGCAAGTCGAACGTCCTCGACGCGCTCGCCCTCATGCGCGACACGGTTCGGTGGTCGTTCCGGGGCAACGAGCCCGGCGGGGGGATGCGGCGCCACCCGTTCGGACTCGATTCCCGCTCACGCCAAGAACCGTCGACCTTCGTCGTGGACCTCGTGCTCGACGGCGTGCGGTACACGTACGGCTTCGCCTTCGACGACGAGCACGTGCTCGAAGAGTGGCTGTACGCCTATCCCAAGCGACGCAGGCGCGTGGTGTTCGAGAGGGACGGGACCGCGTTCACCTTCGGCGACGACGTGTCATCGGACCTCCGGCAGGTGGAAGGGATCACGGCCCCCAACGTCCTCTTCCTGTCCGTCGCGGCCCAGGCCAAGCAGGCGCAGGTCATGCCCGTCCACCGGTGGTTCACCCGGGGCGTGGTGTTCGCCTCGGAGCGTCGCTCGGACCGCCCCGACTGGGTGCACGACGGAACGGCGACCGACGTGAGCCTGTCGCAGCTGGGTGACCTCCTCCGTTCGGCCGACACGGGTGTGGAGTCGGTGGAACTGGACGGCGGAGAGGCCTCCGACGCCGACGTTCAGGTTGAGCTCGCCGCGAAGAACCTCCGCAGGGCTCTCGCGGAGCACGGTCACCCCGAGGACAGCGGCGTCGCGATCGACATGCGCCATCCGGAGGAGAGGTGGAGGCGTGTCGCCCTCGATCTCGTCCTACGCCAGCGTGCCACCCTCCTCTTCCACCACCGGGCATCGGGGCAGTCGACGCCCCTGAGATGGGAGGAGGAGTCCCTCGGTACCCGGACCTTCGCCACCATGGGGTTCGAGGCACGCCGCGTCGTGGAGTCCACCGGCGTCTTCGTCATCGACGAGATCGACGCCAGCCTGCACCCCTACCTCTCGGCACGGATCATCTCCCTGTTCCAGGACGAGCGGCAGAACCCCGGAGGCGCCCAACTCATCTTCACCAGCCACGACGCGGCCCTCCTCGGTCGGATCCGCGGGGAGGAGGTCCTCAGGCGCGACCACATCTGGTTCGTGGAGAAGGACGACCAGAGCCGGACCGCGCTCTTCCCGCTCAGCGACTTCAAACCGCGCGCCGACGACAACCGGGCCCGGCGCTACCTCACCGGTCGCTACGGAGCCGTGCCGGACGTGGACGACGAACTGTTCCGGGGCGCCCTCCGCAGGCGCGTCGAGCAGCCCGAGGAAGCCACCACGTGAGCAAGCGGCGCAAGCGCGAGAAGGAGACCGACCTCCGGCGCCGCCGTCCCCGGCGAGAGGAACGGGACGTCTACCTCGTCGTCTGCGAGGGCGAGACGGAGAAGCGCTACTTCGACACCATGAAGCGCCATCCGGACGTGAACCTGCACACCGTCCACGCGAGGAAGGCCAAACACCCCCAGCGCGCGGCCGTCGTCCGAAGCGCCGCCCAGGCGCGCGGCGACGAGTACACACAGGTATGGGCGGTCTTCGACACCGACGGCGAGGACGTGTCCGAGATCGTGGCCTCGGCCACACGGCAGGGGGTCGAGTCCGCTCCCTCCACTCCCACCTTCGAGACCTGGCTGCTCCTCCACCTGCGGGACCACCGGGCGCCCCTCGTCGACGGAGACGCGGCGGCCAGGGTGCTCAGGTCCGCTCTCCGTACCTGGGACAAGGGCAGGACGCACTTCCGCGACTTCGCCCACGGCCTCCAGGACGCCTGCCGACGCGCCGAACGGCTTCCCCCCGGCGCCGACCCCAGCACCCGGGTCCACGCCCTCGTCCGCGCCCTCCTCCGCCGCTGACCACCGGCGACACCGCGACCGATACGGGGCGGGTCACGGTCACCGAACCGGACACAGCTGACACACTGGTGACGTGGGTAATCAACAGACTTCCGCAGAGCTCTTCCAGCGGGCCGCCTCCGTCGTCCCCGGCGGCGTGAACTCGCCCGTGCGCGCCTTCGGCGCCGTGGGCGGCACCCCGCCCTTCTTCGTCAAGGGCGAAGGCCCCTACCTGACCGACACCGAGGGCCGGCGGTACGTCGACCTCGTCTGCTCCTGGGGTCCGCTCGTCCTCGGCCACGCCGCGCCTCCCGTGGTCGCGGCGCTCCACGACGCGGTCGCGGCCGGAACCTCGTACGGCGCGCCCACGCCCGGCGAGGTCGAGCTCGCCGAGCTCATCGTCGAGCGCACGCCCGTGGAGAAGGTCCGCCTCGTCAACTCCGGCACCGAGGCCACCATGTCCGCGATCCGCCTCGCACGCGGCTTCACCGGGCGCGGCAAGATCGTCAAGTTCGCCGGAAACTACCACGGCCACGTGGACGCGCTCCTGGCCGCCGCCGGATCGGGTCTGGCCACCTTCGCCCTCCCCGACTCCCCGGGCGTGACCGGCGCCAGCGCCGCCGACACCCTCGTCCTGCCCTACAACGACACCGAGGCCGTCGAGCGCGCCTTCGCCGAGCACGGCGACGACATCGCCTGCGTCATCGCCGAGGCCTGCCCCGCCAACATGGGCGTCGTCCCGCCCAAGGACGGGTTCAACGCCCGCCTGAAGGAGATCGCGCACGCGCACGGCGCCCTCCTCATCCTCGACGAGGTCCTCACCGGCTTCCGCGTCAGCGCCTCCGGCTGGTACGGGCTGGAGGGCGTCGCCCCCGACCTCATGACCTTCGGCAAGGTCATGGGCGGCGGCCTGCCCGCGGCGGCCTTCGGCGGCCGTGCCGACGTCATGGACCGCCTCGCCCCCGAGGGCCCCGTCTACCAGGCGGGCACCCTCTCCGGGAACCCGCTGGCCACCGCGGCCGGGATCGCCACGCTGCGCGGCGCCACCCCCAAGGTCTACGCCCACATCGACCGCGTCTCGGCCCAGGTCGAGTCCGAGGTCTCCAAGGCGCTCAGCGAGGCCGGCGTGCCGCACCGCGTCCAGGGCGGCGGCAACCTCTTCACGGTGTTCTTCACCGACCAGGACGTCCACGACTTCGACACCGCGCGCACCACCGACACCTCCGCGTTCGCGGCCTTCTTCCACGCCATGCTCGACCAGGGCGTCTACCTGCCGCCCGCGGCCTTCGAAGCGTGGTTCTTCTCCGCAGCCCACGACGACGCCGCCATCGACCGCGTGGTCTCGGCGCTACCCCGCGCCGCGCGAGCCGCGGCGGAGGCCCAGGGCTAGGCGCGCCCGCGATTCGGATCAAGAGGACGACCACGATGACGACGACCACCGTCGTGCACCTGCTGCGTCACGGCGAGGTGTACAACCCCGACAGGGTCCTGTACGGCAGACTGCCCGACTTCCACCTCAGCGACCGGGGCCAACAGATGGCCGAGATGGCCGCGGAGTGGTTCGAGGGCCACGACGTGGCCGCCCTGTTCTCCTCCCCGCTGGACCGGACCCAGGAGACGGCGATCCCGCTCCAGAAACGGCTCGACCTGCCCGTGACCCTGGACGACCGCCTCATCGAGGCGGCCAACCGGTTCCAGGGCATGTCGCTGTCGGCCCGCTCGGCGCGCGACCCCAGGGTGCTCAGACGCCTGTACAACCCGTTCCGCCCGTCCTGGGGGGAGCCCTACACGCAGATCGTCGGCCGCATGGTCGACGCGATCAAGGACGCGCGGCGTGCCGCGTGGGGCCGCGAGGCCGTGTGCGTGAGCCACCAGCTCCCGATCTGGATGGCGCGCCGCACGGCCGAGAGCAAGCGCCTGTGGCACCGACCGGACAGGCGCGAGTGCAACCTGGCGAGCGTCACGTCACTGACCTTCGTCGACGAGCGGTTGGCCAGCGTGAGCTACGCCGAACCCGCCGCGGAGCTGTACACCGACGCGATGGGTCTTCCGGGGGCGTGACCCTGACCGCGTGCCCGTACCGGTAAGCTGGGCCTTCGGGTGCGGTGGGCGTACGCCTCCGTCGGCGGCCTCACCGGGGTCCGCCCCGGCCCACGGGCCACCCCGCGCCCGGCGCCGGTCGGTGCCCCGCGGGCACGGCGACCGCATCCGAGCTCCATGCCGGCAAGGCACCGCCCACTGGTGCGGCATGTCCGGCACCTCAGTCAGCGAGAGGGTGATCCCATGGGTTCCGTCATCAAGAAGCGCCGCAAGCGGATGGCGAAGAAGAAGCACCGCAAGCTGCTCAAGCGCACGCGTGTGGCGCGTCGCAACAAGAAGTAGGAAGTCGCGGCGAACGTCGTCTCTCCGCGGGCGTGGGCGGGCCCTGGGCGCGCCTTCGGACGCGGAGACACCCCTCCCTCCCCGCGCGGTACCGAGCACCGCGCAGGAATTTTCCGGGTGTGCCGCTGTTGTGGTTCACAAGTCGCGGACACATTCTTCACCTCTCGGTGAACGTCCGTTGACCTCCCGGAATCTCGGCTCCCGTCTTCCAAGGAACGTCTCGCCATGGCTCGTGTCGTACTCGTCACCGGGGTTTCCAGCCCCATGGCAGCCAGGGTCGCGCAGACCCTGAGGGGGGCGCCCGACGTGCGTCGGGTCATCGGAGTGGACTCCGCGCCGCCCTCGGGTGAGGACTGGGCGACCTACGCCCCGAACGCCCGGGAGGCGTCCGGCGACGGCGCCCCGACCCTGGAGTACGCGCACGTCGACCTCCACGACGAGAGCCTGCCCCAGATCGTCGCCGACTCCGGCGCCGACCTCGTCCTCCACCTGGGCCTCGACGCCGACCGCGGGCGCCACCGCGAGGACCACCTCCTGGGCGCCATGCGGGCCCTGACCGCGGCCCAGCGATCGGCGTCCGTGCACCGGATCGTGCTCCGCTCCAGCGCCACCCTGGACGCCGACGACGCGGCCGAGGTCGAACGACACGCCCGCGGACTCCAGCGGCGCCGACCCGACGTCTCCGTGGCGGTCCTGCGGTTCGCCAACCTCATCGGCCCCTCCACGGACACGCCCCTCACCCGGTACCTCGACTCCCGGGTCGTCCCCACCGTGCTCGGCCGCGACCCGCGCGTGCGCTTCCTGCACGAGGACGACGGCGCCGAGGCGCTCGTGCGGATGGCGCTGAGCGAGGAGACGGGGTCCTTCGACGTCGCCGCCAAGGACTCCGTGCCCCTGTCGCACTGCCTGCGCAGGATCGGCGGCCAGCGGCTTCCGGTGCCCGCCTCGGGGTTGCGCGTCCTGCGCGGCCTGGCCCGCCACGGTCGGATCGCCTACGCGAGCGCCAGCGCCGCGCGTTCGGTGCGCGCGACCCTGGACGCCTCCCGCTGGGACACCGACCCTCTGGAGCGCGTCCTGCGCTGGTCGCCGTCCTACACCTCGGCCCAGGCCTTCGAGTCCTACGCCGACAGCCGCGCCTCCGCCCAGCCGCCGCGCGGCGCCGGACTGCGCCCCGTCCACGTTCTGGCGCTCGCCCGGGCCACCCTGGGCCGCTGAGCCGCCGCGGCGGAACCCCGCCGACGCCCCACCCCGCGGTCCCTACCCCCACGGCGGGCAGTGCCCGCCGGAACGCGCCCTAGGCCCGGCGGCGGCGCAGTGCCCGCACCGCCATGCCCCCGGCGACGGCGCCCGCCACAGCCGCTGGAACGGCCACCTTCAGCGCCTTTCTGTGTCTGCGGAAGTCGTGCACCGGCCACGCGTGCGCGCGCGCGTACCTGCGGAGGTCGCCGTCGGGGTTGACCGCGTGCGGGTCGCCCACGAGCGACAGCAGCGGCAGGTCGTTGGAGGAGTCGCTGTAGGCCGAACAGGCCGTCAGGTCCCATCCCTCCTTCCGCGCCAACGCGCGCACCGCCACGGCCTTCGCGGGACCGTGCAGCAGGTCCCCGTTGAGCCGTCCCGTGTACACGCCGTCGACGCTCTCCGCCTCGGTGCCCAGCGCCCCGGTGAGCCCCAGGCGCCTGCGGATGATCTGGGCCAGTTCCACGGGCGTGGCCGTCACGAGCCACACGGGCTGCCCGGCGTCCAGGTGGCGTTGGACGAGCCGCCGGGTGCCCTCCCAGATGCGGTCGGCCATGGAGTCGTCGTAGATCTCCTCGCACAGGGTGACCAGGTCGGACACGTCGTGCCCGGCGACGAACGCCAGAGCCGCCTCGCGGGCGGCGTTGATGTGGTCGGGCTGCTCCGCGCCCGTCACGCGGAACACGGTCTGTCCCCACGCGAACCGCAGCAGGTCGCGCGTGGTGAACAGGTCGCGGGACGCCAGGCCCCGTGCGAAGTGGTAGATCGACGCGCCCCGCATCAGGGTGTTGTCCACGTCGAAGAAGGCGGCTCCCGGCCCTCCAGAGGGCGGGCGCGGCGCGTCGTACGGCACGGTTCTCTCCTGGCTCGGCTGGGGGAGGCGGCCCTCCATGTCCGGGGTGACGCTCCCCGCTGGTCTCGAGCCTACGGCCACCGGTGGGTCCCGTGGGATCACTGGGTCCCCGGTGCAATTCTGGTGATGAAGGTCACAGTTAGTCGGGCGGGTTGTGCCCCCACTCTGCGGGATCTTCCCGCAGACTGTCCCCCGTCGCCGCACTGACGTGCACATCCACCCGTCGATGTGCAGCATCATTGTCGGGATGGTGACGGTAGGACTGGCATTCACAAGCGCGTTGGTGGCCTGGAGCGCCACCGCGGCTCTCGCCGCGTACGCCCAGCGTCGTCCCAGCACCGCCAGGATCGGCTGGCTGGTCGCCGCACTCGGCATCGCCACCGGGCTCAGCGCCGCCGTGATCGGCGCGATCCTCGGCTTCGGCGACGTCACCTTCCGGATCCACCAGATCGGCATCAGCCTCCTGGGCCCGCTCTACCTCGCATGGGGCGCGGTCGAGTACGGCGTCCGGTCGCCGCGCGGCCGGTTCGCCTCGCGCCTGTTCCTCAGCGCCTTCACCATCGTTCCGCTGGTGGTGCTGTCCGTGGACCGGCTGAGCGGAGGCTTCGAACGCGCCTTCCCGGCCCTCGCCGACCACTACGACATCATCCCCCGCTGGCTCATCGGCGGCGCGCACGTCGTGGTCGCCGTCTTCCTCGTCTGCGCGCTCGTCGCGGTCCTGCGCCGGCGCGACGGCGGGCGCGACCGGGTTCCCGACCTGTCGGTGCTGGGTCTGGTCGCCCTGGCCGCCCTGCTCTGCGTCGTCGTCGGCCGCACGGGTCTGGGCGTCCTGGGCCCGCTGCTGGTGCTGGGCGCCGTCGCGGCCCTGTGGGGCGCCTCCGCGATGGTCGCGCGCCCCCGGCGCCGGGACCGGTACGCGGACGACGACCGCTACGACGACGAGGACCCCTACGACGAGGGTCGCCACGACGACCGCTACGACGGTTACGACGACGCCGACGAGCCCTTCGAGTCCTACGCCGAGCCCCAGGAGGAACCCGTGCGCCGCAGGCGTCGCAACCCAGAGCCCGACCGCTACGACGCTCCGCCGGCGCGTCAGGCCCCGTCCAAGCTGCGCGGTGTGATCACGATCTACACCCTCGCCGAGGGCCAGGAGGACGGCTTCGACCAGATCGCCGACGCCGTCGTCGACCAGGTCGCCCACCACGAGCCGGACACGCTGCTGTTCGCCTGCCACACGGTGCCCAACGCGCCCCTCCAGCGCATCGTCTACGCGATCTACCGCGACGAGCTGGCCCGCGAGGAGCACGAGCGGCAGCCGCACACCCTGGAGTTCGCCCGCCGCTCCTCGTCGCAGGTGGTGGCCACGAACGTCATCGAGCTCTCCCTGTCGGGCGCCTCGGCCAGCGACGGCCTCGCCGCCATGCTGACGCCCCGCTGAACGCGTCTCCGACGCCGCACGACGCGACGCCCGGCGCGAGAGATCTCGAACCGGTGTCTTTCGCGCAGGTGGGAAACCGCACCGAGGCACACGTCGTCGCAATCCGGGTGAAGTACGCTTCCCTACAGGTTTTTCATGACCGGCCCCATCGGGTGCCGACGGCGTGTGACCTAGACCGGCGGGACGGACCGGCCGACAGGCGCGCCTGAGCGAAAGAAAGTGTGCTGGGACTCATGCGTAAGCTCCTCGTCGTCCTGCTGTTCCTCATCGGAGTCGTCGCGGTGGTCGCGGACGTGGCGCTGCGCGGCGTCGCGGAGGGCGTGGTCTCCGAGCGGACGGCGCAGCAGCTGGACATGACCGAGAACCCGGACGTGGCCATCGAGGGCTGGGCCTTCCTGCCCCAGGTCGTCAGCGGCGAGTACTCGCGGATCACCATCACCGCGGACAGCGCCGCCATGGCCGGGGTCAGCGTCGAGCAGATCGAGGCGACCGCGAGCGACGTCGAGGCGCCCCTGGGCGACCTGCTCGAGCAGCCCTCCGTCGTCGCGGGGGAGATCGACGGCTCCTTCGTGGTCCCCTACTCCTACTTCAGCGCCCACCTGCCCGAGGGCATGACCGTCACGACCGAGGACGGGGAACCCCGCATCGTCGGCGAGCTGGCCCTTCCCGAGCTGGGTCTGAGCACGTCGGTGTCGGCGGGCGGCGAGTTCACCGTCGAGGGCGACACCGTGCGGCTCACCCCCGTCGACGTGCAGTTGGGCGACACGCCGATCGACGTCTCGTCCATGGTCGAGGGCATGCTCAGCTTCAGCGTGCAGGCGCCCGCGCTGCCGTTCGGCCTGACCGTCACCGACATGGAGGCCACGTCCAACGGCCTGAGGATCACCGGCGTGGCCCAGGACGTCCCGCTCATGGGCGCCGAGGCGGCCTGATCGGCTCGCAAGGGGGATCCGTGACCGTGGACGAGGTCGGCGCGGGCGGCCGGGACCACGCCGCGCGCCCCTGGGACGGCCAGCTGCTCGACCGCGAGGACCTGGGCGCCGACCTGGGGGAGCGGGCCACGCTCGTGCAGTTCTCCACGGCGTTCTGCCAGCCCTGCCGCGCCACCCGGCGCGTCCTCGACGACGTCGCGGGCATGGTCGGGGGCGTCGCGCACGTGGAGGTGGACGCCGAGTCCCGGCTCGACCTCGTGCGCCGCCTGGGCCTTCGCGGCACCCCCACCGTGCTCGTTCTGGACGCCTCGGGGCGGGTCGTGCGCGGCGGCGGAGGGCAGCCCCGCAAGGCCGACGTGATCGCCGCGCTCGGTGCGGCCATCGCCTGAACCGGCCCCTCGCACCCTCCCCACCGGCACCGACGTCCCTCGCTGTGATCCAGCCCACCCGTGACAAACACCTCGGCCCACCTGTAGCGTCTAGGACGTGACTTCCTTGACGAGCGCGTATCTGACGAAGCGACGGGCAGTGGACTTCTGCCGTGTCGCCGCCGCGCTCTGTCTGTGTCCCTAGGGCGGACGGGCTTCCCAGCCCACGCCCCCTCCGTGCGACCGGTCCGTATCCGAGCACGCAGTCGGGGACTCCACGCCATGCAGGTCGGCCCTCGCGGGCGGCGTCTCGCCGTCCCGGCACCCTTCCCTCCCGTGAACCACGGCCGCTCCGCCGTGCCCGGCTCCCGCCGGGCGGCGGAGACGAGCCCGGCGGGAGCGGATCGGGAGAACGGGCCCGTCGCATCGCGTGCCGCCGTCCCCGCCAGGCTGTGCCGAGCCCGGGGCCGGGACGCCGCGTCCGCCCGCACCCTGATCGCCTGACCCCCGACCTCCGGGCCCGAACGCGTGCCCGGAGGGCACCGACCAGCACACGCGACACCGCATCACGAATCACAGGAGGTTCCCCATGAGCCGCTCCGACGTCCTTGTGGACGCCGACTGGGTGGAGGCTCACCTGGACGACGAGAACGTGGTCCTCGTCGAGGTCGACGAGGACACGTCCGCCTACGACGGGGGGCACATCCGCGGCGCCGTCAAGATCGACTGGAAGAAGGACCTCCAGGACCCGGTCCGCCGCGACTTCGTCGACCGCACCGGGTTCGAGAAGCTGCTGTCCGCGAAGGGCATCGCCAACGACGACCAGGTGATCCTGTACGGCGGCAACAACAACTGGTTCGCCGCGTACGCCTACTGGTACTTCAAGCTCTACGGCCACGACAACGTCCGTCTCCTGGACGGCGGCCGCAAGAAGTGGGAGCTGGACTCCCGCGAGCTCGTCAAGGAGGTCCCGGAGCGGGCCGCCACCTCGTACACGGCCCAGGAGCAGAACCACGGCATCCGGGCCTTCCGCGACGAGGTCGTCGCCGCCATCGGCGCCAAGGACCTGGTCGACGTCCGCTCGCCCGACGAGTTCACCGGCAAGCTGCTGGCTCCGGCGCACCTGCCGCAGGAGACCTCCCAGCGCCCCGGCCACATCCCGACGGCGCGCAACATCCCGTGGGCGAAGACCGCCAACGAGGACGGCACGTTCAAGACCGCCGAGGAGCTGCGCGAGCTCTACACCGAGGCCGGTGTGGACCTCGACAAGGAGATCATCGCGTACTGCCGTATCGGCGAGCGCTCCTCGCACACCTGGTTCGCCCTGCACGAGATCATCGGGCTGGACAACGTGAAGAACTACGACGGTTCCTGGACCGAGTACGGCTCCCTCGTGGGCGTTCCGGTCGAGCTCGGAGAGGCGGAGGCCAAGTGAGCGACAGCTGCGGAGCACCGGTCGGGGGCGTGGCCCTCGCCGACGTGGACGCCGGTGACCAGGCGGTCATCCAGGGCACGGTGACCCGGGACGGCAAGCCGCTGCGCGGCGCCTACGCCCGGCTCCTGAACGAGTCCGACGACTTCGTGGGCGAGGTGGCCACCGGCGACGAGGGCACCTTCCGCTTCTTCGCGGCCGACGGGTCGTGGAAGGTGCGGGTCCTCGCCTCCCAGGGCTTCACCGGTGAGTACCCGGTGAACGCCGAGGTCGGCAAGGTGATCGACCTCCAGGTGCAGGCCTGACACCCGGGTACGCGACCGGCGCGTGAGCGCCGGGCCGACCGGGACGCGCGGGGCGCCGGTGCGGACGGGACGACCGTCGGCACCGGCGCCCCCGCCGTTTCCCGAGCCCCGCGCGGACACGGGGGCGCCGTCACCGTGACGGCTCCTCCGGGCGCCCGACCTTCCTGACGACGACGTCCTCGGGACCGAGCGCGCCCCCGTCGACCGCCCGCACCTCCAGCGCGCGGGGAGGGCGGCCCCGGGCGTCGAGCATCTCCGAACGCGGCTCGCCGGGGTCGAAGAAGTGCGCCTCGCCCCACTGGCGCAGCGCCACGATCACGGGGAACAGGTCCCGCCCCATCGGAGTCAGGACGTACTCCCGGTGGGAGCCGCCGTCGGACGCCGGGACGCTCTCCAGGACTCCGCCCTCGACCAGGGTGCGCAGGCGGGCGGCGAGGATGTTCTTCGCCACGCCCAGACTCCTCCGGAAGTCGCCGAAGCGGCGGCTGCCGTCGAAGGCGTCCCGCACGATGAGCAGGGACCACCAGTCGCCGATCGCGTCGACCGACCGTGCGACCGGGCAGTCGCTGTCGTCGAGCCTCGTCCGCTTCACCATGGGATCCCTCCGCGCTTGTTGGTTGCAACATGCTACCAGTGCTGGCTATCGTCCCCTTAGGTAGCAACTTGCAACCAGGGAGGCCCGATGGACGACGGATCCCCGTCGACGCACGACACCGGACGCACACGGGGGACGGCCCGCGGCGGCACGCTCACCAGGAGCGCCACGTTCCTCCTCGCCGTCGCCTGCGGCGCGGCCGTCGCCAACGTCTACCTCGCGCAACCCCTGCTCGCCACGATGGGCCGGGAACTGGGGGTCGGTGAGGGCGCCGTCGGGGCCGTCGTCACCCTCACCCAGGTCGGCTACGCCCTCGGGCTCGTCCTCCTCGTCCCCCTCGGAGACGTGCTCGACCGGCGGCGCCTGGTCGTGGTCCAGCTGGTGGCGCTGGCGGCGGCCCTGGTCGTCAGCGGCACGGCGCCCGCCGCGGCGGTCCTGCTGGTCGGCACGACGGCCGTGGGCCTGCTGGCGGTCGTGGCCCAGACCCTGGTGGCGCACGCCGCCGCGCTCGCCGAGCCGGACCGGCGTGGGAGGGTCGTCGGGTCCGTCACCGGCGGCATCGTGGTCGGCATCCTGCTGGCGCGCACGGTCTCGGGCGCTCTGGCGGACCTCGCCGGATGGCGCGCGGTCTACCTCGCCTCGGCGGCACTCGTCTGCGTGCTCGCCCTGGTCCTGCACCGGGCGCTCCCCGCCGGGACCGCGCCCGCGTCCGCCGTCGGGTACGCGGGCCTGCTCCGCTCCACCGTCGCCCTGTTCGCCGCCGAACGCCTCCTGCGCGTGCGCGCGCTGCTCGGCCTGCTGGTCTTCGCCGCCTTCAGTGTCCTGTGGAGCTGCGTCGCCCTGCCGCTGAGCGAGCCGCCGCTGTCCCTGTCGCACACCGCGATCGGCGCCTTCGGCCTGGCGGGGGCCGCGGGAGCCGTCGCGGCGACGGCGGCGGGCCGCCTCAACGACCGGGGCCTGTCCCACTGGACCACCGGCGCCGGCCTGGTCCTGCTCACCCTCTCGTGGCTTCCCCTGGCGTTCACGCGCCAGTCGCTCTGGGCCCTGGTGGCGGGTGTGGTCGTGCTCGACCTGGCGGTCCAGGCCGTCCACGTCACCAACCAGAACCTGGTCCACGCGCTGCGTCCCGGGGCGGGAAGCCGCCTGATCGGCGGGTACATGGTCTTCTACTCGGTCGGCAGCGCCTCGGGCGCGATCGCCGCGACCGGGCTCTACGCCGCCTTCGGCTGGGGAGCGGTGTGCCTCCTGGGGGCGGGGGTCAGCGGACTCGGGTGCCTGGTGTGGGCGTGGACCGGACGCGTCCCGGCGCCCACCGCGCGGTGAGCGACGACCTCGGGTGCGCCGGATCCGGCACGCCGGTTGTCCACAGGCGACGGCGAGAGGCTGGCAGCGCGTGGCCTGGCCTGCTTGACTTGGTTCGGCGGGCTGGTCACGGCCTCATGCCCCACTCCGGGTGCGCCCGGAGCCCTCACCGAGGCCGGTCAGGAGGTGTTCGGACGGTGCCCACCCCACGGACGGAAGGTTCACCCCGAGGCGAGGCCGGACGGACCTACCTCGGTTGGCGGCACGCCGTCCTCCTGCCGCATCCGGGTCCGGCCCCGCGCCGTCCGGCGCCCGACGACACGCGGACCCTCAGCGAGGAGTGGATCGCGGGCCAGCGGGACAGCGAGGCCCAGACCAACCGGCCGCTCCACATCGCGCTGGTCGGGCTGACCCTGTTCGCCGTCCTGTTCCTCCTGCTGTGGTCACAGCGGATCCTGCCCGCCGCCCTCGCCGTGGGCGGCGTGTTCGCCTGCGCGGCCATCGCCGCACCCGTCGGGTTCGCGCTGGTGCAGAGCCGGCAGGTCATCGCCCAACGCCTGGCCAGAGCCGAGGAACGGCTGGCGGCCGAGCGGGAGGAGCGCGAGCGCGCCCTGCGCGAGCGCCAACGCGACCACGCCCGCAGGCACACGGAGTGGCAGGCGGCCAGCCGTGCCTACGAGGCCCAGCCGCACTGGTACGGGGTCACCGTGCCGACCGGCCGCGAGGCGGTCGTCGTGGTCGGGGGCACCGACGTCGGGTGGTCCGCCCTGCTCACCACGGTCGGAGTCTCGCGCCTGCGGAGCGGCGGGGACCTCACCGTCGTCGACCTCACCGGGCGGTCGGTCGCCCGCGAGCTGGTCCGGCTCGCACGCCGGTGCGCCGTCGCCCCGCGCCGCTGGGTGCTCCCCGCCGACCTGCCCCGGATGACCCTCGGGACCAACCTGGACGCGGGCCAGCGGGCCCGGGTCCTGTCCGCGGTCGCCGCCGCGTCCGGCTCGGCGGAGGACGTCGACGCCGACGAGACCCTCCTGCTGCGGCTGTTGGAGGTGCTCGGTCCCGACGCCGGGATCGCGGAGCTGATCGGCGGTCTGCGCGCGCTGTGCACACCCGAGGGCGACGCGGCCGAGGACGACCCGGCGCTGGTGCGGCTGAGCGCGGACCAGCGCACCCGGGTGCGCCGACGCTGCGCCGACACTCCGGGGGTCTGGGAACGGGCCTGGGAGCTGGAGCGGCGGCTGAGCCCCTTCGAGACGGTCGGCACCCGTGCCGAGGACGGCACGTACGCGCAGATCAAGATCATCTCCACCGACCGGGCGTCCGGAGAGGTCGCGGCCCGGATGTACGGGACCTACACGGTGGCGGCGCTCAGCGAGCTGTTGGAGGACGGCCCGCGCGAGGGGCCGACAGCGGCCGCGGCGCGGCGGCCCCGGCCGCGCCCGGAGCGCACCCGCACGGTCGTGGTCTGCGGGGCGGAGAGCCTGCCGGAGGGGGAGGTGGACCAGGTGCTGCGCGCCGCCGCCGAGGGGGGCGTGGAGGTGGTGCTCATGTTCCGCACCCCGTCCCCGGCCGCCCTCGCCAGGTTCTCCGATCCCGCCTGCCTGCCGGTGGTCATGCGCCAGCGCGGCGGGGCCGCGGACACGGTCGAGCGGGCCGCGGCCTCGGTGCCGGGCGTGAGCGGGCACGGGGGCACGTCCGCGCCAGGCGGGAACGGGCGGGTGGAACCGGGCGCGCCGGACCCGGGCGGGCGCGCCGCGGGGCCCGGGCCGGGTACCGCCAGGCGGGGTGCGGGGGGACTCACCGTGCACCGGCTGACCGAGGTGATCGGCGAGGCGGTGGGCGCGACGGTCACCGAACCCGACCCGGACCCCGAGGCCGAGGCGGAGGCCGACGACCGCTTCTTCGCCTCCCCGCACACCGAGTCGGGGGCGATGATCCGCAACGCGGCGTCCGGGATCGCGCCCCTCGACCTCGTCCGCCATGTGAGATCGGCCACCGCCTGGGGGCGGGCCACCGCGCAGGCCGAGGAGATCGACGCGCCCGCCCGGGCCGGCGCGGAGGGAGAGGGAGCGTCGCGGCCGATCGGTCTGGACGCCGGGTCGCTGCGGCGGCTGCCGTACACGGCGGCACTGGTCCTGGGCGACGACGGGCCTGTTCTCACCGACACCAACCCGGGTATCCTCAGCCTGTCCACAGCCACCCTGGCCACAGTGGAGGACTCCCGAACCACCGGACACGGCGCCGTCGCGGCGTCGGACGGGGAGGGGCACACCTCCGCGCCGGGGCGCCGCACCGACGGGGCACGGCCGCGGAGAACGCTCCCCGATCCGCCCCCCGGCGGGAGGGGCTCGGCTCCGGTGCCGGCCGGGGCTCCCGACGGCGCCGAGGTGCCCGACCGGGTGCCGCCCAACCTGGGACCGCCCCCCGAGCGCCTGGACTGGCGGGTCTGACCCGAGGTGGACACTAGTCTTGGCCCCAACACGTCACCCGCGACCGCCACGTGGTGGCGCGGGCGATCCAGCGACCTGGAGAGTAGATGAGCGAGCTTCCCCTGCGCGCCCAACTGGCATCGGTACTGGGTAGGAGCGCAGCCAGTCTGTCGCGCGCGACCGGACGCGGAGACGGCTCCGTGATCGGTGGCAGGGTCGCGCTCAAGGTCGAGCCCGACCTGCTCGCCAAGCTCGCCCAGGGGCGCCGCCTGGCCCTGGTCAGCGCCACCAACGGCAAGACGACCACCACCAAGCTCATCACGCAGGCCCTGCGCGAGCTCGGTGACGTCGCCACCAACGAGTTCGGCGCGAACATGCCCACCGGGCACATCACGGCGCTGTCCAACAACACCTCCGCCGTCAACGGCGTGCTGGAGGTCGACGAGAAGTACCTTCCGCAGGTCCTGCGCGCCACCCGGCCGGCGTTCGTGGTGCTGATGAACCTGAGCCGCGACCAGATGGACCGCGCCTCGGAGATCAACCTCCTCGCCAAGAAGTGGCGCACCGCGCTCGGCGAGACCGACACGCACGTCATCGCCAACGCCGACGACCCCCTCGTCGCCTGGGCGGGGCTGGGCGCGCCGAACGCCACCTGGGTCTCGGCCGGCCAGCGCTGGAAGGAGGACTCCTGGTGCTGCCCCGAGTGCGGCGGTCACCTCAAGCGCGACGTCGACCCGCACTGGGAGTGCCCCGAGTGCGGACTGACCCGTCCCCAGACGGCCTGGGGGGTGGAGAACGACACCGACTCCCTCGTCTGCCCCGACGGCCAGCGTGTGCGGCTCCAGCTCAACCTGCCCGGTGACGCCAACCGGTCCAACGCCGCCATCGCCGCCGCCACCGCGGCAGGGTACGGCATCCACCCGGTGCGCGCCGTCGAGCGGCTCCGCGAGATCACCTCCGTCGCCGGGCGGTACACCTCCGTGGTGACCATGGGCGTGGAGGTGCGCCTGCTGCTCGCCAAGAACCCGGCCGGATGGCTGGAGTCCTTCGCGGTCCTGGACCCGCCCCGGGTGCCGGTCATCCTCTCCGTGAACGCGCAGATCCCCGACGGCAAGGACACGTCCTGGCTCTGGGACGTGGACTACACGGTGCTGCGCGGGCGCCGCGTGTTCATCATGGGTGAGCGCCGCACCGACCTGGCCCTGCGGCTGGAGACCGACGGGGTGGCCTTCGAGGTCGCCGACCGGGTCGACGAGGTCCTGCAGCGGCTCAGGGCGGAGCAGCCCGACATCACCAAGGTCGACGTCATCGCCAACTACACCGCGTTCCAGCAGATCCGCACGGCCTACGGCCGCGTCCAGTAGGGGAGACACTCATGACGGACACCAGCAGCGCCCTGCGGATCGTGTGGATCTACCCCGACCTGCTGAGCACCTACGGCGACCAGGGCAACGTCCTCATCCTGCGCCGCCGTGCCGAGCTGCGCGGGATCCCCACCGAGATCGTGCACGTCCACTCCAGCGACCCCGTGCCCGAGCAGGGCGACATCTACCTGCTCGGCGGCGGTGAGGACCGCCCGCAGATCCTCGCGGCCGACCGCCTGCGCGCCGACGGCGGCCTCGCCCGTGCCGCTGCCCGGGGGGCCTGTGTCTTCGCCGTGTGCGCCGGGTACCAGATCATCGGCGAGAGCTACGGCGACGACGAGGCCAAGCCGCTGCCAGGCGTGGGCATCCTCGACATCCGCAGCGGACGCGGCCAGACCCGGGCCGTGGGCGAGATCGTCGCCGACGTCGACCCCTCGCTGGGCGTGGGCCGCATCACCGGATTCGAGAACCACCAGGGCCGCACCGCGATCGGTCCGTCCGCGCGCCCGCTGTCCGCCACGGTGCGCGGCATCGGCAACGACGACCGCACCGAGGGCGCCTACCAGGGCCAGATCCTGGGAACCTACCTGCACGGCCCGGCGCTGCCGCGCAACCCGGCGCTGGCCGACCTCCTGCTGCGCTGGCGTGTGGGCCAGCTGCCCCCGCTCGCCCCGTCCTGGGGTGAGCGTCTGCACGAGGAGCGCCTCGCCGCGGCCCTGAGCGGCTGACGCCTGGGGGCGAGGGCGCGGCGCGGAACCGGGCGCCTCACGGCCCCCGCGGCCGGAGCATCCGCCGCGGGGGCCGCCATGCCCGCGTTCCGAGGAGTCCCGGTCACAACAGCCGGTGCATGATGTGCAGACCGACGTATCCGTGCTCGGGGTGAGCGAACCCGTCGGGCAGCGTGCCCACGACGTCGAACCCGAGTGACGTGTACAACCGCACCGCGCGCGTGTTGGTCGCCACGACCGCGTTGAACTGCATGGCCCGGTAGCCCGCCGCACGGGCCCACTCCAGCGTGTACGCGCACAGGGCACGGCCCACCCCTGTGCCCTCACAGACGGGGTCGACCATGTAGCTGGCACTGGCGATGTGGCCGGAGTTTCCCTGGTGGTTCCTGTTCATCTTGGCCGTACCGAGCACCGTCCCGTTCCCGTCCACGGCGACCACCGTCCGGTCGGGTTCGGGCAGCAGCCACCAGTCGCGTCCGTCCTCCCGTCCGAGGTCGGTGGGGAAGGTGAACGTCTCACCCGCCGAGACGATCGAGGAGAAGAAGGGCCAGATGGCGGGCCAGTCGGCCGGGGTGGCGACGCGGATGTGCATGCCCCCAGTCTGGAGCTCCGCCCGGGCACACGGCCATCGAATTTCGGGCGGGCGTCCCAGCGGGGCGGACCCGCCGTCACCGGTGCCGCACCCCACCACTGCCGCGAGGTGCGGTCTCCGGTGCCCCGGCCGTTACCTCGGGCGGCGGCGCAGGTCGATCTGGGCGTTGGCCCCCGTGTCCGGGTCCACGACGACCTCCTGGCCCGCCGCGATCCCCTCGACCACGAGGTCGGCGTCGGTCGGCGCGGCCCGCTTCACCACGCCCAGCGCGATCGGGCCCAGCTCGTGGTGGCGAGCCGACGACCCGACCCGCCCCACGGCGCGGCCCTCCAGCTCGATCGCGGCGCCCACCTCCGGCAGCCGCTCGGCGGTCCCGTCCAGGTGCAGCAGCACCAGTCGGCGCGGGGGCCGACCCAGGTTGTGCACCCGGGCGACCGTCTCCTGACCCGGGTAGCAGCCCTTGTCCAGGTGCACCGCGCGGCCCACCCAGTCGACCTCGTGCGGGATCGTGCGGTCGTCGGTGTCCACGCCCGGGCGGACCCGGTGCTCGGCGATCCGGTGCGCCTCGTAGGCCCACATGCCCGCCGGGCGGGCCCCCGCCTCCGTCAGCGCCCGCGCGGCGTCCGCCAGCCGTTCGGCGGGCAGGAACAGGTCGGTCTCGCCCTCGGCGGCGCGTACGGGGACGCCGTCGATCCGTGCGGCCACCGCGGCGACCGCCGCCGCGCGGTCCGGTCCGAGCACCGTCAGCACCGCGCGCGACGCGCTCAGATCCTCGACCTCGACCCGCAGCATGAACCGCATCGAGTCCAGGAACGCGGCCAGCCCCGGCCCGTCGCCGGGTTCGGTGTGGATCCACGCGGCCTCGCCGTCGTCCACCAGCGACAGGTGGTGCCGCAGGTGGCCCCGCGTGTCCAGCACCAGCGCCTCGGTCGCGGTTCCGGGCGGAAGGCCGCGCGTGAGCTGGCTCGTCAGATCGTTGAGCCACCCCAGGCGGTCGGGTCCGCTCACCCGGACCACGTCCCTGTTGCTCCGGTCCACCCACGCGCTGGAGCGTTCGATGGCGCGGCCCTCGTGGGCGGGGTCGCCGTAGTGCGCGGCGACGCCCGAGTCGATCGACTCGGCGGTCACGGCGCCCGGTGTGGTCAGCAGCGGCGATGTCATACCGCCGAGGGTAGCCGCAGCGGCGGGCGCACCGGAAACACGTCTTTGACCTGCTGTTATGTCCACAGGAAAAACATTTGCCCCAGGCGTCGCGGGCGACGTACTGTCGTGGCACGCAAGAAAGGAGGTGGTCCGAGAAATGATTGACTCTAGGACTGGCGAGGTGGCCGTCCGCTAGGGCGACGCAACGCGTTCGCGCGACGTCGTTCGCCGCGAATCCCAGACGGACACCCGGACCCCGGGCTGCCGGACCTCGTCCGACCGGCCCCGCCCCCTCGGCGGGAGACAGCCCGGGGTCCGCCCGTGCCGTGGACGGACCCCGGCAGGGTTCCGCGCTAGTCGTTGCTGTCGGTCCGCTTCATCTGCGCCGACATGTACGAGCGGAGGTCGTGGCCCCGCGCCGCCAGGTCCCACGCGTACCCCAGGGTCTGCCTGTCGTCACCGAACAGCCCGTAGAGCCGGTGCGACGCGGTCACCTCCAGTCCGGTGATGGTGTGCATCACAGCGCTGGTGGCCATCTCCACCCGGTTCGCGAACACGTTGCCCAGGTACGACTCGATGAAGCCCTCGTTGTGGGAGATGAGCACCTCGAGGTGGATGACGTTCTCGTCGTCGTCCTTCGCGTACCGCGCCGTGTCCTCCTCCGACAGCGCACGCCAGTAGCCGGACTCCTCGGTGATCAGCTCGCCGAGCGTCCCCTCGGCGGTCATCCGCCATGCCCTGCTGCGGTAGTCCAGGTAGGGCAGGTCGCCCCGCTGCGCGAACTCGATCTCCTGGCCGAACTGGAACTCTTCCTCGTCGGCGTATCCGGCGACGCCGACGCCCTCCCAACGGCCGATCAGGAAGGACAGTTTCGCCAGATCGGGGTGTACATCAGCGTCCATGGTCCCCGAGCGTAGCCGCGTCCGGAGGGTGACGGTGACAGCCCGCTCCGGTCACCCCCGTGCACGGCTCCGGTCATGCCCAATTGGCCCGGCTTTCCCGAAGAGCTGGTAAAGATGGTCACCGACGCGGTGTGGCCACGGGGTGTCACGCCCACCGTCGTCATCGACCTCCACGCACTTTCCGAAGGGGCGGCCTGTGTTACTGGTGATCGGTTCGGTGATGCTCGTCGCCGCGGTGGTCCTCCTCCCGCTGACCTTCCTCGCCGTGCGGCGCTGGCTGCGTCAGCGCGGCCTGGCCCGCCTGCGCCCGAGCGCCCTGGCCGGGCACGTCGGCCAGCGGGTCACGCTGACCGGTGTCGCCGCCCCCGGTCCCGCCGGGACGATCGGCTCCGGCCTGGCCGGGGCCGAGTGCGTGTGGCACGGCCACGAGGTGCTGCGGCACTACTGGCCGCTCAACCGCGACCGGGGGGCCAACGCGGTCCGGGAACGGGCCTGCGACCCCATCGCGGAGTTCGGGTCCGAGGAGCTGTTCGGACTGGTCGCGGAGGGTGCGGCCGACGAGGGCGACCGCGTCATGGTCGACCCGGCCGACGGTGAGCCCCGTGACGCCGAACTGTGCCTGCAGCGCGTGGTGGGGCGCCCCCAACCGGGTGTGGCGGCCGCCGCCGACGACCTCCTGCCGCGCGTGCGCGGGCGGATCTCGGGTGTCTTCCGCGGCGAGACCATCGAGTTCGAGTACCGCGAGTGGGTGATCCGGCGGGGCGCCCGCGTGCGCGTCTCCGGCGAGGTGCAGGTCCGGGACGGGCGCGTGGTGATCGCGGCCCCCGAGGGCGGCGGTCTGACCATCGAGCACGGCGTCGACGCGCAGCCGGTGCGGCTGTCGCCCCGGCGCCGCGAGGCCGCGGCCTTCTCGGCCGCCCTCGCCTTCTGCGCCCTCGCCGGGACCGTCCTGGTCCTCCTCGGAATCTGAGTAGGCTGGCGACCATGTCTCGATCTATGGTGATCAAGGTCACCGCGGGGCACGACGCCCCCGAACGGTGCAACCAGGCGTTCACGGTCGCCGCCGCCGCCGTGGCCAGCGGTGTCGAGGTCTCGCTGTGGCTGACCGGGGAATCGGCGTGGTTCGCCGTCCCCGGCCGCGCGGAGGACTTCGAGCTCCCGCACGCCGCTCCTCTCGCCGACCTCCTCGCCGCCGTGCTCGCGGCGGGCCGGGTGACGGTGTGCACGCAGTGCGCGGCGCGCCGGGACCTGGCACAGGGGGACCTCATCGAGGGCGTGCGCATCGCCGGGGCCCCCTCGTTCGTGGAGGAGACCCTGCGCGAGGGCGCCCAGGCCCTCGTCTACTGAGCACGGCTCCGACGCACCCGCCGCCCGGTCCCGGACACGGCCGTGCCCGCGCCGCCGACGGAGGCACGGGCACGGAACGCCTGGGCCGGGCCTACTTCTTGCCCTGGTCGGCGACGGCCTGGATGGCGGCCGCGGCGGCCTCCGGGTCCAGGTAGGTGCCGCCCGGGTTGGTCGGCTCGAACCGGTCGTCGAGGTCGTACCGCAGGGGGATGCCGGTCGGGATGTTCAGCCCCGCGATGTCGGCGTCGCTGACTCCGTCCAGGTGCTTGACCAACGCGCGCAGCGAGTTGCCGTGCGCGGCGACGAGCACCGTCCGGCCCGCGGCCAGGTCGGGGACGATCGAGTCGTACCAGTACGGCAGGGCGCGGTCGAGCACGTCCTTGAGGCACTCGGTGCGCGGCAGCAGCTCCGGCGGCAGACCGGCGTAGCGGGTGTCGCCCGCCTGCGAGTAGGGGTCGTCGTCGGCGATCGGCGGCGGCGGGGTGTCGTACGACCGGCGCCAGATCATGAACTGCTCGTCGCCGTACTCGTCGCGCGTCTGCGCCTTGTCCTTGCCCTGGAGGGCGCCGTAGTGGCGCTCGTTGAGCCGCCAGGTGCGCTGGACAGGAAGCCAGTGCAGGTCGGCGGTCTCCAGCGCGAGGTTGGCCGTGCGGATCGCGCGCTTGAGGAGGGAGGTGTGGACGATGTCCGGGGTGATCCCGGCGGCCTTGAGCAGTTCCCCGCCACGGCGGGCCTCGTCCTCGCCCGTGGCGGACAGGTCCACGTCCACCCACCCGGTGAACAGGCCCTTCGCGTTCCAGACACTCTCACCGTGTCGCAGCAGTACCAGAGTTCCCATGGCATCCAGCGTATCCACCCCGCCCGCCCGCTTCGGGAGCGACCCCGTCCGCTACTCGTGGTGCGCGGGTTCGGCCAGGTGCGCGAACGCCCTCAGGTTGCGCATGTCGTGGCCGCGTTCGGCCCGCCAGCGCCACTCCTTGCGGATCGCCGACGCGAACCCGCGCTCCAGCGCCGCGTTGAAGTTCTCGTCCGTGTAGGTGAGCGCGCAGCCCAGCAGCCGGTCGACCTCGTCCGGGGTGATCCCCTCCAGCGGCAGGCGGCCGCGCAGGTACACGTCGCCGGCGTCGTCGGCCGCGAACGCCATCCCGTACATGTCGGAGTTGCGGCGCATCAGCCACCGGTAGAAGGCGGCGTGGTTCTCGTCCGGCTGGCGGCAGAAGAACGACGTCAGCGTCAGGCTGTGCGGACCGACCTCCAGCCACACCAGCGTCTTGAGCTTGGCCGTCCCCGGCAGGGTGACGAGGAAGGAGCCCTCACGCGGGCGTTCCGTCTCCAGCCCGGCCTCGGCCACCGCCTCGGCGATCGCCCGGGCCGCGGCCTCGCGCGCCGCATCCGTTCCCACGTCGGTTCCTTCCCCTCGATCCGTCACCGGCACGCGGCCATCGGCAGCGGGCGCGGGACGGTGCTCTCCCGGTACACGTCCAGCAGCTCGTCCACCGTCCGCGACCAGCCCAGGGTCGCCGCGTGCCGTGGGGCCGCCACCGCGAGTCTGGCACGCCACGCGGGCTGGGTGACCAGCCGGTGCAGCACGGCCGCGTAGTCGTCGGGGTCGTGCCCTTCCACGAGCACCCCGGAGGTCCCGTCCGCGACCGCCGTGGTCAGTCCGCCCACCCGCGACGCCACCACCGGTGTGCCGCAGGCCTGGGACTCCACCGCGACCAGCCCGAACGACTCGGAGTAGGAGGGGACGACGGTCGCCGTGGCGGCCCGGTAGTAGTCGGCCAGCCGCACGCGGTCCTGCGGCGGTTCGATCCGGACCACGTCGGCCACGCCCAGGGAGCGCGCCAGATCGGCCAGCAGCCCCGGTTCGCGTGTGCCGCCGCCGGACAGGCCGCCGACCACGCCGACCACCAGGCGCGAGCGCAGGGAGGGGTCGCGGTCGAGCAGGCGCGCGGCGGCGCGGATGAGGATGTCGGGGGCCTTGAGCCGCTGCACGCGACCGACGAACAGCAGGAGCTCGGTTCCGGGCGCCAGCCCGATCCGGCGCAGCGCCTCGTCGCGCGCGCCGGGGGTGAAGACCTCCAGGTCGACGCCGGGCGGGATGGTGCTGATCCGCTCGTCGCGCGCGCCGTAGAACTCGCGCAGCTGGCGGGCCTCGTCGTCGGTGTTGGCGATGAGCATGTCGGCCTGCCGCACGAGCTGGTCCTCGCCGCGGACCCGCGCCTCCGGCTCAGGGGAGTCGCCCTCGGCGAGGGAGGCGTTCTTGACCCGCGCCATCGTGTGCATCGACTGCACGAGCGGCACGCCCCACCGGCGCGCGGCCACGACGCCGGCCCTGCCGGACAGCCAGTAGTGGCCGTGGACCAGGTCGTAGTGGCCGGGTTCGCCCTGGGCCTCGGCGCGGAGCATGCCGAAGATGAACGGACACAGGTGGTCGTTGAGCGCGTGCTTGTCCAGGCGGCCGTAGGGACCGGCGGGCACGTGCCGCACGTTCACGCCGGGCACGAGCTCGACGACCGGGGGGAGGTCGGCGCTGGTGGCCCTGGTGAACACGTCCACGGCCACGCCCCGGTCGGCCATGCGCCGTGCCACCTCGACGACGTACACGTTGAGTCCACCGGCGTCGCCCGTGCCGGGCTGGTCGAGCGGAGAGGTGTGCAGACTGACGGTCGCGACGCGGGACGGAACCGCCGTCTGTTCTCGCTCAGGCACGTTTCCGGACACCGGTGGTCCCTTCCGATCGTGTATACGGCCGCTGTCGTCAACAGCGACGAAGGTACACACTGTTCCCACCCGGATTGTCCGAGGGTCCTGGTATTGGCGGCACGCCGCATCAGGGGGTGGCGGACCACCCCGACACCAGGAAGTCGACCGTGTCGGGGAAACTCCGCGTCCAGGTCCGGAAGTCGTGGCCGCCGCGCGGGCTGAGCGTGGCCACCGTCATACCCGCCTCGGCGAGCAGCCCGGCGAAGCGCTCCGCCTCGCCGTGGATGCTGCCCTCCTGGAGCGGCGTGTGGTCGTCCTCGCCCTCGACCAGCACGAACCGGAGGTGTGCCGCCGACGAGTCGAGCAGCCGATCGGGGGAGCGGTCCTGGGGGTCGACGCCGAAGATCCCGTCCGGGTCGTCCACCCGGAAGTACCCGCCCCAGCTCACCGCCTGCCCGTAGCGGCGGGGGTTGCGCAGGGAGACGGCCGCCGCGCCGTAGCCGCCCATGGAGAAACCGCCGATCGCGCGCAACCCCCGTGGCCGGACGTGGTCGCCCTCCACCGCGTGGATCGCGGGGCCGGTGAGGAACGACTCCAACGCGAAGGAGCCGTCCGCCGCGTCCCCCCACTCGGTGGTCGCCCCCCACTCCACCTGCCCGTAGGGGGCGGCGACGACGAACTCGACCCCAGCACGGCACATCTGCTCGTCCAGCAGCTCCCCGACCCGCTCGTCCATCAGCGTGCGGTGCGTGGAGGCCGATCCGTGCAGCAGGTACAGCACGGGCAGGTCGGCGCTGTCGGGGCCGGGCGGGCGGCGGATCCACAGGGGACGGCCGCCCTCGGGCGCGCCGGGGTCGGGGAGGGTGACCACCTCGTCCCGTCCCGCCTCGTCGCAGACGGCGACCTGGCCCGGCTGCGGGATCGGCGCGGGCGTGGTCTCGCCCCGCACGGGCGGGAAGCGGACCTCGCCGGTGACGACCTCGGGACCGGTGCCGAGCAGGCGTTCGCCGAGCTGTCCGGGGAGCCCCCCGGGCGGGGTGGTGGCCAGGACCGCCGCGGAGACGACGACCGTGCACGAGGAGACGAGCACGACGGCCCGTCGGGAGAATGTCGCGAACACACCGAAACCTCAGGGTCGGGGTTGACCGGAATCCACTCCCAGCGGGGCGGAGCGGTACGGAATGTGACTCACTGTAGTTGACCGAGGGCTTTGTGTGTGGAGGTTGCCGCTTGAACCCCAAGCCACGTGTTCCGCACCGAGTGTCCCGTGGGGCGCCGGGAGCACCCGGCCGCCACGCGGTGATCCGGCGGCCGCCCCCGGCTCAGACCACCAGGGCGTGCCGCAGGCGCAGTTCGTCCGGGTACGGGAGCAGGTAGGTCTGCTCGCGCACCCACGCGACGTCCTCGGCCGCGCAGTGGTGCCGCAGGAGCGTGACCGGGACGCTCAACGGCGACAGCTTCGCGCGGTAGTCCTCGATCGCCGCCAGCAGATCGTGTCTGCGCGTGTCGTCCAGGAGCGGGCTGATCAGTCCGAACGCGTGCTGCAGCGCGTTGGCGTGCCTGCCCCGCGTGCTCCGCACCGCCATCGCCCGGTGGAACGCGGTCCGGTAGGCGGCGGCGGTCTCGTCCCGGTCGGCCGATCCGGCCCGGGCCACGATCCCGCCCGTCCTGCGGTACCCCTCGGGCGAGTGCGACATCAGCTGGAGCTTGTGGCGCGTGTGGAAGTCCACGAGGTCGCGCGGTCGCCAGTCCGACTCCAGGAGCGCGCGCAGGCGGGCGTGCGCGAAGACGCGCTGGACGAAGTGCTCCCGAAGCGCGGCGTCGGACAGGCGGCCGGACTCCTCGACCGGCAGGTCCGGGAGGAGCCGGGTCAACCGCTCGGCGAAGGCGCCCCGGCCCGTGCCGCCGACCCGGTTCCCGTCGGGCGAGAACACCGGCAGGGCGAGCAGCCCGCAGCTGGGCGACCTGTTCTTGAGGACGTAGCCGTCCGCCCGGCGCAACGGGAGGACGTGGTGGTCGGCGACGGCCGCGAGGTCGTCGGTGCGGTCGGCGCCGTCCCCGCTGGAGACCACCCGGTCGGCCCCGTCGCGCCTCTGGAGCCGCAGCGTCGGACGCGGCACGCCCAGACCGATCTCCGCCTCCGGGCACACCGGAATCCAGTCCACGTGGCGGTCGAGTTCGTCGGTGAGGAACCGTGAGCGGGAGTGGCCCCCGTTGTAGCGGACAGGCGCGCCGAGCAGGCAGCTCGACACCCCCACCCTGGGTCGGACGGCGGCCGTCGGCTCGTGTGCCGTGTACATACCGTTCCCCTACCCGGGATCCGGGGCGGATCCCCTCCGCGCCACCGCTACGCTCGGACAGTGAACGGTCGCCGTGAGTGAGGGGGATGGGTGTCGCCGACCATCGTGCTGTTCACCCAGGACCTGCGTGTCCACGACCACCCGGCGCTGACGGCGGCCGTCGACGCCGGCGAAACCGTGCTGCCCCTGTTCGTGGTCGATCCGCGGATCGTGCGCCGCTCCGCCCGCAACCGGTGCGGCTACCTGTCCGAGGCGCTCGCCGGCCTGCGCGCCGCGTTGCGGGCGCGCGGCGGCGACCTGGTCGTCCGGGAGGGGGACACGGCCGGACACGTCCGCGCGCTCGCGGAGCGGACCGGCGCCGAGGCGGTGTTCCTGACCGCGGGGGTCTCCCGGCTCGCCGCCCGGCGGGAGGACCTGCTGCGGAGGATTGGTCTGAGCGTGCGCCCGTTCCCCGGACTGACGGTGGTTCCCCCGGGTGAGGTCACCCCGGCGGGCGCCGACCACTACAGGGTCTTCACCCCCTACTGGCGAGCCTGGGCGGAGTACGGCCGCAGGGCCGTCCTGCCCGCCCCGCGGGAGGTGCGCCTGCCCGAGGGCGTCGCCCCCGGCGCCGTCCCGGACGGGCTGGCGGCGGCGGGGATCGGGACGGCGGCGCGGGACCGCCTCACCGGCGGGGAGGCGGCGGCGCGTGCGCGGCTGGACTCCTGGCTGGACCGGGGCCTGGTCCGGTACGCGCGGGAACGCGACCGCCTACCCGCCGCGGCCACCTCCCACCTGTCCGCGGACCTGCGCTTCGGCTGCCTGTCAGCGCTGGAGGTCACCGAGGCGGCCGAGGCCGCCCGGGCGGGTGCGGGGACCGAGGAGTTCGTCCGCCAGCTCGCGTGGAGGGACTTCCACCACCAGGTCGCGCGCGCCTTTCCCGAACTGCCCGTACGCGACTACCGGAGCGGGGACCGCGGGTGGCGTGAGGACCCGGACGCCCTCGACGCCTGGCGCCGGGGCGTGACCGGAGTTCCGATCGTGGACGCGGGCATGCGCCAGCTCCTGGGGGAGGGGTTCATGCACAACCGGGCGCGCATGATCACCGCGGCCTTCCTCACCCGGACCCTGCGCGTGCACTGGAGGGCGGGCGCCGACCACTTCCACGCCCACCTGGTGGACGGGGACGTCGCCGACGACTACGGCAATTGGCAGTGGATCGCCGGGACCGGGAACGACACCAGGCCCAACCGCGCGTTCAACCCCCTGCGCCAGGCCCGCCGGTTCGACCCCGAGGGCGACTACGTCCGCCGCCACGTGCCGGAACTGCGGGGCCTGCCGGGCAGGCGGGCGCTCACACCGTGGCGGGAGCCGGAGCCGCCGGACGGCTACCCGCCGCCGATCGCCGACCCGGGCCGGTGAGGGCGACGGGGACGGCCGCCGCCGCGTCAGGTCGTGTCGAAGGCCCGCTGGAAGGCGGTCAGGGTGCGGTCGTCGAACAGGACGAGCCGGATCTCCGGCACCCGGACCCGCGCCCCGTGGATCGCCTCCGCCGCGATCCGCGCCGCGTCGTCCACGGGCCACCGGAAGACGCCCGTGGAGACCGCGGGGAAGGCCACCGACTCCGCGCCCAGCTCGTGCGCCACCCGGAGCGACTCCGTGAAGCACGACGCGAGCAGCGCGCTCCGGTCCTCCGACGCGCTGTACACCGGGCCGACCGTGTGGATCACCCACCGCGCGGGCAGGAGGCCCGCGGTCGTGGCCACCGCCCGGCCGGTCGGCAGACCGCCGCCGTAGTGGGAGGCGCGCAGCCGTCGGCACTCCTCCAGGACGGCCTTGCCGCCCCTGCGGTGGATCGCGCCGTCGACGCCGCCCCCGCCGAGCAGAGAGCTGTTGGCCGCGTTGACGATCGCGTCGACCCGCTGCTCGGTGATGTCGCCCCTGACCACGGTGAGGCGTGTGCGCCGTGTACGGTCCATGTTCCCTTCCTTCCCGCTTCCGTCGGGTGGCTGGAACCCCCTTGCCCACGGGTGACCAGGATTTAACGTGGGGGTACGACAGACTGTAGTACTAGCCCCGGTAGACTCGACGTCATGACTCGGCTAGGCGAACTCGAACGCGCGGTGATGGATGTACTGTGGGCGCAGAACGAACCGATGACGGTTCGCGAGGTGGGCAAGGCCCTCGCCGAGCGCGACCTCGCACACACGACCGTCATGACCGTGCTCGACCGACTGGCCAAGAAGAAGGTCGTCACCCGGGCACGTGAGGGTCGTGCGTGGCGGTACCGTCCGGCAGCCAGCCGTGAGGCGTACGTGTCCGAGCTGATGTTCGACGCGCTCGGGCAGACGGGAGACCGTGACGCCGCCCTGGCCGCCTTCGTCCAGTCCATGGACGGCCAGGAGGCTGACGCGCTCCGGCGCGCACTCGCGGAAATCGAGCAGCCAAGGAACTAGTCCGAATGGTCAGTGCCGCCCTCCTCTCCCTCGTCGCGGTCGGCTGCGTGCTCGCCATGGAGGCCCTCCACCGGGCGGAATGGCCGTCGCGCGGCCCCTACACGGCCGTGATCACCTGGCAGGCACTGGGCCTGGCGTGGGGTGTGTCCACCATCGGCGCGCTGCTCGCCTACGGACTGTCCACCTACGAACTCGGCGCCGCGGCAGGCCTGCTCGCGCTGGTCACCGACGTCGTGTCCGGTGAACTCGTGCTCACCGAACTCTCCCGCGGGCTGGAGGGCGTCAGCCACATCGCGGCCGTGGTCCTGGCGATCGCGCTCACCCTCGTCCTCTTCTACGGACTGGTCTCCTCGTTCGTGCACGTCGTGCGGGTGCGCCGCCGCCACCACGACCTCCTCGAACTCGTGGCCAGCGAACACCCCGACGTCCCCGGCGCCCGGGTGGTCGACCACCCGGCCGCCGCCGCGTACTGCCTGCCCGGCGTGCTGCGGTCCCAGGTCGTCATCAGCGCCGGCGCCCTCGCGGTCCTCGACCACCGCGAACTGGCCGCCGTCCTGGCCCACGAGCACGCCCACCTGCGCCAGCGCCACGACCTCGTGCTGCTGCCCTTCTCCTCGCTCAAGCGCGCCTTCCCGCGCGTCCCCCTGATCCGGACGTACTACGAGAGCGTCGCCCTGCTCATCGAGATGTGCGCCGACGACCAGGCCCGCCGGACGAGTTCCTCCCGCGAGCTCGCCATGGCACTCCTGAGGTTCGGCGCCGCCGGACCCGCGCCGGTGCCCGCCGGGGCGATGGCTGCCCTGGAGGCGTCCGCCCAGGCCGGGGTGGTGCGTCGCGTCAACCGGCTCCTGCGTCCCGACACCGAACTCCCGTACCACGCGGGCGCGTTCATCATGGGCGGCTCCGCGTTCCTCCTCGCGTCGGTCACCTGCCTCTGGCACATCCCCGTGTGACCCACCGGGTACCCGTCTGTGACGCCCGACCCCGCTGGGCACGATCGGCGGCCCCGGTGCGTTTACCGTGGAGAGCGGGCGGGACCCCCGCCGGAACGCGTCGTCGGGAGTGTGTTGTGTTCGGAATGATCTGGCAGGCCATCTACCTGGTCACCTTCGTGGCCAGTCTGTACGCCCTGATCGAGGTGATCCGCACACCCGCCCAGGCGTTCGAGCTGATGGACAAGCAGACCAAGAAGCTCTGGCTCATCCTCACCGGCGCCGCCACGGGTCTGTCCCTCCTCGCGGTGTTCTCCGGAACCGGCATGTTCGTCATCCTCGGCCTGGTCGCGACCCTCGTCTTCCTCCTCGACGTGCGCCCGGCGGTCAAGGGTGCGGGCGGCGGCCGCAACAACGGCCCCTACGGCCCCTGGTAGACCGTTCGGCCACGGCCCTCACCGGGGCGACGGGCCTCAGGCGCGGTGGTCGCCCATATCGTTCAGCACCTTCCACAGCGACTCCGCGTAGGCGGGGTCGTCCGTGTAGCGGGCGTGCCGCAGGATCTCCGGGCGCAGCGCCTCGCCCGGCGGCGGGTCGTAGGCGCGGGGGTCGGGCAGGGGCTCGGCCGGAGGGATCACCTCCGGGACGTCCGGCCTGTCGCCGGAGCGCTCCTTCGTGCGCACCGGGTCGGAGATGGCGTCGGTGACCCGCCACAGGTTCCGCCAGCCCGACACCCGGCGCCGCAGGTCGGCGAAGGCGTAGGGGCCGAAGTAGGCGGGGAAGTAGCGGGCGTAGAGGCGGTCGAGCGGGGACCCGTGGGTCACGAGCGCGACCCGCCCCGCGCAGTCCTCCGGCAACTGCCAGACCGTGGCGGCGGCGAGCACGGACCCCTGCGAGTGGCCCGAGAGCACCACGTCGGCTCCGTCGCGGACCAGCCGCGCCACCCGGGCGGTCAGCTGCGGCACCGCGCGCTCGGCGTAGGAGGGCGGCGCCAGCGGGTGCGCCACGCGCGGCCAGAATGTGCCCACGTCCCACAGAACGCCCACCGCCTGCCGCGTCGGGCGGTCCCGGTAGGCGCTCCGGCCGACCCAGGCCACACCCAGCAGCGCCGCGCCGCCCAGGACCGACCCGACGCTGACCATCAGCGCCACCGTCTCCCGGGCGATCCCCTCGATCCCGCCGGACACCGCGGTGTCGGCGGGCCGCGGGCCCGCGGCCACGTCGCCGGAGAACGTCGAGTAGAGGACGAGCACCACCAACGGCAACGCCGGCGCCAGGAAGGCGGCCAGGACGGCGGGCAGGGCCTCGGTCATCCGCCCCATGGCCCGGGCGCGGGCGATCTCCCACGTGCGCCGGTCACGCACACTGCGGGCGTAGTGCTCGGTGACGGCCGGGAGGTGGGCGCGGGTGGCACGGCGCAGGGCGACCGCGATCGCGGCCACCACGACCAGCGCGATCACCGCCTCCAGGGTGAACGCGAGCTGCAGCCAGGAGTACGCCGTCGGCGGGGCCAGCTCCAGGCAGGCGGGCCCGCCCGGAGTCAGGGCGTCGCACCCGCTCAGCCACAGCGAGCCCTGGTAGACGAGCGCGGCGGAGAAGCCGCCCCCGAGGAGGGCGCCCAGCGCGGCGGTCGCCGGTCCCGCCATACCCCGCATCGCCGAACGGTCGTGGGCGCGGTCCGACGCGTACAACACCGCCGAGGCCGCCAGCAATGCCAGCACCAGGAGTCCCTGGGCGGTGAACAGCGCGTTGAGCGTCGCGCCGTGACCCGGCAGACGGCCCCACGCCGTCCAGGACGGACGCGGCCACGCGGTGTAGGCGGCCACCCCCGCGGTGACCGTGACCGCCGCGTCCCGCAGCATCCGGCAGACGCGGTCCACGCGTCCGTTGCGCCTCGGATCCGCGTCGGGAACCACGACGCTCCCTGCGCTCGCGATCATCACCGTCCCCAGGAGCACCGCCAGAACCGCACCGACCGCCGACAGTCCGGACAGGACGCTCCCGCCGTCGGCGAGGTCGTGCCGCAGGGCGGGGACGAGGAGCAGGACGGCCACCGTTCCCAGGGCCACCGCGATGTGCGCGGACCGGAGCCGCGCCAGGATCTCGCCGTTGTGCCAGAAGCCGGGGCGGCTGAGCGGGGCGGTGTCGCTGGTCACCGGGGGGACCGGTCCCCGGACGACCTCGTACTCGCCCTCGGTGCGCCGCGACAGGTGCCAGAGCACCGCGACCACGGCCACCGGGAGCAGGGCGCCGAGGAGCAGGGCGGTGCCCGGGGCCCACAGGGGTGAGGAGGGGGCGGCCAGGAAGGTCAGCCACGGGCGGGCGCGGACGCACGCCTCCGCCTGGGCCGTGCACTGCCACGCGACCAGGTCCATGCCGATCCCCGCGGCCGCCAGGGTGATGAGCACGGTCAGGGACAGTGCGAGCAGGCGGACCGAGCCGTCGTAGACGTGGTCGGCCGCCCGGCGTGCGCCGCCCGGGCTCCGGTCGACGCGGCTCGGCCGCGTCCAGTACGCCAGGTTGAGCAGCATGAACGGGAGTAACAGCAGCCACAGAGCGCGCGAGGAACTGCCCGAGGTCAGGTTCCCCCACGCGAAGATCTCGCGGCGCACACCGGGAACGGTCTCGGTGTCGTCCCGGCCGCGCCAGCGGAAGAAGCCCGCGAGGCCGTCACCGGCCACCCGCATGGCCGGTTCGACATCGAGGAGTTCCTCGGCCGTGCCGCCCGCCACGCCGTGCACGCGCAGCTCGACGCGCTCGGGTGCGGGGCTCGGCCGGTCGGAGGCGGCGGGGAGTCCGGGGGGCGGGGCGGGGTCCGACATATCCAGCATCCTGCCACGCTGGGTGAGCGCACGACAGCGTTACTGCACGAGTGACTCGTCGGTGACGTCCCACGTGTTGCACGCGCCGGGTGTCTGCTCCTCCCACCCCCGCCTGGTCCACCACACGCCGTTGTCCGCCGACCCGTGGGTGCGTTCCTCCTCGTCGCCGTCCTCGCGGTCGGCGGTGGCGGCCGCGTCGTCGAGGAGCGCCGCGAGATCGTCCCCGTCCAGCGGGTAGCCGAGGCGGACCGAGCCGAGGAACGCGCCGGCCAGACAGTTGGCCTGGAGTTCGCTCCGCCGTGTCCACGCGTTGCGCTCCAGGGCGTCGACCTCGAGACGGCGCTGCTCGTGGTAGTAGTCCAGCAGGCCGGACTCGCCCTGCACGTGGTGCCCGTACTCGTGCGCGAGCAGGGACGCGTACACCACGCTGTCGGTGGCGCCGTTCCACTTCTCCACCACGTCGGCGGTGCCGATGTAGATGCTCAGGCTGGCCCGGCAGTAGAAGGCTCCGGCGGCGGACGGGTAGGCGCGGCACGGGCTCACCCCGGGTTCGTCCCAGAACACGCGGTCCGGCGGCTCGAACGGGATCCCCGCCCGCGCGAACTGGGTGCCCCACGCGTCGTCCAGGCAGTCCGCGACCCGGTGGAGGAAGTCCTCCATCGTGTCGGGATCCTCGACGTCCGGCTCGGGCACCGGGCAGGGGAGCGGACTGAGGCGGCCGGTGTCGTAGAGCGGATTGGCCACCAGCGCGGTGCGACCGGACGGGCGTCCGCGCTGGTCGGGACGGTGTGCGAGGTCCGCCGCGTCGGCGGAGCCGCTGGGCGGGGACCGGTCGGCGCCGTCGGCCGCGGACCCGGAGGCGGCGCCCCCGCCGTCCTCGACCGTGGACCACGAGAGCACCGCCAGAGCCATGAGCAGTGAGAGCAGGGCGGCCACCGTGCCGAGCACACGCCGGTTGGCCTGGCGGGCCCGGTGGCCGACCGGGTCCGTCACGCCTCTCACCGCACCAGCTCCCCGTCGGCCTTCCATGTGTTGCACGCGGCCGGGTCCCTTCGGTCCATGCCGTGTTCGGTCCACAGGCGGGCGCTGGACGCCTGTCCGTGCGTGCGCTCGGCTCCGTGGTCACTGCGCCGGGCGACGTCGTCGAGGATATTCGCCCGCTCCCGCGCGCCGAGGTCGAGGGACGCCCCGGACGCGCCGAGGAACACCCCGCCGAGGCAGTCGGCCTGGAGTTCGTTGCGGCGGGTCAGTTCGTCGGCGGTCTCGGGGTCCGCCTCGGCGCGGTCGGACCGGAACTCGGCGAGCATGCGGGACTGGCCCTGGACGTGGTGCCCGTACTCGTGGCTGAGCAGGAAGGTGTAGGCCTCGGGCCGGTCGGCGCCCGCCGAGGCCGAGACGATGTCCTCCACCCCCAGGTACAGGCCCTGGTTGGCCTGGCAGTAGAACGCCGCCGTGTCCTCCTTGGGGAAGGGGCCGCACGGGCTGTGCCCCTCGGCGTACCAGTACACGCGGTTGGGGGAGGTGAACTCCAGCCCGGCCTCCGCGAAGTACGCGCTCCAGGCCTGGTCGAGGCAGTCGGCGACGGCGTGCACGAACGCCTCCATCGACGCGGGGTCGTCCGCGTCCAGTTCGGGGACGACGCACGTGACCTCGCCCAGCTCGCCGACCTCGTAGAGGGCGTTGTCGAGCAGCGGGTCGCCGCCGGTGTCGGTCAGCGGGGCCTCGGCCGTCGTCGGCTCGGGGTCCGGGCCCCCCGCGCCGAGCGGATGGGCGCCGGACCAGGAGGCCTGCGCGGGGGCGAGCATCTCCGATGTCGCGAGGAACCCGGTGAACCCGACCGCGGCCAGCCCGACGCACAGCGTGAACGAGGCGGACAGCCCGAGCCGCTGGACGAATCCGGGCCGTTCCGACCAGAACCCGGCACCCGCGTCGGGGGACGGGCTCACCATGGGACCACCCGGCGGCGACGGTGGGCGCGGCTCCGGGGAAGGGGCGTCAGTGCACGGGGGGAACGGGGGGACCGGATAGGCTCTCGCGTCATGTGGTGGGTCGGCTCCAGGTGCCCGGCCGTCGCGTCCGCGGCGGCCGCTCTCGTGTTCTCCTCGCTGTTCACGGTGGTCACCGTCGTCGGGCCCGTGGGGGCGGCCCATGCCGTGACGGCGGCGGCACCGGCACCCACAGTACAAGGGCCCCCCGGCGCGGCCGCCGGTCGGAGTTCGACCGGCGAGACGGTGATCACCAACGACATCCGGCTCCACCTCGAGGAGGACGGCGTCCTGCTCGGCGAGGAGACGCTCACCTTCGAGGGCGGGGCTCCGACGACCTTCACCCGGGCGCTCACCGAGACGATGCTCTACGACACCGAGCACGACCGCGTCTTCGAGGTGCACGGGGTCGGCGCCGCCGACGGCACGGGCGAGGAGCTGGTGGTCGAGACGGAGAAGGCGGGCGGCACGCTG
Source organism: Nocardiopsis sp. NPDC050513 (assembly GCF_044457925.1). Lineage (NCBI taxonomy): Bacteria > Bacillati > Actinomycetota > Actinomycetes > Streptosporangiales > Nocardiopsidaceae > Nocardiopsis > Nocardiopsis sp. NPDC050513. Next base: position 291,783 of record NZ_JBITHK010000003.1, on the reverse strand, counting down.
TACGCGCACATCTCCACCGGCGGCGCCGAGACCGTGGTGCTCCGCTACCGGGTGCGCGGGGCGGTCAGCCAGGTCGCCCAGGGGGTCCAACTGGAGTGGCGGGCGGTGGGCGCCTACAGCCACACCGTCCAGTCCACGGACGTGACCGTCACCGCCCGGATGCCCCCGGAGGGCCTGTCGTGCCTCGCCGGCGAGCCGCGCAGCGCCCTGTACTGCACGGCCTCCGACATGGGGACCGACATGGCCGTCGCGCACTTCCTCCAGGCCGACATGCGCCCCAGCGACCGCCTCGACATCGCCGTCACCTATCCGCCCGGCGCCGCCGAGGGGGAGCCGATCCTCGACCGGCGCTGGTCGCTGGCCTCGTCCTTCCAGGTGACCCCGTGGACGGCCGGGGTGTTCGGCCTCCTGCTGGTGGTCCTGGTGGGCGGCCTGGTGGTGCTGATCCGCGTGCGCGGACGGGACGAGCGCGCCCTGCGCGAGGAGGCGGCCCGGGGCGACCAGGCGCCCGTGACCACCGGGGAGCACGGACGGGCGCGCTTCGAGCCGCCGGACGGCGTGCACCCCGGCCAGATCGGCACGCTCTTCAACGAGACCGTCGACATCACCGATCTGACCGGCGCGGTCGTGGACCTGGCCGTGCGCGGATACATCCGGCTGGAGGAGCTGCCGCACGAGCACTTCACGTCGGTCGACTGGCGGCTCGTGCGCCTGGACGGGCCGCCGGGGGAGAGCCTGCGGCCCTACGAGTGGCTCCTGCTGGACGCGCTGTTCGCCGAGCGCCGGACCGTCCGCCTGTCCCAGGTGGGCACGGCCCGCGTGTGCGCGGACTTCCCCGCCCGGATGGACCGGGTCCGGGAGGAGCTGTACCGCGACATGGTGCGGCTGAGGTGGTTCGCGCGCTCCCCGAACCAGGTGCGCGGGCGCTGGAGCACCATGGGCATGGCGATCACCGCCCTCGGGGTGCTCCTGACCGTGCTGCTGGCCATGTTCACCACGGCGGCGTTCACCGGGCTCGCGGTCGTCATCGCCGGAGCCGCGATCACGGTCGCCGCCCAGTACATGCCGGCCAAGACCCGCCTGGGCAGCTCGGTGCTCGCGCACACCATCGGCTTCCGCGACTACCTGCTCAGCCAGCGGTCGGCGACGGAGCGGCCCGGGGAGCGCGTGGAGATCTACTCGCGCTACCTGCCGTACGCGGTCATCTTCGACGACGTCGACCGCTGGGCGAACATCCTGGCCTCGGCGGCGCTGACCGACCTGACGGACGAGGAGCTGACCGGCGACGGACTGGCCTGGTACACCGGGCCCCAGGAGTGGCGGATCGAGGACTTCGCCGACTCCATCCGCACGTTCGCGGTCACCCTCACCGGCATCATCACCAACGCGCGCCGGATGCGGCTGGTCAACCAGTTCCAGCGCCGGCGCTGAGGACCGGCCGCGGCCGGTCCGGGCGCTCCCGCGCCTGCCGTATCGTCGGGGCTGTCCGCCGGCGGGGACCGGCCCGCGGCGGTGGCGGCCACGAGGAGGGAACATGCGCGCGGTCGTGCAGCGCGTGTCGCACGCGTCGGTGACGGTGGACGGCGAGGTGGTCGGCGCGATCACCGGCCCCGGGCTGATGGCGCTCGTGGGGGTCACCCACACCGACACCGAGGCGGAGGCGCGCAAGCTCGCGAAGAAGCTGTGGACGCTGCGGATCCTCGCGGACGAGCGGTCCTGCTCCGACATCGGCGCCCCGCTCCTGGTGGTCAGCCAGTTCACGCTCTACGGGGACGCGCGCAAGGGCCGCCGCCCCACGTGGCAGGCGGCGGCCCCCGGCCCGGTCGCCGAGCCGCTGGTCGACGCCGTGGTCAAGGAACTGCGCGACCTGGGGGCCGAGGTGGCGACGGGGCGGTTCGGCGCGATGATGTCGGTGGCGCTGACCAACGAGGGCCCGTTCACCGTGATCGTCGAGGCCTGAGCGGGCGCCCGGAACACGCGTATTTCGCGCAGGTCACGACTGTTTTGCCGGGAAAGCGCGAAAAAGGCTTCGCCGCGCCATTGACGGTCGCTGAGGGTGTCCGTACAGTTGCGTTGTGAATCGCCCTCGGGTTGTGGGAGTCGCCATTTGTGATCCGGTTTTCGGTTTTTCGTTGAGATAGCGTTCCGGATGGCGAATCCCACGTGCGTGGGAGCGGTTCAGTCGGCGTTCGCCGATGCCTCGCGTCGCGTTCGTCTGCCGTGCGCACGGGCGTTCGGAGCTGCGGCGGTCGAACACGGCGGCGTTCGCGCATTCCCCCGCGCCCCGCCGTGTCCGGGTGCGGGAAACGCATGTGCACGCGGCGGCGGACACCGTGCGCCGAGACCGTCCGGAGCGTGTCGGGAAAACCGCGGAGAATCGGCCGACGGCCCACGGAAAGGTGATGAGAAAGGTGCACGGCCCGTCCGTGTGGCATGCCGTTCTGCATATCGACGCGGGTGCCGCGCCACTCCTCCTCGGAACGTTCGCCATTCCCGCTCTGCCCCTGGCCTGGCTCGGTCTGGTCCGGCCCCGCGCCGCAGGAACCCTGGGCGCCCTCGGCATCGCCGCCGTCCTGTTCGCCTACGCCGTCCTCGTCGTGGACCCGGGCGGCGGCTGGCCGGCGGCGGGGCACGCCCACGACGTCCCGCTGCCGGCCGACGACCTCGCGGCGGGTGTGGGGGTGATCGACCCCGCCCCCGCGGAGCCGCCGACGCCGCTCCTCGACGGACTCCTCGCCCAGGCCGTGCTCTTCGTCCCCCTCGGGCTGGTGACCTTCCCGGTCCTGACCTCGCCGCGGGCCCGCGCCGCGGTCGGACCGATCGTGTCCGCCACCGTCGAGGGGCTCCAGTTCACGCTCGTCTCGGGCCGGGGAGCGGACCTCGCCGACCTGTGCGCCAACACCGTCGGCCACCTGGTGGGACTGGGGATGATGGGCTGCGCGACCGCGCTGCTCGGCTGCCGGGTGGGCCACTCCGGACACGAGTCGGTCCCGGACGGCGACGCGGCCGCGGTCCGGGACCGGTGACTCGGGAGGGCTCGGCGGCCCGGAACGCCCCGCGCGACGGGACCGGGAGCCGCGACGGGCGCCCTACTCCACGCTCGCGGTCACCGGCTCGAACTTGTAGCCGAGGCCGCGCACGGTCACGATGTACTGCGGGTTGCTCGGGTCCTCCTCGATCTTGGCGCGCAGGCGCTTGACGTGGACGTCGAGCGTCTTGGTGTCGCCGACGTAGTCCGCGCCCCACACACGGTCGATGAGCTGCATCCGGGTGAGCACCCGGCCCGCGTTGCGCAGGAGCACCTCCAGGAGCTCGAACTCCTTGAGCGGGAGCTGCACGTTCGTGCCGCGCACGGTCACCACGTGCCGCTCGACGTCCATCCGGACGGGCCCCGCCTCCAGCGCCGCGGGCAGCGGCTCGGCGCCGTCGCCCTCGCCCCGGCGCCGCAGCACGGCCCGGATGCGCGCGACGAGCTCACGCGACGAGAAGGGCTTGGTCACGTAGTCGTCGGCGCCCAGTTCCAGACCGACGACCTTGTCGATCTCGGAGTCCTTGGCGGTCAGCATGATCACGGGGACGTTCGACTTCTGCCGCAGCGTCCGGCACACCTCGGTGCCCGACAGCCCCGGCAGCATCAGGTCCAGCAGCACCAGGTCGGCGCCAGTGCGGTCGAAGGTCTCCAGGGCGACCGTGCCCGTGGGTGCCACGGCCACCTCGAAGCCCTCCTTGCGCAGCATGTACGAGAGGGCGTCGCTGTAGGATTCCTCGTCCTCGACAACGAGTACGCGCGTCACTGTGCCGCCTCCTGACGGTCGCTGTTACCGGCGGGCTCGACCCTCCGGCTCTCGGGTCTGGGCAGACGCAGAGTGAACGTCGACCCCGACCCCTCCTTGCTCCACACGGTCACTTCTCCACGGTGGTGGGTCATGATGTGCTTGACGATGGCCAGGCCGAGACCGGTGCCCCCGGTCGCCCGGCTCCGAGCGGCGTCCACACGGTAGAACCGCTCGAAGATCCTCTCCAGGTCCTGCTGGGGGATGCCGATGCCCTGGTCGGCGACGCTGATGTCCACGCTCGACCGGGACACCCCGACCGAGACCGCCACCCGCGTGTCCTTCGGACTGTAGGCGACGGCGTTGGCGACCAGGTTGCGCAGCGCGGTGCCGAGCAGGCCCTCGTCGCCCAGGACGGTGACGCCCTCCGCGCCGCTGCCGACCAACTCGATCCCCTTGGCGTCGGCGGGCATGCGCACCGCGTCGAGCGCCTCGTCCACGACGTAGCCCAGGTCCACCCGCGTGGGTTCGGCCATGGGCTCGGCGCCCTGGATGCGGGAGAGCGTGATGAGATCCTGGATGACCGCTGTCAGCCGGGCGGCCTCCTGCTGCATGCGGTCGGTGAACCGGCGGACGGCCTCGGGGTCGTCGCTCGCGTCCTGTACGGTTTCGGCCAGCAGTGACAGGGCGCCGACCGGCGTCTTCAGCTCGTGCGAGATGTTGGCGACGAAGTCCCGGCGCACCGCCTCGACGCGGCGGTGTTCCGTCTGGTCCTCGGCCAGCACCAGGACCAGACCGGTGCCGCCCAGGGGCGCCACGCGTACGGCGAAGGAGGTGGCGTCGGGCCCGAACTTGCGGACGGCCACCTCGATGTCGGTCTCGCGGATGACCCCGTCCCGCCGGACCTGCCGGGCCAGGGTCAGGAGTTCGCCTATCACCAGCTCCTCGCCCCGTACGATCCCGAAGGCCCGGGCGGCGGACGAGGCGCGCAGGACCCGGTCGGCCGAGTCCAGGACGACGGCCGACGAGGGGAGCGCGGACAGGACCTCGGCGATACCGGACGGGAGGGTCGCGCCGTCGCGCCGCTCGGGCGCCGGAGGCCGGCGCTCAGGCGGACTGGTACGGAGGTAGAGACCGGCGAGGACGCCGACGACGACGCCCGTCACGAGTCCGAAGATGCCGGTCACGGCGGCGAGAAGTTCCCCTTGCACGATTCGATCGTAAACGGGCGGACCGGATCTTTACCCGGTCAGGGCGGGTGGCACAACCGAGCTTCTTGCATCGTTCACCAATTCTTGGCCGACTCTTCAATCAACCACTGGGAGCATTGACGACATGCGGGATACCTACCACGAGGACCTCGACAGCCTGGGCGAACGCCTCGTCGAGATGACGCGCCTGGCCAGACACGCGATCGCGCGGGCCACCACCGCGCTGCTGGACAACGACCTGGCGGCGGCGCAGGAGGTGATCTCCGGTGACGAGGCGATCAACCGGCTGGACCAGGAGATCGAGGACACCGCCTTCAGCCTGATGGCGCGGCAGCAGCCGGTCGCCTCGGACCTGAGGACCATCATCACGTCCCTGTACATGCGCGGTGACCTGGAGCGGATGGGCGACCACGCCGTCCACCTGGCCAAGATCGCGCGGCGGCGGCACCCCGACTCGGCCATCCCCAAGCCCGTCCGGTCGATCGTGCTGGAGATGGGCCACCAGGCCGAGCTGCTCGTGACCAAGGCGGGCGAGGTGATCAGCGAGCGCGACCCCGACACCGCGCTGGAGCTGGACAAGGACGACGACCGGATGGACCGGCTGCGCCGCAAGCTGCTGCAGCGCATCCTCGCGCCGGGATGGGAGTACGGCGTGGAGGCCACCATGGACGTCACCCTGGTGGGCCGCTTCTACGAACGGTTCGGTGACCACGCGGTGCACGTCGCCGACAATCTCGTCTACATGGTGACCGGCGAGAAGCGCGAGGACTACGACCCCGAAGCGTGACCCCGGGTAACGGTGACGTGGTGACCCGGAGCGTCGAAGGGTGTCGGGAACGTGACGTCCGTCGCTCCGACGCCGTCGGAGAGACCCGGGGAGGGGCCGCCGGCCCCTCCCCGATCCCCCTCCTCACGGGTCGGCGGATTCGCTGGCCAGCAGGGGTTCGCGCCCGCCCGGAGGAGCTCCGACCAGGGCCTCGACAGGCCTCGGGTACACTTTGTCAAGCCCTGAAAAGTGTGGCTTGACCTGCGTGTTCGCAAACCTAATAGGTACGTTAAGTCACAGATTCGTGGTATCCTTGTGGTAGCGGAAGGGGTACCTGTCACATGGCTTTCAAGGTCGGCGACACTGTTGTCTACCCCCATCATGGGGCTGCTCGTATTGAAGCGATCGAGACTCGCACCATTAAGGGCGAGGACAGAACCTACCTCGTTCTGAGGGTCGACAAGGGCGATCTGACGGTTCGTGTGCCGGCTGAGAACGCCGAGGACGTCGGCGTTCGTGACGTGGTGGGACAGGAAGGCCTGGACAAGGTCTTCGAGGTGCTGCGCGCGCCGCACACCGAGGAGCCCACGAACTGGTCCAGGCGCTACAAGGCGAACCTCGAGAAGTTGGCGTCCGGTGACGTCAACAAGGTCGCCGAGGTGGTCCGGGACCTGTGGCGCCGGGACAAGGAGCGCGGGCTGTCCGCCGGTGAGAAGCGGATGCTCGCGAAGGCCCGCCAGATTCTCGTCAGCGAACTCGCGCTCGCCGAAAAGACCAACGAGGACAAGGCCGAAGCGCTCCTCGACGAGGTTCTGACGAACTGATACGGGTCGAAGAAGCACCTATTTCATGACGAATATGCCTCGGGTGGGCGTCGGAACGGACGTCCACCCGTTTTCTCCTGGAAGAACACTTTTCCTCGCCGGTCTGGAATGGCCGGGCGAGGACGGTGTGAGCGGTCATTCGGACGGTGACGTCGCCGCGCACGCGGCCTGTGACGCGCTGCTCTCGGCCTGCGGCCTCGGGGACCTCGGCTCCAACTTCGGCACGGCCGACCCCCGGTGGCGCGGAGCCTCCGGGGCGGCCCTGCTGACCGAGACCGTCGCCCGCGTGCACGCAGCCGGGTTCGAGATCGGCAACGTGGCCGTCCAGATCATCAGCAACCGCCCCAAGTTCGCGCCGCGGCGCGAGGAGGCGGAGAAGACGCTGTCCGCTGTGGTGGGGGCTCCGGTGAGCATCTCGGCCACCACGACCGACGGCCTGGGGCTGACCGGGCGCGGCGAGGGCATCGCCGCCGTGGCCACCGCCCTGTGCGCGCCCCGCGGCTGAACGACCGCCGCCCGGCCCGCGCCCCGCACCGGGGCGCGGGCCGTCGTCGTGTGTGGGAGCCGCTGTTCCGAAGGGACGGCCGGGTGCGGGCACTCCCGAGCCGCGGGTAGTCTCCGGATCCGCGCCGCCGACACCGGCGGCCCATCCCCCAGCGCCGCGCGCGCGGCACGCACGAAGGGGAGGGCCATGACGGACACCGACGATCGCACACGCCCGTTCGGGCCGCAGCCCGGGAGACCGGACGGGGACGCCGACCGGCAGGAGCGCCGGGACGCGCGCCGGGAGCCGGGCGGACCACGGTGGCTGCGCGTCCTGCGGAGGGTTCCCCGGGACTGGCGGCGCGGCCGGGTCCTCGCCGCGGTGACCGCCCTGCTGGCCCTCCTCCTGGCCGTTCCGACTCTGGTGCCCAACGTCCCGGGGCACGTGGGCAGTCTGTTCGAGACGGGCCTGCCGTGGCTCGGCCTGGCGGTCCCCGTGACCGCCGTCGCCGCCCTGCTCCGGCGCTCCGCCCCCGCCGGGCTCGCCGTCCTGCTCCTGGCAGCCGTGTGGGCGGGCGTGTTCGGCCGCCTCTACCTGCCGGTCCCACCGGACGTCGAACCCGACCTCACCGTGGTCACGCACAACGTCGGCGCGGCCAACGGCGACCCGGCGGGCACCGTCGCGGGGGTGCTCGCCGCCGACCCCGACCTGGTCGCGCTCCAGGAGGTCACCTGGGAGGCGAACGCGGCGTACGACGGCGCCCTCCGGGCCGAGATGGGCCACTCCGAGCGCTGGGGCACGGTCGGACTGTGGAGCCGGTACCCGATCACGGAGTCGCGGTCGATCGACCTCGGGCTGGGCTGGAACCGGGCGATGCGCGCCGAGATCGACGGGCCCGACGGCGCGTTCGCCGTCTACGTCGTGCACCTGGCCTCGGTCCGGGTGGGCGGCTCCGGTTTCGACACCGCACTGCGGGACCGGGGCGTGCGGGCGCTCGGCGCCGCGGTCGAGGCGGAGCCGCTGGAGCGGGTCGTGCTCATGGGCGACCTCAACGGGAGCACCGACGACCGCGCCATGGCTCCGCTCACCTCGCGGTTGGCCTCGGTGCGGGAGACCGGCGGGGACGGGCTGGGGTTGACCTGGCCCGCCGCGTTCCCGGCGGTGCGGATCGACCACGTCCTGGTGCGCGGGGTGACGGCCACCGAGGCGTGGACGCTGCCCAGGACGGACAGCGACCACCTGCCGGTCGCGGCCCGCCTGCGGGTCTGAGACGGGGAGGCGCGGGGGCGCGTCAGTCGCGCGGGGGCAGCGGCCCGCTGCGGACCCGCCCGGACGGAGGGCCGGGGGTGAGGTCGGGCATCGGCGGACGGCGCGGCTTGAGGACCATCGGGCGCTTCTCCAGCGGCGGGCGGTGCTCCGTGACCGGCCGGGGCGCGGGCGCCGACGGCTCGTCCGGCTCCGGGGAGGGCGCCTCCCCGGCCAGCGGCCCGGTGTCCGGGGCGCCGTGCGTCTCCGGGGACGGGATCCGTTCGGGTGGCGGTCCGGTGTCCTGGTCGGCCTCCGGGACGAACGCGGGCTCGGCGCCGTCCTGGACGTCCTCGTCGAACCAGGCCACCGGCTCCGGCTCCCGGTACCGGTCCTCCGGCTCCGCGTTCTGGAACCGCTCCACCGGCTCGGGAGCGGGGGCGGCGGCGCCCGGGGGAACCGACCCGATCCCGAAGGCCGCCCGGACCTCGGGACCGGTGTCGTGGTCGAGCACGGGGGTCGCCTCCCCGCCGGCCTCCGGCACGTCCTCCGCCGCCGCGGGCGCGGGATCCCCGTCCTCCGGCGGGGTCCACTCCGGCGGGACGTAGTCGGCGATCGCTCCCGCGGCGAGGGCGTCGGTGGGAGGCTCCCACAGGACCGTGTCCGGGATCGGGGAGTCCTCGGGCTCGGGACCGCCGAGGGCCCGGGTGTCCCGTTCCGGGGGCGCGGGCGCGACGGGGTCGGGGTCGGGGTCGGGGTCGGGCTCCGGTCCCCACGGCTCGGCGACGGGCGCGGCCGGGGCGTCCGCCTCGTCGGTGGCGGGGTCCCCGGGCAGCGGCTCGTCGTCGAAGCCGTCCTCGAACCCGTCAGCGAGGCGGTCGTCGTCCTCGGGCCGGTCCACCGGTGCGGCGGCGCCGGGCACGACCGGGACGTCGGTGCTCGCGCGCTTGATCGGGTTGGCCCCGGTACGGGTGCGCCGGGGCAGCGGAGCCGTGACCGGCTCGGCCCCGCTCTCCGGTCGGTCGGCGACGGGCGTCACCGAGACGACCCCGGAGTCCTCGTCGTCCTCGGGCTCCTCGCGCCACAGCGGACGCGTGGCCGTGCCGGCGGCGGACGGCCCCCCGGGCGCGTCCGCGCCCCGCTCGGGCCGGGCCGGGGCGGGGCCGAAGTCCAGCAGCCGGGTCGTCAGGTGGTGGTCGTCGTCCAGTTCCGAGGGCGCCACCGCGCGGCCGTGCAGCACGGTCGCCCGGTCGGCCGAGGGCCTGGGGCGCGCGGGCGTGCCACGGCGGCGACGGCGGATGTGCGCGCGGACGGTCATCCACAGCAGGAAGGCGATGAGCAGCGCGGCGAGCGGAGCCACCGCCACGATGACGTTGGCGATCCCCTGGTGGACCGACTCGACCAGCCCCAGGTTGCTGAGCACCATGGCGACCGCGGCGACCACGATGAGCACCGGGATGAGCGCGAGGTCCACCCACGCGCGGTCCCGGGGGTGGGCCTCGCGCAGGACGTAGCTCACCCAGAACGCCATGAGCAGCAGCAGGGTGTAGGTCACCGGGAACACGTGCGCCAGCGGGCTGCCCTCGTGTCCGCCGTACTCGGCGAAGCGGAAGACGCCGGCGTAGGAGATGACGAGGGCGCACACGGCGATCAGGCCGACGAACAGCGCGCCACCGACGAGAGCACCGGCTCCCGGGCCGCGGCTCGCCGGGCGGCCGTTCCGTGTCCCTGTCTCGGGGGCTTTGTCGTAAGGGGCCATCGCAACCGCAGCGTAGTCGAGGAGGCCGCGCCAACACGAGATTCCGGCCGATCACGACCGCCGCGCGGCGGGGGCGGCCCGGGAACGGACGCGGCGGGCGCCCTGATCGCCGTGGGGGACGGGCTTCCGTGCCCGGAAATCTCACACCAGGTCACCCGTAATACGGCTCACCACATATGTGGACTCGGGACTGTCCGGGAGCCGGATGAGGGCGACGGCGATCAGTGGTTTGTGACCCGCGTGTGAGGGGAATGCGGCTAGGCTTGACAACGTGAGTCTGCGCTTCTATGACACCAGTGCCCGACAGGTCCGAGAGTTCGTCCCCCTGCGCGAGGGGTGTGCCTCCCTGTACCTGTGCGGCGCCACGGTGCAGGCCCCACCGCACATCGGCCACATCCGCTCCGGCGTCAACTTCGACATCCTGCGCCGATGGCTGACCCATCTCGGCTACGACGTCACGTTCTGCCGCAACGTCACCGACATCGACGACAAGATCATCAACGTCGCCGCCGCCGAGGGCGTGCCGTGGTGGAAGGTCAGTGAGCGCAACCAGCGCGCGTTCACCGAGGCCTACGACGTCCTCGGCTGCCTGCCGCCCACCGTCGAGCCGCGCGCGACCGGCCACGTGCCGGAGATGATCGAGCTCATGCGCCGCCTCATCGACGCCGGCCACGCCTACGCGGCCCAGGACGGCTCCGGCGACGTCTACTTCAACGTGGGTTCCTACGGCGCCTACGGCGAACTGTCCAACCAGCGGCCGGACCAGATGGAGGACAGCGCGGAGCGGGGCCGGGACAAGCGCGACCCGCGCGACTTCGCCCTGTGGAAGGGCGCCAAGCCGGGCGAGCCGAGCTGGGAGACGCCGTGGGGCCGGGGACGGCCGGGCTGGCACCTGGAGTGCTCGGCGATGGCCACCAAGTACCTCGGGCCGAGTTTCGACATCCACGGCGGCGGGCTGGACCTGGTCTTCCCGCACCACGAGAACGAACTCGCCCAGTCCCGCGCCGCCGGGGACGGCTTCGCGCGCTACTGGCTGCACAACGGGCTGCTGAGCGTCGGCGGCGAGAAGATGAGCAAGTCGCTCGGCAACTCGATGCTCATCCCGCAGATGATCCAGAAGGTCCGCCCGGTGGAGCTGCGCTACTACCTGGGCCAGGCGCACTACCGGTCGACCATCGACTACTCCGAGGCCGCGCTCCAGGAGGCGGCCGCCGCCTACCAGCGGATCGAGGGCTTCCTCACGCGCGCCGTCGAGGTGCTCGGCGAGGTCGTCCCCGCCACCGCCGTTCCCGCCGACTTCGCGTCCGCCATGGACGACGACCTCGGGGTCTCCCAGGCGCTGGCCGTCGTGCACGGGCACGTGCGCGAGGGCAACACGGCGCTGGCCTCCGGGGACAAGGACCGGGCCGCCGAGCTCGCCGGTGAACTCCGCGCGATGCTGGCGATCCTCGGCCTGGACCCGCTCGGCGAGCAGTGGGCGAGCGGGGGCGCGGGGCTGCGCGAGGTCGTCGACGCCCTCGTCGCCGTGGCCCTGGAACAGCGGCAGGCGGCGCGGGCCCGGAAGGACTACGCGGCGGCGGACGCGATCCGCGACAGCCTCGCCGAGGCGGGCGTCATCGTCGAGGACACCCCGCAGGGCCCCCGATGGGACCTGAGGCGCGGTTGACACGGGTGGTGGCGCGTCGGCGTTAGGCTGGACGTTTGCCACCGCCCTCTGGTGGCGGATCCGCCGGACGCGCCTGAGCTTCCGGCATGCTCGCGAGACGTACGGGGAGGCGGCGGACATGCCGGCGAAGAAGAGCAAGAAGGGCCCGACCAAGGGCAGCGGCGGCAAGGGCCGACGTTCGCTGGAGGGCAAGAGCGGGACGCTGCCCGCCGAGCAGCGGCACTGGTACGAGGGCAAGCAGCGGGCCCGCGCGGCCAAGCGGTCCCGACCCTCCGGTGAGGCCGCCGCGCGGCCGCAGCGCCGTGCGGCCGACTCCGACCTGCTGGTGGGCCGCAACCCGGTCGTGGAGGCGCTGCGCGCGGGCATGCCCGCCAGCCGCCTGTTCCTGGCCAACAGCCTGGACCCGGACGAGCGGGTGACCGAGGCGGCGCGCGTCGCGGGGGACTGCGGCATCGAGGTCGTCGAGGTGACCAGGGCCGAGCTGGACCGGCGGTGCGAGAGCAACGGCCAGCCGGGCGCCGCCCACCAGGGCCTGGCGCTCCAGGTGCGACCGTACCGGTACTGGGCGGTGGAGGACCTGCTGGAGCGGGCCCTGGAGTCGGACACGGCGCCGCTGGTCGTCGCGCTCGACGGGGTGACCGACCCGCACAACCTGGGCGCGGTGGCGCGCTCGGCGGCGGCGTTCGACGCGCACGGCCTGGTGATCCCGGAGCGGCGCTCGGCGAGCGTGAACATGACCGCGTGGAAGACGTCCGCGGGCACCCTCGCGCGGCTCCCGGTCGCGCAGGCCACCAACCTGACCCGCGCGCTGGAGGCCTACAAGAAGGCGGGGCTGTTCGTCGTCGGCCTCGACGCCGGGGGCGACACGAACCTGCCGGAGCTGGAGCTGGCGACGGGACCGCTGGTGATCGTCGTGGGGTCCGAGGGCAAGGGGCTGTCGCGCCTCGTGCGCGAGGCGTGCGACGTGGTGGCGAGCATCCCGATCGGCGGCGCGGAGTCGTTGAACGCCTCCGTGGCGGCGGGCGTGGCACTCTACGAGGTCGCCCGCAGGCGCGGGGCCGGATCCGAGTAGGCCACGCGGTCCAGGAACCGGTACCATTCGGAAGGACGCTCCGAGGTCGGACGGCCCCGGACGCCCGCCAGCGTAGCTCAATTGGCAGAGCAATCGCCTTGTAAGCGATAGGTTAGGGGTTCAAGTCCCCTCGCTGGCTCTCACATGGTCTGACCTGGGACATCTTCAGGCGGAGTCACTCCGCTGACAGCCTCACCGCCTGAAGAGGTATCGCCTATGGGCACCAAGCGCGTACGCCGGGGACCGCGCGACATGGCCGCCGGACCCCTGAAGCCCCACGTCGACTCCTTCGTCCTCACCCTGCGCGCCGCTGGTCGCAGCGAGCGCACTGCCACGATGTACAGCGAGGCGGTCCGGTGGTTCGCCGCCGAGCACCTGCTGACCGGCGGTCGGCCGTCTGACATCGACGTTCGCTACGACACCGTCACTGACACGAGCGCTGACATGGTCACGTTCGAGCCCGTGCGCGACTGGGAGCTGGTCGCGCGGGTGCACATCCGGTCGTGGCTGGTGCGGCTGCGTCGCCGGGGTCACAAGGACTCCTACCTCAACAACCAGTTCCGCTGCCTGCAGCAGTTCTTCAAGTGGTTGGCCGAGGAGGAGGAGATTCCGAACCCGATGCGTAAGCTCAAGCCGCCCACGGTGGTGCCCGAGCCGGTGCCGGTGTTCGAAAAGGACGCCACGAAGCGGATCCTGGAGATGCCGGGGACCCGCGGCGCGCGGGGGAAGGCGTGCAATGTCCGCGACACCGCGATCATCATGCTGTTGCGCGACACGGGGATGCGCCGCCAGGAGCTGGCCGGGCTGACGGTGGACGACGTGTCGGTGTCGGACCGGCGGGCGCTGGTGACCGGCAAGGGCGGCAAGCGGCGGTTCGTGAAGTTCACCTTCGAGACCGCCAAGGCGCTGGACCGCTACCTGCGCCAGCGTGCCAAGCACTCCCACGCACACCTGCCGCACCTGTGGCTGTCGCAGAAGGGAGGGGCGCTGTCGGCGTCGGGGATCTACCAGATGGTGCGCCGCCGCGCGGAACGTGCTGGCGTGGAGGGCGCGTACCTGCACCGGTACCGCCACGACTTCTCCCACCGCTACCTGGACAACGGCGGGTCCGAGGGCGACCTGATGGAGCTCAACGGGTGGGACTCGCGCCAGATGCTGCGCCGCTATGGTCGCTCGGCCGCGGCTTCGCGCGCTCAGCGCAGCTACGACCGGATCATGTGCGGAGCCGCGTGAGCGCGAAGAAACCGGCAACGGTTGGGTCAACGCGGTCGGTGGGTGGCTGACGGCAGCGCTCCGTCAGCTACCTCGGAAGCGCTGTCACTGCTGTTCAGGATGCATGTGTGGGTTAACGAGTGGCCTGTGCGCCAGGTGTTCGGTGATGATGCTCCTTCTCTCTGTACTTTGACCGCACTCTTTTACATTGCAGCCGCGGTGAAAGATCTGGCTCAGAATTCACGTCGTAGTTTCGTTTTTCTGACTTGCGGTCAGATTTTTTTGGATACGGTCGACGGCAGATAGAGCTAGCCCTCCCCGCAGACCCCAGGAAGGGGACACGCATGTCCATGCTCATGCCGACGGCCAGGGCCGAAGGGATCACTCTGCCTGTGATGCCCTTCCGCCCCACGGCCGTGGTGGGCACTATCGGCCTGCCCACGCTGCTCCAAGTGGTGCACTCGCCCAAGCGCGAGGAAGACCCTCGTGCGATGAAATACCAGAGTGGAGCTACCCGCCGCCACGCTGAGATCCGCGCCCTCGTACAGCGCATGATCAAGTCCACCAACAAGGGCAGAAACGTCCCCGGCTACGCCAAGTACATCGCCACCGGGATCAAGGGCGAATACGGTAAGGGCTGGTCTACGCCTCCTGTCACACTGTGGATCCCTGATGGTGCGGACGGCGACACTGTCGTCCCTGAAGGCCGTGAACTCGTCGAAGGTACCGGCATCCAGAACATCACCATCCTCAGCGGTACGCCTGTCATCGCGATCGACGGGGAGACCCAGGTGACCGCTCTGCACGAGCTCAACGATGACCCCGAGGCGTACGGCCTCACGTATGCAAAGCTTCGCGAGGTCCTTGTGCCCTTCGAGCTGTACTGGGGGCTGTCGGTGCAGGACGCGCGCCAGATCTTCTACGACCGCAACGTCGAAGGCGTACCCGTCGCAAAGAACCTGGCGATGAGCATGGACCAGCGCGATCTCGGTACCCAGCTCGCCCATCGCATCGCCCAGGGGCTCACTGTTGAGCATGAGGGGGAGCGCATTGAGTTCTCCAAGCTGGTGCAGGCACGAAAGCGCCAGTTGGGCAAGAGCGATCCCGAGGTCATTACCCTGTCCGGACTGCGTGCCCTGGTAGTTACCACGCTTTTCGGCCGCAGCGGCATTCAGATGACGTCCAACAGTGTGGACGAAACCTACCTTCCCGAGGGCGCAGAGGCGAACGAGGCTGGGGAAGCCGTCGTCGAACTGGTCAGCTCAATGATCAGCGACCTGTTCCCCCACTTCGTGGCCCGGTCCGCAGTTTCCACCCCGGCAGTGCTCGCTGGGCTCGGTGTCGCTGGTCACCAGGCCATGCCATGGGCGGATGGCGACAAGATCGCCCCTGACAAGTTCCGCGATCTCCTCACCGGGATCAAGTGGGAACGGAAAGCCTCCTACTGGGACGGAATCGCTGGCAGGGCAACGGGCAGTGATGACGGCATCAGCTTCGCAGGCGGGGTGAAGGACTCCGGCGGCCGGGTCGCCGACGCGATCCTCTACCCGCACACGATCCCCGGCAAGAAGATCCGCGGGCAGGCGTAGCGCCTGCTGCGTCGCAAGATGAAGAGGGCGGTCGAAGCCATCGGCACTGGCTTCGACCGCCCCTTCGACTGTAAGACGCCACCGGGCTGTGGTGGCTGGTCCAGGGTGGCCTTTGAGCGTCTTGGGCATCATCCAGATCATCCTCGAAGCCAGGGCTCTCGCCGTCGTGGAGTGTGCATTGAGCAGTGACCGGTGTCTGGAAGCTATCTCGCGGTCAGTTGGCGCTTAGTGACGCGCTCTCCACCGACGTTCTTGGATGGAGTCGAAGCATAGGGAAGGTGGCAACGTTTGGGTCAACGGGCACGGTGAGCGGTTGACGGCAGCGCTTCGTCAGCTGCTCCGGAAGCACCGTCATCACTGGTAAGAGTGCGTGTGAGGGGACTGTAAGCGGAGTGTTTCTCCCCTTCTCGCGGGCGATGGTTTCCCTGGCCTGTGAGCTGCGGGTCAGGGGCTCGTGAGCCCCCCGTTCGCAGCTTGCGCGCTGACGGTCAGACCGCCGCCAGCCCAGCGTCAGCCGCCCCTCCTTGGGTCGGTCGGGTCATCACCGATCGACGACGGGGAGACCCACCATGCGTCACGACCCACTGCGCGCGGCCGAACGCGAGTTCCTGCGCCTGGATCTGGACACCCACGACCTGCTGCGCGAGCTGGCACCGTGCACCGACGCCCGCCCGGACACCCTGCTGGAGCTGCGCGAACTCCTACTGTCGGGCTCGTTGGCCCGCCAGGTGCGCGACGGCGTCTGGCGCACGGTGATCGAGTCGGCGCGCCTGCGCGAGGAGTGGATGGTGGCCGCCATCGGCCTGGCGATGCCCGCACTCCGGGCGTGCGCGGCGCGGATGTGCGCGGGCCTCGACGCGCGGGCCGCCGAGGACGTCCAGGAAGAGATCCTGGCGGGGTTCATCGCCGCCATCCACGAGGTGGACACCTCCTGGCACCGACTCCCGTGGGTGCTGCGCTGCCGCGCCAGCCGATGGGGGCTGCGGGCGCGTAAGGAGGCGCTGGCCGTGCCGACCGCGGTGGCCGAACCGCTCGCCAACGGACCTACCCCGACCGGCAACCCGGACCTGGTGCTGGAGGACGCGGTCCGCCAGGGAGTGATCAGCAAGGCGGACGCCGACCTCATCGGCCGCACCAGGCTGGACCGGGTGCCCCTGACGGCCGTGGCCCTAGAAAACGGGACCGCCTACTGGCAGCTCGCCAAACGCCGATCGCGCGCGGAACGGCGCCTCACGGACGCGGTGCGATCGGGCCTGGTCACCGCACGCCTGTCCGCCCTGTCAGCGGCCTGATCATTCGAGGACCGGGTCAAGGATCGCTGACAGTAAGTCCAATCCCGCCCCTCGTGGTGGCTCTGTTCCGAGGTAGGAGAGCCGACCACGGGGGGCGACATGGCGACTCCACACGAACGCCGACCACGGCGCGGGCACCGATCCCCGCAGCCCTGGGTCTGTACGTCGGGGACCGCGCTGACCCTCGTCCTCGGGCTCGCCGAACCCGTGCTCGCGGACGAGGCGTGGCTGTTCGCCCACCAGCTCAACGACGTCATCCTGCGCCTCACCAGGCTCTGCCAGGCCATCGCGGGATCGGTGGCGACGCTCTTCATCATCGTCGCGGGCCTGCGCTGGATGCTGGCCGGTGGCGATCCCAACGAGATCGACAAGGCCAAACGGGGGTTCGCCGGAGCGGCCATCGGCTACGTCGTGGTGTTCGCGGGCGAGGTCCTGCTCTTCGCCCTCGACTACCTGAGCAAGTACGAGTCGCCATGACGACGGCACCGACCAGTCCCGACAGCAACAGCGCCGAGCCCTCGGGAGAAGGCTTCGCGCTGGCGAGCCCGCTGAACCTGGAGGAGGAGTACGCCGACGTCTTCGACTGCGGTGCGCTCGAGGTCTCCTGCCACATCACCCAGTGGTTCCACGGGCTGGTCCTCGGCATCCTCGAACCGCTCTTCGGATGGATCGCCGGGATGCTGTTCACGACCCCTGCCCCGACCGACGGCATCACCGGTGTGTGGGAGGGCGTCTCCGCCACGGTCAACACCGCCTACGCCCTGCTGGTCATCGCAGCCGGGTTCGTGATCATGACCCACCACGGACTCCAGGCGCAGTACTCGGCACGGGAGGTCCTGCCGCGCCTCGTGGTCGGGTTCGTCGCCTCGAACGTCTCGCTGAGTGTCGTCGGAATCGCGGCACACGTCTCGACCTCGGTCGCCCAGGCCATCACCGCGGACGGCATCAACAACGAGGTGGCCGCGCAGAACCTCAGCGAGCGGACGGTGCGGTTCCTGGGGGAGGACGCGGCGATCGTCGTGCTGTTCCTCCTGGTGTTCGTCGTCCTGATGATCCTGTGGGTGATCGTGGAGATCGTCCGCATCGTCATCGTGATTCTGCTGATGGTCGGCGGACCGGCGATGCTCATGTTCCACGGGCTCCCGCAGACCAACCGCGTCGCGCAGATGTGGTGGCGCTCCCTGGGCGCGGTCTGCCTCGTGCCCATAGCCCAGGCCCTCGCCTTCGTGGCGCTCATGCGCGTGTTCTTCGAGGGCGATGCCCGCGCGATGTTCGGCGCCGCGCAGGTCGTGCGCGGAGACGTCGACCTCTTCGACCTGTTCCTGCTCCTGGTGCTCGTCTACGTGCAGATCCGCATTCCCATCTGGGCGTACCGGGCGGTGTGGTCCGCGCCTTCCGGCCGATCCCCCGCAGCAGGGGTGGCCAAGGCCCTGACCTGGGTGGCCGTGGCAGTGGTCACGGCGGGAACGGGTGGGGGAGCGGCGGCCGTCCGGGGAGTCGGTGGCCGGACGGGCGCGCTGCTGAGGGCCGGGCAGCAGGGGGTGCGCCGGGTTCGAGCGAGCCGCACTGCTGGACCCACGACGCCCCTGCCCCGACGGGCGCGCAGCTGGCGCTTCGGCACACCAAGCACACGACCCGTGTCCACGTCGGCCGGCCACCGGACCCACCGCGCCGCCGTCCCGGATCACCGTCCGACCAACCCCGAGACGCGCACGCCCGGACACACCCTTCCGCACCCCCAACACGCTGCGGCGCCTCCCATCAACAGGCAGCGCCGCGCCCCGGCTACGGCGTCACCGGACCCAGTGACCGACCACCGGCACGGAGCCAGCGGTGCCCGTCCTGCCCCAGAGCGTCCTTCACGCCCGAACCCGCACCGGCAGAGGTCTGCCGCGAGCCGGTCCGCCCAACGGCCATCCGATGCCGGGCCCCAACCGAAGCGCTCCGAACGCCGACTCCCGTGGCCACGCAGACCCGATCCGTCCCGGCTCCGGTTCTGGAACCGGCGACGGCACTGAACCACCCACACGGAGAAGGGACACCGCTATGGACCAGGACGTGTCCACCTGGCACGCACGCATCCCCACGGACATCGATCGACCCGAGCCCGTGCTGTGGAACCTCACCGCGCGGCAACTCCTGGTCATCGCTCCCGCCGGGTTGACCGTGTGGGGCCTGTTCTCGCTCCTGCTGGGCCGCGTTCCCCTGTGGCTCCTCGGGGTCGTCGCGATCGTTCTCCTCGGCCTGGCCTGGGTGCTCGCCTGCGGACGCAAGGACGGGATCGGACTCGATCACATCGTCTGGCTCGCCGTGCGGTGGAAGGTCACGCCCCACCACCGCCACCCCGAACTTCCGAATATCGACGGATCCGGGGTCGTGAACCTCGACGACCGCCGCGCCGTGGTCCTGGAGTGCGGAAGCACGCCCTTCCACCTGTCCTCGGGCGAGGAGCAGGACCAGATCCTGGCCACGTTCGCGTCCTTCCTGGACTCGCTCACCGCACCCGTCCAGATCCTCGTCCAACGCCGACCCATGGACCTGACACCGCACCTCGACCGACTGCGCTCGGGGATCCCCGGGCTGCCCGCCGAACTGAGCCGCGCCGCACGCGCCCACGCCGTCTTCCTCGACCACCTCCAGGACCACCACGACCTGAGCAGCCATCGGGTCCTGCTGGTCATGACCGAGACCGGAACGAGCCACGACGACGGGGGCGCGCTCCTGAGCCGTGCGGAGGACGCCGTCTCCCAACTCGACGCCCTGGGCGTGCGCGCCCGCGTCCTGGACGGCACCGACACCGAACGGCTCATCCACGCCTCCCTCCACCCGCACGGCACCGCCACGACCGAGGAGGACCACCGATGACACGACTCCCGCGCGTCCAACTGCATCCACGCCACCTGGACGCGGACGGGTGGCTCGCCCAGACCATGATCGTCACCGGCTACCCCCGCGACGTGCGAGCAGGATGGGCCGACCCGCTCCTGACCTTCCCCGGTCGCGTCGACGTCTCCTGCCACATCGTGCCCGTCCCCGGACAGCTCGCCGCCGAACGTCTGCGCCGCCGTCGTGCCCGCCTGGAATCGGCATGGCGCACCGACGCCACACACGGACGGCTGTCGGACCCCCAACGCATCGCGGCCACCGAGGACGCCGCAGACCTGGCTGACCGCGTCGCGGTGGGGGAGACCCGCCTGTTCGCGCTGTCGGTGTACATCACCGTGCACGCCCACACCGCCGAGGACCTGGACACCGACCTGAACCGCCTGCGCGCCCTGGCTGGTTCGATCCTCGTCGACCTGTCACCCGCCACGTACCGGCCATGGGAGGGATGGCGCTCCGCCCTCCCGCTCGGCACCGACGTCCTGCGCATGAGCAGGACCGTCGACACCGAGGCCGTCGCCGCCCTCATGCCCTTCGCCCAGGCTGACCTGTCCGCGGGCACGGGACGCACCGCCGTGGTCTACGGCGAGAACGCGCACACGGGCGGGCTGGTGCTCTGGGACCGGTTCCACGGCGGGCTCGACAACAGCAACGCCGTCATCCTGGCCCGCAGCGGAGCCGGGAAGTCCTACCTGGCCAAGGCCGAACTCCTCCGTTCCCTGTACGCGGGCGTTCAGGTCAGCGTCATCGACCCCACCGACGAGTACGCGCACCTCGCCGACGTCGTCGGGGGCGACCGCGTCCCGCTCGGACTCGAACGCGGGCGGCTTAACCCCTTCGACCTCCCCAGCACGGGCGAACAGGCATTGACCACTCGAGTCCTGTTCCTGCACACCCTCATCTCCGCCATGGTCGGCGACCTGACCGCAGCCGAACTCGCCGCCCTGGACCAGGCGATCCTGACCACCTACACCGAGCGGGGCATCACCCACGAACCCGACACCTGGCACCGGACCCCACCGCTCCTGACCGACCTCGTCGCCACCCTGCGCGACACCGACCCGGCCAGCAGCCACGCCGACGCGGCCCGGTCGGTGGCCGATCGACTCACGCCATTCACCACCGGCTCCCGCCGGACACTGTTCGACGGACCCACCACCGTCCGGCTCATCGGCCACCTCACCGTCGTGTCCCTGCGCCACCTGCCCGAGGAACTCAAAACCGTCGGCCTCCTGCTCATCCTCGACGCCCTCTGGCGCCAGATCAGCACCCCCGAACGACGACGGCCGCGCCTCATCACCATCGACGAGGGATGGACGCTCCTGCGCGACCCCGTCGGCGCCCGCTACCTGTTCAACCTCGCCAAGAACGCACGCCGCCACTGGGCCGGACTCACCCTCGTCACACAGGACGTCGCCGACCTCCTCGCCACCGATCTCGGCCGAGCCGTCGCCGCCAACGCCGCCACCCAGATCCTGCTGCGCCAAGCGCCACAGAACCTCGACGCCGTGTGCGAGTCCTTCCACCTCTCTCATGGAGAACGCCGCATCGTCGCCACCGCCGAACGCGGCAGCGCGCTCCTGGCCGCCGGACGGCACCGCGCAGTGTTTCGCACCATCGCCTCACCCATCGAACACCGGCTCCTCACCACCGACCCCGCCGAACTCGCCCACCTGGAGGAGCGGTGATCGCCGCCAACCTGGCCCTGTGGACCGCCGTCGCCGGAGTCGGGGCCGTGACGTGGATCAGCTCGGTGTTCGTCCTGCGCTGGGCCCGGCACGCCTACCTGTCCCGCGGCGCGCACGTTCTGGAGATCCACGCGCCACCACACACGACCGTCGACCACGCCACGGCCTTCTGGACCCACACCCTGGGACTGCTGCGCCCGCGATGGACCCACCGACTCCTGGCGCCACACCTGGCCTGGGAGTACACCGCTACCCCCGCAGGGATACGCGTCCAGATCTGGGTTCCGGGAACCGTCAACTCCCGCACCGTCCAACGCGCCATCACCTCCGCCTGGCCCGGCGCCACCACCCGACTCGCACCAGCCACACCCGCGATCCCGGCCGACCAGTGCACCCGCGGCCACTGGCTCCGCACGGCCCGAGCAGACCACTACCCGCTGCGCACCACGTTCGCGGACGACTCCCTTCGCGGACTGTTCGGCGAACTTGCCAACCTCGCCTCAGGACAACAGGCACTCGTCCGCGTCTGTGCCCGCCCGGCCAGCCCACACCGAGCATCGCGCGCCCGCGCCGCCGCACGCCTACGCGGACAGCACAGCCCGTTCCGCCCGTGGCAATCACCACCGAGGCGCGGCCAGCACATCAACACGTTGCCCGGAATCAGCGACGACGTTCGCGCCATCCTCACCAAGGCGTCCTCGCCCCGTCTGGCCTGCCAGATCAGCGTCGCGGTCACCACCGAGCACCCCAGCCGCCAGGCTGAGCACCGAGCGCGAACCCGAGCACGGAGCATCTCCGCATCCCTGGCCGCCTACACCTCCGGCCTCAACGCACTCCGACGCGCACCCATGCTCTTCCCCAACCTGTGGATCCGGTGCCGCTACCTGGCCCGCGGTTACCTGCTCAGCACCGCCGAACTCGCCGCCATCGCCCACCTGCCCACCGACCCGGCCGTCCCCGGACTCACCCGAGCCAGCGCCCGCCGCGTCGCACCCAGCCCCGACGTGCCCCGCAGCGGCCGCGTTCTCGGCCATGCCGATGCTGGACCGCGCCGCCCCATCGCCACCACCGTCGCCGACGCCCGCCAACACATCCACATCCTCGGCAAGACCGGCTCCGGCAAGTCCACCCTGCTCACCCACATGATCCGCCAGGACGCCGAAGCCGGACGCAGCGCCCTGGTCATCGAACCCCGCGGCGACCTCGTCCTTGACGTCCTGGACCGCCTCCCCGCACGCGCGATCGGCAGCACGGTGCTCTTCGACCCCGCCGACCCGACACCACCGCCCCGGATCAACCTGCTCCAGATCGGCACGCCCGCCCACGCCGCCGACACCGTCACCGGCATCTTCCGCACCATCTACGCCGACTCCTGGGGCCCGCGCACCGACGACATCCTCCGCGCCAGCACCCTCACCCTCGCAGCCACTCGCGACGCGAACCTGACCTTGGGCGACATCCCCAGGCTGCTCGCCGACGACCCGTGGCGCACCGGGCTGTTCGCCCAGCTCCACCCGACCGGGGCCCTGCGTGACTTCTGGCGCTGGTACTCCGCCCAGTCCCCGCAGATGCGCGCCGCCGCCACGGACCCGCTGCTCAACAAGCTCCGCACCGTCCTGCTACGGCCCTGGGCAGCCGCAGTCCTGGCCTCCGGAGCCTCCACGATCGACCTGCCCCACCTGCTCGACCACGGCGGTCTGGTCCTCATGCGCCTGCCCAAGGGACACCTCGGCGAGGACACGGCCGGTCTCCTCGGCACGATCACCCTGGCCGCCACCTGGCACGCCATCACCGCCCGCGCCGCCGTTCCCGAACACCGACGCCCGGACACCTGCGTGTACCTGGACGAAGCCGCCAATTTCCTCCGGCTCCCCGGATCCTTGGCCGACATGCTCGCTGAGGCCCGCGGCTACCGCGCCGCGATGGTCCTGGCCCACCAGGAACTCCACCAACTCCCACCCGCCACACGTGCGGCGGTGGACGCCCACACCCGGACGAAGGTCTTCTTCAACCTCGCGCCGGACGACGCTTCCAAGCTCGAACGACACACCCTGCCGTACCTGAACGCCTACGACCTGTCCCACCTGGGCTCCTACCAGGCCGCCGTCCGCACCATCCACGATGCCGCCGAGCTCCCCGCGGTAACCCTCCGGACGCAGCCACCGACGGAAGCCATCCCGTACCGCGCCGAGCACATTCGCAGAGGCGCCCGCCGATTCGCAACCACCAGAAACCCGGACCCTCGCGACGACCAGGAGGACCGTCGATGACCACGATCGAGTTCACCGACCGCGACATGCGCATCCTCACCACCGTTCGGACCCACCGGGTGCTGACCACACCGCAGATCGGTGAACTCTTCTTCTCCGGCCGCCACTCACGGCTCGCCCAACGCCGTCTCCGGTCACTCGAGGCGGCAGGCGTCATCGACCACTTCATTCAGCCCCACACGGGTGGGCGTGCTCCCTACCACTGGGTTCTCGCGGACAAAGGCGCCCAGGTCCTCGGCACCCTCCAGGGCCTCACGCCACAGGAGCTCGGCCACAGACCAGCCGCGCAACGAGCGCTCCGACTGAACAGCCACCTCGGACACATCACCGGATTGGCCGAGACCTACGTGTGCTTCTTCGTCAGCGCCCGCGCAGCCCTCGGAGCTCAGCTCCAGCGATGGTGGCCCGAAGCCCGTTGCCGCGGCACCTGGGGTCACCACGTCCGGCCGGACGCCTACGTGCGCTGGCGCCAGAACGGGGTGACCGTGGACGCCTTCATTGAGTACGACACCGGCAGCGAACCGCTCGCCCGCGCCATCGCGAAGATCGATCGCTACCGCGCCCTGGCTGAGGAAACAGAACACCGCACACCCGTGCTGTTCGTCGTCACCGGACCCAAGCGCCTCACCAACATCTGCCGGTCCCTGGCCACACCGGATCCGTGGGTGCCCGTCCACGTGGCCACGATTGACCAACTCACCCACCCCGGCCCCGCGCGCCCCATCTGGCGTCAGGTCGGGGACGCGACCTGTGCTGTTCGCGCTCTCGTCGATCTGGTCTGAAGCACGGGCGCCGTGCTCAAGATCGCGTCCGGCATAGGGGGAGGCTTCTTCCTGCTCGTGGCCGTCATTGGAGCTGTGGGGATGGGCGACGAGGAACGCGAACGCATCGAGAACGCGCGGCTCCGACCGGGGCGGGTTCCCGGCATCCACACGGTCCTGCTCGACGCCTACGTGCGCGCTGCCGAGCGCCTCGAAGAGCTCCACCCGGGATGTACGGGCATGACCTGGGCCATCCTCGCGGGCATCGGTCGGGAGGAGTCCGACCACGCGGCAGGCAGCCAGATTGCATTCAACGGCGACACCGTCCCACCCGTCGTCGGCCCGATTCTGAACGGCTCCGGCGTCGGCAACAACCACACGCCACCACACCACGACACCGATAACGGGCGCTGGGACGGCGACACCACCTACGACGCTGCTGTCGGAGTCACCCAACTCCTCCCCGCCTGGTGGGCGGACCATGGTGTCGACGGCAACGCCGACGCGGAAGCCGACCCGCACAACGTCTTCGACGCCACCGCCTCGACCGCCGTCGAACTGTGCACCAGCCACCCGAACGACTCGGTGGACTTCACCAGCCGTGACGAACTCCGAGCCGCCTTGTTCCGCTACAACCCCTGGGACGCCTACGTCGACAACGTGCTGTCCCACATCGACGAGTACTCAGCGATGAACCTCAGCGACGCCGGATCGCATACGGTGTCCGCCGGGGGCAGCAAGCGTGGTCGGGCAGCAGCCGAGTGGGCTCTGGAGCAGGTCGGCAAGCCCTACCTGTGGGGCGGCGAGGGCCCGCACGCCTTCGACTGCTCCGGACTGACCATGATGGCCTGGCGCGCCGCCGGGGTATCGATCCCGCGCGTGACCACCGACCAGGTCAACTTCGGAACCCCAGTCACCCTCGACGACCTCGCCCCCGGCGACCTGCTCTTCTACGACACCGGTGGTCCAGGTGGTGCGCCCTCCCATGTGACGATGTATGTCGGCGACGGCCAGATGGTCAACGCCCCGCGTACCGGAACGACCATCCGCGTCGAACCCGTTAACAGCCCCTACTACTCCGCCCGCTTCATGTCCGCGCGGCGACCCAGCTGAGGATTTCGTTCCATCGCGTCACGGACGATGTTTGCGCCGGGACCACCCCGCGGGTGCGGGGCCGAGAGGTAGAGGGCGACGGGGCTGCCGTCGTCGGTGGGACTATCCCCGCGGGTGCGGGGCCGAGGGGTACCCCGACCAGGGCCCGCCCCCGGCCCGGGGACTACCCCCGCGGGTGCGGGGCCGAGAGGTAGAGGGCGACGGGGCTGCCGTCGTCGGTGGGACTACCCCCGCGGGTGCGGGGCCGAGGCCTCTGCGGGGAGCACTTCCGGGTCGTCCCGAGGACTATCCCCGCGGGTGCGGGGCCGAGGGGTACCCCGACCAGGGCCCGCCCCCGGCCCGGGGACTACCCCCGCGGGTGCGGGGCCGAGGCTCAGCCACGGTTGCCACCGCCCCGGCCCGGGGACTACCCCCGCGGGTGCGGGGCCGAGGACGGGCGCACGGTCAAATAGCTCGAAGAGCAGGGACTACCCCCGCGGGTGCGGGGCCGAGGTCCCGATCCCCGGCTACCTGACCGTCTCGGACGGACTACCCCCGCGGGTGCGGGGCCGAGGTCCGCGTAGCCGTCCTCGTCGACCTCGTACCGGGACTACTCCCGCGGGTGCGGGGCCGAGTACAGCCAGACCATCGCGACCGAGGCCCGCGGCGGACTACCCCCGCGGGTGCGGGGCCGAGCGGCGGATGCCGTCGATCAGCCCGTTGATGACGGGACTACCCCCGCGGGTGCGGGGCCGAGGCATCGACCAGGACGATCTGGTCGTGCCGGGCGGGACTACCCCCGCGGGTGCGGGGCCGAGGCCGGGAAGGGCGCCACCCCCGCCCAGAAGCGGGGACTACCCCCGCGGGTGCGGGGCCGAGCCTCCATCGCGGCCGACGTCACACGTTTAGAAGGGACTACCCCCGCGGGTGCGGGGCCGAGCTCGTAAAGCGGCATCAGGCGTCGCCCCCCGCCGGACTACCCCCGCGGGTGCGGGGCCGAGGCGGCCGGGGCCTCGTAGATCGCCTGGTACTGCGGACTACCCCCGCGGGTGCGGGGCCGAGCCAGGCCGCTCGATACGTCTCGACCTCGCTGGGGGACTACCCCCGCGGGTGCGGGGCCGAGGCGAGCCCGATCCCGTCGATGACCTCGGGCAAGGGACTACCCCCGCGGGTGCGGGGCCGAGACCCCGGTGGAGCGGCCCCGCCGCACGATCGACGGACTACCCCCGCGGGTGCGGGGCCGAGGCGGTAGCGGCCACCACCTGGACCTGGATGCGCGGACTACCCCCGCGGGTGCGGGGCCGAGGCGGGAGGGGATGGCGTCCCACCGAGTGGTGTAACTTCTCCGGCCGTACTTCCAGAGAGAAGGGCCGACTTCGGCTCTTCGACTGCCGCACCGCCACCTTCGACGGCATGACATCGCCGATCAACGGGGGTACGGGTCCACGCGGGGCCGGTCACAGTCGATGCTCGCCGGGATGACCTGCAAGGACACGACCGTAGGAAAGTTACACCACTTCAAGGGACATGACCCGGGAGGGCTCCCGGCGCTTACTGTCCGTGAGGGACTACCCCCGCGGGTGCGGGGCCGAGCGAGCACGCCCCTGACCAGCGCAGCGGCCCCGAGGACTACCCCCGCGGGTGCGGGGCCGAGGCTACGAAGCGCAACAAAGGCCGGTGTCCCAACGGACTACCCCCGCGGGTGCGGGGCCGAGATGACCGCGGGCGGCTTCCTGGTCAACGGCGAGGGACTACCCCCGCGGGTGCGGGGCCGAGTTCGGCTGCGGCGAGCAGGTCCGGGCGCTCGTGGGACTACCCCCGCGGGTGCGGGGCCGAGATGCCCTGGACGTCCCCGGTCCCGTTCTCCCGGGGACTACCCCCGCGGGTGCGGGGCCGAGCCGACCAGGACCAGGAGGGAGCGGTAGTCGCGGGGACTACCCCCGCGGGTGCGGGGCCGAGGCTCAGGGCGGCGCGCGTGTGGTGTGCGCTTGCGGACTACCCCCGCGGGTGCGGGGCCGAGGTCTGGAACAACTCCCACGACTGGCGTGCTGGGGGACTACCCCCGCGGGTGCGGGGCCGAGATCCGGGGTCATGGGAGTCCGGGGGGAGGTATCGGACTACCCCCGCGGGTGCGGGGCCGAGCGTGGTGGTCTCCCGGATCACCTCCCGCACCGGGGACTACCCCCGCGGGTGCGGGGCCGAGGACGCCACGCGGGTGAATGTAGGTGTCGACCAGGGACTACCCCCGCGGGTGCGGGGCCGAGACCTTGATGTTCCCGTCCGTGGAGTGGCCCACGGGACTACCCCCGCGGGTGCGGGGCCGAGGCGTCACCGGCTACCTCCTCGCCTCCGAGCAGGGGACTACCCCCGCGGGTGCGGGGCCGAGCCCCGACGCGCCACCACTGAGGAGACCGTTGTGGGACTACCCCCGCGGGTGCGGGGCCGAGCCTCCTCCAGCCAGGCCGGGGAGGCGTCGGGGGGGACTACCCCCGCGGGTGCGGGGCCGAGGTGCGGCGCCGGTGGGATGGGACCTGGGACGGAGGACTACCCCCGCGGGTGCGGGGCCGAGGAGACCGCGGACCGGCTCGAAGCGAAGCTGCGGGGACTACCCCCGCGGGTGCGGGGCCGAGTGGGTCCCCGGGATCGGCGGGACGATCTCGTGGGGACTACCCCCGCGGGTGCGGGGCCGAGTATCGCCTGCTCAAGGGAAGGCGGGTCAAGCAGGGACTACCCCCGCGGGTGCGGGGCCGAGACTTCATGACCTGCTGTTTTTCTAAGGAAGGTGCCGCTTTTCATTCGGTTGCGAAGTGCCTCGGAACGTGCGCAGAGTAGCACTACGTAGGCGGCTCGTCCGAGCCACTCTCGAATGTCTCAGGTGCATGCGAGCGTCGTGGCGGACCGCCATGTTCTTCTTCCCTAACTTCTTCAGAGGGACAGCACGATGGACACTCATGCTCCGCTGCCAGACCGTCCTTTGGCCGATGTGTTGGTTGAACTGGGCCTCGACAGAGAGACCAGCAAGCGGATCGGTGTGCTCTGGGGTAAGTCCAGGAGACACGGCGGCGGCTACATCAACTTGCTGGTGAGCCATCTTCTCGACACGGCGGCAGTTGCGGAGCAACTGTGGGAATGTTTCCTACCTGTACAGACGCGCCACCTGCTGGACCGCGTTTCCGGCAGTCGCGGTCGGCCGTTCTTCATGTGGCTGTGTGCCGTCCACGACTGCGGGAAGGCGACCCCTGCGTTCCAGGCGGTCGACGAGGAAGGAGCGGCGCAGGTACGTGCGGCCGGACTTGAGTGGCGTGACAGCCGACTGCAACGGCGACGTTGGCGGCATGACAAAGCCGGGGGCAGGCTTCTGCACAGCGTCCTTGAGTCGAGGTGGGACGAGCAGAACATTGCCTGGGTTTGGCCCCTGATAGCCGGACATCATGGTGCGTTTCCATCCAAAGTGACAGTTCTGAAGAAATACGAGGCGCGCGATGAACACCAGGGGACGTATCGCGAACCCTGGAAGGCAGTCCAGTGGGCGTTGATCGAGATCATCACTCGCGCGTTGGGGTACACGTCGCTTGAGGCGGTGGAGCCCAAGGGTGTACTCACCAAAGCCGAGCAGTTGACGATTTCCGGGCTGATCATCATGGCGGACTGGATCGCCAGCGACAGTGACCACTTCGAGGGCGTCGAGGACATTGCCCAAGTCAGCCTGCGCAGGTCCCGCGAGCGTGCGGCGAAAGCCATCAGGGAACTGCGGTTGCGCGGAGGTTGGGGTGCGCTGGACGAACCCACGGCACAGGATCTGGTGAAACTCCGCTTCGATGACGAGTCGAGGCCCTTCCAGAAGGAGTTGGTCGAGGCGGTTCGACACATGACCCACCCCGGGTTGGTGACCGTGGAAGCTCCGATGGGTGAGGGCAAGACCAAGGGCGCGCTGGCCGCCGCCGAGGTACTGGCGGCGCGGTTCGGATGCGACGGCGTGTTCGTCGGCATGCCCACCCAGGCCACGAGCGATCCGATCTACTCTCAGGTCCTCACGTGGGTGTCCGAGTTCGACGAGGCCCTGAAGTCCCAGGTCGCCTTGCTGCACGGCAAGAAGATGTTTCACCCTGAGTGGCGTGAACTGTGGCATGCCGAGGACGGTTCCCCGGACACCCGGTTCGCGGGCGTGGACTGCGATGACTTCGGGATGGATGACATCTTCGCGGTCGGAGGGCAGCAGACCGGGGAGCGGAGCGGGCCCGCCCGATGGTTTCTGGGACGCAACCGAGGGCTGCTCACCGCGTTCGCCGTGGGGACCATCGACCAGCTGCTGTACGCCGCCACGCGCACGCGTCACGTGATGCTGCGGTTCGCCGGACTCGCTGGCAAGGTCGTCATCCTGGACGAGGTGCACGCGGCCGACGTCTACATGAGCCAGTTCCTCACCGAGGCGCTGCGCTGGCTCGGCCAAGCACGCGTTCCGGTTATCCTGCTCTCAGCCACCCTGCCTCCCGCGCAGCGCAGCAGTCTCACGGACGCCTATCTCCACGGCGCTTTGGGAGCGACGGGATCGTCTGGTACCGCGCTGCCCGCGCCAGCCGGTTACCCGTCGGTGACCGTGGCTTACCCAGAACAGGGGGAGGCGCTTTGCGTGACCCGGTCTGCCGAGAGTTGGCGTTCATCGCAGCCGGTTTCTCTGGAGTGGCTGCCCGACACCTCCGATCAGGGGCTTCCGGTGGCCAGCCGAGTACGGGAGGAAATGGCCGACGGCGGAGTCGCTCTGGTCATCCTCAACCAGGTTGATCGTGCCCAGAACGTCTACCGGGAACTGAAGGACGCTTATCCCGGACAGGTGCACCTGCTCCACGGGCGTCTGTGCGCTGCCCATCGGGCGGACAGGGCGTCCCTGTGTGTGACGGCGCTGGGACCGAAGGCGGATCGTCCGGAACGGATGATCGTCGTGGCCACCCAGGTCGCCGAACAGTCCTTCGACGTCGACGCCGACCTTCTGGTCACCGACCTGGCCCCCGTCGACCTGCTGTTGCAGCGTATCGGGAGGCTGCACCGGCACGAAGGTGTCTTCCGGCCCGCGCACCTGCGTACACCGAGGGTTCTGGTGACTGGCGTCAACCCCGACACACGCCCCCACCCGACGATGCTCAAAACCTCGGAGCACATCTACGGGCGGTACATGCTGCTTCGGACTCTGGCGTTGGTCAACGAGGCTGGCGATAAGGGCTGGTCGATTCCGGAACAGGTGCCTGACCTGGTGGCGCGTGGATACGGCGAGGAGCTCCTGTGTGAACCGTCGCTCCAGGAGGACGAACTCGACGCCCGCTCCGAATGGCAGGCCAAGGAACGAAACCGAGCCGCTGAAGCGGAGGGTTTTCTCCTGTCGCGCCCGGACCACAGGTCCAAACCGACGCTCGAGGGACTGCACCATATCGGGACCACAGCCAGCGAGGAAAGAGACCTTCAGGCCCTGGTGCGCGACGGTAGCCCCTCCGTGGAGGTCATCATCGTTCGGCGCGCGCCTCGGGGGCTCACCACGGTGGACGGGGAGTGGGTCGGGGTGCAGGGAGAGGCGAGCGAACAGGTACGCGAGGCCGTTCTCGGCGGACTGACGCGACTGCCGAGTCGGCTGGCCGAGGCGGCCGAGGAGCTCATCCCCCTGGAGGGGTGGAGAGACGACCCCTGGCTGCGGTTCTTCCCCGCCCTGGTCCTGGACGAGGACGGATGGGCACCCCTCGGCTCGGAGCGGGTCGGGTACGACCAGGGCCTGGGATTGTTGGTCCAGCGGACGAACTGAAGCTTCTCTGCCGTATGCCAAACGTACCGTGAGGAATGTTGTGATAACGCCAACTTCGGGCGTTGTCTGTCGCTAGTCTGATGTCCTAGAAGAACACATCTGCCTTTCAAGGTGGTTTTTTCGTGTGCAATCTTGTCGATGACAAGTGGCTTCCCGTGCAGCCTTTCGAGGGGGTTCTCGACCGAGTCTCCCTGCGTACGGGCCTGCTGGAGGCCGAAAAGTTCTCGAACCTGGTGTTTCCGGCGCCGACCTTACTGCCCGCCGTACTTCGACAGGTGCTGCTCCCCGTGGTCATCGACGCGATCGGTTCCCCGCGCTCGTCGTCCGAGTGGAGGAGTTGGTTCGATCGCGGATGCTTCTCCGACGCACAGAGGGAGAGGCTCGAAGAGTATCTGGACGAACACGCCCGCAGTTTCGACCTCTTCTCTGAGAAGCGCCCGTTCGCCCAGGTCGGAGGGTTGAAAACGGAAAAGGGGGAAACCAAGAGCAGCTCTCTTCTGGTGTCCTCCATCGCGTCGGGAAACAACGTCCCCCTCTTCTCCGGGATGACGGAGGCGGACACTCTCGCCCTGGAGCCCGCCGAGGCGGCGTGGTGGCTGCTGCACACCCACTGTTGGGACACGGCCGCCATCAAGAGCGGTGCCGAGGGGGACCCGCAGGCGGCGAAGGGCAAGACGACGGGGAACCCCACCGGCCCACTGGGACAGCTCGGAGTCATCATCCCTCTGGGGAGAACCCTGTACGAGACGCTCCTGCTCAACCTGCCGCCACGAGATCACTCCCCGGACTCCTTCGACCGTCCGCAGTGGCGGGCCGATGAGGTGGACACGGTCGCGGGATCCACCCCGGTCTCCTCACCCGCCTCTCCGCGATGGTCCCTCCGTCCGGAGTTGGGGCTGATGGACCTGCTCACATGGCAGTCACGCCGCATCCGGTTAATCCCCGAGGAAACCCCCGACGGTCTGCGCGTCACTCAGGTGGTGCTCTGCGCTGGTGACCGGCTCAGCCGCGCCCCCCAGAACGAACCGCACACCGCCTGGAGCTGGACTTCCAAGCCGCGTAAGGGCCAGCAGCAGTGGCGTCCACGCCGTCACCGCCCCGGCCGGGCGATCTGGCAGGGCTTGGAGTCGCTGTTGGCGGTCAATCTTCCGGCTGACCCGGAGGAGGGTGGGTCACCGGAAACTGAGGTCACCAGCGACCTGTTGCGCGCGCTCGGCGAACTCCGCATCGACGGCGCCCTGCCGGACGACTACCCGATGCAGATCGTCGCGGCGGGAATGGTCTACGGCAACCAGTCCGCCGTGGTCGAAAGCGCCATCGCCGACCGGCTTCCGCTCCCGCTTGCGGCTCTCGCCTCCGGAGAGTTCACCCAGGACCTGGTCCGCGACCTCGCGCGACAGGCCAACACACTGGCCACGGCCCTCAACCGGCTCCACTCCGACCTGCGGCGGCTGGCCGGGGGAGATCCCGTTCCATGGGACAAGGGAGATCATCCCGGCACGGTGTTCCTTCACGCCCTGGATCCACTGGTACGTCGCGCCCTCCGCGGCATCCAGGAGCACTCCGAAGACGACGAAGCCCTGGAAGCAGGCATGACGGCCTGGGAGGGCCGCCTGTGGCAGATCGCGGAACAGCACGCTCAACGCCTGCTCTCCGCGGCACCCGCGTCACCCTTCTCCGGGGTGGAGGTCGACAACCGCCGCTACTCCGCGACCACGGCCGAACGTGCCTTCCGCAGCAAGCTCTACTCCGCCCTGCCCAAGCAGGCCGAAGTGCTGCGCACCAGGTCCCAGACACAGCAAGGAGGCTGACATGAACACGCCGGAGAAGCCGCCGCGACGTCACTACTGGGAGAGGTTCACCCCTGACGACGCCTATGCAGGGAAGGACCTGGCGCATCTGCGCCAAGGGCTCGGGCGAAACCCGGGTGAGGCACCCGCCATGCTGCGCCACTACACCACCCTCAACCGCGCTGGTCGGCTCACACCCGAACTGGTCGCCGAGCACGCCGCCCTGAGCCTGTTCGGCCTCCACCAGCAGTCCAAGGGCACGCACATGCACCGAGTCGGCATCGGAGTAGGGGATGCCGCGCTGGAACTGCGCAACTCCAAGGACCGCAGCGACGAGTCCATCGACAACCGGATGAACGCCGCCGCCACCTCATCGGACCCCGAGGAACTGATAGGCCACCTGCGGGGCCTGGTCCGGCTGCTGAGCCAGGCGGGACAACCCCTCGACTACACGCGGCTGTACGACGACATCCGGGCCTGGCACTACCCGGAGGACCACGAGCGCATCACGCGCCGCTGGGGCGGTCAGTACTGGGACCGGAGAAGGCGCTGAGGCCGGCGCCCAGACCGACAAGTAGAGCAACACCGATAGGAGTTCCCATGAGTCAGCGCCTGTACCTGGACGTGAGCGTCATCCAGACCGTCCCCCCGTCCAACCTGAACAGGGACGACAGCGGCAGCCCCAAGCACGCCACCTTCGGCGGCGTGCAGCGGGCCCGCGTGTCCTCCCAGGCATGGAAGCGCGCCACCCGTCTCCACTACGCCGAGGCGACCCCCGAGGCGGACCGCGCCACGCGCACCAAGAAGATGCTCGAGCTGCTCACCCAGCGCATCACCGCGCGCACCGGGTTGCACGCCGAAGCCGGTCAGCGTCTGGCCGCCGCGCTGTTGGAGCCCCTGGGCATCAAGAAGAGCCTGAAGAAGGAAGAACAGTCCGCCTACCTGCTCTTCTTCGGGAAGCCGCAGTTGGACAAGATCGTCGACCTGGTCGAGGAACGCGCCGGAGAGCTGGCGGAGCTGGACGCCAAGAAACTGTCGGCGGAGCTGAAGGACCTCGACGTGGCAGGTGTACTCACCACGGGCCACCCCGCGGAGGTCGCCCTCTTCGGACGCATGGTCGCCGACATCCCCCGGCTCAATGTCGACGCCGCCACCCAGGTGGCACACGCGCTCTCGACACACCCGGTCAAGACGGAGTTCGACTACTACACCGCCGTCGACGACGAGAACCCCGACGGCGAGACCGGCGCCGGGATGATCGGCAACGTGGAGTTCAACGCCGCCACCCTCTACCGGTACGCCACCGTGGGGATCCACCAGTTGCGTGACAACCTCAGCGACGACACGGAGACGGCTCTGACCGCCCGTCGGTTCGTGGAGTCCTTCGCCCTGTCCATGCCGACCGGGCACCAGAACTCGTTCGCGCACCGGACGGTCCCCCAACTTGTCCTGCTGGCCCTGCGCACCGACCAGCCCGTCAACCTGGTGTCCGCCTTCGAGAAGCCCGTGTCGGGCCGCACCAGCGGGATCGCCGAACAGTCGGTGGGCAAGCTCGCGGAAGAGTTCACCGTCATGTCGGACACCTGGGACCTGAAGCCGACGTTGACGCTGGCTACCTACAGCCAGTTCGAGAACATCGCGGACAAGACCCAGGAGGCGTTCGGGGCGAGCCTCCCCCTCCCTGAACTTCTGGAAAGGGCGCACACTGCGGTCGCCGAGTGGTTGAACTCCAGGGGTGACCAGAGGTGAGCGAAGCCCAGGACGTGCTCGTGCTGCGCCTGGCCGGTCCCCTCCAGGCCTGGGGCGCGAACTCCGAGTACAACCGACGTGAGACCCAGGACAGGCCCACCAAGTCCGGAGTCATCGGACTCCTCGCCGCCGCCGACGGTCGTGCCCGTGGTGACGACATCCGCGATCTCACCGGGCTCAAGCTCGGTGTGCGTGTGGACCAGCCAGGACGTGTCCTTCGTGACTACCACACCACCAGCGACTACCGAGGCGGACCTCTCCTGTCATCCCAGGTGAACGCGAAAGGAATACAGAAAGCGACCTCTCCTGCCAAACCGACCTACGTCACCCAGCGCTTCTATCTGGAGGACGCCGTCTTCGTCGTGGCGCTCCGGGGACCCGCAGAACTGATCCAGGCCCTGAGCCACGCCATCGGCAACCCAGCGTTCCCCCTGTCACTTGGGCGCCGCTCCTGCCCTCCCACCCAGCCTTTGCGACTGTCCGTTCCCTCAGGGATGGACACCGCGAAGGGACTGGAAAGCGTGCTTCGGGCTGTCCCGTGGCAGGCGGGAGACCATGCCCGGGTGGCTTACCGGAACAGCTCACGGAACCCGGAGACCATCGACTTGGCAGCCACGGTCGAGGACGACGGCGGGTCGGTCACGGTCGAGGATGTGCCGGGCTCGTTCACGATCGGTGTGCGTACCTGGGACACCCGCTGTGTTCGGCACCTGTGGATTCCGGCTCCCACCGGTCTGACGGCGTCGCCGAACCCCTCCCACGGCGCTGCCAGTCCGGACCCGGGCGATGTCCATGACCCCTTCGCTCTCCTTGGGTGGTGAAGAGAGTGCCCTATCTGTCCCGTATCAGAATCAATCCCCTGCGTAGCGGGGCCCAAGCCCTGCTGGAGAACGCGCACAGGATGAAGATTGCCGTCCTGGGCGGCGTCCCCGAGCGCGTCGATGACGAGCCGGTGCTGTGGAGGCTGGACGGCTCCGGCAGGCACCATCCCCACCTACTCGTGCTCACCCCGAGCAGGCCCGACTGGAGCCACATCATCGCGGAGGCGGGATGGCCTGACGCCGACGGTGAGCATGCTCTGGTAAGGGACTACGAACCGTTGCTGGCCCGATTGGCGGTGGGGAGGGAGTTCGCTTTCCGTTTGACCGCCAACCCGGTGCAGAACACCAAGAAGCCCGAGAAGCCGACCAAGCAGCAGCTCAAGGTCATGGAGACCACCCACAGCCCGGATGGAAAGGGGAGTCGGCACCGCGGCTTCCGAATAGGGCACCGTACCGCCCGTCACCAGCTGGAATGGTTGCTCAAGCGGACGGCCAAAGCCGGGTTCGAGATCCCGGACGCGCGCACCGAACGGCTCCCTGCCCCGGGTATGCCCCTGGATGGTGTGCCTGCACCCGACCTACGCGTGGTCGGGCGTCAGGATCTGCGGTTTCACAAGAAAACCTCGGACCGAGGGAAGCGGCCTCCGGTGTCCATCATCACGGCCACCTTCGAAGGACGTCTCCGTGTCACCGATCCCCAACTGCTGCGGACAGCCCTCCTGAACGGCATGGGCCCGGCGAAGCGCTATGGGTGCGGGTTGCTGACCTTGGCGCCTCTGAACGAATCGAGGAACGGTGGCTGAACCGTGGTGGAAGGCTGATCCCCAGGACCTGTACAGGCTGGAGGACCGCATTTCCAGCCTGTATGTCGAGCGGTGCCATATCGATCGGGACGACAACGCCGTCATCCTCATCAACAAGGAACGCACGGTGAGGGTTCCCGCCGCCTTCATCGCGGTCATGCTCGTCGGACCGGGTACCCGGATCACCAACGCCGCGGTCGCACTCCTGGCCGACTCGGGGACGGCGATCAGCTGGGTGGGAGAGCGAGGCGTGCGCATGTACGCCGCAGGCATGGGGCCCAGCCGTGGCTCCCAGCTCATCCTGAGGCAGTCCTGGCTGGTCACCCGTCCCCGCGAGAGGCTCAATGTGGCGCGCCGGATGTACGGGATGCGGTTTCCCGGTGAGGACACCAGCACGCTCACCATGCAGCAACTCCGCGGGCGCGAGGGCTCTCGGGTCCGCAAGCTGTACCGCGAACACTCCACGAGGACAGGTGTTCCCTGGGAACGCCGTGAGTACAAACCCGGCCAGCCCTTCGCGGCGGGCGATGACGTCAACAGGGTGCTCTCAGCCGCGAATTCGGCCCTGTACGGCATCTGCCATGCCGTGATCACCGGAATTGGAGCGAGCCCGGCACTGGGGTTCATCCACACCGGCTCGGCGGTCTCGTTCGTGCTCGACATCGCTGACCTGTACAAGCCCGAGTACACCATCGGACTGGCCTTCGACCTGACCGCGCAGGGGCGTAACAGCGAACGCGACGCTCGTCTGGCACTGAGAGACCGGGTGACCGACAAGAAGCTGATGCCCCGGATCGTCCGTGACATCAAGGAACTGCTGCTTCCCGAGGACGAGGAGCTCATCGACCGGGACCTCAACGGGTTGTGGGATGAGAAGCAGGGCATGGTCGAGGGCGGCGTGAACTGGGGAGACGACATCTTCGACGAGGGGGGGTTCCTCTCCGTGGTCGGTCCGACGGTCGACGGCCGGGCTGAGGCGAACGGAGGGGAGAGGCGATGACGGTCGTTGTGCTCATCGCCGCCCCTGAGGGACTGCGAGGGCACTTGACCCGGTGGATGGTCGAAACCGCTCCTGGGATGTTCGTCGGCACACCCGGTCGGCGTGTTCGGGACAACCTGTGGCGGGTGCTCGCCAACAGGATCGGGGATGGGCAGGCCATCATGGCCGAGCCAGCGAACAACGAGCAGGGGTGGGCGGTGCGTACGGCGGGCCGTGAACGCTGGAAGCCGGTGGACTTCGACGGAGTGATGCTTATGGCGCGTTCCCGCCGATAAAAGCCCAGGTGAAGAAGTCTCGTCCCCGCACCCGCGGGGGTAGTCCGTCCCGTGCGAACGGGCAGAAGTCCCAGCAGATCTCGTCCCCGCACCCGCGGGGGTAGTCCCTGGACACGGGAGTCTTCGTGGAGCCCTACTGCCTCGTCCCCGCACCCGCGGGGGTAGTCCCATCCGGGAGGCGCTGGCCGCCTACGTAGCCCACTCGTCCCCGCACCCGCGGGGGTAGTCCTCCGCCCGCGAAGCCATCGAGGACCAAGCCGCCCTCGTCCCCGCACCCGCGGGGGTAGTCCCTCCTCGCTGGCGTAGGGCATTGCGTGCAACACCTCGTCCCCGCACCCGCGGGGGTAGTCCGCTGTCGACCTTGCCGCGGGTGACGGTGATGCGCTCGTCCCCGCACCCGCGGGGGTAGTCCTTTCGTGACCATTCCTTGGGAGCAGCGGGCACCCTCGTCCCCGCACCCGCGGGGGTAGTCCCTCTGCCTACGGTCGGTGGTAACCGCGTCGATGCTCGTCCCCGCACCCGCGGGGGTAGTCCTCCCACCCACGATCCCGACGGCGATCAGGAGGCCTCGTCCCCGCACCCGCGGGGGTAGTCCCCCGCGGTACCGGCCGATCCTGGCTTCGGTGAGCTCGTCCCCGCACCCGCGGGGGTAGTCCGCCCTCCCCGACAAGGGCCGCACCCGGACAGCGCTCGTTCCCGCACCCGCGGGGGTCTTCCCCCGGGGCCGGTTCCGCCGTGGCGTCCCCGGCCCTCGTCCCCGCACCCGCGGGGGTCTTCCGCGCAGGGTCCTGATCATGGAGCTGGATGACCACTCGTCCCCGCACCCGCGGGGGTCTTCCCCCGCGCCGAAGGCACTGGCCGATCGGCAACCCCTCGTCCCCGCACCCGCGGGGGTCTTCCCTCCTCCCACACCTGCGCGGCGCGGGCGGCGGCCTCGTCCCCGCACCCGCGGGGGCCTTCCGCAGTACACCGCCGTGTACGAGGCTCCGGCCGCCTCGTCCCCGCACCTGCGGGGGTCTTCCGCGCGTCCGCGTCCGCGTCCAGTGCGCATGCGAGGAGCCGTCGTCCCCGCACCCGCGGGGATAGTCCTAGATCCTCTCCAGGTACTCAAGCGTCCGCTTGCTCGTCCCCGCACCCGCGGGGGCAGTCCGGTCGAGGAGGGCGCCCTCGGCGCCCTGGCCGACTCGTCCCCGCACCCGCGGGGGGTAGTCCCGCCCACACCGGCACCGGCAGGGAGAACGCCACGTCGTCCCCGCACCCGCGGAGGTCTTCCCCCGACCCGATCGGAGGCGATCGCCGCACGCGAGTCGTCCCCGCATCCGTGGGGGTAGTCCCGGCAACTGCACTTGACGGTGGGGGCCACCCAACTCGCCCCCTGCACTCGCGGGGGTAGTCCGACGATCCGCGCCTGCTCCTTGTCGGCCGCGCACTCGTCCCCGCACCAGCGGGGATGGTTTTGCCATGACCGAAGCGATCCTGGCCTACCCCGGCTCGTCCCCACACCCGCAGGGGCCTTCCGGCGTGTCCGATGCTCACCGGGGCCATGGACCACTCGTCCCCCGCCCAAGGGAGTCTTCCGGTGTCCGGCTGCTCCTCCTGGCACCAGTCCTCCTCGTCCCCGCACCCGCAGGGGTCTTCCGCACCCCAGGCCCTGGAGGAACCGGGGGGGAAGGTCGTCCCGCCCCTGCGGGGATCCTCCAGACAACGAGGGCCGGTATGTGCTCGGTGGGCCGCCGTCCTCGCAGCCGCGGAAGAGGTTTGCGCAAAAGTCCATCACCTCCAATTCTTCGGGAATCCCACACGCATGAGCCAAATCAAAGGCGGCTAGATCCGGGCCTTGGGTCATCATCGCGTACACGAATAGTAGCGATACCCGGTGACAGCCCTCGGTTGTCTCTAATTCGCCGGGGTTGGTCACTGATCAACGTGCGGGGCGTGGTTGCGGGCCCGTCCGATATGGGATCTTGGCGCGTGTGGGAGGGCAGCTCCACCTGAGGCGATTTGGTTGCGATAGAGAGCCCTTCGGCGTCGTGGTAAAAGACGATCATCTCGAGGGCGTGATCGACGGTTGTCGGGGCGAACTTCTCGCGGCCATGCGGTCGACCTAGCTTGCGAGGATCTCGGAGTGGGAACAGGGCCGCCTGCTCATGGCCACCAGTGAAACAGGTTCGGTCATGGGCGTAGCCCTTCTGGGGGTCCGTTTATTTATCGACTCTCCAGACTGAGGTAGTTGGAGGTCAGCTCGAAGGTGGAGGTGTTCGAGGTGGGTTCCTGGCTCTCGCAGTCACTTAGTTTATTCCCCTGTCTGGTCGTGCCCTCGACGCGGAAGCAAAAGGCGAAGAATATCCTTAGCCGATTTTCGGCGAACGGGCTTGGAAGAGAACACAGCAGTGAGCACTAATATCGTTATCAATCCTCCGTAAATGAAGACGAGAAAGCCAAGGAAAGAAGCGCACTCAACGATGTTTTTGAGTGTTGGCATAGCGGTTGCCACCGGGCCTCCGTCGGCTTTCGATATCTCGAGCTGGTGAGGCGCCCCTGCTGGCGATGAACGACGAGCAGATCTACCGCTCCTGATCTTTACTTGTCCGGTTGGAGAATCGAATCACTTGCGTTGCTTGCCTGCTGTTGGAGTCCCAGTCGATGCTGCGTGAATACATCCTTGTGTCCTGTGGTCGCAGCACACCAGAAGTTCACGCGGATCGGTGGCTTTTGTTCTTTTTCGCAATATTTTAGATGTGCGGAAGTTTTTGTGTGCATCTCCGTGTACCCTGGAGGTGGGCTGGTCGCTTCCGTTGGCCATGGTGGGACTCTACATTAACTGGATAGTTCTGTGTGGACTCCTCCAGTATGCAGTTTGTGTTATATGTGATAATTTGTGGGTTTTGGTGACTCGATTTCTCATTCTTTGGTCGGCTGCTGTACAGTCACAATGTTGGCTTGTCGGTCCTGCAGTCGCGGGATTTGTCCCTGGATCGTTCTTTGTGTTCAGATTGAAGGATTCTCGTCCCCGCACTAGCGGGGATCTTCCCCCTGGTTCGGACATGAAGTGGCGCGCCCTCCTCCCGTAGCCGGACCTACAGGTGTGGTCCCCGCGACTACGAGCGTGGGATCTCCCAGCCTGGCTCGTCCCCGCATTTGCGTGCGATCTCCTACGTCGAGATGGGGATATCCACCGCTGACGAGTTGTTCCTGCACATAGAGGGGTCCTCTCCCTTGTCACCGCCTCCTCGGCGTTGCAGGAGGGCAGTGGGTGCGGCGGTCACGCGTGGGAGCGGGTGAACCAGTCCAGGACCGACCGCTTGTAGCCCTCGGGCATCGGCAGGTCTGGCACCTGGGCTTCGGTGAACAGCCCGGCCTCCTTGTGCTCGCTGGAGACCACTACCGGGGCCTGGGAGTTCACACGGCATCCGTAGGTGACGATGAAGACGTGCCGGTCGACCTGGGGGATGTGGTACATCCACGAGTCGAGGATCTCGGCCACGTGCACGGGCCAGCCGGTCTCCTCCTCGATCTCCCGGGCCAGGCACTCCTCGGGGGTCTCCCCGATCTCGATCTTGCCGCCGGGCAGCTCCCACTCGTCGCGCTCGTTGCGCAACAACAGCCCCGGCCGTCGCGGATGACGACGCCCTTGACCGAGACGGGGAACGTGCGCGGGACGTAGGGGGTGTCGGACACGGCAGGGCTCGCTTTCGAAGGCGTACTGGCTCGACACTGGCGAAGCTAACAGGGGACCCGCGTGCCGGCCTTCCTTCGGATCGCGGATTCCGGCCACCTCTTCTCGACTTCGAACACACGACCAGGGACGAGTGAACATGACCGAGATCGTCAAGCAGAGCGCCCGTGCCCTCCTCTTCGATAACGAGCGGCGACTCGTGCTCATCAAGCGCACCAAGCCGGGTTGGGAGCCCTACTGGGTCGCCGTGGGGGGAGGGCTGGAGCCCGGGGACGCCGATGCCGATGCCGCCCTGCACCGCGAGGTTCTCGAAGAGCTCGGCGGCAGGATCGACCGGGTCCGCCAGGTTCTCCTCATCTCTGACAACCTCCCCGGTGGCCTCGGCCTCCAGCACGTCTTCGCTGCCCGGTTGACCTCCATGAACCTGGTCGCCCGGACGGGGGCCGAGTTCACCGAACCCGGGCGCGGTACCTACGAGGTGGTCAGTGTCCCAGCTACCCGGGAAGCGCTCTCCGAGCTCCACCTCGTCCCACCCCAGCTTGCCGAGTTCGCCCAAGCGAACGTCCACGGCCTGCTGGCGCTGGTGGACCAGGCGGACGAGGCACGTACAGGCCTTGGAGCGGCTCAGGAATGACGGGGCTGCGGGTTTCTGAAGTCGAGCCCGCTGGTGCGCAGGATGCGCAACACGCTCTGCTCGATCGTGCTGTGCTGGTCGATGATCTCCTCCAGTTGGTCGGGGAGGAGGTCGAGGGGGCGCCACCACTGGCGCATCTCGACTTCCCCGTAGGAGTCCACCTGCGGCTTGGTGGTGTGCCGCTCCAGGGTCACGGCGAAGGGCACGTCAAGGTAGAAGAAGTGGGACGTGCCGCGGTGGTCGCCCACGAGGGTGGTGAGCATGTGGCCGTAGTGGTCGGCGTACAGGATGCCCTCCACTACCAAGTGGTAGCCGTGGTCCAGGGCGTAGCGGGCCATGGTGTCGATCAGCCCGATGTTCACCCCGCCCGGCCGGTCGCGTTCCTTGAGCACGTCACGGCGGACGGCGTCCTGTCCGATCACCGCCAGCCCGCGCCCGTAGGCGGCTCGCAGTCCGGCGGCGATGGTGCTCTTGCCCGAGGCGGAGTTGCCTCGGATCGTGATCAGCCGGGTGTGCGGGGAGCCGGTGGGTGCCATGGGCAGCACGGTAGTGAAACGGGGGGCTTGAGGGCGGGGAACGCGAGAAGGAAGGGGAGGTTGCCGGGAGCGGCCGAATCCGCAGTGCCGCAGTCGTCCATGACGTCGTCCCTGGCCCCGGCACGAGACTCTGTGGTTCCGAGGGTGGTGCCCCGACGACCGTGGCGGTGTCC
Organism: Nocardiopsis sp. NPDC050513; assembly: GCF_044457925.1. Lineage (NCBI taxonomy): Bacteria > Bacillati > Actinomycetota > Actinomycetes > Streptosporangiales > Nocardiopsidaceae > Nocardiopsis > Nocardiopsis sp. NPDC050513. The sequence goes on along the minus strand of NZ_JBITHK010000003.1, from coordinate 248,951 downwards.
GTTTGGTGAGATCCGGGGAGGCTCCCCTGGTGCCAAGCCTTCGGTCTGCCCCATACTCCAGGTGGAAGGAACCGGACCGGCCGACGTGGGAGGCGAATCTCCTGGAACTCACGAGCTGGGCCGCCGAGGTCTCCCGCGACTTGCTGGAGAACGTCGGTACCCGGTGGCCGCACGTCCAACGCGCGGCCCAGCAGGCTCGTTCCGTGGCGCTTACCGTCGCCGGCGAGGACCATGAACTCCTAGTCGCTGCCGCGCTGCTGCACGACATCGGGTATGCCCCCGCCCTCGCGCACACCGGGTTCCACCCTCTCGACGGCGCCCGCTGGCTCCAGGACCAGGGCGTGGACGAGCGCCTCGTGTGCCTGGTCGCTCATCACACCGGGGCCCTCGTCGAAGCGGAACGACGTGGGCTTCGCGCTGAACTGGAGGAGTTTCCCTTCGAGGACTCTGAGGTCACCGACGCGCTGTGGTACGCGGATCTGACGAGTTCCCCTATTGGGGAGGCGGTCGACGTCGACGCCCGGCTGGACGAGATCCTGGCCCGGTACGGTCCCGGATCTGTGGTCTTCGACTTCGTCACCCAGGCGCGGCCCATACTGGAAGCCGCCGTCCACAGGGTCGAAAGACGGCTTGTCGCCTTCGGTGGGCGTTGATCGGTCCTCAGCCCAGGTAGGGGTAGTCACCAGCCAGATAGTCGCCGATCTGCTGGCGCATGCTCGGATGGATGTCGTACCGGTCCAGGTCGGTGGGGAGGACCCACTCGACGCCGTCCGCCTCGTCGTTGACGGTCGGCTTCCCTCCGACGGGCCTGCCGATGTAGGCCGCCTCGAACTGCTGACGGATCTCACCGTCGGTGTAGGCGACGATGTGGGCCGGGTTGGAGTACACCCCGAGGAAGCAGGTCACCTCGGCGAGGACGCCCGTCTCCTCGGCGCATTCACGCACCGCGCACTGGGCGGCGGACTCGCCGATGTCCTGGGCGCCGCCGGGCAGGGCCCACTGGCCGGTGTCCCTCCGACGTTGGAGGAGGATGGCGCCCTGGTCATTGACCACCAGCAGGTTGCTCGCGGGGATCAGGGTGTTGGCCTTGGGCGCGGCGGGGTCGTGGTAGTACTCGGTCCTGCCCATGGTGTGTGCGCTCCTCGGTCTCGGGGTTCCAGGGGGTGGAGGTGTTCCAGACGGCTTCGAAGCCCGCGGTGAAGTGGTCGAACCAGGTGTGGGCGTGAGTGCGGTCGAGCTGGAAGAGGGGGTTGGCGCTGGCGGGTTGGCCCCACACGTGCGGGTTGACCATGAGGTGTTGGTCGTAGCGGAACAGGGAGTTGTACAGGGTCGTGTCGTGCAGGCGGATCTCGCAGCCTGTCAGCCCGACCAACGGCCGGTAGTACGTCAGTGAGGCACGGATCTTGGCGGCCAGCGTGTCCCCGATCCCCTCCTCCTCGCCTCGCAGCATCACGGCCTCACCGTCCGGATCACCGAAGCAGAGCCGGATACGGACCCCGTTCGCGGCCCTGTCCGTGAGCATCTGGGCGACCTTCGGGTTCGACTGCGCGAAGAAGGTGCCGGAGAAGACCAGCACATCGATCCGCTCCGTCGCCTCCCGCAGCAGCGTCAGCCACACGTCCCGGGGAACGCTCGCGCGGTCCTGGTACGTCGCGACGATTTCGTGGCTGGTGACACCGGGCGAGGGGTGCTCGCTGACGGTCGGGGCTGGCCACAGGAAGGACTCGTCCACACCCAGGTGGCGTGCCACGCTCCAGCGGTGACGTCGGTGGGGCCGACGTCCACCGATCCATCTGTTCACGGTCTTGGGGTCGACCTGGCAGACACTCGCGAGTGCCTCGATCGATACGCCCCGTTGGGCGAGTACGGAACGAAGGCGCTCATTCACGGCCATCATCCAAGCGGACCAGCGCTCGCCGACGCAAACGCGAAAACCGCTCCTCAGCCCCTCAGCAGCGGCGCTCACCTTGCCTAAGCTGGGCGTGTGCCGCTTCTGATCCTGTGGGACATCGACCACACACTCATCGAGAACTCGGGAGTGAGCAAGGAGATCTACGCTGCCGCGTTCGCCTCCGTAATCGGACATCCTCCGCACGCCCCCGTCCGTACGGGAGGCCGAACCGATCGCGCGATCATGTCCGATCTGTTCAGGCGGAACGGCCTCGCCGAGCCCGGGTGGGAAACGACAAGACAGGCCCTGACCGAGGCTGGGGCGGCTCATTTCGAAGCCCTCCAGAGCCGGGGGTGGGCGCTCCCGGGAGCGAGGAGCGCCTTGGAAGCGGTGGATCGGGAACTGGGGATGATCTCCTCCGTCCTCACAGGAAACATCGCCCCGAACGCTCGGGTGAAGCTGGCAGCGTTCGGCCTCGACGATTTGGTGAATCTGTCCATTGGCGCGTACGGGGCCGACTCGGTCGATCGCTTCTCACTTGTGGGCACGGCCCTGGCTCGGGCGCGAACGGCGCTTGGGCTGTTGGGGGACACACCCGTCGTTCTGATCGGGGACACCCCGAGGGATGTCGAAGCGGCCCTCCTCACCGGTTCACACGTCATCGCCGTGGCCACGGGAATCCACACGGTTCAGGAGCTCTCCAAGGCTGGGGCCGACCACGTCCTCGATGACCTGACGGGCACCGGCGCTCTCCTGGATCATCTCCGCGACCTGCGCGCGCATTCCTGAACGTCCTGGGACGTCCTGGACGTCTCGCGAACGTCCTCAAACAGGGTTTCGACGTCCCCTGCCTCGCTGCGATCGTCGCTGTGTTCGTCACGGCACGCCCGGCAGGATTCCGATCCTTGGTGGGTGAGCCTTCGAGGAAAGGGGGATCCGCGTGAACGTCGTCGAGGTCGACGGCCTCCGGGGCAGGACGGGGCATCCACCATGCGAACCATGAGCGCGAACCCGACCATGCCCTTGACCGTCGCCGACGTGGTCGAACTGGCCGAGCAGCACGCCGTACCCGTCGAGGACGCCCTGCTGATCGCCATCAACCTTCACGGCATCGCCTCGGAGCACCAGCGGCACCGGGCACGCGTACACCTGCGGCTGCGCGGCGCCCCGCAGGTGCCGTGGATGGTGATCGTGCCGCTCAACGCCGCGGCCTCGCCTTTCCACCTGATCGGTGACGAACTCCTACTCGGTGGAGAGCCCATCGCTGACGTCGAGCGGATCGACGCCGATGAGGCGGTCGGTGGGTACTTCCGGGACGGAGGGCGCGCCGCGACCCTCAACCCGAACGCGCGCAGCCGCTGCACCGGGTGCGCCTTCTGCCCGAACACCCTGGAGGCTTCTGCCGATCCTCGGCTGGCCGAAGAGCGTGGCCTGCGCGAACTGCTCTCGGCGCTGGCGGAGCAGCACCCCCGAGGAGACCTGAGCGAACTCCGGGAGGCCACCGTCTCGACCGGGTGCTTCGAACGCGAGGACCTGGCACTCGGCCACCTGGCCGCACTGCGCTCGGCCCTCACGGAACAGGGCGTCGGGGCGCGTATCGGTCTCCTGACCTCCGTGCTCAGAAGTCGGCGGGCGTTCGAGGAACTGGGGCGGACAACCACACCCTTCGTTCTCCGGCTCACGGTGGAGTGCTTCACCCGGCGCGATCTGTTGCTGAAAGCGAGCAAGACCGAACTCGACCGCGCACGGATGCCTGAGGTACTCCGGCTCGCCAAGGAGGCAGGGCACGACACGTCCTTCACCTACATCGTCGGCCTGGACGATCTCGCCTCCCTGGAAGAGGGCGTGGCCGCTCTCGTCCCTCACACGACCGAGTTCCCCAACTTCCAGATCTACCAGGCACACAACACGATCATGTCCGGGCTGCGTGTTCCGGGAGCCGGTGAGTTGGAGTTCTACCTTCGGGCTCGGAGGACGATCGAGACGATCATGGGGCCCTCCGGACTGCGCCCGGTCGCCTGGGAGTGCTACCGGCCCCTGTGGTACTTCACCTTCGACGGCGAACCGTTGGTCGAGGTATGAGCACCACGATCGATCGTGCTGACGCCCTGTGGCGTGCGCTGACCTACGCGTCCGTTGCTCAGCTCCACCTGCGCGACAACGTGCTGCTCAGCCGCCCCCTGAACCGCGGGGACGTCAAGGAGCACCCGAGCGGGCACTGGGGCACCGTTCCCGGAACGGCCTGGGCACTGGCGCACATCGGACTCCTCGCGAGCCGGTACCCGGAAGATATGCGCGTGGTGCCGCTGCTGGGAGCCGGTCACGCCGGTGTCGTCCAGCTCTCCCTCGCCTGGCTCAGCGGGGCACTGTGCCGAGTCCGTCCGCGCTTCACCGCCGACATCGCCGGACTGGGAAGACTCGCCCGGGCCTTCCCGGACGTGGACGGGCTCGGATCGGAGACTCACCCGCTGTTTCCGGTGGGGGATTACGTGGGCGGGTGTTTGGGAGGAGCCCTGGCCTTCGCGCAGGGAGCCGCGTGCGAGGAACCCTCGAAGGTCATGGTCCCCCTCATCGGGGACGCCGAGTGCGAGACCCCCACGACGGCGGCGTCCTGGCTGGCGTCCGCGCGGCTCGGTCGAGGGAAGGTCGTGCCGATCGTTCATCTCAACGGCTTCGGCATGGGGAACCGGTCCCTCCTCGACGGCATGGAAGACGAACAACTGCGCTCCTATGCCGCCGCGCACGGCTGGCGGTCCCAGGTGGTGCGCGTCGCGAACAGCGCCCCGGACGAGCACGCCGAGTTCCACGAGGTTCTGTCGCAGGCGGTACGGGAGGCGGGGACGGGCGACCCCACCGTGATCTTCCTCCGCTGCGTCAAGGGGTGGAGCGGTCCCACCACGGTCGGCGACCGACGAGTGCTGGGCACTCCGGACACGCACAAGACCCCTCTGACCGACGTTCACGACCCGGCTCAGGTCAGGACACTGGAGCGGTGGCTGGCCAGCTACCAGGTCGGTGAGCTCTTCGACGCTCAGGGGAATCCGTCGGGTGCTCTGCGGGACGCCCTACGGGTGGCCCGGTGGGACGGGCTCCTCCCGAACAGGAAACAACACGAGGCCTCCACCAGGCCGAAGTGTTCTCCGACCGCTCGGTACGAGACCTTCGCCCAGGCCGTCGGCACCGTGCTGCGTGACCAAGCGGGGAGAGGCGACTTCCGAGTCTTCAGCCCCGACGAACTGGCCTCCAACCGTCTCGCGGACATCAGCGGCGAACCATGGGTGACCGAAGTCCTCGGAGAAGAGGTGCTCCTGGGGTGGCTCGCCGGGTGGACGGCCGGTGGCCGCCGGGGCGTCCTCATCTCCTACGAGGCCTTCGCGCCACTGCTGACCGCCTGGATGATCTCCCACCTGAAGCAACGCCGACTCGCCGCTGAGCGCTCCCCAAGTCTCAACCTGCTCCTGACCTCCTACGGGTGGCACAACGTCTACACACACGGTGACCCCTCGCTGTCGACAGCCCTGCTGGCCACCGAGGACCCCGCAGTCCGCGTGCTGACCCCCGCCGACCCCACACGCACGGGCGCGGTCCTTCGCCGGGCCCTCGACTCTCGTGGGGACGTCAACCTCGTCATCGCGGGCAAGCACGCCCGAACCAACCACCCCACGGACACGGTCGAGGAGGAACTCAGCCGAGGACTGGCGATCTGGCCCCACATCAGTGACACCGGGGAACCCGACCTCACCATCGTCACCGCAGGGGATCTGCCGACCCAGGTCGCGGTCGAAGCACTGCCCGCCATCAGGCAAGGGCTCGGAAGCAGGACCCGTGTCCGCTTCGTGAACCTCCTTGACCTGACGGTGCTCGGAGACCCCATCAGGTGGCCTCGCGGACTGTCCGACACCGAACTCCTGAGTTTCCTCGGCGCACACGCGGCCGTGCTGGTCATCACCCTCGGCCATCCGTCCGCGATCTGGGGCCTGTTGGGCGGACGACTGCGCCGCCCCGTCGAGGTGGTCGGGTGGCGGGAACCACCGGCACCGATGCCTCAGCGGAGGCTCGCCTCGCACCTGGGCCTGGACACCCGTGGCCTACTCCACAACGCCGTCCGACTGCTGGCCATGAAGGGGCGGCCCTGATGAGCGATCCGGTGATCACCGATGTCAGGGTGATCGACTACCCCCAAGAATCCATGCCGGGAGACGACACGGCCTTCGTCGCCGTCCACGCGGGCGGACACACCGGCTGGTACGGGCCGGTCAGTGCCCGGTGCTCGACCCTGCTCAGGAAGTCGGCTTCGCGTGCGGTGGGCGTGTCGGTGACGGACCACGATGGGCCGCGACGGCGGCTGAGCGCCGCCTACGGCGAGCCAGAGGACAAGGCCCTCTCGTGGGCGATCGGTGCCCTCGACTGCGCGGTCTGGGACCTGCGTGGTCGGATCGCCGGGTATCCCGTCGCCCATCTGCTGTCCAGCGCCGAGCCCAGACAGAGCGTTCCTGCCTACTTCTCCTGGCTGTCGCAGGAACTCACGGCATTCCCACACGACCACATCCGCTGCGTTCAGAGCGGGGGATGGGCCCTCACCAAGTGGGGGCTACGCTCCACCCGGCTCCTCGATCCTGAGGCCGAGGCGATCAGCCTCGCTCACGCCGTGGAGCAGGCGGCAGAGTCCGCCAGAGGCCGACTCGCGGTCGACGCGGTCCGAACCTGGAACGCCGAACTGGTCAGGGCCTTCATGAACAGGGTGGACCCATCCGCGCTGTACTGGCTGGAGGACCCCCTTCCCCACCACGACCTCCACACCTACGGCGCCCTCAGCGCGGCGGGAGTGCCGTTGGCCGTGGGAGAGCTCCTCCGGTACAGCTCAGATCACCAAGAGCTGCTCACACGCGTCCGCCCCTCCGCGCTCGCGATCGACGTCGTCGGCTGTGGAGGCCTCACCCAGGCCGTCCGGATCCTCGCGACGGCATGCGAGTCAGGGATCCCGGTCTACCCACACGGCCGTTCGCTCACCCCCGCCCTCCACCTGGCGGCGGCCTTCCCCGACACCGTGGCCGCGGTCGAGTACCGACACCAGTGGGAACCGCGCAGGCAGCGCCGTTACCTCAACCCCGTGACCCCACGACAAGGACGCCTGTCCCACGCCTCCGTGCCGGGGCTGGGGACGGCCCCCAGGAGTTGACGATGCCCCGAACCTCGCTCACCCTTACTGCCAATGGGTCCATCAAGCACACCGCGGACGGACCCCTGTTCGTACTCGCCGAACGCCTCGAGGGCCACGACACCTTCCTCACCGGCAACCTCGACCTGGACGGGCACAAGGAGCGCCTTCGCGTACGCATCCTCACCTTCGACGACGTCACCGTGTTGCACCCGACGTCGGCCCTTCCCGACGCGCTCGGAGAACGCTGGTCAGGCACACTGCGCCTGCCCCATGGTCTGCGCCCGCGTGTCGTTCCCCGAGACCTTGAGGCGGCTGCGCACGCTCGCGGGCGCCGACTCGACGCTCTGGACACGGCGGAGACCCGGTACGCCCTCACGTTCCTGGCGGAGGCCACCACCGACCAGATCAGGGCCGCCCGCGTCGACGCGATCGTCCAAGCGCTGCCTTCACGAGACGGAGGAGGCGCATGAGCCCGTCAGCTCCGCTCCTCATCAGCGTCGACGTCGGAGGAACCCTGGGAACGGTACAAGGCCAAGGGCTCTCCTCGTCTCTCGTCCAAGCCTCGCCCCTGCCACCCAGGCGAGCCAGGGCGATCATGCGCGACCTGCTGCACACGTCGCCCATCATCACCGATGAGCTGGTGGCCACGGTCTGCGCGGCGCTCCACGTCCCCGTATCGGACTTCCCCCGGGATCTGCCAGCGGTACCCCTGACCCTGTTCCCCGGCACCCTCGAAGCCCTTCAGGCCCTGAGCAGGGTGGCGACCGTGGTGACCCTGTCCAACGTGACCTGCCAGGAAGCCGACACGGAACGGCTGCGAACACTCCTGGCGCCGTGGGTGAGCGGCTTCTACCCCTCCTCGCGCATCGGTTACGCCAAACCCGATCGGCGAGCGTTCCTCACGGTCTCACGCGAACACGGTGTGTCCCCGCAGCACATGCTCCACATTGGAGACGACTGGGAGTGTGACGTCCTGGGAGCGCACTCGGCCAGCATCAGCGCGATCTGGATCTCCCGGGGCAGGACCGCTCCCTCCAGTCCGTCGCTCGCCGCCTCGAACACGCTGATCACCGAGGACCTCGCCGCGGCCGCACACCATGTCCATCACCTTCACGAACGGAAGCGCACATGAGCCTGTTCACCGGCACCACGGAGTTCTACCGCAAGTACCGCCCCGGCATCCCACAGGAGGTGGCCCGGGTCCTGGACCACGCGACCCCCCAACGACGGCCGCGTCGGCTCCTGGACGTGGGCACCGGGACCGGACTAGTCATCGAAGCGCTCCTGGGACGGTTCGACGACGTCATCGGCGTCGACAACGACGCTGACATGCTCGCAGCGGCCGAGTCGTGCCTGCGCCCCGAACTGCCCAAGGGCACGTCCCTGACCCTGGTAGAGGCTACGGCCGAGGACTTCGCTCCTCCGCCGGGGTGGCGCGCTGACCTGGTCACGATCTGCCGGGCCTTCCACTGGCTCGACCAGCCCAAGATCCTGCGCCAGCTCGACGGCCAGGTGGGTCCCGGCGGCGCGGTCGCCATCTTCGGTGACAACAGCTTCTGGGCCGCCGGGAGCCCGTGGAAGGACGCCGTCCGCGCCGTCATCAAGGACTTCCTCGGCGAGGAACGCCGAGCTGGCCGAGGCACCTTCCAACACCACAACCGCCCCTACAGCGAGTTCCTGGAGGAGTCGGCGTTCAACCAGGTGGACGAGGTGAGGGTGCCGGTGCGACGCGAGTGGACGGTCGAGAGCATCCTCGGCTACCTGTACTCCACGACGTTCGCCGCTCGGGGCCTGTTCGGGGATCGGATCGAGGCGTTCGAGACGGCGGTGAAGAGCACGCTGGCCGGCCACGGCGACGGCGACACCTTCCCGGAGGAGAACGAGTTCCTCATCCGGATCGGACGTCGGGAGCGGGAGTGACCTTCCTGACCGAGAGCCGCGGCTACACGTCGCTGACCGCGCCCCAGGTGCCCGCGAGCCTGGGCGCGGACTCCGTCCTGTGCCTGCCCGTCGGGGCCTGCGAACAGCACGGCCCACACCTGCCGCTGGACACCGACACCACCATCGCGGAACGCTTCACCGAACTGGTGGTCTCACGGTACGGGCCAAGCCACGACCTCTGGGCGCTCCCGGCCATTCCCTACGGACTGTCCCTGGAGCACGGATGGTCCCCAGGCACCGTTTCACTGAGCATCGCCTCCTTCACCGCCCTGCTCGACGACGTGATCCGTGCGCACCTGCGTGCCACACCCGCTCGCAGGATCCTCATCGTCAACGGACACGGCGGGAACCGGGGAATCCTCCAAACCTGCGCCCAGGAGTTACGCGACCGCTACCCCCTGGCCCTGGGCGTCGTGCACCCGGTCGCCCTGTCCGAGGTCCGGTTTGACGGGCCGATGCCGGACATCCACGCCGGAGTCGTGGAGACCTCCCTCATGCTCGCCCTCGCACCCGAGAGGGTCCGCCTCGACAACCTGGCCCAGGACCATCACGCCGCACCCCACCGAGCCGAATCGATCAGACGAAGGATCATCCACCGGGGCACGACGTGGCCCTGGTCGTCCGACGACCCCGCCATCTCCTCCCACGGCGTGATCGGAGCGAACCCCCGCGACGCCAGCCCCGAGCTCGGCTGGCGGATCATCGACAGCGCCCTGGCGGCCCTACCGGATGTGCTCGCCACACTCGCGTCCACCGACCCCCAGACCCCCGAAAGGCGATGACATGGGGCTCACCAAAGACGACATCCGTGCCTTCATCGATGACGGGCTCCTCATCCGACGAGACCTCGTGCCCCACGGCCTCACTACTCAGGCACACGCACACATCACGCGCTGGTACCGCGAGGAGATGGATCCCGCCCTGGTACGCCAATACACGCAGCGGACCTTCGCCCCTCACCTGGGCTCCCACCCCGATCTCCTCGCGCTGTTCGACGCCCCCGACGTTGTTGGACTCGTCGAAGAACTCATCGGAACCCCCGCCCCGGTCACGACCACTCAGATCCAGATCCGCCTGCCGGAAGCTGATCTGGGAAGCGAACAGCCCGAGAAGTCGATGCACGTCGATGGTGTCGCCTGCCCCCACCTCGACCCCGACGAGCTGCGGACCTTCTCCCTCCTAATCGGCGTGGTCCTGTCAGACCTGGACGTCCCCGAAGGCGGCGCGCTGCACTACCAACCCGGAGGACACCACACGATGGCGGAGTGGTTCCGCTCCGAATGGGCGCTGGGCCTCACCGAGCAGGTGCCTCCGCACCTGGACGCGAACCAGGGAACTCCCTTCCTCGGGCGCACCGGAGACGTCCTTCTCATGCACCACCTCGTGCCGCACTCGGTGGGACGCAACATCCTGAACCAGCCTCGAATCATGGCGTACTTCCGGGTCTCCCACGTTGACCATGTTCGTCGACGCCTGGAAGCGCTCAAGGATCCCTGGCTCGATTTCCCACCGCTGCGTGACCACGTCCCCGCGTCCCGGTAGGTGCACGCAGGGAGACACATCGTCCCCAGACCCTCATCCGTTACCCCTGGAGAACCCCTCATGCGATGGACTGACCACGATCGACTTTCGGACGCGGAAGCCGCGATCGCGTCCGGGCACCTGGTCATCGTGCCAACGAACCGCTGGTACATGATCTGCGCCGACGCTGGTGACGAGGACGCCTGTCAGCGGATCTTCGACGCCAAGCGGCGCCCGGCTGACAAGCCGTTGGCGCTGATCGCTCCCTCATCCGAGGTGTGCGAGCGATTGTTCGTCTTGACAGCTGAGGCTCGGGCACTCGCGGACCAGTTCTGGCCGGGAGACCTGGCGATGCTCATGCGGTGGCGTGAGGCGGAGGACGCTCGGCGCTACTCGTCCGTGGGTGCGCCGGCGCTCGTGACCCGGGACCCGGGGACGCTGGGTGAACTGGCTCGGCGGTCGGGCACGCTGGTGGCGGCGACCACGGTCAACATCTCCGGCCAGGCCGGGGACGGGACCCCGGGCCCGGCTGTCTCGCCCTGTGAGGTCGACGAGTTCCTGGAGCTGACCGGTACCGAAGTCCACGTCGCGATCGACGGTGGGGTCTGCCCGGAAGCGAATCACCTGACGATCGTGGATTGCTCGTCGAACCGCGCTCGAATCGCTCGCCCCGGTCTGGTGCACGCGCGGGCGATTGCGGCCACCCTGGGGCGCGAGGTCAACGTCATGTGAGCATCGCGGTTCCATGTCGTTCAATACACGCGTCATGCGGGTGCGGAGTGTGGGGACAGCGGGTTCATGTGGCGCGGGTGAGGGGTGACCAGGGCTACAGTGTCGGTCCTACCGGGAGGGGGCGCCGCAGACTCCGCAGGTGAGGACCTTACTCCTGGCTGTCACGCTTCGTGATGACACTACCGAGTTCTGTGACCTGACCATCCCCAATTCTCCCCGGAGGGTCCACTTCATGACCAGCTCCCTCACCGTTGGCCTGCTGCACCCTGGCCAGATGGGCGCCGCAGTCGGACACGAGATCACCAAAGCTGGGGTCCGTGTCCTGTGGTGCCCTACCGGGCGAAGTGACGCGAGCGCCCGGCGCGCTGAACAAGCCGGGCTCGACGCCGTTCCCGAGCTGGAAAAGCTCCTGGAGCACTCGTCCGTGGTGATCTCCCTGTGCCCACCGGCCGCCGCCGAGGAGACGGCCGTTGCGGTGAGGGAGGTCGGTTTCTCGGGGATCTTCGTCGAGGCCAACGCCATCAGCCCCCACCGAGCTGAGCGGATCGCTGCCGACATGGCCGCTCACGGGGGCCGAGCCCTGGACGGGTGCGTCATCGGTCCGCCACCCGGGGGCTCCGTCGCCACCCACCTCTACCTCTCCGGGGAGGAGGCGGAGTTGGCGGCGGTCACGGAACTGTTCGCCGGGACGGCTGTCGTTCCGATTCCTATGGAGGGACCCGTCGGAGCCGCCTCGGCGTTGAAGATGGCTTACGGCTCGTATCAGAAGGCCGCGTGCGCCCTGGCTGGGATCGCTCAGGCGCTGGGTCGTTCCCATGGAGTGGATGAACACCTGACGGCGGAGGCGCGCCGCCTGGCGAAGTCTCCTCTGGCCACCCCGGAGTACCTGACCGGGGTAGCGGCGAAGGCGTGGCGCTGGGCCCCAGAGATGCGTGAGGTGGCCCAGAGCCTCGCCAAGGCAGGGCTTCCCCAGGAGATGGCCGAGGCCGCCGCCGCAGTGTTCGACTTCTGGGAGCAGGACAAGGACGACCGGGCGCTGCCGTTGCCGGAGGTCCTGGATCGACTCAGGCGTGACTGACGAGAAGGCCACGTGGGTCCTCGCTGCGCAGCTCTCCGGCTTCGACCCCGAGCTTGAAGGCGTCCCACTCGGACTTCGTATAGGTGAGGACGAGGGAGTTCGGGATACCGGTGTCCGTGAGGGTGAAGCCGCCGTCGGGTAGGAACTCGGCGCGCAGACGACCGAAGTCGGTGGTGCCGTTGGTGACCTGGCCGAGAAAGTACTCCCAGTCGAAGCCAGGGACGGTGAGGGTGGGGCCGTCGGGGTTCTTCGTGTCACCGATTTCGGTCACGCCCGGCCGCGGGGCTCGGACCTGGACGCACGTCGCCCCTGTGCTGCTGAAGCTGGACTTGGTCCATCTCATCGGGTGCCCTCCAGAATCGCCGTGATGACTTCGGCTGACTGTACCGGGGAGAGCGCGGCGGACTGGATGTGGTCGTAGGTCGCCTTGTAGACGGCCAGTTCGGTCACTCCTTCGACGTAGGTGTTCATGCCTCGGCTGTCGATGTAGACGACGGGCGGTAGGTGGTTTCCGGCGTCGAGGATGGCGAAGGCGCCGTCCAGTCCGGCGTGCGCGTCAGCGGACTCCGGGACGACCTGGATGTTGACGTTGGGCTTCTGCCCCATCGTGAGCAGGTGGCGAAGCTGGCCGTCGCGGATCTCCTGGCTGCCGAGGACGCGTCGGAGCGCGTACTCCTCCACGATCGACCACAGCTGCAGAGGGTCCGTTTCCCGGTGCAACGCCTGTTGGCGCTCCACGCGGAGTTGGACGAGGTGGTCGACCTGGTCGGGAAGCAGCAGCGGGTTGGCGGAGATCAGGGCACGGGCATACTCGGGGGTCTGGAGGAGCCCTGGGATCAGGTAGGGATGCCAGTCCTTGATGCCGACTGCGATCTCCTCGAGCCCGAGGTACCTCTCGAAGTTCTTGCCGGGCAGTTCCTGCTCGAACGTGGTGGTGCGGTTGCGCCGTGGCCTTCGGGACTGCGCTCCGAGTTCGATCAGGGTGGGGCGGACGTCGTCGCTGACGTTGAGGACTTGGAAGAACAGGTGGAGGTCGGCTTTGGAGACCGCGGCCTGCCCTCGCTCGATCTTCGACAGTTTGGCCGCCCCGAACCCCATCTGTTTGGCGACCTCGGCCCCGCTCAGACCGGCCTCGTCCCTGAGCTGCTGGAGCGCCTTGCCGAGCAGTAGGCGGCTGGCGATGGGGCCGTGCTGCTCTTGGGGCATGGGGCGGTTCCTCCTGCGGGTCATGTGACACTCCGTTCTCCCCAGTATCCCTCTGCGCCGTCTCGTCACGGACATGTCTAGAAGATCTCTTGGAAATTTCCAAAAAGCTATTGCGAGGAAACTTCCCCTGGCGCATCATCGATGTCAGCGCTCAGTGTCTTCGGGATCACGTTCGGTGCTCTCGGGGTCTGTGCGCCGGTCCGTGAGGGAACGCGATGCGTCACGCGCGTTCCCGTGTTCCTGCGACTGAGGAGACCCAGGCATGAGCCGCTCCAACACACCAGTCCCAGATCAGCCGCCTGGCGGTTGTTTCATCCCTCGGTCGCGGTGCGGTCAGAACGAGGATCGACGGGCTGTGGTGGGACTGCCGATGCGCGTGAGGACCGGACGACGGGGGATGTCCGCCGCGTACTTCGACGGGACCCCGGAGCAGGTTGGTCGGATCCGGACCTGGTGCGCGGGGGCCACCGGGTTGGACGAGGCGGAGACCGTCATGGTCGAACTGGCCGTCAGCGAACTCGTCGCCAACGCGGTGCGGCATTCGGCTTCGGGCGGCCGGTACGGGCGCATCAAGGTCACCGTGGAGGTCATGCCCGGCCAGATCGTCCTGATCTCCGTCACCGACGACGGTCCTCGGGCTCTGCGCCCAGTCACCGTGCCCACCCTGGCTGCCCATGTGGGCGACGCGGAGGAGTGCGGATTCGGGCTGCGCCTGGTGGCCGCGTTGGCGGAGAAGTGGTGGTGGACCGGCCTCCGAGGAGGTCCGCTGACCGTGTGGGCGCTGATCGACCCCCACCGCGACCTGGACGCCTGAACGCAGCCAAAGACCTGCTGCCACGGCGGGAAGCGCAGCCCGACCCGGGCCAATGACACCCGTTTCAGCGGCAGACACGAAGATGCCCCGATCGGTGTTGGAGCACCGAGCCGGGGCGTGATCAACCACCTGAATGCAGCAGGAGGATGACCGTGGATCACGACACTACCGGCCGCCACCGCAGGCGGCACCGAACCCTCGCGGGACAGCTCTGGGCCCTCGCCGCAGCGGCCCTGGCGACCGCACTGGCCTTCGTGTTCGTCCCTGACCCGCCGATGCGTGAACCGGCTGCGATCACCCCGCCGCCCGAGCCGCCCCGTCCCCAGACGCCGGACACGAGCACGAGCAGTGCGCAGGAGCTGGCAGGGCCGGAGAACGACGACCCCGACGAGACCGGCGGTGCGCTCGTCCGTCCCTACATGCGCCCTCGGCCACCGGGGCGACCACTGGTACCCCGGCCCCGCCCTCCGGAGGGCGATCTCCTGGCAGCGCCGACGGATCGGGCACCCGACGACCTGGGCGACCTGGCAGCCGCCATCCGTACCTACCTCAACACCGTCGGCTGAGGGGAGCAGGCCATGAACGACACCATGCTCTCTCCACCCACGCGTGCCGTGACCTGGTGGGATCACCGCGTCTACACCGCGAACCTTGCTCAGGTGGGTCCGGTGCGTCGTGACCTGGCGGCTGACCTGACGGGGTTCGACCCTGACCTGGTGGACACCGTGCAGCTGTGCGCGGCCGAGCTTGCGGCCAACGCGGTCAAGTACGCACCGGGAGGGACGGAGTTCCTCCGCGTACTGGCGATGCCGACCCCGTCCACGCTGTGGCTGGCGATCGTCGACGAGGGCGGCGGGATCGGTCTGCCGCGCATCCCGACCGAACGCACCACCGACGAGTGGGACATGGCCGAGGGGCAGCGCGGCCTGGCGCTGGTCGACATCCTCGCCGAGGAATGGGGCTACTACCCGGTGGGGCCGGGCGGTACTGAGTTCGGTATCGGGGTGTGGGCGACCTTCAACGTTTCCCCCGATCAGGTCCCAGACGGGCTGGGGCGGTTCGTCCTCACACGCTGATTGGTTGCTTGACCTCGGTAGAGACCGGGCGGTGCCCACGGTGGGTGCCGCCCGGTTCAGTGCGCTCAGGAAGGTGCCAGACCGTTGCTCCTTCCTGGACTCCAACTGTGTTTTCGCAGGATGCCGAGTTGGACATCACGGTTCTGTGATCTTGTCCACAACCTTTCGCGGGCGGGCTGCCTGAAACCGCTTGTGTACAGGGCATTCGAAGGGCTACGTTCACCTTGATCGCTAAGAGTGATGAAATAATCACTCAAAGGAGTGCTTCTTGGTGCTGCGCGGATTTGTGCTGCCTGCTTTCGGTCTTGTCCTCATGTCGGGGTGCTCCGTCGAGGATTCGACGGGTGCCGAACCAGTCGTTCAATCCTCAACAACCCCAGTGGAAACGGAACCTTCGGAGGCAACCCCGGAAGACGAAGCCATAGCCGCTTACCTGCGGTTTTGGGACGCGATCGTGCTGGCTTCGGAGGAGATGGACCCGGACCACCCGGAGTTGGCGGAGCACGCCACCGGTCAGGCTCTGGAGTTGGCTCAGTTCGGTGTCCAGGGGCTTGTCGACGAGGGTCACGGCATGGAAGGAGAGCTCGACCCCAGCCCTGAGGTGGTCTCGGCAGAGCCCGAGGACGATCCCACCACAGTCGAGATCGATGACTGCCAAGTCGGTGGTGACTGGCGGGCAGCTGGCGCGGAAGAACCCGAGATGGACCGCGTCCTCGTCACCGCCACGGTCAAGCGAGACGTCTTCGACTGGTGGGTCGTCGAGATGCGTATCTGGGGGGACGACACATGCTGAACCCTTCAATGCTGAGGGTGGTGGGCAGCGCCTCGCTACTGCCTCTCCTGGCATTCACCGTTCCCGCGGATGGCTCCTCGGAATTCCGCGGGTTGGCGACGTGCGGCCAGGATGGCGGGGCTGGGTGCACAGCCTTCGCGGAGTCCCAGCAGCAGAGCGGCCCCTCCGGCGGCGGTTCGCGATCCGGGAACGGTGACGCGCCAGCCGAGACCTCCTCCGAGCCAGCGTGCGAGGAGGGCGAGGACAAGGCGGTGTGGACCTGCACGGCGTGGGTGCAGCCCGCATCGGACAGCGACGAACAGGCCATCAGTCCGCGTGTCCTCGCCGAACGGACGCGGGCCTCCATGTCGCTTCCTCGGCTCTCGGTCGGTGCCTCGCCCGGTTTCGACGCGACGTCGATCGTTCACTTCCCACTCTGGCTCTGGGCGGACGGCGCCCAGTGGGAACCGGTCGGCGCGACGGCATTGGTCTCGTCCGGTTCGGTGACGGTGACCGCCACCCCGGACACCGTCCGGTGGGACATGGGAGACGGCACTGTCGTCGAATGCGACGGCCCCGGCACCGTCTTCTCCGCCACCTTCGATGACGCCGGAGCTCCCTCGCCCGACTGCGGCCACACCTACACCCGCACCTCCACCGACCAGCCGCACGGGCGGTTCCCCGTCACGGCCACCCTCACGTGGACCGTGCGGTGGACGACCACCACCGGCAGCGGAGGATCCCTGGACTCGTTGACGACCAGCGCGTCGAGGGGCGTCCGGGTGCGCGAGGTCCACGCCCTGGTGACCGACGGCTGACAACCCCACGAACGGAAGAACGGAGGAAACGTGACGACGACGGTGAACGAACCCCACACAACCGGTCGAGTCAGAGGGAAATCACGCCTGACCCCGGTGCGTCGCCGGGGATGGAAGCGGCCCTTCGCTGGGATCGCGGTCGTGCTCCTGGGCGGAATCGTCGCCGCCTGGGCCGCCGCACACGAAGAAGAGCGCGTCCCCCTACTGGTCACGGCCACCGACATCGCGGCCGGTGACGTACTGACCGACACCGACGTCCGCGTGGTCCACGCCCTGGGTGTGGAGGGTCTGGATCTGGTCTCCGCTGACGGCGTCGTCGGTGCGACGGCGGCGGTGCCGGTCCCCGCGGGGACGGTGCTGACGGAACCGATGCTCGCCGACACCACCGCCTGGCCCGGCTCCGGACATGCCGTGATGTCGGTCGACGCCCCGCCCGGGATGTTCCCGGCCTCCGCGCGCGAGGGTGCGCCGCTGCTGATCGTCGGGAGTCAGGACGGCGAGGAGGACACAGACAACGAGCCGATACCCGCGCGCCTGCACTCGGTGGGGGACGAGGGGGAGCTGAGCGGTTCGCAGGTCATCGAGCTGCTCGTGGACGTCGGTGACGTCGCGGAGGCGGCCAGGGTCGTGGACGAGCCGGGGACGCGCCTGGTGCTGACGCCCGGGCAGTAGGACAACGGATCGACGAGGGGAAACACATGATCATCGCGGTGTGCTCATTCTCGGGTGCTCCAGGGGTCACCACCCTGGCGACGGGGTTGGCGGCCTTGTGGCCCGCCGGTCCGCTCACCGTCCCGGTGCTGGTGGAAGCCGACGTCAGCGGGGGCGACCTGGCCACGTGGCACCGGATCGCCGGCCGACCGGGCTTGGTCTCTCTGACGGCGTCCGTGCGGGCGACCTCGGGGCCGGTCGTGGTGCAGGAGGAGGGAACTCGGCGGGTCCTGCTCCGCCACGCCTACGAGCTCCCCGGTGGGATGCGGGTCGTCGCCGCGCCGCCGACCGCGCACGAGGCCGCCGCCGTGGTGGTGGCCCTCACCCGCAGGATCCAGGTCCTCTTCGGCGGGGTGACCGTGCTGGACCTGGGCCGCGTGATGCCGGGGACGGCGGGCGCGCACCTGCTCGCGCAGGTGGACGCGGCGGTCGTCGCCGTCACGGGCAACGACCCCTCCCAGATCCACCGGGTGGCCCGCTGCCGCGACGTCCTGGACGCCCTTGCCGAAGGCGGCACGCGCGTGGGGCTGGCCGTGCGCGACAGCCGGTTCCCGGCCGACGAGATCACCGCCGAGACCGGATACCCGGTGTGGGCGAGCGTGCCCACCGACACCACGGGCGCGGCGTTCCTGAGGGGAGAGGGCACCGGCCCGCGCGGCCTGCGGCAGCGGGTCGCCGCCTGGTCGCACACCCGCCAGGACCCCGACGCCGTCGAGTGGATGCCGCTGCTGGCCACGGCACGTCGGCTGGCCGAACACATCGACGACCAGATCTGGGTCCGCGAACCGCCATCCTCGGATGCGCGTCGGCTGGAGGGCGTGGCCGCATGACCCTCGTCAACTTCCCCACCACGCTTGCCGACCTCGCCGACCAGCTCGCGGCCACGGTGACGGACGAACTCGTCCGCCGCACCTCCGAGACCGACACCCTGCCCCAGGACACCCACCACGCTCCCGGACACCGCGAACTGGCGGACAGGATGCTCTCCGCGCTGTTGGACGAGTACGCCTGCCGTGCCCTGACCGGAGCCGCGGCGCCGCTGACCGAACAGGACGAGGCGTGGGTGCGCGCACGGGCACTGGCCCAGGTGTGCGGGCTGGGACCGCTGGACATCCTGCTCTCCGAACCGGGCGTGCGGGACATCCACATCAACGGCACCCGCGTGTGGGTCGACTTCGGTGACGGCCGACGCGAGGAACGCCCACCCGTCACCGCCACCGACGAGGAGCTGGTCGCTCTCGTCCAGCGGCTGGCCGGTCAGGCACCCGGCGGGGAACGCCGCTTCGACTTGTCCGCGCCGCTGCTGTCCATGGAGCTGACCGACGGAGCGCGCCTGTCCGCCGTGATGGGGGTGTCCCGCAGGCCCGCCGTGACCATCCGCCGCCACCCCGAACACGAACTCACCCTGACCGACCTGGTCAGCTCCGGCATGCTCACCGCATCCGTGCGTTCCCTGCTGACCTCCGCCGTCCGCGCCCGGCTGAACATCGTCATCGGAGGCGCCACCGGATCGGGCAAGACCACCCTGCTCCGGGCACTCGCCCGGCACATCCCGTACGGCGAGCGCGTCATCACCATCGAGGACGCCTACGAACTCGGGCTGGAGGGCGACGACGACCTCGACTGCCTCGCACTCCAGGGGCGACCGCCCAACACCGAGGGCGCGGGCGAGGTGACCCTGGCCGACCTCGTCCGCCACGCGCTGCGCATGTCCCCGAACCGGGTCATCGTGGGAGAGACACGAGGCCAGGAGACCGTCCCGCTGCTCAACGCGATGACGATGGGCAACGACGGGTCCATGGCCACCGTGCACGCCTCCTCCTCCGCACAGATCCTCACCAAGCTGGCCACCTACGCCAACCAGTCCAGCGAACGGTTGACGCTGGAGGAGAGCGCGATCCTCATCGCCTCCGCCGTCCACCTGGCCGTGCACATCGACACCGGCACGGACGGCAGGCGGCGGGTGTCGAGCATCCGGGAGGTCGTCGGTATGGACGGCCCCCAGGCGATCACGAACGAGATCTACTCCGCCGAGCTCGGCGGGTTCGTCACCCCGCCCAGCCCGCACTATGCCCGCTCCCTCGCCCGGGTGGGCTTCGACCCGGCCTGCCTGTTCAGGGAGGAGTGGTGACGGGCGTGCTGGTCGCGAGCCTGGGCGGGGGAGCCGTCGGGCTGGGGTTGGTGCTTCTCGCCCCGGCTCTCACGGCCGCGGTGTCCCGAGCGCGCTCGGCCCCGCCCGTGCGTCGTGACGTGGTCATCCGGCTGGCGGTCGCGGGTGCGGTGGGCGCGGCCACCTGGGCGCTCACCGGATGGCCGGTCGCCGCCGTCCTGGCGGCAGCGGCCACGTGGTGGCTGCCGGGGATCATGGCGCCGGACCGGGAGACGACGGCCGAGGTGGAACGGATCGAGGCTGTGGCGGGCTGGACCGAGCAGCTACGAGACCTGATCGCCGGATCCTCCGGGCTGCGCCAGGCCATCTGGACCTCCGCCCCGATCGCCCCGCCACCGATCCGCCCACACGTGGAGACCCTGGCCCAGGACCTCGTCGACGGCACGGACCTGGACGACGCGCTCACCGCGTTCGCCGACAGCGTCGACAACGACACCGCGGACCTCGTGGCCACCGCGCTCTCCATGGCGGCCAGCCGACACGCCGCCGACCTCGGCGCCCTGCTGGGAACCCTCGCCGAGGCGGCCCACGACCGCGCGTCGATGCTCGTGCGCACCAACGCCTCCAGGGCACGAACCCGCACGTCGGTGCGGATCATCATCTCGACCACGCTCGCCATGGTGGTCGGCATGGCCGTGTTCAACGGTGCCTACTTCGCACCCCTGAATTCCGCCACCGGGCAACTGGTCCTCGCGACGGTCGGGGTGCTGTGGGCGGTCGCCCTGTGGTGGCTGGTGCGGTTGTCCGCCCCACCGCGAACGCGGCGCGTCCTGACCGCCCCGACCGCGGGGGTGGGCGTATGACCGTGATCGTCGCGGCGGTCGGGGGAGCCGCGGTCGGAGCGGGCGTCTGGCTGATCGCTCAGGGGCTGCGCCGGCCGCGGCTGCACGAACTCCTTCCGCCACCGACGGAGGAGATCGACAGTGCTGCGCGATCCGTGGGCATCCTCGAGCAGGGGAAGGGGATCGGCTGCGCGGTTCTCGCCCGGATCGGTTGGCCCGGACGCCGGACCAGGAGCGACCTCGCGGCGTGCGACATGGACGTCGACACCCATCGCACGACGGTCGTCGCCCTGGCGCTCGCCGGAGCAGCGCTGTTCGCGTGCACGCTGACGATCGCCGTGCCAGCGGCTTCCGTGCTCCCGATGTCGGCCGCGCTGGTCATCGGCGGAACCAGTCTGGCCGTGTGCGCTCTCGCCCCGGGGATCCTGCTTCGAGCGCGGGCGCGCCGTCAGCGGGTCGAATTACGTCTGGCCACCTCGGTCATCGCTGACCTGGTCGGGGTCGCACTCGCGGGCGGAGCCGGAGTTACCGGGGCACTCACGGCGGCCACTGGGCGCGGTACCGGATCCGCCTTCGGACGCATCCGGAGGTGCCTGCACGAAGCCCACCTGCGCACGCGACCGCCCTGGGACGCCTTGACGGATCTCTCCCGTCAGACCGGAGTGCGGGAGCTGGAGGAACTGGCCTCGTCCATCCGCCTGGCCGGGGCCGACGGCGCCAGGGTACGCGCCTCGGTCCGCGCCAAGGCCAGATCGCTCCGCGCCCACCAGCTGGCCGCGCTGGAGACCGAGGCCCTCGAAGCCACCGAACGGATGAGCCTGCCCGTCATGCTGCTCGTCCTCGGCTTCCTCCTGCTCATGGGCTACCCCGCGATCGTGCAGGTCAGCAACGGATTCTGAACCACCACCGAGAAGGAGAGGAAGGCGAACGAGCACATGGCCTCCATGCGATTGCGCGCCCTCGTGGAACTGATCCTCGGCACACGGAGCCCCGATGGGGACCGCGGATCGGCCACCACCGACTGGGTGCTGATGCTCGCCGTCACCATCGGCATCGCGACTGGGGTCGGCGCCATCATCACCCCGCTCATCATCGAGACCGCGCAGGGCATCGACCTGGGGGTCGTTCCGTGAACCGGCGGGGTCTCCGCTGGGCCTCTCGTGACGACAGGGGCGGGGCTGAGCTGATGTTCGCGATCCCGCTGATGTTCGTCATGCTCCTGGGCATCATCCAGTACGGGCTGTGGGCGCACGCGCATCACCGGGCGCAGGCCATCGCCACCGAAGCCCTGGCGGCCGGGCGTGCGTTCCAGGGGAGCGAGGGGGAGGGTCGTACGCGGGGGTACGCGCTGGCGGAGGACCTCGGCGGGACGGTCCTGCGGGACCTACGGATCCAGGTCCAACGACGCGACGGCACGGCTCGTGTCTCTGTGGATGGAGTGACGGTCAGCCTCCTGCCTGGCTGGAGCCCTTCGGTGTCCGCGACCTTGACGGGCCCCATCGAACGGCCTGTGGGGGGCGCCCCATGACGCCGTGGCGAGGCAGGGGGCAGGAGGGTGATCGGGGGAGCGCGTCGGTCGAGGTGATCCTCATCGTCCCCGTGCTCCTAGCATTCCTGGCCCTGCTCACCCTGACCGGCCGCTCCTACACCGCGGGGCTCGCCGCCGATGCGCTGGCACACGGCGCCGCCCGCTCCGCGTCCCTGTACCTCGACCCGGGGGAGGCTCGCGCTGCGGCCGAGCGTGCCGTGGCAGAGAGCGTCGGCACGTGGGGCCGCGCCTGCCAGAACCCCAGTGTCACCATCCAGCACACCACCACTGCCGGAGACCGCGCTGTTCAGGCCGACGTCACCTGCGTCAGCCAGCGCGACGACCTTCCGGGCCTGGGGCTTGGTGAACGCCGCACCATCTCTGGCCACGCCACGTCTGTCCTGGACGTCCACCGCGAACGGGAACCCTGATGCTGCACGGCGGCCACCCCAGCGCGTTCGTCGTCATCGTCGCCATGACGCTGATCGCCTGCCTTGGCCTGGTCCACGACGGCGCGAGGATGCTGCGCGCCAAGACCATGACGACCACCCTCGCGCACGAAGCTGCCCGGGCCGGAGCGCAGCAGCTCGACGAGGAGGGGCTGCGAGCAGGGTCGGTCGTTCTCGATGAGGCCCCCGCACGTCGAGCCGCCCAGGCCCACGCGGAACGCGGTGGCGCGAGTGCGGAGGTGGAGGTTCGGGCCGATGCCATCACGGTCACCGTCACCACCCATCACGAGCCGACGGTGCTGGCAGTGATCGGGAACGTTGAGATCGTCTCCCAGGCCACGGCGACGGCACACACACCGTGAAGAACGAGGGGGATGACGCCATGAACCCGACGAAGATGGTCCTGGCCACGGGCGCCACGCTCGTCCTGCTGGTCGCGCCGCCGGTGGTTCTCAGCCGCTGGGAATGGCCAGTGGGGCCGGACATGACCTGGGACTACATGTGGTTGTCCTTGATCAGCGGCACGCTTCCGACGTCCGTCCTCCATGCCCTGGTGCTCGTCATCCTGTGGGGCTTGTGGGGTGCGTTCGTGGTATTGGTCGGCACGGACGTCGTTGCCCTTCTTCGAGGTCAGATCCCCCGAATCGGGTTGCTGCGGCTCGTCGTGACCGGAGTCACCGGGAGTTCGGTGGCTATGTCCGTGTCACCTGCCGCCGTGGCGTCGGTTGACGCAACGCCGACGACCGACGAACACACCGCTGACAATGAGGAACCCGCACACACGCTGGAACGCACCCGCGTACTGTCCGGCTTCGGCTTCGACTCCGCGGAACTCACTCCCCGGATGAGGAACGAACTGCTGCCCACGGTCGAACTCCTCCAGCTCTTCGGTGATCCAGGGAGCCCCATCGCGGTCACCGGCCACACCGACTCCATCGGGCTGGATGCCTACAACCGCGACCTGTCACAACGGCGGGCCGACGCCGTAGCCGCGTTCCTGACCGAGCAGCTCGGGGAGGGGTGGACGATCACCACCGAGGGGATGGGTTCCGACCAACCACGGGAGCAACCCGACCTCGGGCACGCCGCCGAGCGCCGGGGCGAGATCACCTACACCCTGATCACCCGACCGCACGAACTCGCTGCGCCGGAGGAAGGGGAATCGGAGACGGCGGACAGTTCACAGAACGGCGAGCCAGCCGCTGACGAGGAACCGAAGACCGATCCGCAGGGCGACGGAGGGTTCCATGGCGGCGAGCTGATCGTGGGAGCCGTCGCCGGGGGAGCGGCAGGAGTGATCGCGGGACGGCTGACAGCACCTGGACGGCGTGAGAGGAAGCCGAAGAAGGAGCGGAGCGACCTTCTCGAGGGCGAGGAGTTCGACGGTGATCAGGTCCTGGGGAGTCCGGTACCCGTGCTCCGGGACACTGACAGCGGCGTGATCAGTGCCGAAGGGCACGTACGGATCGCTGACAGCCTCAGCGTCAGCGCGCGCACGGGGCTCGGCATCGTGGGCGCCCACGCGGTGGGCGTATGCGCATCCCTCATCGTCCGGGCCGTGGACTCGCCCGACGTCCGGGTCGTCACCACCCGCCAGGTGATCGCTGAAGCGGGTGCACCGCCGAACGCGCGGGTCCCCGGTGCGACGGTGAGCGCTGACACGGCTTCCGCCATCACGGAAGCGGAGTTGGCCAGCATCTCCGCAGCACCACGTGAGCAGGGAGAGGAACGGATCCTGCTGGTGGTGGACACTCCCGAACACGCCCTGGTTCGGGACCGTCTGCTCACCCTGGCGCAAGCGGATGAGGACGAGGTATTGGTGGTCGCTCTCGGTGCGGGAGCAGGGTACGCCGAAGTGGACTGTGACTCCTTCGACATGGTCAGCGTCACCGCGTCGGACGGGAGCACCGCCGCCTACACGGACCTGCGGCTCCTGCACATCGACCAGGCGACCTTCGCTGCCCAGTTCGCCGGGGGCTATGAGAGGCAGGAACTGCGGTGGTCAGAGCAGCCGGAACAGGAGACGTCGGAAGAGGAGGAAGCACTCCCGGAGCCCGAACTGGACCAGGGGCGAGTTTCCCCGGGTTCGGCTCCGCCGACGAAGGTGGACATCCAGCTCTTCGCACCGCACCCGTACATCAGCGTGGCGGGGTCCGACATCGGCCAGCGGATGCGTTCGTCATCCCGAAGGATGCTCGCCTACCTGGCACTTCATCCACGCGGAGTCGGCACCGAGACTCTGACCGACGCTCTCTTCCCCGACAGCACCGAGAGCAAGGCCAGGGCCCTGCGCAACACCGCCTCCAGTGACGTCCGCCGCGTCGTCCGCGACGCCTTTGGGGACCCCGAAGCGGAGATCCTCCAGGTGGACTCGGGACGTTACCGGATCCGGGAGGAGGTCGTGGACGTGGACGTGTGGCGATTCGACGCAGCGATGAAGACGGCAGCCGAGACATCGGATTCCGCGGTGCGTGCGGAGCACCTTCGCCTGGCCTCAGGCGAGTACGCGCAGGTGCTGCTGTCCGAGGTCGACTTCCCGTGGATCGAGGAGAAGCGCCAGGCGTACCGGCGAGCCGCCGCTGACTGCTTCGTGAGCCTGGCGAAGACAGCCGAGACACCTGAACAGGCGCTGGCCTGGTTGGAGCGCGCTCGCGAGTCCGATGACCTGAACGAGGCCGTTTACCAGGAGATCATGAAGATCCACGCGGCGCTGGGTCGCCCGGATGCCGTGCAACGCACCTTCCAGGACCTCGCCGATCGCCTCAAATCCATGCGCGCCCGGCCCAGCGCAGCCACGAACAAGATCTTTCACGCTCTGACTTCGAATGTCGCACTCAGTGACTAATTCCAGGTCAGGCCCTTTATGGATGATTTTCGCTGGTCACGTATAAGTCTCGTTGTGGAAACAGTGGGGTTTATGGTGTCCATGAGGTCTTGTGGACTGAGTTTCAACTTCTGCTAGTTTTACGCCTGGTTCTGTCAGCTTCAAGCGGCGTTCCGGATTTGCGGACTTTGGGGGAAGTGCGTGCTCTTTGGGGGCTTAGGGCACCTTCCGCTCCTGGTTCGCTTTTAGTGATCCGGAGGTGACCGGTCGTGTCGACCGGCCAGCGCGTGACCCCCCGCTCGGTGCTTCAGCGCATCGTTGCCCGCCGTGACACGAACGATCGGTCGAAGCCTCGCACGAGTCGGCTGATCAAATTCATCGCAGTCGGCAGTGCTCTGGTCCTGCTGCTGTCGGACTCCATATCCTCCGTGCCGCTGTACACGGGCATGCCCCGGCTCACCCCGGTGTCCGCTGCGGACGTGGTGACCCCGGATCAGAGTGACGGATCTGCCGACGGCCTCTCTCACGAAGCCGACACCGCCCTGGTCGACGGCACCTCAACCGGTCAGGGGCCGGATGTGGATCCCCCTGCGGACGCCCTGCCCCAGGAGTGGCCGGATCTGCCCGAGGACGCTGACACACTCGCTCCTCCGGATGCGGAGCCTGCGGTTCGCACTGTGGAGGAAGAGCCGGAGCCGGAGGTCTCGGGCTTCGATCCGGACACGAGTGTGGAACTCGTCGAAGAGCGTGACGAGCACTCGCGCACGTTCGAGAACGAGGACGGCACGCTTTCCACCGACTTCTCCCTGGAGCCCCTGCACTACGAGGAGGACGACGGTTCCTGGGAGGAGATCGACCCCAACCTCGTGCCTGAGAACTCCCTTACCTGGACCAACTCCGCAGACTCCAGGGAGGTGGACTTCGCTGCGACCGCCGACGCGGATGCGCTCGCACGCATGGAGCTGGACGAGGGCCACAGCCTGTCCTTCTCCCTAGAAGGGGCTCAGAGCGCTCAGGGCGAGGTGTTGGAGGACGAGCCCAACACGATCGTCTACGCCGAGGCCCTGCCCGGTGTGGACATCGAGCTGACGTCACTGATCGGTGGAGCGGTCAAGGAAACCATCTGGCTCCAGGAAGTCCCCGCCACGGAAGACGACGTGCGTTGGCGCTTTCCCCTCGAACTGGGCGACCTGGATCCCGTCCAGTTGGAGGACGGCAGTATCGACCTCGTCAACGGCGATGGAGACGCGGTCGGTCACATCCCCGCCGGGTACATGGAGGACTCGAACCGGGACCCCCGTTCCGGGGACGGCGAGTTCTCCGAGGCAGTGGAGTTCACCCTCATCGAGGAGGACGGTGGCTGGGTTCTGGAGGTGGTCGCCGACTTCGAGTGGCTCACCGACGAGAACCGTGTCTACCCGGTCGCGGTGGACCCCACGTCGACATGGAACTACAACGCCTCGCAGGACACCTACGTCCAGAGCGGCTACAACACCTCGCGCTACACCGAGCAGGAACTGAAGGTCGGAACCTACGACGGCGGCTCTCATCGGGCTGCCTCGTACCTGCGGTTCAACGCGATGGTCGACGAGCTGAGCGACCACAAGATCTTCGGAGCCGAGCTCTACCTGTTCAACCACTGGTCCTACTCGTGCACGCCGAGCCCGGTCTACGTCCACGAGGTGACCGAGTCCTGGTCCCAGAAGTCCATCTCCGACTACCCCGGACCTGACTACCGCTCCACACCCCTCGGGACCGAGAGCTTCGCACGCGGCTGGATGCCGATCGGAGCGAGTTCCAGCTCATGCCCCGCCCGATACGAAGGCATCGACCTGGGCACGGGCGGCCGGGACCTGGTCCAGGCGTGGGTGGACGGGGACAAGCCGAACTACGGCCTCACCGTCCGCGCCTCCGCCACCAGCAGCAGTGGCTGGAAGAAGTTCGGCAGCCGGGAGTCGTGGGGCGCGCCGTACATGACGGTCACCTACAGCCCCTACCGAGCCGACTACGAGTTCGCCACCTCCCCGCCGGAGTTCAACCCTGCGCCCCACGCCAACCGTGGGACCTCCGTCGAGGTCGAGGTGACCAACCGCGGCCACGAGACCTGGACTCCGACGAACGGATACGAACTCAGCTACCAGGTCTACGACCAGGAGGGCGACCGCGTCTACCACATCGCCCCCACGACCCCCATGCCGACGAACGTGGCGACGGGGCAGACGGCGACGGTGAACGCCCAGATCGATCCCCTGCCGCCGGGCACGTGGACCATCAAGTTCGACATGACCCACGAGGCGCAGTCGTTCGCGGCGTGGGGCGTCCCCATGCTGGCTCAGGTGAACCTGGAGATCCCCGATCTTCCCCCGCAGCTCCTGGACTTCAGCCCCCGCGATGGAGCAAGAGTCGCGACGCTGACCCCTGAGTTCACCGCGCTGGGACGCAACAACGACGCCTGGCCGACCGACGGCATGGAGTTCTGGTTCAACTTCTGTGACGGCGAGTGGCCGGACTGGGAGTGCGTGGACTCCGGATGGCAGACCGAGACCTCCTGGCAGCTACCCAACGGCCTCATGGAGTGGGGCGACCAATACTGGTGGAACGTCTTCGTCCGTGACAGCAGTCAAACCGTCGAGAGCGGCTGGCTGCGGCTGATCGCCGACCCCGACCAGCCCGCCGTGACCTCCAACCTCTCCGGCAGCGACCCGGACGGGCACGGGACGGTCAACGCGCTCATCGGCAACTTCACCCAGACCGTCACCGACGCCGTCGTGCCGACGGTCGGTCCGCCGCTGAGCATCACCCGCACGTACAACTCCTCCGACCCCCGACAGGACGCCATCTTCGGTGCTGGCTGGTCCACCCGGTTCGACATGGATCTGGTGCCGGACGTCGACGGTACCGGGAACGTTGTGTTGACGTACCCGGACGGCCGTCAGCACCGCTTCGCGCGCAACGCGGACGGAAGCTTCACACCGCCTTCGGGCATGCACGCGGTGCTCGCTGAGACGGCCACCGGGTGGCAACTGATGGACAAGGCCTCCACCTCCTACGTCTTCGACGATGCGGGGCGCCTGCTCGAAGTCACGGACCACCGTGGCCGATCCCAGACCATCACCTACGACTCTTCGGGCGACATCTCCACTGTCACCTCCGACGGCGGTCGGTCCCTCGAGTTCACCTGGCAGGACGGCCATGTCACCGCGGTGACCGCTCAGGGCGGCGACGAGACCAGTGCCCAGTGGACCTACGCCTACGACGGGCAGCGGCTGACCGAGGCGTGCAACCCCGAGCTCGAGTGCACCACCTACACCTACACGGCTGGATCGCACTACAGCGCCGCTGCCATGGACTCCAACCCCTACGGCTACTGGCGCTTCGAGGAGAGCAGCGGGGACACCGCCGCCAACAAGGTTCCCAGCCAGCTGGGTGGCGAGGCCGCCTCCATCGTTGGCTCAGCGCTGGGAGCCGACGGCGCGCTCGCTGGTGCCACCTCCAACGCCCTGGCCGCGGGTTCGGGCGCCTACGCCGAACTCCCGACCTCCATCCTGCACAGCGTCGGTGCGCGTATCACCGTGGAGGCGTGGTTCTCCACCACCCAACAGGGCACCGTGATCGGCGCTCTCGACAAGCCCACCGACCCCGACCAACGGACACAGCTCGTCTACGTGGGCAACGACGGCAAGCTCCGAGCCCAGTTCTGGACCGCAGGCGGCGTCGCCCCCATCACCACCGAACAGGCGGTCAACGACGGCCAGTGGCACCACGTCGCGCTGACGTCGGACGGTACCTCCCAAACCCTGTACCTGGACGGTGAGGAGGTCGGATCCAAGACGGGGCAGGTCGAACACCGCGACACCCGGTTCGTGTACGTCGGCTACGGCATGGGCGGCAGCGGATGGCCCGAGACCCTGCCCTCACTGGGAGACTTCCCCTTCGAAGGGCAGATCGATGAGGTCGCCGTCTACCAGCGCCCTCTGCACCCGGACACCATCGCGCTGCACCATGCCTCCGGTGTGGACCCCGCGGACAGGTTGGACACGGTCACCTCGCCCGAGTTGAACGAGATGGTCAACCTGTCCTTCGACGAGAGCACCTCGCGGGTCAGCATCTTCCACGACCACAACGGCGGTAAGTGGCTCTACTCGAACCAGCGCTACCAGGGCGACATCAACAACGAGGAACCCGAAGTCACCGCAGAGGTGACGATCACGGACCCCCGTGTCGAGCGTTCCTCTTCCCGCTACGACGCGTTGGCCGGATACCGCCGTGTCAGTGACGTTGACCAACAGGGACACGAAACCACCTACGCCTACGACACGGGCGGGTTCCTGGTGGCGACCACCATGCCCAGCGGAGCCCAACTGCGGTTCTTCAACGACGAACGCGGCAACCGGATCGGCCAGATGAGCTGCCGGGACCTGGCCGCCACCTCCTGCTCCTGGGAATGGTTCGGCTACCACCACAACCCGGATGATCCCTTCGATCCCCGCAACAACCAGCTCACCGCCCACCACGACGCCCGTTCCGCGGACCTGCTCGACCCCACCTACCGCACCTGGTGGGCCTACGACGTCCACGGCAACCAGATCTCCGAGACCAGCCCCGCCACCGAGGACTTCCCGGACGGCCGCACGGTCCGCTACTTCTACACCGACGGCACGGAAGCAGCCACCGACGGCGGAACCGTCCCAGCCGGGCTCCTGGTCGAATCCTGGGACGCCGACGGAGGCAAGACCCGGTTCGCCCACAACAGCCACGGTGACATCACCTCGGTCACGGAACCCTCCGGCCTGGTGACCGAGTACACCTACGACGGACTCGGGCGGGTGCTCACCACTACGGTCACCACGGGCGACCATCCGAACGGCATCACGACCACGCGCACCTATGACGGCGCCGGACGAGTGCTCACCGAGACGGCGCCCGCGGTCACCAACGAACTCACCGACACTGTCCACCAGGCACGGACCACTTTCGTCTACGACAACGACGGCAACGTGGTCCGTCAGACCGTCAGTGACCTGAGCGGCGGTGAGCCTGACAGGACCACGCAGTTCGCCTACAACCAGTTCGGACACCTGGTCGCCCGAACCGACCCAGAGAGCCGAACCGAGCACTTCGGTTACGACTACACCGGCGCGCAGATCTACCACCAAGACGCCTCCGGTACGGTGTTCCGCACCGCCTACACCCCCCGTGGACACGTGGCCGAACGCACCATCGAGGGCTGGGTCGGTCACCCCGACGAGGACAACGAGCCCACCCAACTGGTACTTGAGTCCAACGCCTACGACCCGGACGGCCGCTTGGCCTCCACAACCGACGCCGTCGGACGCACCACCGCCTACACGTACTACGCGGACGAGCTACCAGCGCAGACCATCGCGGTTGGAGCGATGCTCAACGACGCTGAGGAACCGCGCGACGTGGTCCTGGCGGAACACGCCTACGACGCGGTGGGCAACCCCGTCCGTGCCGTGACCAACGACGGGGCGACCCGAGTCGACATGGAGTGGAACGCCGACTCCCGCCTCGTCAGTGAAACCCTCGATCCCGAGGGGCTCGCCCGCGTCACCTCCTACACCTATGACGGGCGCGGCAACACGCTCTCGGCCGCGATGACCGATCCCTCAGGCCGTTCCGAGCAGACCCGCTACGCCTACGACGGCGGTGGACGGGTGATTGAGGAAGCCGTACAGGTCAGCGGTGGCGAGCTCGTCACCAGCTACGAGGTGGACGAACTCGGACTCGTCACCGCCGTCACGGACCCGCGCGGGCATGAGGACGGAGCAGATGCCTCCGCTTTCACGTCGCAGATGCGCTACGACGAACTGGGTCGTCTGGTGGAGGAGCAGCTGCCCGAGGTCGCGATCGAGCATTACGGTGAGCCCACGGTCACCGAGCGGCCCACCAGCACCTTCGGCTACGACCTGGTCGGCAATCTGACCCATCAGCAGGACGCTGAGGGCTACACCTCGGAATTCGGCTACGACCTGGTCGGTCAGCAAATCGAGAGCCAGGCACCGAGCTTCGACGGGGCGGACGGATCACAGATCACGCCTCGCGCGCAGACCGCCTATGACGACCTCGGTCGTATCGCCTCGCAGACCGACGCACTGGGCAACGTCCGCACGTTCACGTGGGACCAGCTCGGCAACCTTGCCGGGATCACCGACCCTCCGCTGAACGAGGCAGCCGAACCCGGGCAGTGGACGTTCATCTACAACCCCGTCGGGGAGCTCCTTGCCACCACCAACCCGGTGGGCGCGCGCATCGAGGCCACCTATGACGATCTTGGCCGTCAGGTCACCGACACGCAGATCGAACGCATCCCCTCCGCAGCGGCGTACACGACCAGGTACGCCTACGACGCGATGGGTAACACGACAACCACCACGGATCCCCTCGGCAACGCCACCACCAGCACCTACAACGCTGCGGGCGAGCTGGTCTCGACCACCGACCCGGCAGGGGAGACCACCGGCTTCGACCACGATCTCGCCGGACGGACGAGCACGGTCACCAACCCCATCGGTACTCAGATCGTCGCGGAGTTCGACCTGGCGGGACGTCAGATCCGCACTACGGTTCTCGCGGAGGACGGCACGGAACTGCGCTCGCAGAGTGTCGCGTACGACGCCGCCGGACTCCCCGTCTCCGAGACCGATCCCCTCGGCCACGCGGTGACGACGGAGTTCAACGCTCTCGGGCAGCCGACCAGCCGGATCGAGCCGGTCAGCGACACCGAGACCATCACCACCACCTTCGGCTACGACGCCCTTGGGCAGCAGACACGCCTCACCGACGGCAGGGGCAACAGCACGCACACGACCTACACCCCGAGCGGTCAGGTCGCGCAGCTGATCGAGCCCGCGACCGAAGCCACACCCACTGAGAGTGATCGCACCTGGACCACGTACTACGACGCCGCGGGCAACCCGGTCGAGCAGCACGTCCCCGGCGGTGTCGTCCGTGAGCGAGAGTTCACCGCTCTAGGCGGACTGTCCAGGGAGAGCTCGACAGGGGCCGAGGTCACGACGCAGGACCGTCACATCGGCTACGACCAGATGGGCCGTCCCACCTCGATCGGCACTCCGAACAGCGGAGCCATCGAGATCGTCTACGACGACCGCGGACACCAGGTGCAGTTCCTGGGCCCGAACACGGTCTCCTTCGGTGGCATGGCGCCTGGGACCACCGTCAGTTACGACGGAGCTGGGCGTGCGACCACCCGTCTGGACCCGACGGGGACCACAACATTCGCCTACGACGAGGCGGGACGGGTCGTCGATCACCATGACCCTGTCACCGGCGAGGACCTGTCCATCGCCTACGACGAGGCGGGACGCACTGCTTCCATCACCACCCAGGACGGAACCGTCCGGAGCTTCACCCACGATCCGTTGGGTCAGCTGACCGAGGACGTGCTCACCTCACCTTCAGGAGGCAGGCTCCTCGGGACTAGCTACACCTATGACGCGGCTGGACGCATCACGGCGCGGACAGCAGAGGGCGTGGCTCCAGAAGGAACGCACGAGTTCGACTACGACGACGCCTCGCGGCTGACCTCATGGACCGCTCCGGGCGGTGTGGTCACAGAGTACGCGTGGGACGACTCCGGAAACAGGGTCCAAGAGGGGGACGAAACCTTCGAGTTCGACGAACGCAACCGACTCGTCTCGTCGAGCGAGGGGGACACCTGGAGCTATACGCCGCGTGGAACGATCAGCTCTCAGTTCGTCGACGGAGAATTCCGGACCCCGGAGTTCGACGGCTTCAACCGGATGGTCAGTGCTGGCAACGGATCCGGCGAGTACGCCTACGACGCTCTGGGGCGCCTCGCTGAACGGACTACCTCCGCGGGTACGGAGTGGTTCGTCTATCCCAGCCTCGAGAACGACCCCATCGCGGTTCTGGACGGTACGGAGACACCGGTCTCCCAGTACGGGCGGGACCCCTACGGCCAGGCCGTGAGTGTCTTCGACCGAGGCCAGACGCCAGCGTTGACGTACAACAACGCGCACGGCGACACGGTGGCGACCTACTCCGGCACCGGAACGGTCATCAGTGCGGCCGATTTCGGTCCGTTCGGCGAGCAGTTGGGCGGGTCCCCGATCGCGTCGGTGGGCTACCAGGGGGAGTGGACCGATCCGGAAACCGGCGATGTGAACATGCACGCGCGCTGGTATCAGCCGGGGAGCGGACGGTTCGCGTCCAGGGACACGCTGACCCTGGAACCGAGCCCTTCAGTGCAAGCGAATCGGTACACCTACGCCAATGCTAACCCGGTGCTGTACACCGACCCAAGTGGTCACGACGCTATTCCGTTCACGTATCCCTCCAGAACCAACAAGCTCACGCCTGGGCGGGTCTTGAGGCTCGGCCTCGCGGGAGCGCGTTTCGCTCCAGTCTTGGCGAATCCTTATGTTCTGGCTGGTACGGCGGTTGTTGTAGTCGCTGTTGGTGTCGGAGTAGGTTTCTATTACCTGGCAAACATGGGTCCGATAATCGGATCGACCCCGAGGGGTGGAACCATTTCCACGCCTCCGACTATGACACAACGAAAGCGACTTATTCAGAGTTCCTGGGGGAAGCCGAGGTCTTGGGGGGCTCCTGGCGGTGGCGGCTGGAACGGGTCCGGCGGCCATGTGCTGTGGGATTCGGGAGAACCTTATGTTCCCATCGTTGTAGATAACCGAAAAGAAATCCTTCACGATATTCTGAATACCCCACAGGACCGCCCGCCTATGTCTCCTGTGGTTTCCCAGAAGGATGTGGACGAGGAGCGTCGGGCCAGGGAGAAACAAGCATACAAGTCCATGTTGAATGTGCATGTGGAACTTTCACAGGAGTACGAGAGTATCGTGGACTCCTATCGGGGGATGCCTTTGGGGTCACAAGTTGGAAACAGTGATTGCCAGAACGATCGTCAAGTTATCCCGGGTAATAATAGATGGAATGAGCAGAAAAAGGCAATTGGAGTAATTGCCCTCCTCTGTGATGACCATGATTTTTGGAGGGGGACGGGGGCAAATGATGAAATCAATCCTCCTGGGTGGCCTGGGACTCCAACGGGGACGGAGTCGAACAACTACGTTCTTCCAAGCGGGTCATGGAAGTACCATAGAGGACACCTTGGTGCTGATAGTTTGGGATTCAGTGGCGATGATCCGTGGAACCTGGTGACGCTTCATGCGAGGGCGAATAATCCCGAGATGTCCAAGATTGAAGCCGACATCAGAAATGCGGTGAGTGAGGGGCAGGCTGTCTATATGTCGGTGGTTCCTATCTACTCTGATGCCCAGGAGATGCCAACTTACATTCACTACAGAGCTGTAGGGAGTGGGGGCTTGGATATTAATTCTTGTATTGAGAACAGGCAGAATTCAAGAACACTTGGTGGACATGCGTGTGTGTCTGCGATGTTCGAGCCTGGGGGATGGGGTGTTAGGCAGTGGTAGTCGACGAACTGCGGAATCTTCTGCTGGGTGGGCGCGCTGGTGAAGGAAGGGAATCTGCGATTCCCTCATGCGATGAGATTTCCCTTCCTCTGCCGACTGACTATATTGAAATGGTGGCGAAGATCGGCTCAGACTTCTCCATTGACAAGAAACTCATTGTCAAGGGCCCTGGGGTGATTGATCGGTTCTTTCCTCAAAGCCAGAGGGATCTTGAGTATATTCACAAGAACACAGGCTTCTTTGTTCGTGGGGGCGAGATCCTCCCTGCGGGATTCTCGGGTTCCGGTGCCGAGTGGATTAGTTTCTCGAATCTCGTCTGCTGGGCCGAGGATGACTCGGGAAGAAAGCTCTTTTGGGAGCGTGTTGGAAACCCTGATGGTTGGCGAATTGTGGCCACTGATTGTGTGGCCAAGTTTGCTAGATATGAAATAACGGCAACCGACTATCTCTACAAACTATTGAGAAGGTCACTCTTTTGTTCGGTGTTCACTTCCTCTCGTTGGCCGGATCCGGATCGTATTCAGGTTATTTTTCATCGCGTTGACTCTGGATAATTTATTTATATTTCGGGTCTGACTGTTGCAGGGATGGTTTTTCGATGGTTGGAGGTTCTAGATCCATTCCTTTGCCTGATGTATTGATCGTGGCCTGTTGGTGGTCGCTGGGGTGTCGTCTTGGTTGTGCTCGAGCAAGGCACTAACATTGCAGGTCATGTGGGGTGCTGAGGGGCGTCTGTGCGACTCCGACATATATGTCTTTCGCTGGTCTCTTCTCCTCGTGGCGGGGGTGGGCGACGGGGCAAGGATCTCGGGGCCGGTGTCCAATCCGGGGGTGTGGGTGGCTTCTTTCTGGGGTGAAGGACGTTGTCGACCCGGAAGGTGTGAGCTGATGCGGCGCTTGGACGAGAGCGGGCGGTGCCAGCACGAGCCGCGGCTGTACGCGGTGGGAGGACGAGGCCGCCGTCGGACGTTCGGTCTGCGGAGCACGTGCCCGCAGGCTGAGGGAGCCACCCTGCGGGTCGCCGGGCACTCGGAGCGGCTGGCGCTGCTCGATGATCTGCGCAGGCTCGCGTCGTACCTGGAGGCGAACCCGGACCTGCCGGTGGGGGAGATGACGCGGGTGGAGATCGTCTACTTCACCGAGGGGTGCGACGGGCACCAGCAGGACGAGGTTGCGCGCCTGGCGGGCGTGATGGAGGTGGCGCCGCGCTGGGAGGGGGACCACTACGTGACCGAGAAGCGGATCGGGCAGGCGGGATACCGAGTGGTGTCCATCCCGGAGAGCGCGAGGGTGAGGGAGAAGCTCCTTCGCGGGAGCCGGTGAGTTTTCTTCTGGATCAGGCCCTGGGCGTCGCCCAGGGCTTTTCTGTGTGCCGATGACCTGCGGATAGGCGATAGCTGAGTTATCCACAGAGTTTTGCGGAACCGGTTGCGGAGGCGGGATCTGCTATCTACTCTGGAGAACAGATTTCGCCTCTGGATTTCCCTCCTCGGTGAGAGCACCCTTTCCGCACTTGGACACTTCCCATAACACTTATCGCCTTGTAAGCGATAGGTTAGGGGTTCAAGTCCCCTCGCTGGCTCTCACTATGTCTGACCTGGGACATCTTCAGGCGGAACCACTCCGCTGACAGCTTCGCCGCCTGAAGAGGTATCGCCTATGGGCACCGAGCGCACCGCCCTGGCCGCCCGTGGATCGTCAGCGTCACACCGACCGCGTCGTCACCCGCAACTCCCCGCCGATGGTCTCCGTCCCCTCACCACGGACGAAGTGTTCGGCCGTTCCCGGCCGCGTCTGCTCTCGGCGCTGTCGCTCCCGGGGGCGTCGGCCCGCCCCCTCGCGCGTGTCTCATGGGACGTCGTACCGCCGTGACCAGCCAGTGTCACGAGGTAGGGGACATCACGAGTTCAAGCTGCACAGCGGGCGACTCCGTCCCGGTGTGCGGGGGAGTACGGGCGTTCGCGCAGGGGGCGAACCGGATCCGGGCCAGCTTCCGCGCCCGGCGCCGGTCGAGGACGAGCAGACTGCGCGCGCCCGGCGCGAACGACGTCGGCCCGTGCCGGGTCGCCGCGCGCAGTCGCCGCCAGCGCCGCGAATGCGCCCGGTGGCTGCGCTCGGTCACCCGCCGTCCCCGGGCGTTCTGCCCGCTCCGGGCCTCCTGCGGGGTGGCGTCGATCATCAGCACGTGCACCTCGTACCGGCGGAGTCGGCAGAGCAGGGCGAGCAGCACGCGGACCGGGAGCCGGGTCCCGCACTCGTGCGCCACCACCGGGCCGCCGCGGAGCGCCGCGGCCACCCGGGCCAGGTGCAGTACGTGCACCACCCAGCGCCACAGGGGGTAGGGGACCCGGCGGAGCAGCGGTCCCAGCTGGTACCGCGACTGCAGCGAGTCGATCACCCGCACACCGTCCGCGGTGAGCACGGTCCGCACCTCGTCCCCGCGGAGACCGAACAGCCTCCGCAGCAGGGTGCTCTTCCCGGCCCCGGGTACTCCGGCGACCAGAAGCAGGGACCGCCGGGGGTAGACCACCCCGCGCACCACCGCGTCGTTCACCGTGGGCACGGACCGCACCAGACCCTGGACCATCTTCGGTAGCTCCTCACAAGCCGACCTTCGCGCCGGTGGGGCGTTCCCGCGCCCCCTGGGCAACGGCCAGTGATCTGGACGGGCGCACCGGCCGCGTGTCGGTGGGTGCGGGCGATGGTGGAGTCTACCGAGATGTCCCGGATGGTCAGCTCCTTCGCGTCGGCCCGGGCCTGGAGCTGCTCGACGACGCGGTGCCGGGCGCCCTCGCAATGCCAGCGGCGGTACTCCGTCTCCCACGGACCGTACCGCTCGGGCGGGTCCCGCCGCGGTAGGCCGTTGGTCAGCCGCCGCTGGGTGCGCATCGGCGGCGGTCCGGTTCGGAGGCGACGGCTCCGGCGACGCCCACGAAGCGTCTGTCAGATCTCCTCGAGCCGCGGGACATGATCATCGCACGGCCTCGATCCACGCACGAAACACCCCCTGGCACCAGGGGTCGACGGTGCCCGGACGGGCCCGCCGAGGGCGTCGGCCCGTCCGCGCCTCCGGCGCTCAGCCGGGTCTGTGAGCGAGGCGCCGACGGCCGTGTGCGAGCGGCGGGCCAGCACCGTGCGGCCGCCCGTGCGCCGCCGCCCTCCCGGCACTCAGCCCACGCGGACGCTCTCCACCCACGACGGCGGGGCCGGAGCGCCGTCGCCGACCAGTGCCGCGACGAGTCGGGCGGAGACCGGTTCCGCCGGCCAGGGTGTGTACCCGTCGGTGAGCACGACCACGATGTGCGGCCGACGCGGTCCGGCCAGGGCCGCGTCGATCCCCACGCGCATGTCCGTTCCGCCGCCGCCCAGCAGCTCTACCTGGTCGGCGCTGACCACGCGCCTCGTCGCCTGGACGTCGGCGTCGCATGACAGCACCGTGACCCGGTCACCGCCCACCCCGACCTCCCGCAGGATGCCCGTCACCTCGCCCAGGGCCGCGGCCAGGTCGTCCGCGTCCATGGACCCCGACGTGTCCACCACGATCGCGACCCGGGGCACGGGGCGGCGCAGGCTCGGCAGCACCACGCCGCGCAGAGCCGCACCCCGGCGCGACGGCCGCCGGTAGGTGTAGTCCACCGCGCCCCCCGCCCAGGCCACGGCCTCGCGGACGGCCCCCGCGAGCACCGTCCTCCAGTCCACGGTCGGCTCCAGGACCTTCTCCGCCCACTGCCGCCACCCCGCGGGCACCGATCCCCGCGCGCGCACATGGGCGCGCACGGCCTCGGCGGTGGAGCGCCGCAGCGACTCCGCCTCGACCTCGCTCACGCCCGCGCCGTGCCCTTCCGGCGTCTCCCACGCCCGGCGCACGCCGTCGGCCCCCGATCCGCAGTCCGCGCACTCCGCGGCCGACGCGGACGGGATCGGCGACGGCAGCAGCGGCAGGTACTCCTCGAACAGGAGCCCCGCGGGCAGCCCGTATCCCTTCGGTTCCACCCGTCCCTTCGGTAGCTCCAGCCCGTCGGCGAGCAGGTCGTCGTTGATCTCGCAGTCCTGCGCCACGTTGACGCGGAGCCGGTCCCGCTGTTCGCCCGCGGGCAGGCGATCGGCCCGCCCGTGGTGGTCGCGCAACAGGTGGGCCACCTCGTGGACCCACACCCCGGCCAGCTCCGGGACCGGGGTCGCCGCAACGAACGCGGGCGACACGTAGCACCGCCAGTGCCGGTCGACGCCCATCGTCGGCACCCCCGCGCCGGGCACGACGGTCAGCGAGTACAGCGCCGACGCCAGGTACGGGCGCTCGGTGGCGGCTCGGTACCGGGCGGCCAGCAGCTTGGTGCGGTCCAGGGTGTGTTCCGTGGACACGCTCAGCTCCCGGTCAGGGCGCCGGAGAGCCGCAGCAGGTCCACGAACGCGTCGATGTCGCCGGGCACCGCCCACCCCGGATCGCGCATCGCGGCGAGGTCGGCGGCGGCCCGCGCGGCGACGTCGGGCACCCCCGCGTCCACGGCCTTGGCCAGGACCTTCCACGCGGCCTCCCAGCGCCGCCGGGTCGGCTCGCCCTGCACCGCCGAGACCACGGCGGTCAGGAAGGCGAGCTGCCGGTCACCGCGCTCGGGCAGCGCGAACGCCCCCGGGTCGGCGAGGACCCGGTCAGGGTCGGGCAGGTCGAGCTGATCGAGGTAGGCCAGCAGTTCCAGGCCCGCCCCGTCCCCGACCGCGCCGACCAGGGCGGCGGACAGCGCCTCCTGCGACGCGTCGGCGGCGTGCGCCGTGGCCAGCAGTCGCAGCGCCATCTCCCAGGTGCGCGGCGACGGCCAGCCGCCGCCGCGTGCCTCGGCGTCCGAGGGCATGTGGTGCACCAGCCCCGGGCGCGCGGTGAGGAACCCGGAGACCGCCCCGCGAGCGCGGGCGACGGCCGAGGACACCTTGGCGGGGTCGACGGTCGGTGTGGGAACGGACGGCCACACGCCCGTCATGCCCCGGGCGACCGTGCGCGCGTCGTGGGTCCAGCGCAGGTGCACGAAGCGGTTGGCCAGGGGCGGGGCCAGGTGCCAGCCGTCCGCCGCGCTGGAGGGCGGGTTGGCGGCGGCCACCACGCGTACCGCCTCGGGCAGGGCGAGGCTGCCGACCCGGCGTTCGAGGACGACGCGCAGCAGCGCCGCCTGCACCGCGGGCGGGGCGGACGACAGCTCGTCGAAGAAGACGAGGCCGCGTCCCCCGCGGGTCAGCCGGACCGCCCAGTCCGGCGGGGCCATGGGGACGCCGGTGGTGGCCGGGTCGTCGCCGACCACGGGCAGACCGGCGAAGTCCGACGGCTCGTGGACGCTGGCGATCACGGTCTCCAACGGCAGGCCGAGCCCGGAGGCGAGCTGTTCCAGCCCGGACGACTTGCCGATGCCCGGCTCGCCCCACAGCAGGACGGGCAGGTTGGCGGTGACCGCGAGCGCCAGCGCCTCCAACCGGGGGTTGGCGGCGGGTTCGGTCCGCCGGGCGCGCAGCAGCCCGTTGAGGCCGTCGGCGGCGGACAGGGGTTCGCTGACCGTGGTCACAGCTCCTCCTTGAACGCCGACCAGGCATCGAGGGCGGGCGGGACCTCCCGCGCGCAGCGCTCGTTGACGAGTTCCACCAGCGACGTCTGCTCCTCCCACGTGTCCAGGCCGGTGTCCTCCGTCCTCGCCCCCGCGCCGACGAGTGCCCGCGCCAGGTCGACCGGGCCGCCGCCGGTGACGGCGGCGTACAGGGGGGTGCGGTCCTGGTCGTCCTCGGTGTCGACCTCCAGACCCTCCTTCAGCAGGCGCGGAAGGACGGTCTCGTGGTCCAGGAACGCCAGGTGGTGCAGCAGGGTGCGTCCTCGCCGGTCCCTGGCGCGCGGGTCCATTCCCGCGTCGAGGAGCCGCAGGACGCCGTCGGTGTCGCCGTGTCTGGCCCTCTCGAACAGGTCGTCGCGCTGCGCGCGCAGGGCCCGGGGCAGCCGTCCGCCGACGGATGTCCACGCCTCCCGGGCCGCGAAGCACCCGGAGCTGGCGCCGCCGAAGGCACGCAGCGCGGCCTCGCGCCGGCGCTCCTCCTCGTCGTGCGGGATCTCCAGCGCTCCGCCGCGGTGCGCCACCCGGTGCCACACGCCTTGGCAGCGCACCCGCAGCGGCGCGGGCGGCGCGGGGTCGGGCGGCCCCACCGGGCCGTCGGCGGGCGGCCGGGCGGGGAACAGGGCGGCGCGGACCAGCGGGTGCAGGTGGTCGGGGGCGGCACCGCCGTCGCGGAGCACGTCGATGTCGGGCGAGCGCCGCCAGCACGCCTCGGGCAGGAGGTGGGCCTCCTGGGCGGCCCACGTCTCGTACTCGTCCACGCCCAGCCGCAGGCCGTCGTCGTCGACCTCGATCACGATCCGGTCGTGCAGCGTGTGCGGGATCCAGTACCGGTCCCCGTGGCCGGCCTCCCTCAACCGGCGGACCTCGGACCCCAGGCGGCACGGGTCCAGCGGGAGGTCCGCGGCGACGGCTCCGGCGTCGACCGGGTCGATCCAGTCGAGCTCCACCGGCTCGGTGTCGAGGCCGATGCCCGTCGCGGTGAAGGCCGCCTCGACCTCGCCCGCCCGAAGCAGCCCGTCCACCCACTCGGTGAGGGCCGCGGGGTCGCCGGGGCCGGGGTCGGCCGAGGGGAGCTCGGCGGCGGACAGGGGGCGGCCGTCCGGGTGGTGGAACGGGGCCCGCTCGGTGCTCCCGCCGCACCGTTCGCGCAGTTCACCGGTGTTCCGGGCGTCCCACAGGTAGCGCGACGTCGTCCAGTTGTGGACGAGGCCGCTCCAGAACCTGAGGTGCTCCGCCTCGACGACCCGCATGAGTTCGTCGTTGCCGAAGGAGACGGGGCCCAGGCCGAGGGTGAGCCTCTGGGGCGCGAAGGCCGTGGTGGCCGTGGTGCGGACCTTCAGGTGGGGAAGCGCGGCGTCCCCACCGCCCGGTCGCGACAGCGCCACGGTCTGGTCGGGTGTGAGGAGGGCGGAGTGGGGTGCGAGCCGGGGCATGTGCCAGCGCACGAGGTCGGGGACCAGGTGCAGCAGATCCTCCTCCAGCGCGGTCGCGAACGCGGTCCCGTGCTCGTTCGCGACCGCGGCCATGTCGAAGGCCGTGTCCACACCGGCGGCGGCGCAGGCGCCGCGCCAGTCTCCGGCCAGGCGGCGCTCGGCGGCCCGTTCGACCATGGTGCGGGGGACCGCGTACAGGCGGACCTTGCGGAGCCAGGCGGCC
The DNA here is from genome assembly GCF_044457925.1 of Nocardiopsis sp. NPDC050513. Taxonomy (NCBI): domain Bacteria; kingdom Bacillati; phylum Actinomycetota; class Actinomycetes; order Streptosporangiales; family Nocardiopsidaceae; genus Nocardiopsis; species Nocardiopsis sp. NPDC050513. The sequence goes on along the minus strand of NZ_JBITHK010000003.1, from coordinate 206,772 downwards.
CGCGCGGGCGGGTGCGACGCCGACGGCGGGCGTGGCGGGAGGGCGGTCACCGGTACAGGCTCCTGATCATCCGCAGGTCGTGGTGGGTGCCCTGGCCTGGACGGAGGTGGTGGCCGACCGCCCGCTTGGTCCGGCGCGGAATGCCCGGTCCGAACCCCGCGTACTCCAGTCGGCCGCCCCGGGCGACGGCCCGCAGGACGGTGGCCGCGCCCTTGTGGGTGATCCCGGTGTGGCGCACCTCCAGGCGGCGCAGTGCGCTGTGGGGGAGGGCGGCGGCGATCGCGGCCAACCCCTCGTCGCCGGAGGTGTTGGGGGGTGCGCCCAGGGCCCGCTCGGACGGAGGACGGCCCAGGTCCAGGGCCTCGATCCCGCCGAGGGCGTCGGCGAGGGCGCGCGCACCGGCCGGACCGATGCCGTTGCCTCCCAGTCCCAGGGTGACGGGGCGCGCGGGGTCGGTGGCCGCGGCGATGACGGCGGCGCCCTCGTCGCCCAGGTGGTTGGCGGGGACGTACAGTTCGCGCACGCCCGCGTCCCGGAGGAAGGCGGCCAGCAGGTCGGCGGTGTCCGGCCCGAGGCCGTTGCCGCCCAGGAAGAGCCGCTCCACCGGCTCGGGCCGGTCGGTGAGCGCGCTGAGCAGCGCCCGCAGGCCCTCGGCGGTGATCCCGGTGTTGACCAGGTCCAGGCAGCGGACACGGCGGTTGCGGGTGAGCATGCCGGCGAGCGCTCGGGCTCCGGCGTCGCCGACGGGGTTGCGCTTGAGCCACAGGGCCCGAACGGTCTCGTCGTCGCCGAGCCGGGCGGCCAGGGCCGCCGCCCCGTCCGCCCCGATCCGGTTGCAGCCCAGGTAGACGGTTTCCAGGCCGTGTCCGGGGGTGAGCGCGTCGGCCAGCAGCCGGGCGCCCTCGGCGCCGATGGCGTTGGTGCCCAGGAGCAGGTGCACGGCGTGCGGCGAGGCGGTCGCGGCGGGCAGGACGCGGGCCGCCCCCGCGGGGCCGAGCCCCTGCTTGCACAGGTCCACCCGGCCGTCCGGGCGCAGGGTGCCCAGGGGGAACTCCTCGTCGGCCCCGACCGGGGCGGGGTCGGCGAGTCGGTCGAGCAGGGGGTCCAGCGCCGCCGGATCGGCCAGGGGGAGGTCGGGGTGCTCGATGGCTGGGCAGCGCACGGGCGTCGGTTCGGTCATCACCACTCCACCGCTCGGTAGTCCTTCAGGAAGAGGCCGGACAGGCGCTCGCCGCCGACGCCGCGTACGACGGGGTCGTAGACGCGGGCGGCGCCGTCGACGGCGTCCAGCGGCGGTCGGAACCCGGCCGCTCGTTGGACGGCCTTGTCCGGATGCGGGCGCTCGTCGGTCACCCATCCGGTGTCCACGCTGTTCATGTGGATGCCGGCGGCCGCGTAGTCGGCGGCCGAGGTGCGGGTGAGCATGTTGAGCGAAGCCTTGGCCATGTTGGTGTGCGGGTGCCGGACGGTCTTGCGCTCCCGGGAGAAGCTGCCCTCCATCGCCGACACCTGCACGACGTAGCGGTCGGGGAACGGGGAGGCCTCCAACAGGCCGCGCAGCCGGGACGTGAGCAGGAAGGGCGCGAACGCGTTGACGACCTGCACCTCCATCCACTCGGCCGGGTCGACCTCGTGCAGCCGCAGGCTCCAGCTGTTGCGGTCCCGCAGGTCCAGGGGTTCACCGGTCTCGTCCGTGCGGCCCGCCGGGAAGAGCTCCTCCCAGCGCACGGCCGGGGCGGTGGCCGGGGACGGGGCCAGGGCGGTCGTACCGGCCGCCAGGGCCGCGGGAGCGGACCCGGGCGCCCTGGTGACGTGGACGCGGGCGGCGTCCCCGGTCAACGGCAGCCGCTCGGCGGCCCGCACCTCGCGGTGGTAGGCGGGCGGCCTGCGGAGGGTCTGCGCGGCGTTGTTGACCAGGATGTCGAGGTGGTCGACGTCCCGGTGCAGGGTGTCGAGGAAGTCGGCGACCCCGGCCAGGTCGAGCAGGTCCAGACCGTGGACGCGCAGCCGGTCCAGCCAGTCCGCGGAGTCGGACACGGCCGCGAAGCGCCGGGCGGCGTCGGCGGGGAACCGCGTGGTGGCGACGACCTCCGCGCCGTCGCGCAGCAGCTTGAGCACCGTGTGGAAGCCGATCTTGGTCCGGCCCCCGGTGACGACGGCGCGGCGTCCGCGCAGGTCGCAGCGGGCATGGCGGCGGGCCAGGTTCTCCTCGGCACAGGCGGAGCACAGCAGGTGGTACTCGGGGTGTACGCGGTCGTAGGGGGTCTTGCAGACGTAGCAGCGCCGGGCGCCGACGAGGGGCCGCGACGGTGCGGCGGGCGGAGGCGCGGACACGGGGCCGGTGTCGGGGATCTCCTGCCGGTGGCGGGTGGCGGCGGAGGTCGCCTCGCCGTCGAGCCGTCTGCGCTCGGCGCGCCGGGCCGACCTGCGCGACTTCTTGACGGAGCGGTGTACCTGGTCGGCGGCCCGCCGGACCTCCAGCCAGCGCGGATCGCCGGGGTCGGCGTCGCGGGCCCGGGCGAGCACGCGCAGGCAGGTGTCGAGATCGGCGGGGTCGAGGGTTCCTGTGTCGGACACCGCCGTCACGGGCTCGTCGGCGGGCATCAACGCTCCCTCGAAATCCCTCCAGACGTGGAAGTGACAGGGCCGGCCGGATTCGAACCGGCGTCCTCCAACTCGATGTCAGGCGCGACGACCTCTGCGCTACGGCCCTGCCGCGCAGGAGTCTAGCGACATCCGACGACGGTTCCGCAATGGATTCGCCGGATTTGCGTGGATTCGCGGGGCAGGGGAGGCCCGGGGCCGGATCCGTGGCGGTGCGGCCGAGCCCGAGGGCGGGCGGTGCCTGCTGGTCAACGGGTCGTCCACGTCAACCGAGGGGTGTGCCGGGCACCAGCAGGACGGCTGTGAGGAGGTATCGCCTGTGGGCGCCCGGTCAGCCGAAGAACCCCGCGACGCCGCGGCCCGCCGCGTCGGCCGACCGGCACCACCCGAGGCACTGCTCGACGGCCTCCAGGACGTAGGGGTCCAGGGCCGCCTTCCGCTCGGGCGTCACCGCTTCCCACTGGGTGAGCGCCTTCTGGCACTCCGCCGGACTCCACTCGCCGTATCCGTGCACGTCGCGAACGCGCGGCAGCTTCGGGGGCGCGCCGTAGCCGAACTCGGCCACGCTCACCGCGGTGATCCCGAGGCCCTTCAGCTCCTCGTCCACCTGCTCCGGCCATCCGGACCGGAACGGGGAGAAGGAGTCGTTGTCGAGGAAGCGGCCGTGGAATTCGCAGATCCACTTGTAGGCGAAGTGGTACATGTGGGCGAAGCGCTCGTCGTAGGGGCCGCCGTCGATCACCGCGCCGATCGCCTCGTAGATCGGCGGCGCGCCGTCGTCGATGCTGTGGTCGAACTGGTCGTCGAAGGAGGCGAGGTGCCGCTTGAAACGGCCCCCGATCATGCGCCGCAGCCTGGTGTCCCCGGACCCTGCCGATCCGCGCAACACGTCCAGGTCGACCACGTACACGCTCAACGAGTAGCTCATGGCGTGCACGCTACTCGGGCCCGACGACATCGGGCCGCCGGGCGCGGTGCGGTGCCGCCCGGCGGACGCGCGGGCGGCACCCGGGACTGGTGCGCGGGCTCGCTGTCAGTCCTCGCCCGCGGCTAGCACTTGTAGATGTTGGAGTAGGACGGGAAGTGGGGGGCGTAGGTGTAGAAGCCGGCCCCGGTGCGGTACCAGCGGTTGCCGTACGAGTTGAACACGAAGCAGTCGACGTAGATGTAGTCGCCCGGCTGGAGCGTGCGGACCTGGTGGCTGCTCCCGTAGGGCTGGGTGCGCACGGGCGCGGTCTCGTACGCCGTGATCTTCACGCTCGCCAACGCGGGCGACGCGAACGTCGTCGACGCGAACACTCCGGCGGCGGCGACGGCGAGCACCCGTCCGAGCATCTTCTTCATCCTGATCCTTTCGTGGGGCCCGAGAACCGTGCAGGGCGGAATCCGGGCGGCTCGAACAACACGGACTCTCCGGAGAACACGAACATGGAAACAGGGGTGGCCCGAGAAAACAAGACCCCGAAGAACGGAAACAGGCGTATGGATAACGGATACCGGGTGGCCTGTGCGGATTCCTGGCGTCGCCATCCGTGGCCAGGGGTGCGTGGTGGCCCCTGTGAGCTGGGGCGATATCGTAGGATCGCCTTTTCTTGGTCTGTTCACCGGGAAGAACGTGCGATGGTGAATGGCCCGAAAGCGTCCCCTGGGAGTCCGAAGCTCAAATCAAGCTCAAGTCATTGTGTGCCCCCCTTGGGGGATTTTTCTCGGTGTGCCTAGCATGAGGCCCCCGTTCGCGGGATATCCATGTCCGAAATGGATGCGGGTATCGCCGCGCGCTTGCCGTCTCCCGCGTGGGAGGAGATCCTTGCGGTGAGACTTCGGGGGTGCGCGATGGCGGCTGTGCGTCTCCGCGCGGCGGCTCTGCTGGCGATCGCGATCGCGGTCGCGGGCTGCTCCGGCGGGGAGGACGCCCGCGGCGGCGACGGGACGCGGGCGCCGGAGGTCGGCACGGGCGTGGAGGTGGCGGCCGGGCTCGACGTCCCGTGGGGGCTGGACTTCCTGCCGACCGGCGACGCACTGGTGGCCGAGCGGCACACCGGGCGGATCCTGCTGGTCTCGCCCGAGGGGAGCGAGCCGCGGGAGGTCTACGAGATGCCCGGGGTGGCGGGGCCCGAGGGGCCGGAGTCCGGCTGGGAGGGCGGACTGATGGGGCTGGCGGTGTCGCCGGACCACGCGGAGGACGGCTACGTGTACGCCTACCTCACGACCGGGGACGACAACCGCGTCGTGCGGTTCCGGCTCGGCGGGGGAACCCCGGAGACCGTCTTCGACGGCATCGCCAGGAACAGCTACCACGACGGCGGCCGGATCGCCTTCGGGCCGGACGGGATGCTGTACGTCGCCACCGGCGACGCGGGGCGGCCGAGCCTCGCCCGGGACCCGGACAGTCCGAACGGCAAGATCCTGCGGCTGACGCCGGAGGGCGAACCGGCGCCGGGCAACCCGACCGCCGGCTCCCCCGTGTACAGCCTCGGCCACCGCAACGTCCAGGGCCTGGCCTGGGACGACGAGGGGCGGCTGTTCGCCACCGAGTTCGGCCAGGACGCGTTCGACGAGGTCAACCTGATCGAACCGGGCCGCGACTACGGCTGGCCGGAGGTGGAGGGGGCCGGAGGCGCCGAGGGCGGCCCCTTCACCGACCCGCTCCTCACGTGGACGCCCGACGAGGCCTCGCCCTCCGGCGCCGCCATCGTCGACGGCACCCTCTACGTCGCGGCGCTGCGCGGCGAGCGGCTGTGGGCGGTTCCCCTGGAGGCGGGTGCGCCGGGTGAACCGACCGCGCTGCTACGGGGTCGGCACGGCCGTCTGCGCACGGTGGAGGCCGCACCGGACGGCTCGCTGTGGGTCACGACCTCCAACACCGACGGCCGCGGGGACGTGCGCGAGGGCGACGACCGGATCCTCCGGTTCGACATCGGCTGACCGGGGTCGGCGGCGGGCCCCGGCCCGCTTCCGGCTCCCGGGACGCCTGTCGACCCGCTGCCGTGCCCGCGGCGGGCGGACCGGCCCGCCCCGGGGCGCGGTCCGCCTGACCTTCGCGCACGCCTCCGCCTGGGGGGAGTCCTGGGGCGGACGGGGACGTCCACACGGGCGGGGACGGCTGCAGGACGGGGGAGACCGGGGCGGACGTCCAGGACCGCGTGCGGTGGATCGGCGCGGACGCGGCGTTCGGCGACGTGCTCCCCTTGGCCGATTCCCTGGAGACGCCGGCCGGGCGGCGGTCACGTCCGGCGCGGCGGAGCCGGTAGCAGGAACGTCAGAGCACCCCCCATCAGCGGGAGAGCGGCCACCGCGGCGAGCGCCGCCGCGGGACCGACCGACGCGGCCAGGGCGCCGACCAGCGCCGATCCCACGCCGCCGCTGACGAAGAAGGCCAGGTTGAGCAGGCCGAGCCCACCCCCGCGCTCCGTCGGCGGGAGCCGCAGCGTCATGATCCCGGTGACGACGACCTGCACCGTGGAGAACGCGGCGAAGCCCAGCGACGCCCCGATCACCGGCAGCGCCGGTCCGGATCCCACCGCGCCCGCCGCCAGCACCGCGCCGAACGCGGCGGCCGTGGTCCCGGCGACGAGCCGCGCACCCCCGCTGGCGACGAGGCGCCCCGCCACGCGGGAGAGCACGCCTCCCGCGACCGCGCCGGGCAGCAGCCAGAGTCCGACGTCGAGGACGTCCCAGCCGTGTGTTCCCACGAGGATCTGCGGTACCGCGTACATCGCGGCGAACAGCCCGGCGTAGGCGCAGCCGCCGACGGCCGAGGCGAGGAGGAAGGCGCGGTCGGTGACCAGCCGTCGTGGAACGAAGCCCTCGGGAACGCGTCGGACGTTCCACGCGGTCGCGCCCCCGGCGATCACGGACAGCGCCGCGACGAGGGCGACGGCCCACACCGGAAGGGCGAGTACCGGAGCCTGGAGGAGGACCAGGAGCGAGGCCGCGCAGGTGGCCAGGCACCCGGCCCCCAGCGGATCGACGCTCCGGCCCGACCCCGTGCGGCCCGCGAGGCGCAGGCACCACGGGGCCGCCAGCAGGGAGAGCGCGGGCAGGGTGACGGTGATCCTCCAGGAGACGAGTTCGGTGACGAGGCCGCCGGCGAGCGTCGCACAGGCCGAGAAGACCGCGAGCGCTCCGCCGAACACGGCGAGCACGGTGGCGCGCTGGTCGGGACGGACCGAGCCGAGGAGGCCCAGCGCCGTCGCCGACATGGCGCCCGACCCCGACGCGAGGAGGAGCCTGCCCGTGACGAGGACGCCCATCCCGGGCGCGGCCAGGCACAGCGCCGTGCCCGCGGCCAGCAGCAGCCCGCCGACCGTGAGAGCGGTCCGGCCGCCGAGGCTGTCGGAGAGGCGTCCGAACAGCGCCGTGCCGATGCCGAGGGCGAGCGCGTGCGCCGTCAGCACCCACACGGTCAGGGAGGGCGCCGACCCGAGGTCGGCGGAGATGTCGGGCAGGGCGACCCCGGCCGCGGTCACCCCGAAGACGGCGGGGCCGAACAGGGCGCCGAGTCGGAGGCCGGTCGCGCGGGCGTCCGGGCCGGAACGCGCGGACAGGTCGGCGGTCACCGGTCGCCTCCGGAGAGGTGGGCGGCGGGGAAGAGGCGGTCGGGGTCGTAGGCGCGCTTGACCTCGGCCAACCGGGCCGACACCTCCGGGCTGTACGCCTGCGGGGCGAGGGCGGCGGAGTCCGGGCCGCCGAGGAAGTTGACCAGGCGCCGCCCGGTGCTCCACGGGGCCATGCGGTCCAGGAGCGCGGTCGCCTCCGCCGGGCCGGTCGCCCGCGGGCCCGGCACGGGGGACACCGTGGACAGGCTGTAGGCCGCGTTCCTGTGCGTGATCGCGTCGAACGGGCCGCCGGGGCGGGGCGGTCGGCTCAGGGCTCCGCCGAGACGGCGGATCTCGACCATCGCCATCCCGGTCGCGGAGTCCGGCCCCGCCGCGTGGAGCAGGGCGTCGACGGCGTCGCCGTCCAGGGAGCGGAGCATGAGCGAGCGCTCGTCGTAGGGCATGGGTTCGGTCGGGTCGTCGTGGACGGAGGCGATCGACGTCGTGGCGATCCGGGCGACGGTGTCGAGCAGGCGGGGGCCGAGCCGCCGCAGGGGCCTGAGCAGCGCGTCCGCCGAGCCCGGCGATCCGATGTGGGCGACGCGTACGTGCACGACCGGCCGTCCGCGCAGCGGCTCCGGCACGCCGGGCGCGTCCGGGAGGCGCAGGAGGGCGACCGACGTGTTCATGGTCTCCGGGACGGCGGAGGTCCACTCCCGCCAGGCGCGCAGCACCCGTTCCGCCCGCTCGGCCGGGAAGTACAGGCCGCCGCCCTGGAGCCCGGTGAGCGGGACGAGGCCGACCTCCATGGCGGTGACCACCCCGAAGCCCGTCTTTCCGCCGCGCAGGGCCCAGAAGAGGTCGGTGTGCCGGTCGGGCGCGGCGGTGACGGGGCCGTGCCCGGCGGTGACGACGTCGAGGCTCCGGACCCGGTCGGCGGCCCAGCCGAAGGTGCGGCCGAGCACCGGCAGGCCGCCGCCCAGCGTGTAGGACACCGCTCCGACCAGCGGTGACGACCCGTTGAGCGGGGCCAGGCCGTGCTGGGCGGCGCGTTCGATCACCTGCTGCCAGCGTGCTCCGGCGCCGACGCGCGCGGTGCGGGTGCGCGGATCGACGGTCACCTCGTCCATCCTCCGGGTGGAGACGAGCACGCCCGTGTCCACGGGCGAGGTCGCCCCGTGCCCGGTCGCCTGCACCGCGACGCGCAGGCCGTGTCGGGCGGCGAAGCCGACGGCCGCGCGGACGTCGTCGGGGCCGGTCGCTCCGACCACGACGTCGGGGCGGTGGTGGACGGCGCGGTTGAATCCGGCGAGCTCCTGGGCGTAGCCGTCCTGGCCGGGCAGGAGCACCGGACCGCGCACGCGCCGCGCCAGCTCCCGTGCGGGCGCGGAGATCGATGTGTTCGTCATGCCCCGATCCCACCGCCGTGCGGGCCCCCGAACCAGGCGCGGTCCGCACGTACAGTTATCACGAATCGTGATCGACGGGGAGGAACGCCGTGGAGCTGCGGCAGCTGGCCTACTTCGCGGCCGTGGCCGACGAGGGCGGGTTCGCGCGCGCGGCGGAGCGCCTGCACATCGGCCAACCGGCGGTGAGCCAGCAGGTCCGGCGGCTGGAGCGGGAACTCGGTGTGGTCCTCTTCGACCGCTCGACCCGCCACGTGCGTCTCACGGGCGCGGGGGAGCGGCTGCTGGCGGAGGCGCGCCAGGTGCTGGAGGCGGTCGAACGCACCCGTCGCGTGGCCGCCGAGCTGGCCTCCGCGGCATCCGGCGTGCTGCACCTGGGTACGGGCTTCGCCCACGACGAGCGCGTCTACTCGCTGCTGGGCCTGCTGGCCGACCGGGCGCCCGACCTGCGCGTCCGGCTGACGAAGTCGCCCCTGGCACGGCGGCTGTCCGGGGTGCGCACGGGAGCGCTGGACGCCGCCTTCGTCCGGGACCTGTGGGACGGGCCCGGCATCGAACTGTTCCCGGCCTGGTCGGACCCTCTGGTCGCGGCGCTGCCCGCGGGACATCCGCTGGCCGCGCGCGACGTGCTGGACCTGGCGGATCTGGGCGACCTTCCCGTGCGCCTGGGGCCCCGCCGGGGCAATCCGCCGTTCCACGCTCTGGTCACCGGCGCCTTCCGGGCGGCTGGGATCGCCCCGCCGGCGGGACCGCCGTTCACCAGGCTCCAGGAGACGCTCGCCGACATGGTCCACGCGCCGCCGTCGTGGACGGTCTTCTATCCCGTGGGCCCGCCGCCGCCGATGCCGGGGATCGCCTACCGGGAGCTCACCGCGCCCAGGTCGACGACGCTCGTGGCGGTGCGGCCGGACCCGCCGGAGGACCCGGTCCGCCATCTCCTCGCCGCCCTGCGCTCGATGTCCGCGTCGGCCGAGGGGCTGCCGGGTCGCGTCGGCGTCCTCGGAGGAGGAACGCGGGCCGGGGCCGGGGCGGGGGCGGCGTTCGACCCGGTCCCGCGAAGCGCATCCCGGTAGCGGCGGGCCGGGCGGGGCGGTCCGCGGGCCGGGGCGGTCCGCCCGTGTGGCGGGACCCGTCGCGGGCTCGGTCCGTGTGCCCGCGCGGGGACCTACCGCAGTCCGTGGCGGTCCGCCCACGCGGCGACGGCCTCGCCGATCTCCGTGGGCCGGTCCTCCGCCGCGTGGTGCCCGGCCGGGCCGATGTGCTCGGTCTCCAGAGCCGCGATGTGCGTCGCGCACCAGGCGGCCATCTCCTCGGTGATGAGCAGCGTCGGCGAGGAGTCGAAGGTCAGCAGCAGCTTCGGCACGTCGACGCTGGCGGCGAGCCAGTCCTGGAACCCGTCGAGCCGCGCGGCGACGTCGGCGGGCTCTCCGTCCAGGGGCATGGAGTTCGCCCATTCCAGGAGCGGACGCCGGCTCTCCGGGTCCGGGTACGGGGCCCGGTACGGCGCGATCTCCTCCTCGCTCAGCGGGGTGAGGACGCCGCGGGTGAAGGCCGCGTCCACGAGCGTGTGCCGCTCCAGCGCCGCCCTCGCGCCCTCCGGCGTGCGCAGGGTCGCGAAGCGCTCGCGGGCCGGTCCGCTCAGCTCCGACGAGGCCATCGGCCGGACGATGGCCTCCAGGAAGGCGACGCCGCGCACCCGCCCGGGGTGGCGCGCGGCGAAGTCGAAGGCGAGCGCTCCGCCCCAGTCGTGTCCGACGAGCACCACCCCGTCCAGGCCCAGTGCGTCGAACCAGGCGTCGAGGTGGCGCGCGTGGTCGGCGAACCGGTGGGCGTCGCCGGGCTTCCCGGACCGGCCCATGCCGATCAGGTCGGGTGCGAGCAGGCGCCCCGGGGCGCCGACGACGGGCATGACCCTCCGCCACACGCGGGACGAGGCGGGGTTGCCGTGGAGGAAGACGACGGGGGTTCCCTCTCCGGTCTCCTCGTAGTACATGGTCGAGTCGAGAACGTCGATGACGGGCACGCGGACTCCGATCGAGATCGTTTGGCTAACGAACGTTTGTGTCACCAACGAAAATAGATCGTTAGGAGGACAAACGCAAGTGCCCGGAACCGGTCCACGCCCGCCCCGACCCGCCCGACGACCCGGCCGCCCGCGCTCCGGTGCGGGGGAGCGGCCCCTGGACCGCGACGCGCCAGGGCCCTAGCCTGTCGGGATGCACCTGGATCTGGTCTCGCTCATCGTCGACGAGTACGACCCGGCGATCGACTTCTTCGTCGGCGTCCTGGGGTTCGAGCTGGTCGAGGACTCCCCCTCCACGACTGATGACGGCCGCCCCAAGCGGTGGGTCGTGGTCCGTCCGCCGGGCGCCCGGACCGGGCTGCTCCTGGCCCGCGCGGACGGCGACGGGCAGGCGGCGGCGGTCGGGAGGCAGACGGCCGGACGGGTCGGCTTCTTCCTGCGCGTCGACGACTTCGACGCGGCCCACGCGCGCATGGCCGCGGCCGGGGTCGCGTTCGCCGGGGAGCCGCGCACGGAGCCCTACGGTCGGGTCGTGGTCTTCCTCGACGTCGCGGGCAACCGCTGGGACCTGCTCGGACCGGTGCCGGAGGAACCGTACGGCCCGACCCCTCCCCGGTAGGCTGGGCCGAAACGCGTGGACGGGGAGCTGATCCGGCCGAGCGTCCCGGACCCTGCCCACGTCCGAGTCCCCCGCCTGGAGCCCCCCATGCCAGACACGTTCACCACCCTCGACGTTCCCGCCGTCCGCGCCCTGATCGCCGCCGACCCCGCCACCGTGCTGGTGGACCTCCGGACCCCCGCCGAGTTCGAGGCCTCCCGCATCGGCGGCGCGGTGAACGCGCCCCTGGACGAGACCGACCGGCGCCTGGAGCGGCTCGCCGCCGACACCGCGGGCCGCCTCGTACTCGTCTGCCAGTCCGGTGACCGCGCCGCCCGCTGCCAGGCCCGGCTCGCGCGGGCCGGGATCACCGACGCCGTCGTCCTGGCCGGCGGGATGAACGCCTGGGCGGCCGCCGGAGCCCCCGCGGTCGGCGGCGCGGCGGGCTGGTCCCTGGAACGGCAGGTGCGCCTGGTCGCCGGGAGCATCGTCCTGGTGTCCGTGGTGGCGGGCCAGTGGTGGGCGCCCGCGGTGTGGGTCGCCGGGTTCGTCGGCGCCGGGCTGACCTTCGCGGCGCTCACCAACACGTGCGGCATGGCGCTGCTGCTCGCCCGGCTGCCCCACAACAGGCCACGGCGCGGCGGAGCGGACGGCGTTCGGTGATGTTCGCGCAACCGTGCGTCACCGCATGTCAGAGGTGTAACGGCGGCTCCTCGGTGTGAACCTGGGCGGCGAGGCACCCGTCCTAGACGCCACACACACGAAAGGCACACCGGAGGGGGTGCGTGGACTCCGTCCGCCACGGGGCGCGGAGTCCGTGCGGGCTCCCCCGGTGGACTCGTCGGAAGGGACGAGGACCGGACCGGTTCCGGTGCCGTCCGGCCCCGACGCGTTCGCGTGCGCCGACCCCGACCCCGTGGCGCACCGGCCTTCCGCGAACGGCGGCGCACCCGAAGCCCGGAGGTCGACACCGAATGATTCCCCCACGTCTCGTCGTGCTCAGTCGTCGAGGCGAAGACGCTCTCCTTCCCGAACACTGGACCGAGATCCGACAGTTCGCGCACACCACCGCCGTGCGGACCGACACGGCCCCCGACCCGGACGCGGCGGCCCGGCTCCTGGCCGACGCCGACCTGCTCGGCGCCACGAACCTGTGCCTGCCCAGGATCGACGCCGACCTGCTCGACGCCCTGCCCCGGCTGCGCGGCATCGTCCTGTACGCGACCGGCTACGACCATCTCGACGTCCGCCTGCTGCGATCACGCGGCGTCGGACTGTCCGTCCTGCCCGACTACGCCACCACGGCCGTCGCCGAGCACTGTCTGGCGATGCTCCTCTCCCTGGCCACCCGCCTGCACCTGGCCAACGACCGCAGCCGCGACCGGGTCGGCCCCGGCGTCTCGCTGCGCGGCGTGGAACTCGCCGGGCGGACCCTGGGGATCGTGGGCGTCGGCCGGATCGGCGGCGCGGTCGCCCGCCGTGCCCGCGCTCTCGGCATGGACGTCATCGGCACCGACCCCGATCCGGGCGCCGTCTCCCGCGCCCGCGCGGACGGGTTCAGCATGGTCGAACCGGAACGGCTGCTCGACCACGCGCACGCGGTCGCCGTGTGCGCGAACCACAGCCACGGGGCCGCGCCGCTCCTGGGCCGCGCCGAGCTGGCCGGGATGCGTCCCGGCGCGCTGCTGGTCAACGTGGCCCGGTCGGCGCTGGTCGACACCGAGGCGGCGGTGGAGTACGTCCGCTCCGGCCGCCTGCGCGGCTACGCGGTGGACGACACCGTCCTGGACCCCGACCGCCACACCGACGTGCTGGCCGAGGGCCGGGTCCTCCAGACCGGGCACAGCGCCTGGTGGCGGGACGAGACACTGGACCGCGGCGCGCGCATGTGGGGCGAGCGGCTGCTGGCGGCGGTCCGGGGCAGACCGGGGGACGCGGTGACGTGGCCCGGTCGGACGGGTGGCCCGTGCGACGGGCGCACCGAGGCCCTGGGCGGCCGTGCCGGTTCCTCCGCCCGCGAGGTGACCCCGGAGGTGGTCGTGTGAACGGCGCGCGTGTGCGTGCGGTCCTGCTCCTGGCCGCGGTCTGCGTCCTGGCGCCGCTGGCGCTCGCCGCGGCGCGGTGGCCGCGGTACTGGGAGTGGATCGCCCCCGAACTGACCCCGATGACCTGGCTGCAGAGTGTGGCCCTCGTCCTCGCCGGGGCCGGCTGCGGCCTGGTGGCGCTCGTCCTGGGCAGGACGGGTGAGCGCCCCCGGTGGATCTGGCCGCTGCTCGGGGCGGGCTTCGTCGCGCTGGCCGTGGACGACCGCTTCGCCCTGCACGAGCGCGTGCGCGACGGCTACCTGGCGCCGCGCGGGGTGACCGTGCCCTTCCTGCCGTGGGTGGCCCCCGGGGACTTCCTGATCCTGGGCGTCGCGGTGGTCGGCCTGGCGCTGCTGCCGTCGGTGTGGCGGGCGATGCGGCCCGACCGCGGCGCGACCGCCGCGCTGGTCGTGGGCGTCGTGCTGTCCGCGACCGCCGTGGGCGTGGACTCGGTCGACCCCGCCACCTGGAGCGTGTCCGCCGAACGACTCCAGCAGTCGCTGGAGGAGGTCGCCGAACTCGGCGGCGGCCTGGCCCTGCTCGCGGCGGTGGCGCTGCGCCTGGTCGGGCTGCTGGACGCGCACCTCGCGCCCGGATCCGGGGGTTCCCGGCCAGAGGGGGCCGGTACGGGCAGTGCGGCGCCGGGCGGCGGGACCGCCGCGGGGCCGGGCCCGACGCACGGGGGCGGAGCCGGAGGGCCCGTGGCGCCGGGTTCTGTGACACCGGGGTCCGTGGCGTCCGCACGCGCGGAGTCGCGCCCCGGGACGATGGCGCCGCCCGAATCCCCGCCAGGCACCCGGACCGGACCCGCACCTGATCGCGAGCCTTGAGATCCCGCGCGAACCGGCGCCGCCGCGCACACGGACGGGCCCCGGTCCACGAAGGACCGGGGCCCGCGGCCGTTCAGGCCGCTCCGAGGCCCGAGCTGGCGGGCCACCGGAGCGGGGCCCGTGTCGCCCCGGTCGGTCGGCTCGACCGACCGGGGCGGTCAGGCCCCGGCCACCGTCGGGCGCACCGGGGCGTAGGAGTCGAACTCCATCGTGAAGCTCGCCCTGCCGGACGTCCGTCCGCGCAGGTCGCCCACGTAGCCGAAGGTCGCGGCCATCGGGACCAGCGCCGACACGACCTTCGCGCCGCGGCGGTCGGAGAGCGCCCTGACCCGTCCGCGTCGGGCCTGGAGGTCGCCGATGACGTCGCCCATGTGCTCCTCCGGTGTGGTGACCTCCAGGGCCATCACCGGTTCGAGGCACACGGGGTCCGCCAGGGCGGCGGCCTCCCGGAAGGCGGCCGCACCGGCGGTCCGGAACGCGAGCTCCGAGGAGTCCTCCGTGTGGAAGGCCCCGTCGAGCAGCGTCACCCGCACGCCGGTCATCTCGTGCCCGCCGAGGACGCCGGCCGTCATCTCCTCCCGACATCCCTCGTCCACGGCCGGGACGAACTCCCGGGGCACCCGGCCGCCCGTCACCGCGTTCACGAACTCGTACCCGGACCCGATCGGCTCCAGGGCGATCCGCACCCTCGCGTACTGCCCCTTGCCGCCGGTCTGCTTCCGGTGGGTGTACTCCACCCCCGCCACGGCACGGCGGATCGTCTCGCGGTAGGAGACCCGCGGCCTGCCGACCCGCGCGGCCACCCGGTACTCGCGGAGCATCCGGGTGACCTGGATCTCCAGGTGCAGTTCGCCCATGCCGCCGATGATCGTCTGGCCGCTCTCGGCGTCCGCGCGCACCCGGAAGGAGGGGTCCTCCTCCGCCAGGCGCCCGATGGCCACCGACAGCCGCTCCTGGTCGGCCCGGGACTCGGGTTCGACCGAGACCTCGATGACGGGATCGGGGAAGTCCATGGACTCCAACACGACCGGATCCGCCGGATCGCACAGCGTCTCACCGGTGGCGGTCCGCTTGAGGCCCATGACGGCGACGATGTCGCCGGCGGACGCCGACGCGATCTCCTCGCGCTTGTCGGCGTGCACGCGGTAGACCTTGCCGATCCGTTCCCTTCCTCCCTTCACCGGGTTGTGCACGCGGGCGCCCGCGTCGAGCCGCCCCGAGTACACGCGCACGAACGTGAGCCTGCCCAGGTGCGGGTCGCCGCTGATCTTGAACGCCAGGGCGGCCAGGGGCGCGTCCTCCGTGGGCTCGCGCGTGACCGCGGCGCCGGGATCGTCCGGTCGGTGGCCGCGCACCGCCCCCGTCTCCACGGGGGAGGGCAGGTAGCGCACCACGGCGTCGAGCAGGGGTTGCACGCCCTTGTTGCGGAACGCGCTGCCGCACAGCACCGGGGTGACCGTGGTGCCGCCGCCGACCGAGCCCAGCGTGGCGCGGCGGATCGCCGCGTGCAGTCGGTCCTCCGTGGGGTCGATCCCCTGGACGTACAGCTCCATCACCTCCTCGTCGTGCTCCGCGACCGCCTCCACCAGGCGGGCGCGCCACTCACGGGCCCGTTCGGCCATGTCCCCGGGGACGTCGACGACGTCGAAGTCCTCGCCGGACCCCTTCCCCTCGGGCCACACGAGCGCCCGCATGCCCACGAGGTCCACCACGCCGCGCAGATCCCTCTCCGCGCCGATCGGCAGCTGGAGCACCAGCGGGGCGGCGCCGAGCCGGGCGGCGATCGTCTCCACGCAGTGCTCGAAGTCGGCGCCGACGCGGTCGAGCTTGTTGACGAAGCAGACACGGGGCACGCCGTGGCGGTCGGCCTGGCGCCACACCGTCTCCGACTGGGGTTCGACACCGGCGACGCCGTCGAAGACCGCGACCGCCCCGTCGAGCACGCGCAGGCAGCGCTCGACCTCGACGGTGAAGTCGATGTGGCCGGGGGTGTCGATGATGTTCACGGTGTGGTCGACGCCCTCCACCGACCAGTGGCAGGTCGTCGCCGCGGACGTGATGGTGATGCCGTGCGCCCGCTCCTCGGGCATGAAGTCCATCGCGGTGTCACCGTCGTGGACCTCGCCGATCCGGTGGGAGACGCCGGTGAAGTACAGGATGCGCTCGGTGGTGGTGGTCTTCCCCGCGTCGATGTGCGCCATGATCCCGATGTTGCGGATCGTGTTCGGATCCGTGCGGTGGATGTTCATGGGCTACTACCGTCCCTTCTCGGAGTCGTCGGTGATGCGGGGCAAGCGCGCGCGTGCCTGGCGGGAGCGTAGGCGGGGGGACGCGGGTGCTTCCACTGGTTTTGCGCTGGTTCGGGAGAGTCCGCGGGCGACGCCGCGTGCCGGGAAAACCCGTTGTCCGGCGTGTGCGCGGGTTGTTAGCGTCGGCCGACATGAAGGCCCTGACCGAGCGGGACATCCGCGCATCGTTCGTCAACTGTTCGAAGGGGGAGGCCCAGCGCCTGGCCCTGCCCCGGGACCTCGCGGAGCGGCCCTGGGAGGACCTGGACTTCCTCGGTTGGCGCGACCACACCGCGCACGAGCGGGCCTACCTGGTCGTCGAACGCGAGGAGGGGCCGGTGGGGGTCGCGATGCGGCTGGTCCCCACACGCGACGGGTTCCGCGCGAGCCTGTGCTCCCTCTGCCTGACCACCCACCGGGGCGAGGGGGTGACGCTGATGTCGGCGCCCAAGGCGGGCAGGGCGGGCCGGGAGGGGAACTCGGTCGGGCTGCGCATGTGCGCGGACTTCGGCTGTTCGCTGTACATCCGCGGGCTGCGGGAGCCCGCCCCCGGAGGAAGCCGGCTCAAGGAGTCGCTCAGCGTCGAGGAACAGGTGGCGCGGGCCCAGGAGAACCTCGGGGGCTTCCTGGAACGGCTGCGCTCCTGAGCGGCGCGGACGTCCCGCGCACGTGACGGGGGCCGGTGGGCGTCGTGCCCACCGGCCCCCGACGTGTCCGGAAGGGCCCGGGTCCCGGCGTCAGTCGCTCGGGAAGCGGGGCTCCACGATGGTGTTCGGCCCCGGGTAGATCAGCCGTTCCTCGCCGTCCGGGAAACGCACGACGTACGGCGGGCCGTTGTTGGCGCCGCGCACGTCCACGATCCTGCCGCTGTGCTGACCGTCACTGCTGGTGACACCGTGCGTATGCACGTAGTCGCCGATCCTCGCCTGCATGTCGCCCCCGATCGACATCGGCCGCCGCGGCGCGTCCACCGCCCGCGATCACCGCCCGTAACCGGGGTCTACCCCGTTCGATGATCACCTGAACCGGCGTGCGGAACGTCGGTCGACGAGGCGTGCGGCCCCCCGCCGGGCGCCGCCGGTCGTGATCGGAGGGCGGTCAGGAGCCCTCACGGTCATCGTCCGGAGACGGCTGTTCCTGGGAGAAGTGACGGAGAAAGGCGGTATCCACGTCGATGGGCCCGGAAAGGCGCCAGGCGCGTCGCTCGTAGGAGAGGTATCCAGTGACGACGAGAGGAAGCCTCCGCTGGTAGGCCAAGATCGCCCATCGGTGGTCCTCGCCATGCAGAAGGACGTGCACACTGCGCTGCTTGCCGCCCACTTCGGTGAGGAGCGTCGCGCTCGCCGTGTCATGATCGCCCGGTGGGGTCTCCTCACGGGCCAGACTTTTCACTATCCCGACGAGTGTCACTTTCCGTGCGGGCTCCTCGCGGCGGACAAGACGCTCGCGAATTCGTGGAAGTTCGGCGATGACGTCTCGGTCGAACACGATACACGATGTTCTGACATTCTCCGGAGGTCCCGAGTTCGCCCACTCAAAATAAAGGTCCAGAGAACGGAGGCGCTCCGGATGGGTCATCTCCTCGATGGATTCCACCAGGGCGGAGCTCAGTCCGAACTCCCATGGTGCTTCGAGTACGCGTTCGTCCCACTGCGCGGCGAGGCGCCTCGTGGATTCCAAGCCTTGGGCGAGCGTCGTCATGACATGGCGTGAAAACGTCTGTGACGCGGTGTCGCCCCACCCGCCGCCATCGGTCCGTGCGCCTTCGTGGCTGACCGAAACGGTGAAGACATAGCTGCCCTGGCGAGTTTGTCCGAGCCTGATGTGATCGTCGAGGAAGTCCGCGACCACGGCTGGACGCCGCCCTTGGTGAGAATGGTGAGGATCGGCTGCCGTCGTGGCGGCTGCCTTGAACATTCTGAAGAGGGATTCGACAGTCCTGCCGGCTTGCCGGAAGGGAAGGGAGTTGCCCGCCATGGGTTGGTTGATGCGTGCGAAGAAGAGATCGGAGTTCGTTGAACTTATACGCTCCTGAAGTTCGGAGGCATCAATCCCGTACACATGGCAGAGGGAGTCGATTATATCTCTGAAACGCGCGCGGAAGTCCGCGTACTCGGTGGCCAGCGGGAGCATGACGCGGGCCGACCCGTGGTCAGGCGAGTCTTCCAGCCGCCAGATTTCTCGTACGCCGGGTCGCCTGCTTTCCAGTTCCCACCCGTGTGCCGCCAGGAAACGGGACACGTCCCGTGGCGTGAGGAAGTCGGCTGCCTCGCCGATGGGGTCGAGCGTGGTGGGGGTCATCAGAAGCCTCCCTCCTGCTCGCCGAGCCTCTTCATGATGCCCAGAAGCTGGTCTGGGGTAAACAGGTTACTGCGGGGCAGGTGGACCGTCCTGGTTCCGCCGATCTCCTCAACGGTCGCGAGTTCGGACGCGGCCTGCCAGTACATCCTGCTGTTCGTGTGCAGGCCTGCCTCATCGACCGCGAGCCACGGTTCCGGGGCCGCTGGAATGAGGAGGACGCCGAGGTAGGCGGGGATGAAGCGGTCGGTCCTGGTGAGCTTGCGGAACGGGTCCGCCTTCATCGGCCACGCCATGTGGTCATCGCTGAGGTACCGGCTCTGGGCGGTGCACTTGAGCTGCAGCTCGAACTGGGGGCCGAAGCAACGCAGGTACTCGGCGGAAGACGCGATCGTGATGTCGACGCCGTCGTAGTCGGTCTCGTGCGACTTGATGGAGCATCCGGCCGCGTACGCGACCATGCGGGTGAAGGCGAGGCTGAAATGCTCCTGCCGGGCGTTCATGGGCAGCTGACCGTCGATGGGGGCATCGTCCCCGAAGGCACTGTCGCCAGCGACCGCGGCCATCCGTCTCCCAGCGAAGTCTGCGATGTTTCGGGCCACTCTAGCGAGTCCACCGGTCGGGTGGGGACGGGCTGGCGCGGTCACGGACGTCCGTGACCGCGCCGCCCGGAGACGGCGGTGCGGGACGGCTCAGCGGGCCATGAGCGCACGCAGCTCTCCCACCACCTCGGCCGGGGCCTCCTCCGCCATGAAGTGGCCGCACGCGACCGTGACGTGCCGCAGGTCGTCGGCCCAGGCACGCCACCGGGCGGCGGCGTCGAAGCCCAGGGCCGCGCCCCAGTCCTGCTGGAGCACCGTCACCGGCATGCCGAGCCGGTTCCCCGTGGCGCGGTCCTGCTCGTCGTGCCGGACGTCCACGGTGGCCGAGGCGCGGTAGTCGGCGACGATCGACGGCACCGCCGCACGGCACGCCCGCAGGTAGGCGGCGCGGACGTCCTCCGGGATCGCCTCCGGCGCGTTCGACCAGGCGTCCAGGAAGTGGCCGAAGAACGCGTCCGCGCCCGCCGAGATCATCGCCTCAGGCAGGCCGGGCGGTTGCGCCATCAGATACAGGTGGAACCCCACGGCGGCCGACACACCGTGCATGACCTCCCACATGTCCAGCGTCGGCAGGACGTCCAGCGACGCCAGGCGGGTGACCGCCTCCGGATGGTCGAGCCCCGCGCGGAACGCCACGAGGGCGCCCCGGTCGTGGCCCGCCAGCGCGAACCGCTCGTGCCCGAGGGCGCGGGCGAGGGCGACGACGTCGGCCGCCATCGCGCGCTTGGCATAGGCGTTCCCGTCGGTGTCCTCGGGCTTGTCGCTGTCCCCGTAACCGCGCAGGTCGGGGCAGATCACGGTGTGGTCGGCCGCCAGATCGGCGGCGACGTGCCGCCACATCAGGTGGGTCTGCGGGAACCCGTGCAGCAGGACGATCGGGCTGCCCGACCCGCCCACGGCGGCGTTCAGCGCGACCCCCTCGGCCACGGGCACGCGCTGGTAGTCGAATCCGCTGATCCTCGGTTCCATCGGGTCTCCTCGTCGTCGGCTCGGCGCCGCTCCGGTCGGGGCGGCGTGCCACGAGCGTGCGCGGCGCGGATCAGCGGCCGGTCAGCGCCGGATGAGCGCCGCCGCGGACGCGGCCCGCACGGGGTTAGGTTGGGCGTGGGCGGCGAACAGGGGCGGGGGGATCGTGTCGTCGGTGACGTTCGGGGTGCTGGGGCCGATCGAGGCCGCCGACGGGCACGGGCCGGTCAGGCTCAAGGGGGCGCGCCATCGGGCGGTGCTGGGCAGGCTCCTGGTCGCCCGGGGGCGGGTGGTGCCGGTCGAGCGGCTCGTCGACGACCTGTGGGACGACCCACCCGGCGGCGCGGTCGGCGCGATCCGGACGTTCGTCGGTGAGCTGCGCCGGGCACTGGAACCCGACCGGCCGCCGCGCGCTCCCGCCCGCCTGCTGGTCACGGTCGGCCCGGGGTACGCGCTGCGCACACCACCGGAGTCGGTCGACGCCGGGCGGTTCGAGACCGGGCTCGCCGCGTCCGAACACCTGCTGGAGGCCGGTGACGAGACGGCGGCGCTGGTCCGGATCGACGCGTCCCTCAACCTGTGGCGCGGGCCCGCCTACGCCGGGTTCGCCGACGCCGACTGGGCGCGCGCCGACGCCGCCCGCCTCGGTGAGCTGCGGCTGATCGCCGAGGACGTGCTGGCGCGGACGCTGCTGGCGCTCGGTCGGGCGGCCGAGGCCGTGCCCGACCTGGAGGCGCGGGCCATGGGGCACCCCTGGCGTGAGGAGACGTGGCGGCTCCTCACGCTCGCCCTGTACCGGTCCGGCCGCCAGGGGGACGCGCTGGCGACGCTGCGGAGGGCACGCGCGGTGCTGGCGGAGGAGTTGGGGGTGGACCCGGGCCCGGATCTGCGGCGCCTGGAGACCGACGTCCTCGCGCAGGCCCCGCACCTGGAGGGACCCCGCCGTGCCGGGACGCGACGGGTCGGGTCCAGCACGGTGGGACCCTCCGCCGTGGGACCCCGACCGGCCGGGCGGACGGACGGGCCGGGGGTTCCGGGCGGGCGGACCGTCCCGGCCACCGGGCGGGAGCGATCGTTCGTCGGTCGGGAGGCCGAACTGGAGCGCCTGACCGCGGCGGCCGAGAGGGCGGCCGCACGGGGCGTGTTCGGCCTCGCGTTGGTCTCCGGCGACCCCGGCGAGGGCAAGACGACCCTGGCCGAGGCGACCGCCGCGCGTCTGGCGGAACGCGGATGGACGGTGGCCTGGGGCCGCGGCCCCGAACAGGAGGGCGCGCCCGGCCACTGGCCGTGGACCCAGGTGTTCGCCCTCTTGGCGAAGGCCGGGCATCCCACGCCCCCCGAGGCCTCTCCGTCCCTTCCGGACACGGACCCGGTGCCGCCCGAGGCGATGGCCGCCCGCCGCTTCCGCGCCCACCGCGCCGCCGCCGACCATCTCGCGGACGTCGCGCGCGCCGCGCCGCTGCTCATCGTGCTCGACGATCTCCAGTGGGCGGGGGAGGAGACGCTCGCCCTCCTGACCTCGCTGGCGGGCGAGGGGATCACGGCTCCCGTGGTCGTCGTGGCCGCCTACCGCGCCAACGAGATCGGCGCGCCGCTGGCCGAGGCGCTGGGACGACTCGCCAGAGCCGAACCGACCCGCGTCTACCTGCGCGGACTCGACACGGCGGCGGTCAGGGAGTTGGTCGGGGAGACCGTGGGCGGTCGGGTGGACGCCGACGTCGTGCGCGTCGTCCGCCGGCGCACCGGCGGCAACCCCTTCTACGTCGGGGAACTCGCGCGACTGCTCCGCGACGAGGGGATCGGCGTGCTGGAGTCGATTCCGGCCGGGGTCCGGCACGTGATCCGCCTTCGGACGGCTCGGCTGCCGGAGGCCGACCAGGAGGTGCTGCGTCAGGCCGCGGTGGTCGGCCGCGAGGTCGACCTCGACGTCCTGTCCGCCCTGGCGGGGGAGGACGAGGCGCTGAACGCGGTGGAGTCGGCGCAGCGCGAGGGGCTGATGGTCGACGACGGACCGGCGCGCGTGCGGTTCGCGCACGACCTGGTGCGGGACGCGCTTCGGGACGAGACGGCCGGTGTCCGCCGGGCCCGCCTGCACGCGCGGATCGCCGAGGCCGTCGAACGGCTGCGCCCGCACGACGTCGCCGCTCTCGCCCACCACTACGTGCGGGCCGGGACCGGGGACACGGCGGACAAGGCCGTGCGGTACGCGCGTGCCGCCGCCGAACGGGCCGAACGCGCCTTCGCTCCGCACGAGGCCGCGAGGGTGTGGCACGAGGCCCTGGCGGCGTACGACCGCGTGGGCGGGGGCACCGTCCGGGAGCGGTTGGACCTGGTCATGGGACTGGTCCGCGCGCTCGCGTTCACGGGTGGACTGGAGAGCGCCCGCCGGTACCGGGGCGAGGCCGTCGCGATGGCGGAGGAGCTGGGCGACCCGCTCCAGACCGCCGCCGTGCTCGGGGCGTTCGACGTGCCCGCGATCTGGACGGCCAACGACGACGCATCCCTGTCCCGGCGGGTGGTGGCGGCGGTCGAGCGGGTGCTCGTGCGCCTCCCGGAGGGCCGTCGGGCCGAGCGGTGCCGACTGCTCGCCACGCTCGCGATGGAACTGCGGGGCGTCCCGAGCGGGCGGGGCCGGGCCGCGGCACGGGAGGCGGAGGCCATCGCGCGCGAACTGGACGATCCGGCGCTGCTCGCGTTCGCCCTCAACGCGCGCTTCATGCACGCCTTCGAGCGGGCGGGATCGGCCGGCGAGCGCGCCGAGCTGGGCGCGGAGCTGGTCGACCTGTCGCGGCGGCACTCCCTGGCGGGGTTCGAGGTGCTCGGGCACCTGATCCTGCTCCAGGCGTGTGCCGCACGCGCGGACTTCGCCGCCGCCGACGGGCACGCGGCCGCCGTGGACCGGTTGGCGGAGGAGCACGGGATCCCGCTCGCGGGTGTGTTCACCGAGTGGTACGCGGCGCTGCGCCTCGCCGTGGCCGGGCGGACGGAGGAGGCGGAGGCCGCCTGCCGGGCGGCGTCGGTGGGGCTGCGGCGGAGCGGCATGCGGGGGATGGAACGGGGGCTGATGCCGTTCGCCCTGCTGTGCCTGCGGGTCCAGAGCGGTGGGGGCGGCGACGCCGACGGGTCCGGTGGGCGTGGCTCCCGCGGCGTGTGGCGGGCGGACTGCCGCGGCGGGACGGACCTGGGCGGTTTCGGGCCCTTCGAGTCCTGGGCGCGGGCGCTCGACCTGGCGCGGAAGGGTGAACGCGCGGCGGCGGCAGAGGCGCTCGCGACGGACTCGCCGCCGGACCTGCTGTTCGAGGCACGCGAAGCCCTCGCGGCGCTGGTCGCCCTCAGGACGGGCGACCGCACGGCCATGGAGCGCTCGTACGGGCGCCTGCTCCCCGCGGCGGGGGAACTCGCGGGAGCGCAGAGCGGGCTGCTGACGCTCGGTCCCGTGGCGGCGTACCTGGGGGACCTGGCCGAGGCACTGGGCAGGCCGGAGGAAGCGGAGGCGCACCGGAGGCGGGCGCTCGCGATCGCCCAGCGTGCGGCCGCCCCGCACTGGGTGAGGGCCGCGCGCCGGGCGCTCGGGCTCAGCCCTTCCTGACCACCGGGGCCAGGGCGGTCTCGAACCGGGTCAGCCACGGCTCCGGAGCCAGACGGGAGACCGGGCCGTCCGCGTTCGGAACCCGCCGATCACCCGTGGCCGTCGGCCACGATGGATGCCTGACGTCCTCGGCACCGCCGCGCCGGAACGGGCGCACCGACCCGAAGGGGAACACATGAAGGAGTTCACCGGACACGCGACCTGGACCGGTACACGCGACGCCCTTCGGCGTTCGGGCGTGGCCGCCGACGCGCTCGACCGCCTGGAACCCGTGTGGCGGTTCGCCGAGACGGCCCACGACGGGCAGATCCGCCCCGGGGGAGCGCCCTACACCGTGCACCTGTCCGAGGCGGCGCTGATCCTGGCGGACGCCGGGGAGACCGATGACCCGACGCTGGCGGCGGCGCTGCTGCACGACACCGTGGAGGACACCGCCGTGACCGTCGCGGAGGTGCGCGATCGGTTCGGTGAGGAGGTGGCGACCCTGGTGGACTGGCTCACCAAGCCGTCGGCTCCCGCGACCGACCG
This sequence comes from Nocardiopsis sp. NPDC050513, assembly GCF_044457925.1. NCBI lineage: Bacteria > Bacillati > Actinomycetota > Actinomycetes > Streptosporangiales > Nocardiopsidaceae > Nocardiopsis > Nocardiopsis sp. NPDC050513. Next base: position 182,418 of record NZ_JBITHK010000003.1, on the reverse strand, counting down.
GCGAGCGGTACGTGCGGCGTATCTGGAACGGTTCGGCGTCGGCGGGGCACCGGAGCGCGCGGTGGTCGTCAAGCTCGCGGACCGGTACAGCAACGTCCAGCGCCCCCACCCCGACCCGGTCAGGTGGGTCGCCTACCGACGGGAGACGCTGGACGTCTTCCCGCCGATCGCCGGGCGCCATCCGTACTTCGCGGAGCTGTACGCGGCGTGGGAACGCCGGTGGGCGGACCTTGGGGACCGCTGACCGGGGCGCTCGGGCTCAGCCCTTCCTGAACACCGGGGCCAGGGCGGTCTCGAAGCGGGTCAGCCACTCCTCGGCCCCGCCCCCGACCCACGGGCACTCCTGCCGGAAGTGCTCCCACCCCCCTTCGAGGTTCGGCCCGAGCGTCTCCTCCCGCAGGTACCGCTCGTCCACCTCCTCGGCGTTCACGGCCAACTCCTCCTCCATCACCGGTCCCAGGACCCTCATCAGCAGGTCGCGAGACAGGGACGAGTTCTCGGCCAGGAGCACGGCGTCGTACAGGTCCTTGCCCTGGGGATAGGTGTCCGTGTACAGCCACAGGACCTTCCACGCCAGCGACAGCTCCGGGCTGGCCGCGAGGATCTCCTCACCGCCGATCAGTGTCCGCACCGGGGCTTCGGGTAGCGGCTCGCGGAAGACCAGGTCGATCTGCACGGTGCCGCGCAGCGGGTTCGGGTCCTTCTGAGGACCGTGTGACCAGGGAACGACGACGCGACGGCCTTCCGCGCGCTCGTAGGTCCAGATGCTCTCGATCCGAACACCCCCGGAGTCGAAGTATGTGCCGGGCAGGTTCGGGACGGCGCCGCAGATCTCGTCCACCATGGCCTCGATCAGTCGGGCCGCGTCGTCCCCGGTCGGCTCCATGTCCGGCGGCACGACCACGAAGTCCAGGTCACGGGGGCGCCGAGCGGCCTCGCCGACCCACTGGGGCATGAGCACGCCGCCGCGCAGGACCAGGTGGCGGTTCCAGTGGGGCGTACTCGCGATCGCGTTCACCGTGTGCTCCATGGCGAAGCCCTGGTGGAACCACCAGGACTCCGCGCCCTCGGGGGAGTCGAAGACGGGTTCGCCCGGCCGGTAGGCGTTGTGGAATTGCTTGAGGGCGGGGTCGAACACCTTCTCCTGGCTGACGCGCGGTCCGGCGGTGTTCGGGAGGTAGGTGGCGGGGTAGCGCCGCTGCGGTGACGACCACCACGACAGCCGTGCGGGCGGCTCGGGCTCGGCGGCGACCGGTGCGGCGTCCATCCACCCGGCGTCCAGGTCGAGCGCGCTGTCGTACACGACGAACTCGCGTTCGAGGTCGACCATCCCGGGGACGGGCGCCCGCCGATCGCGCGGGGAGCGGTAGGCCCATTCCAGACCCTCGCCCCTCAGCGCCTCCTCCAACCGGTCCAGGAGGGTCACGGCTGTCGGGACGCCCACCCGAGAGCAGCGCTGGGTGACGAACCGCTCCTGGCAGCCGTCCTCACGCACCCGGCGGGCGTTGCGCGAGAGCCTCGCGAGGTGCGGTTCGACGAGCCGGGAGAGCGCGTCGAGGTCCGTGTCCGGGGCGAGCAGCAGTTTGATGTGGTGCTCGAAGTAACAGTGGGGCGGGAGGGCCAGCGCCTCCTCCCGGGTTCTGGGGACGTCGACGTTGAGCGGGGAGGCCTCGATCTTGGTGCGGGTCACCTCGAACCCCGCCTCCGCCAGACGCGCGGTCCACCGCTCGGCGACGGCGAGCTCCCCGCTGAGCGTGCCGTGGCCGTGGTAGGTGACCATGGGCTGGGAGGCGGAGGCGCCTCGGTCGAGTTCGATGTGGGTGAACTTCAGCCCGTTGTCCCGCGCCCACGCGGCCGCCTCCTCGACGCGTTCGGGGGTGTGCGCGTCGAGGGTCAGGTGGGTCTCGAAGTCGCCGGGGAACTCCATGGGTGCCTTCCTCGTCCGGGGGTGCTCCGCGCCTTTGGGACGCGCCCATGGTCGGCGCGGTTCGTCTCGGCGCGGTCCATCGCGGGCCGGTGTCGGAGCGGCCCACCGCGGTGCGGGACGGTGTCGGCGCGGTCCCCGTCGGCGCGGCCCGGCTCAGCGCGGGGCGAGCCCCTCGTACAGGACCCCGACCACCTCGGCGAGGTGCGCCTCGATGTCGGCGGGGGCGGCGTTGGCCTTGAACGACACGAAGCCGTGCAGGGTGGCCGCCACGGTCATCGCGACGGCGTACGGGTCGCCTCCGGCGAGCTCCCCGGCCGCCTGGCCCTCGCGGATGGGGCGCACGACCGTGTCGAGCATGCGGGTGATCTCCGCCAGGAGCTGTTCGGAGACGTCGGGGTCGTGCTTGCGCGTGGACATGAGGTCGAGCAGGGCGGCGTGCTCGATCGCGAAGGCGACGTAGGTCCTGGCCAGCCCGAGCAGACACGCGCGAATGTCGTCCTCGGCCTCCACCGCGCGCTCCAGGCGTTCGGTGAGCCGTGCGAACCCGGAGAGCGCCAGGGCGTCGAGCAGGGCCTGCTTGTCCTTGAAGTGGCGGCTGGGCGCGGCGTGGCTCACCCCCGCCTCGCGGGCGAGCTCGCGCAGGGACAGCGACGCCGGACCGCGTTCGGCGAGGGCGCGTTCGGCGTTGGCGAGGAGGACGGAGCGCAGGTCGCCGTGGTGGTAAGGGCGGTCGGGCATGGGTCCAGGATAGGCCTTCGCCAGCATTGTTGTCATTGACAACTTGGAGTGGGGTCGCCTACCGTGGCGCGATGGAGACGAACGCGGTCACGATCCCCGACCTCCGAGGCCGCACGGCGGTCGTCACCGGAGCCAACAGCGGACTGGGCCTGGAGACCACGCGCGTCCTCGCCCGCAAGGGCGCGCGCGTCGTGATGGCCGTCCGCGACGAGGAGAGGGGCGAGGCCGCCGCGGCGTCGGTCGACGGCGAAGCCGAGGTGCGCCGCCTCGACCTCGCCGACCTCGACTCCGTGCGCGCCTTCGCGCGGGCGTGGGACGGGCCGATCCACCTGCTGGTCAACAACGCGGGCGTGATGGCCGTCCCGAAGTCGACGACCGAGGACGGGTTCGAGACGCAGTTCGGGGTCAACCACCTCGGCCACTTCGCCCTCACCAACCTCCTGTTGCCGCACGTCACCGGCCGGGTGGTGACGGTGTCGTCCGGCATGCACCGGCTGGCGCGCGGCATCGACTTCGACGACCTGAACCTGGACCGGGGCTACACGCCGAACCGCGCCTACGCCCAGTCCAAGCTCGCCAACCTGCTGTTCACGCTGGAGCTGCAGCGCCGGCTGGAGGCGGCGGGCTCGCCGGTGCTCGCCACCGCCGCCCACCCGGGGTACGCGGCCACCAACCTCCAGAGCCACGCCGCCAACCCCGTGTACAAGGGGCTGATGGCCGTGGGCAACGCGCTGATCGCCCAGAGCGGGGCCAACGGCGCCCTGCCCACGATCTACGCCGCCACCCAGGACGTGCCCGGCGCGGCCTACGCCGGACCGCGGAAGATGGGCGGTCTGCGGGGAGCCCCGGGTCTGTCGAGCCGCAGCGAGGCCGCATGGGACTCGATCGCCGCGCGACGGCTGTGGACGGTGTCGGAGGAGCTCACGGGGGTGGGCTTCCCCGACCTGGGGCGGCACGCCTGAGCCGTGCCGGGAGCACGGCCGCCCCCGCGCGGGTGAGGCGCGCGGGGGCGGTGGGACCGTCGTGCGGAGGCCGCGTGCGGCGCCCCGTCCGACGCGTCACCGAGGCGGTGTGAAGGCGCGCCGGGCCCGCCTGACCGGGTCCCGCGTCGAGCAGTCGGTGACGTGGTCGTTGACCAGCCCCATGGCCTGCATGAACGCGAACGCGGTGGTCGGCCCGACGAACCTCCAGCCGCGCTTCCTCAGGTCCTTCGCCAGCGCGACCGACGCCGGTGACGTCGACACGGTCTGGGGCGGATCGACCTCGCCCGGGGCCGGTTCGAAGCGCCAGAAGTACGCGGCCAGCGAACCGGCCTCTGCTTCGAGTTCCACGGCTCGGCGGGCGTTGTTCACGACGGCCTCGATCTTGCCCCGGTGCCGGACGATGCCGGCGTCGTCGAGCAGGCGCCGCACATCGCCGTCGGTGAAGTCGGCGACCGCGTGGAAGTCGAACCCGGCGAACGCGGCCCGGAAGTTCTCGCGCTTGGCCAGGATGGTGCGCCAGCTGAGTCCGGACTGGAAGCCCTCCAGGCTGACCTTCTCGAACAGGCGACGGTCGTCGGCGACCGGGAAACCCCACTCCGTGTCGTGGTAGTCGAGGAACTCGGGCGCCGACCCGGCCCAGGCGCAGCGGGGCGCGCCGTCGGAGGCGAGGAACGTTCCCATCCGAGGTCAGTCCTTGAGGAACGCCAGGCGCGGGTCCGTCTGGTTCGGGGCGATCTGGAGGATCTCGGCCGTGACGACGTCGTGGATCACGAACGGATCCTTGGCGACGCGCGCCTCGAGGTCCTCCGGAGTGGTCCCCGTCGCGATCACGGTGCCGCCCAGTCCCGGCTGGATGGTCCCGACCAGAACGAAGACGCCGTCCTCCACGCCTTGGCGGATCCAGTCCTGGTGCGCCGGCATGTGTTCGGCGGCCGCGGCCTTGTTGGCGGAGAAGCGAAGCAGGGCGATGTACACGGGAGTCTCCTCGGGGATCAGGGATGGGGTCGAAGAAGGGAGCGGGGAGGGCAGGGAAACGGGCGCGGATCAGACCGCGCTGTCGGCGGGGGTGCGGGAGGCCAGTACTTCGGTCAGCCACAGGTTGACCCGGTCGACCTCGCGGTCGACGAAGTCGCCGTCGTGGAAGGCGTTCGAGAGCGTGGCGACCCCCTGGCTGAACGCCAGGACCCGCATCGCGAGCTCGTCGGACTCCGCGTCGAACCCGAGTTCCTCGAACTGCTCGCGCAGCCAGGTGCGGAACAGCGCGAAGACGCCGACGGCGTGCGCGCGGGAGGGATGGTCGAGCTTGGCCAGCTCGTTCGTCAGCGTCCCGACCGGGCATCCGTAGTTCTCGATGTCGGCGCGGTTGACGATGACGATCTCGACGAAGCGCCGCACGCGTTCGCGCGGGTCCGCCGAGCCGTCCGCCCACTCGGCGAGCATCTCTCGGGTGCTCGCCAACCGGGACTCGATCACCGCGTCGAGGATGTCGTCCTTGGTCTTGAAGTGGTAGTAGAAGTTGCCGCGGGAGATGCCCACGGCCTCCGCGATCGTCGCGAACGACGTCGGCTCGAAGCCCTGCTCGTAGAACAGGCGGTTGGCCGCGTCGACGATCCGGTCGCGTGTGCCCACGACTGCCCCCCACACTCGGTGACCGTTCCTAGGACGAGCGTCCTAGGAACGGTTCCCACCTTAGGACAAGCGTCCTCATCTGGCAAGGCGGGCCCCAGCCCCTGACGACGGCGCCTCTAGGGAACGAGGGTCAGCTCGTCGACGGCGGCCTCCTCCACCGCCGCGCGGGAGACCCTGAACGGCAGCGTCCCGCCCGTCGCCCACGCCTCCATCTGGTCGTCGTAGTTGGGGTGGAAGGCGTGCCCCGAGTTGCCGGTGAGATGGATCCAGGTGGAGGCGTCCCGGTCGGCGAGGTCCACGACCATCCGCATGGACGGCACGGCGGAGATCTCGTAGCCGTTCGCCGGCTCCCAGCCGGTGGCGTTGACGATGCTGGACCCGCCCGAACTCTCCACCGGTCCCCGGTTGAGCAGCCACTCGACCGCGCCGATGCCCGAGGCGCCGAAGGACTGGTTGGTCGCGGTCAGGGTGTGCAGGTCGCCCCAGCGCCAGTCGGCCGGGTCCTCGCCCAGACGCTCGGTCAGCTCCTCGGCTGCGGCGTCCATCGCGGCGACCAGGACCTCGTCGCGCCCGCTGGCGGTCTCGCCCTCCCACCAGGGGGACCCGGGGTCGGCGAGGAGCCCGTTGACCACGTACATGCCGCGCGAGCTGCCGCTCATGGGCACGTCGCCCAGCTCGTCGAACAGCAGCGGCAGGAGGTGGCGCCAGAACGCCTGGTAGAACGCGGCTCCCGAGGAGTCGGGATCGGTGTAGCCGTCCCAGTCGCGGAGCTGGTCCCGTGCCTCGGCGGTGACGCCGTCGACCTCCGCCTCCAGCAGGTACGGGAGCGCCTCGGCGGCGGCCGCGTGGTAGGAGTCCATGTGGATCTCGGACATGTCCTCCGAGGTCACCGGGCCTTCGGTGATCGCCTGGTCGATCAGGTCGTTGATCCGCTGGCTCCGGTAGCCGTAGTCCCAGTCGCCGGTCAGGTGGTGGGGGTACTCGGCGTCGACGAGGGACTGGTTGGCGGTGACGATCACCCCGGAGCCGGGGTTGTACACGCTGGGCAGTTCGTCGAAGGGCAGGTAGTCCCCCCAGTCGTAGGAGGAGTCCCAGCCGGGGGCGGGCCATCGGCCGTCGCCCTGGCCGCGCACGGGGACGCGGCCGGGCGCCTGGTAGCCGATGTTGCCCTCGGCGTCGGCGTAGACGAGGTTCTGCGCGGGGACGTCGAAACGGCTGGCGGCGTCGCGGAAGTCGGCCCAGTCGCGGGCGCGGTTGAGGGCGAAGACGGACTCGGCGGTGGTGCCCGGCTCCAGGGCGGTCCACTGGAGGGCGACGCCGTACTCGTAGCCGTCCGCGTCGTCGGGGGAACCGGTGGAGTCCGCCTCCCCGGCGTCCGTGCCCTCCTCGTCGTCCCGCGCCGAGTCCTCCGTGATGCCCGGGTTCTCGGTGAGGGGGGTCAGGTGCCGGCCCGCCACGGCGTCGGAGAGCAGGGGGCCGTGCCCGGTCAGCCGGATGGTGATGTCGACGTCCTCGCCCCCGGCGACCGCGATCGTCTCCTCGACGACCTCCAGGGGGACCCGCTCGCCGTCCACGACGTGGTGGTCGCCGTCGATCCGCTCGACGAAGAGGTCCATGACGTCGGGGTTGAGGTTGGTCAGGCCCCAGGCGATGGACTCGTTCTGGCCGATGACGACGCCGGGGAGGCCGGAGAAGCTGAATCCGGTGACGTCGTAGGGGCAGGCGTCGGTGATCTCGGCGCAGTGCAGGCCGTTCTGGAACCAGACGGAGGGCATCGACGCCCCGAGGTGGGGGTCGTTGGCCAGGAGCGGCATGCCGGACTCGGTGTGGTCGCCGGAGACCACCCAGGAGTTGGAGCCCAGGTCGGAGCTGGAGGAGGGGCCGAGCAGGCCGGGGACCGCCGCGGAGATCCGGTCGAGGCCGTCGAGCGCGGCGAGGGCGTCCTCCGGCAGGTCGGCGGGCGCGGCCGGGGAGGTCTCGGAGCCGGTCCCGCCGCGGTCGGTGGAGTCGGGGGAGTCCGTCTGCGGTGCCGCGGCGGGGGCGCGCCGTTCGTCGGCCTCGGTCCCGACCTCGGCGCCGTTGTGCTGGTCGGTCGCGGTGATCGGAGCGTGCCGGTCGACGGGGTAGGCGGGGTAGAGCTCGTCGACCTGGTCGCGGGTGAGGCCGGACGCGAGGAGGACGGCGCGCTCGGTCTCCTCGCGGAGGTTGCCGCCGAGGTCCCAGGCCATGGCCTTGAGCCAGGCGAGGCTGTCGGCGGGGGTCCAGGGCTCGATGGCGTAGTCGCCGGCGGTCACCGCGAGCAGGCCGTGCTCCAGGCTGGCCGCGGTGCCCCCGTGCTCCTCGATCCAGGCGTTGACACCCTCGGCGTAGGCGTCGAGGTGGGCGCGCGTCCGTTCGTCGAGCAGGTCGTACTCCTGCTCGGCGACGCGGCGCCAACCCATCGTGCGCAGGTACGCGTCGGTCTCGACCTGGTCGGGGCCGAACAGCTCGGCGGTCCGCCCGGCGGTGACGTGGCGGCGGAAGTCCATCTCCCAGAAGCGTTCCTGGGCGTGGGTGAACCCCTGGGCCATGAAGAGGTCGTGCGAGGTGTCGGCGTAGACGTGGGCGACGCCGGACCCGTCGCGCAGAACGGTGACCGGGGAGTCGAGACCGGGGAGGGCGAGTTCGCCGGAGGTCTCCGGGAACGACCGGCGGACGGCCCATATCCCCAGAAGCGTGCCGATCAGCGCCAGTGCCACGACGGCGGCGAGGGAACCCACAAGTACGCGAACGAGGACACGGCTGCGCAAGACACTCATGGCGGCACACTAAGGTGCCCGGCGTCACGTGATCCAGGTCTCCGGGCCCGTCGATCCAATTGTTACCTACGGGTAAACGCGGTGAGGCGGAGGTTTTCCACGGCCCGGATGCACGCGCCGTTCGTCGCGGCGCCGTGCCAGACTTCCTTGCGCGCTCGGGTCCCGTGAAGGGGGTCCGGGCATCACGCCATGGAAGGGACGCGGGAGACCAGTGCGTATCGAGCGGCACGAGGTGAGGGCCGAAGCCCTGGCCAAGGCTACGGACGACTTCCACGACCGGATCGGCGGGATGGTCCACGGGGAGCAGGAGGCCGGACGGGAGCTCCACGGCTGGGACATGGTCGCCGACGACCTGCTGGCCTACGCCGGGGCCCGGTCGGCCGACGATCCCTCGATCGACGCCGACGCCGTCACCGCCCTGTACTCGGCGGCCGAGGCCCGGATCGGGGCGCTCAAGCTCGATCACGCGCCCGCGTCGGCGGCGTTCCCGGTGTTCCTGACCTATACGGGCACAGGAGTGTCCTACTCCGGGGACGGTGAGGACGGTGACCCCGAGCCGGTGGGGTCCTGGGACTGGATCCGGACCGTGTACCTGTGCCTGGTCGCCGGAGCGCACGAACAGAACTCGGGCGCCCTCCTCAGCCTCGCCTCGGCGTTCGACGAGGGGGAGGTGCTGGCGCGCGGCCTGGCCTACTACCTCTTCCCCGAGGCGGGAGCGGAGCGGGACCAGCTCCTGTCCTACGTCGACTCGGCTGTGAGGGGTATCGCCGACGACGGGGAATTCCCGCACCCCGACCTCCTCCAGCTGCACTGTCTGCTCTCCGGGGAGGAGGAGCTGTTCTGGGAGCTGATGACGGGTCGCCTCCAAGCCCATCGTGAGCGGTCGTCCGACGACTTCCCCGCGTCCCTGCTGCCCGTCGAGGCGATCGCCTTCGCCGCGATGGCCGTGCGTACGGAGGGTTGGGAGCAGCCGTTCGAGACGGACTACCTGCCGCGCCGACTCGTCGTGGGCGAGGAGGGGTGGGGCGCTCCGCGCGTGGGTCCCTACGGCGCCGACAAGGACGCGGGAGCACTGAGGGAGCTGGCCCAGGGGCGGTTGGCCGTGGTCCGGCCGGCCGAGGCGCCCACGTTCATCGACCGGATCCTGGAGCGCCGGGACGAGGAGTCCCGGGAGGAGCTGCGCGACGCGTGGAGCCCCAGCACCCTGCCGAGCATGCTTCCGTGGGCACTCCAGTCGTCCGCCCGGGACGAGATCCGCAGGTTCCAGCTCCGTTCGCTCGCCGACCCGCACGCCCGCGACCCGCGCCAACTCGAAGCGCTCACCCACGCCTCCCAGTACACGGCCGCCGCCTTCGCCAGCGTGACCGGCGCGGAGGACACCGTCGAGGTCACCCTCGGCCCGACCACCGCGCCCCTGCGTGCCGTGCCTCCCACCGGGGACGTCAACGAGGGGGCGCGTACGGTCGCGGTCGAGTACGCGGTGCTCTCCGGATCGCGGGAGCGCTTCGACGCGCTGTTGGCCCACCCCACGGGCGCTTTCGCTGGCCGGAGGGCCCAGGGCGGCAACCGGGTCTTCACGCTGTACCCGGGGGCGTTGCTGGCCTACCTGCGGGTGGAGGCGGCCCGGTCCCGCACCGCCGGGCCCGAGGCGCGGGACGCCGAACGCCGGGCGGCGCAGGCGCGCGCGGCGATGGACGACGCGCTGGCGGCCCTGCCCGGATACCAGGTGATCCCGGGTTTTCCGCCGCCGCCGGTCGTCGCGCTGTCCCAGCTGGTGGCCGGTGACCGGGAGGGTTTCGCCCTGGCCCTGGCCGACGCGCTGGAAGCACATCGGGACGCCTTCAGCGTGGGCGACAAGAAGGGGGACAGCGACGGATACGTCAGTACGCGTCTGCTCGCGCTCGCCTGCCTGGCCAGCGCCCGGGGCTGGGATGTGCCGGTGGAGAGCGACTACCTGCCGCGCGGTGTCCTGGACCATGCCGCCGGGCTGTTCGCCTGATCCGGGGCGAGCGGGGGCCGCGGCCTTGCGCGGACGTTCCTGGACATCTAGTATCCAGGTTTATGAGGATGTCCGAAGGGGTCGAGTGGGGGCTGCACAGCTGCCTCAACCTCGCGTGGGTGGGCTCGGAGCGGGCGGTGCCCAGCGCCAGGCTGGCGGAGTACTACGGGCTGCCCGCCGCGTACATGAACAAGCAGCTCCAGGCGCTGGCGCGCGGCGGGGTCGTGTACTCGACCCCCGGGCCGCGCGGCGGGTTCCGGTTGGCGCGCGAGCCCGAGGACATCACTCTCATGGACGTGGTGGGCGCGATCGAGGGGCGTGAGGAGGCCTTCCAGTGCACGGAGATCCGGAAGCGGGGGCCGGGCGCGCCGGACGAGACTCCTCCCGGATCCTGCCAGATCGACCTGGCGATGCGCAGGGCCGAACTCGCCTGGCGGCGTGAGCTCGGGGCGCAGACGCTCGCCGAGATCAGGGCGTCGGTGGACCGTATCGCCCCCGGGACGGCCGAGCGCGTGCGGAGCTGGTTCGCGGGCGAGTGACGCGGTGACGATGGGCCCCTCCTCGGAGGGGCTTTGGTCGGAGGTAATCCTGGATGTTTCCTATCAATGATTATGGGTTCAACGGGTTCGAGGTGGCGATGTGAACGGCCGGAGCGGGGACGTGCGCGGGGACGACACCGGTCAGGTGGACGGGCGCGTCGACCGCCGCGCGTGGTTCGCCGTGTCCGCCGTGGCGTTGGGGATCTTCGCGCTCATGACCACCGAGCTGCTGCCCGTCGGGCTGTTGACCGCCGTCGGCGCGGACCTGTCCGTCACGGACGGGACGGCCGGGCTCATGGTCACCGTGCCCGGTTTCGTGGCGGCCGCGACGGCACCGACGGCCGCGGTGCTCCTCGGCCGCGTGGACCGGCGCACGCTTCTGGCGGTGTTCGTCGCGTTGATGGCGGCCGCGAACGTCGCATGCGCCCTGGCGGAGCACTTCGCGCTCGTCCTGGCGGCCCGAGCCGTCGTGGGGGTGAGCATCGGCGGATTCTGGTCGATCGCGGGCGGACTGGCGCCGCGCCTCGTGCCGGAACGCCACGTTCCCCACGCCACGGCGGTGGTCTTCGGCGGCGTGTCCTCGGCGTCCGTGGTCGGGGTGCCGCTGGGGACGCTCATCGGCGACCTGGCCGGGTGGCGGGCGGCCTTCCTGTCGGTCGCCGCGCTGGGCGTCGCGGCCCTCGTCCTGCTCGTCGTCCTGCTGCCGCCCGTGCCCGCGCGGGCATCCACGCGACTGGCGGACCTCCCCTCGCTGCTGGTCGGGCACCGGGGCGTGCGCACCGGTGTGCTGCTGGCCCTGCTGCTGGTCACCGGCCAGTTCACCGCCTACACCTTCGTCCGTCCGCTGCTGACCGACGTCGCCGGGATCGACGCGACGCTGACGGGCGGGCTGCTGCTGGTCTACGGGGTCGCCGGGATCGTCGGGAACTTCGTCGCCGGAAGCGGCCGTGACGTCCGCCGCACGCTGTTCACCGCCACCGTGGGCCTGACCGCCGCGCTCGGCGTATTCGGGCTCGCCGGCGGGGTCCCGATCGCGGCCGTCGCGGCGCTCGTGGTGTGGGGCCTGGCCTACGGCGGGGTGTCCGTGGGTCTGCAGACGTGGATGCTGCGCCACGCATCGGACGTCCCCGAGGCCGCGACGGCGCTGCTGGTCTGCGCCTTCAACCTGTCCATCGCTCTCGGTGCCCTGGTCGGCGGCCTGGTGGCGGACACCGTCGCCGTCGCCGCGATCCCGTGGGTCGCGGGCGCTCTCATCCTCCTGGCGGGCGCGGTGCTCGCCGAGTTCCGTACATCGAATCCACAGAGGAGCTGACATGTCGCACACGCTGAGCAACCCCGAGGGCCTGCACGACCCCGTGCCGTTCGGGTACTCGCACCTGGCCGAGACCTCCGGCGAGCTGGTGGTCGTCGCGGGGCAGTACGCCTCCGACGAGGAGGGAGGGGTGGCGGTCGAGGACTTCGCCGCGCAGGTGGAGTTGGCCTTCGCCCACCTGGGCAGGGCGCTGCGAGCCGCGGGGCTGGAGTACCGGCACGTGGTCCGGTTGGGGACGTACATCGTCGACCACGACACGGAGAAGCTGGCGATCCTCGGGGAGCGCGTGAACGCGCTCTGGGAGGGGAGGCCGCCCGCCCAGACGCTGCTGGGGGTGGCGGGGCTGGCGTTGCCGGGGATGCTGTTCGAGGTCGATGCCCTGGCCGTCCGGGGCTGAGGCCCCCGCTGCCCGTGACTTCGCTCTGGCGGTGGTTCGGCTCTGGCGGTGGCCGGGAGGGCCGCCGCCAGAGCGGTCGCGGTGTCCGGGTCAGCTGGGTGAGGGGGCGCCGGCCGCGAGGTAGACGCGGACCAGGCTGGCGAGTTCGTCGAACTCGCCCCGCTGTGAGGGCGGTGGCGGCTTCGGTGCGAGGAGGTCACCGACCGGGACCCGTGGCCGGGGGAGGCATGTTCGACGCTGGGGGCGGGGGCGGGGGCGCATGTACGGGCGGACGAGCGCGCCGCCGGTCTCGTCGGGGTCCTCGGGCGGAGGCGCCGGGGTCGCGGGGAGCGGCAGCGGCCGGGGCTCCTCGGGGGAGCCGGTGGGGAGTTCGCGTCGGCGCGGAGCGGGCCCGATCGCGGTTGGCGTTGGCGTATTGGGCACGAACACGAGGGTCAGTGCCGCCGCCAGCGCCGTCGCCGCGAGGGACCAGAGCTGGCCAGCCAGGGTTCGGTGCCGCCTGCGGTGGCGGCCGTTAGGGTGGTGCACGGTCGTCCTCCTGCTGTATTCAGGGGTTGATCGCGCCCCGGCTCGGTGGTCCTAAGCACCGATTCGGGGCATCTTTTGCTTGTGCCGCTCTGGCGGGTGTCAACGGCCCCGTGGGGCTGCGCTTCCCGACGTCGCGGTGCTGTGCTTCTGGTTCAGTCAGACGGCCAGGTCGCGGTGAGGGTCGATCAGCGCCCAGACGGTGAGCGGGCCGCCTCGGAATCCGGTCCACCACCACTTCTCCGACAGCGCGGCCACCAGGCGCAGGCCGCGTCCGGACGGGGTCGTGTCGTCGACGTGGTCGGGGAGCGTCGGAACGGTGATCGGGCGCAGCGCCCGGGGGCCGTCGTCGGTCACGCCGACCAGGACGATCTGTCCGGGCATGACCTCCACGGTCACCTTGACCCGGCCGTACCGGCCGCCCGAGGCGGTGTGCACGACGGCATTCGTGACGAGCTCGCTGACCGCGAGTTCGACCAGGTCAGCCGCCTCCTGGTCCAACCCGGTGGCCCGCGCGCACCAGGTCCGGATGCGGCCGACTTGCTCCGGGGTCCCGTCGAAGTACGCGGCGAACACCCCCGCCCGACGGCTCTTGACGCGGACCGGCAACCCACCCACCACCCGCCGGTCCTGGCTGTGGCCGCATCGCGGCCTCGGGACGTCGAATCCGGGCATCGCAACTCCTCCATGCTCTCGCGCTTCACTCCGCACATGGCTTGAACACCGGGCCCAGCGTGCTACGAGACGCCGTGCGGTTGAGAGAGAAACTAAATGAGGCAGCCTCATTTCGCAAGAGCCTCGTATATATTGTGCATCGAAGTCGTATTTGTTCGCTTCGCTTCTGCGACACTGGAGGCCCTGTGGTGACAGTCACGGCAAAGGAGGGTCTCGTGACGACCGGAATGCCTGTGCGCAGGCGGTACCTCGTCATCCAGCTCAGGCGTCTTCGCAACGCCGCGAAGATGACTCAGGACGAGGTGTGGAAGGCGCTGGGCTGGGGCCGAGCCAAGATCCAACGGCTCGAAGCGGGGGAGTTCCAACGCGTCAAGGCCGGCGACATCATGGCCTTGTGCCAGCTCTACGACGCCCCTGAGCCGGTCGCCGAGGAGCTCGTTCAGATCGCTCGGGAGTCTCGGACCGACAAGCCGTGGTGGCTTCAGTACCAGGACGTCCTGCCTGGAGCCTTCGTCGGACTCGAAGCCGAGGCGACGATGATCCAGGAGTTCAGCATCGGCCTGGTGCCGGGCCTGCTCCAGACGGAGCCCTACATCCGCGCGCTGCTCGCCTCCTCCATCGGAAACTCCGAAGAACAAGCCGACCTCCGCCTGGAGAGCCGACTCGAACGTCAGAACAAGGTGCTGGGACGGAGCGAACCGGCTCTGCTGTTCGCCGTCATCGACGAGGCCGCGGTCCGCCGTCAGATCGGCGGACCCGATGTGATGCGCGGCCAGATCGAACACCTGCTGGAGATGGGGTGCCGTCCGAACGTGGAGATCCAGATCCTGCCGTTCACTTCCGGCGCACACGCCGCAGGAGGACTACCGTTCACGATCCTCAGCTTCAGTGACCGCAACAGCGCCGACAGCGTCGTCTTCCTGGAGTCCCGGGGCGATGGCTTCTACTTGGAGTCCCAGGAAGAGATTCACCGCCATAGGCTGATCTTCAGCCGGACTCAGGGCAGCGCCCTGTCCGTAGCCGAAGCCGCGGACTTCCTGGAGTCCCTGATCGGGTGACGCGTCGACCAGAATTGAGGCCTTCCATGGACACGACGATCACGCAGTGGCGTAAGAGCAGCTACAGCAACCCCGACGGCCCCCAGTGCGTCGAGGTCGCCGATCTGCCGGGTGTGACAGCGGTTCGCGACACCAAGAACAGGGGCCTCGGGCACCTCGCGTACCCCAGCGCCGAATGGTCCAGCCTGGTCGCAGCCCTCAAGACGCTGAGCCAGTAGTTCTCCCGGGTATCCCGGGCTCAGCCGGGCATTTCCTGCTCGCCCGAAACGCCCCGATGAGATGGACGAAGTCGAGCTTCAGCAGTACCGGAGCGAAGTGCCTTCAGGGTCGGGCCTCGCGCGGGTATGACCGGGTGGCACGACGAACGCCGAAGGCGGGCTTCACGCTCACCGACTCGTACCGGGGCCGCGTGCGCGGGCTTGATCAGTGGCTGAAGCCGTGCGCGGACCGGATCCCGATGCCGGACCCGGTCCGCGTCATCGCTGTCGGCCAGCACAGACCTGTGCCGCTATCGAGTGGGCTCTTCCGCGTTGCCGTATGGGGTTGGAGATGAGAACACGAGGCGGGGCTCAGCGAGAATGTCCCGGTCTAGCACCTTGAGGTAGACCTCGGCGACGCTGCCGAAGGTCGCGGTGTCGTAGTCGAGGTCGAGCATCGCGACGGCGGCGCGAACCGCCTTCTCGTCCGGACCTTCGACCTCGAGGTAGGTGGGCAGGTCCGGCCAGGTGTCGATGTCGTACGTGACGCCGTCAAGCTGCCATTCCTCGCGGTAGTTCTCCTGGTAGTGCAGCGCCGTGAACCCCATGGCCTCCAGCAGGTGCTGGGCGGCGTGGAAGTCGGTGACCTCGACCTCGGCCTCCAGGATGCTATCGATTGCCGAGTCGCCATCGGTGTCGTTGGCCTGCTTGTAGGTCAGCATTGTCTTGTCGCCTTGTTCGCGCAGGCGCAACCATCCCCCACGGTCGCTGATGTCCTGGTTCTTCAGAACCACACGCCGCATGAGGGTGCGCGGCATCGCGCGGGTGGCGCCACGGTCGCGGAGCCGGGTGGTGATGGCCTCGGTGTCGACGGCCAGGAAGCGGGCTTCGAATTCGGGGGTCATGTGGCGATCGGCTCCTTGGTCGGTCGTGAGGCGATCGACAGCCCCATGGGGTGGATGTGCGGGCGTGCTCGCCCGACGTGGGGGCGCGACGAGGGTGGGCGTGTACGCCTCCCAGGCGATGCAGTAGCGGTGCGGCTCGCCGGTCAAGCGGGAGAGGAGCGCGTAATCGCCGTCGAACGTGTCGACCGCACACCAGCCGCGCCGTGTGCCTCGATCGGTTTGATGAACAAGGAGAGACGTCTTGGTCGCCTGCCGGACACCCTGGGCGGGGGAGGTGGCCACAGGATGAGTCATCGGATCTCTGGATGGCGGCGTTGTCACGTCCGGCCACCAACATAGGCGACGTTGGGGATGGGCGGGGCTCATTCGTCGTTCTCACGATGGCCGCTCGCCCGGACCAGGACGACAGTTCTCGGCAGTTATCGCCTTCCCCGTTGCGTGGGTCGCTTCTGGCCTCCTATCCTTTTCCGCAACGCGTTGACGGAGACGAGTAGCCGCGGGATCGCGTGAGCCGAGAGAACTGCCGGTAGCTGGGAAGGCAGTCTCGCGCCCCACGGCGAAGACCCTCCCGAGCGCGGGGAGGAACGGCCCTCTGCGGCCCCATGCCCCGCCGGACGGCCCCCGTCACAGGGCCCGAACGAGGTCGCTGCCTGAGCGACGAAAGTGCGGTGGCACCGCGAGTTGCCCTTCTCGCCCGCACTCCCAAGGGATCATGACGAGGTCCTTTGGAGGACTGCTGTGATCCACCCGACGAGCCGTGTACTGGTCGCTGACCTGCGAGAACACGTCGGAGAGTCTGTCTCGATCTCAGGATGGGCGAACACCCTTCGCCTGCAGAGCAAGATCCAGTTCGTGGTCGTGAGGGACCACACCGGCATGGCCCAGGTCGCGCACAAGCGAGGTGGCGCTGGTGACGTTGTCGAGGCGGAACTGGAGCGTCTGACCACGGAGTCAGCCGTCCGCATCACCGGCCGCGTGGTCGACAACCCCATCGTCAAACTCGGTGGGCTGGAGATCGTTCCCGAGTCCGTCGAGATCCTGAACCTGGCCGAGACGCCCCTGCCCATCGACGAGCACACCGGGCTCGAACAACGCCTGGACTGGCGCTTCCTGGACGTGCGTCGCCGCTTCCCCGCCCAGGTGCTCTTCGCCGTGCAGACCACTCTCGAACAGGGCATGCGCGAGTACGCCTACGCGCAGGGGTGCACCGAGATGCACACCCCCAAGCTGATGGGCACCGCCTCGGAGTCCGGCGCAGAGGTGTTCAAGCTCGGCTACTTCGACCGAGACGCCTATCTGGCCCAGTCACCGCAGTTCTTCAAACAGATGGCGATCGCGGCCGGCATCGACAAGGTCTTCGAGGTCGGCCCCGTGTTCCGGGCCGAACCTTCCTTCACCTCCCGGCACGCCACCGAGTTCACCGGTGTGGATGTCGAGCTGGCCTGGATCTCGGACGTCGAAGACGTCATGGCCTTCGAGGAGCGGATGCTCGCGCACGCGCTGGCCAAGGTCGCCGACGTCCACGGTGAGGCGATCCGGGAAGCCTTCGGCGTCGAAGTGACGGTTCCGTCGGCGCCGTTCCCCCGGATCACCATGGCCGAAGCCCAGGACATCCTCCGCGCCGAGGGTTGGGACCCCGAAGGCGGCAAGGAGGACCTGGACCCGGAGGGGGAGCGCGGGATCGCCGCCCACATCCGGCGAGAGACCGGGCACGAGTTCGTCTTCGTGACTGACTATCCGGCCAGTATCCGGCCCTTCTACCACATGCGTCCGGCCGGGCGGCCTGACCTCACGTGCAGCTTCGACCTGCTGTGGAAGGGGCTGGAGATCACCACCGGCGCCCAGCGCGAGCACCGGTACGACGTCCTGCTCAAGCAGGCCGCCGAGAAGGACATGAACACCGGGCCCATGCAGGACTACCTGAACACCTTCCGGTACGGCTGCCCGCCGCACGGCGGTCTCGGCATGGGCCTCAGCCGTGTCCTGATGGTGCTGCTCGGTCTGGACTCCATCCGCGAGGCCAGCTTCCTCTTCCGCGGCCCCAACCGGCTGACGCCGTAGAGACGCGCCTGAGGGTGGTCCTGCCCGTCGCGGCAGGACCACCCCAGTTCCCGTCAGTAGCGGGTGTTGCGCAGGTCGTGCAGCCAGGCTTCGGCGGGATGGTCATCCCAGTAGCGGCGGAGGGCCACTTCCCGTTCGGCGTAGACGCCGTGGTGGCACAGGGCACCGTGGGAGAGGTTGATGCTCATGCTGAGCGGTGTCTCACTGGTGACCCAGTGCGGGGTGAGGGCGTGGCTCCACAGCATGTCTCCCGGCTCCATACGGATGGAGAGACGCTCGGCGTCGATGTTGGCGGGCGGTTCTTCGGCTGTGGTCTTGCCGATGACGGCGTCCTCCGCCGTGAGGACGCGGTCAGGGTCGACGTAGCTGTGGAACGTCTTGACGCCCTCGACCTGCCACACCAGTCCATGGGAGTTGTCGTTGTGGTAGGTCGAGGCGGTGCCCTGGCTGGAGATGAACAGCAGCGGAGCGCACCGCTGCCAGGTGAAACCCTGCGCTGAGAGAAGCGTGCGCCACGGGGTCATGACGGCCTCCTGGAAGCCCTCCAGAAAGCCTGTGTAGAAGCGGCTTAGGTTGAAGTGCACCAGCCGAAAGCGCCAGGTCAGAAGCTCCTCCAGCGGTGCGCTCCGGAAGGCCGCGGTGCGGTCCAGGCGGACCTGCCAGTCGTCCGGATCGAGGACGGTGTAGCGCACCTCGTTGTCGCGTCTGATGTGGTCGAGGACGTCGACTGCCTTCGGGAGTTGGAAGCCGAAGGGGATGAGAGGGGCCGCGACAGGGAAGTTCGGTGGCGTCCGCCAGCGAGCGACGAACTCTTCGGATGTCGTGACGGGTGTCCGCACGAATGACCTCGCAGGGTGTCAGGGACGACAGATGGCAGCGCAGTCTGCGGTGACCCGGTCAGTGGTCGGTCGGGCGAGGAACTCCCTGACCTCAGACCGGGGTCGGTGGGTGCTCACGCCGACCTCGCTGTACGGGCAGCGCCTCAGTCGGCCCTCAGCGGAGACGTACAGCGCTCGCGACCGGCAGAGGTGCCGACATCCTGGAGAGCGCCGCATGGACCGCAGATGGGCGAGGTAGTCGCGAAGGCCATCCCCGAGTGCGAAGTGACGCTCGAGCACGGCCGCGTCGAGTCGCTGTCGCTCCTCGTAGTCAGCCACGGTCATCCGGGCACGCTGGATCGCGAGCTCGTCGAGCAAGACCGGACTGAACTGGAGTTCGGTTCCCGCCTCCGCCACGAGCCGCGCCAGCTCACCGCATTCGTCGTCGGCGAGGTCCCAGTAGCTGACGTGCAGGACGCCTGCGGGGGCGTCGATTTCCAGCAGCGTACGGATTCCCGACTCCACGGAACGCCTGGTCCGACCCAGCTTCATCGCGCCACGCGAGTCCGCGGAGACGGTCACGTTCTCCACGAGGTGCGCGACTTCGGCGAGGGCGGTGACCTCGGCCTCAGCACGGGCCGAGGTCACCACGGAGACGGGCAGGCCGAACTGGTGAGCGAGACGAACCAGTTGCCGGAGCTCGGGGTGATGCGTCGGCTCACCACCCGTGAGGCAGATACTCTCGACGCCGATCTCCCTGAGGCGGGACAGGGACCGGGTGTACGTCGCGACGTCCAGGAAACCGTTGGCCCGATCGGCCCGGAAACAGAATCCGCACGCGACGGCGCAGTGCCCGGCGGTGGAGACGAGCACGGTCCGGAACCACGGGGTGCTCATTGCACCCCCGTGTCGTCCCAGACCGCGATCTCGACCGTCCCGGTGTAGAAGGCGCACATCTCCTCATCAGGCGCGCCCGCGCCCACCAGGGCCTGCTCATTCCGTGACGGCCCGCCGCAGACGGCCAGCGCAGGACAGTCGCCGCACTTCTCGTACGGGGCGACCTCCTTGGCCACGCCGCCCAACAGCTCCGGGGCAGCGCGCAACTCATCGAGCGTGTGGATGAAGCTGGGCTCGGTGAAGTTGATGTCGCACAGGCTGATCCTGCTCCCGGACAGGAGCGCCGCGTTGAGGCTTCGGTCTCCCTGCATGTGGTCGAAGAGCATCGGGCGCCGGGTGTCGAGAGCCTGGAAGGCCCGGTCGAGGACGGAGAAGAGCATGCCGCCCTTGCTGAGCGCGGTGAGCCGGGCCTCATAGAGTTCGCGTGCGAGGTCGCGTCCCTTGACGCGCCAGCGCCCTCCGGAGGGAATCGGGGTGTTGACGTAGATGAACTTCAGCCCGAGCTCCTCGATGATCCACGAGACCGTCTCGCCGAGCTGACCGATGTTGGCCGCCGTCGGTGTGAGATTGCATCCCACGTAGAGGCCGTCGGCCTCCAGCAGGCGCCGTACGTTGGCGCCGATGCGGCCGTCGGCGGATTGACCGCCGAGGAGCCTGCGGTTGACGGCGTTGATGGCCGGTGGGCCGTCGACCGAGATGCCGATGCCGTACTGGTACCGGACGAAGTGCTCAAGCATCTCGTCCGTGAGGCGGGCTCCGTTGGTGACGACGGTGCGGCGGATGCGTCCGACATCGTGCCGGGACGCGAGCTCGTCGGCCAGCGCGTCGCCGTAGCGCATGAGATCGAACCGGATCGTCGGCTCACCTCCGAACCACTGGATCGAGACTTCCCGCTGTCCGGCGTTCCGTTCGAAGAGATACGCCAGCCCCTCCACGAGCTCCTCGTGTGTCATGTCGGGCTCGCCGGTGTTGGTGTCGACGAAGCAGTACGTGCAGGCCATGTTGCAGCGGTCGGTGAGCACGACGCGCAGCCCGCTGATCCGGTTGGGAGTCGGGTCGAGGCCCAGGTCGTGGAGGCGGGCACGGAGAGCTTCACGCCGGTCGGTCGGCGGTCCGTCCGAGGTGAAGCCAAGCCCGTCGAGGGCGTGATGGGTCGCGGTCGGGGGAACCGCGGACAGGTCAGCGACCTCCCCGCGGTCGAGGTACACGCTGTCCAGGCCGACCGGGTCGAGGAGCACGGACTCCCCGTCCCGGTCGTACTGGACGTACTTCCCCCACAGGAGGTGGGAAGAGGTCATGGTGTCAGGCCGTTTCCTCTTCGCTGATGCCCAGTTCGGCCATGGCCTCGCGGGTGGCCTTCTCGTACGTGGCCTGGAGTTCGGCCGAGGCGGCGGGCGAACCGCCGTCCGCCAGGACGATCACGCCGGGCAGGGTGGGGTTCGGAGCGATGACGGCGATTCCGGCAGGCTTGGTGCTGATCGCCATGATGGCGCCCTCGACGGGCACCCAGTCGACCTTGTCCTTGACGGCTTCGAGAATCCTGCCCTGCCGCTCCTGGAAGGACTCGCGCTCTCCCATCCAGACCCCGGCCTTGCTCTTGGAGTCCACGACGTCGGCGTAGATGAGGTGGTCGGTCTTGCTGCGACGAGCAGTCGGCATGTCCTGCCTCTCTTCGATCGGTACGGAGGCGTTGCGCTCCGTGTGAAGCAGACTGCCTGTCACCAGCGTCAAGCGGGCTGTCACGCCGCTGCACCCCCGCGGAATCGTCGTCGCTCACGCGTGCCGTGAGCGGGAATGCGGCCATCGCACGATTCGCTGCCGCAAGCGTTGAAGTCGCGCTGAATTTCCGTCGCAGCGACCGGCATTCAGCACCGCTCAAGGAGCTCTACGCTGTTAGCGTCGTCGGTGTCGGTCGAAGGAGTTTCGGTGGGCTCAGTGCAGCGCTGGACCGGAAGGGAGGCGCGCGCACTGCGGCGGGCTATGCGCAAGAGTGTGCGTGGTTTCGCCTCCTACCTCGGCGTCAGCGATCGGACGGTGTCCAATTGGGAGTCCAGGGGTGAGGCGATCGAACTCGTACCGGACTCTCAAGCGTTGTTGGATACAGCCCTGGAGCGCAGCGGCACAGAGGTCCAGCAGCGGTTCTGGAGCACTGTCGGTGATCCGAAGCCCGCTCCTGCGGCCACCTCGGACAGTTACTTCCCGATACCCATTCCGGAGCCCGGATTGGTGCACAGGTCAGCCGACTTCGAAGGACTCGTCTCTGTACTGCGAGAGGCGTCGGCGGCTGAGGGCATCGCCACGGCAGCTGTCTGCGGACCGGGCGGCTTCGGGAAGACCACGCTGGCGACCCAGGTGTGCCGCGATCCACGCGTTCGAGAGCTCTTTCACGAGATCTTGTGGGTGGAGACGGGCGAGGAATGTACCCCCGCCAGGGTGGTCGAACTCGTCTCCGATCTCTGTGTGCACCTTGACGGCAGTCGACCAGCACTCGCCGACCCGGAGCAGGCGGGTTTCCATCTTGCCCGTTTGCTGCAGGGGCGCCGAGCACTTCTGATCATCGACAACGTCTGGTCCGCCGCCGACCTCGGCCCGTTCCTCTTGGGTGGAGAGGAGTGCGTCCGGCTCGTCACCACCCGTAACATCCGTGTGTGTCCTTCATCGGCCCGCGTCGTCCGCCTTGGGCCGATGACTCCGACCGAGATCAGAGAACTGCTCACCCGTAACGTCGCAGCCCTTGACCAGCAAGACACAGCGAAGTTGGCCCACGCGTGCGGTGGATGGCCGCTGCTGGCCTCGATCGTCGGCTCCAACATCTCGCAGGACGTCACAGCTGGGGCACCGGTAGACCGCATCGCCTGGGAAGCGAGCGAGACCCTCCGCACCCATGGTCCCCAGGCATTCGACGTTTGGGACGCGGATCAGCGGAAGAACGCCATCGGGCAAGCGATCGCGTCGAGTTTGCGCAGCCTTGACGAAAGCGTCGTCATCGCCGGTCGCGCCGATCTCAAAGACCGTTACCTATCGCTCGCCGTCTTCCCACCCGCGGCCCCCATTCCCGTGTCGGTCCTCACGCACTGGTGGCACAACGCCTTCGGGTGGCCTCCCCACGCCGTGCGGCAGTTCTGTCGGCTTCTGGCCGACAGGTCGCTTCTCAGCGCCTATCTCGCCGATCGTGACGCGGTCATCCTCCACGATGTCTTCCGTTCCTATCTGCGGCACACGATCGGAGAAGACTGGGCCGCACGTCACCGATCCTTGATCGACACCTACCGGCAGACCACCGATGGCCAGTGGGAGACGCTGGACAGCGTACACACCTACCTATGGCGTAACCTTCCGTACCACCTTCACGAAGCCGAGTTGGACACCGAGCTAGTCGGACTGCTCGCCTCCCCTGCGTACATCGTGCACAAGGTGAATCGAGTCGGGCACCAGGCGCTGACAGCGGATGCGGCCGTGCTGGATTCGCTGCCGCGCCAGCACGAGGACTCGCATCCCCAGCACCATGTCTGGATGACAGCCCGCATGATGGCCGAAGCCGGTTACCTCCTGATCGGGCTCGCGAACCCCGCTGACATCGCCGCGACCCTCGCTATCGCCTTGAAACGGTCGCCGCTCCCCTCCGCCTCCCGCGCGTTGGATGACCTGGCCCGCTCTGGAACCACCCTCCAGACCCAGTGGCTGCGCCATCCGGAAGTCGAGCAGCGACCAGAGGCGTCGGACGGGCACGTTGGGGCCGTGGTCAGTGTTTCCACCGCCAATCGCCTCGTAGCCTCGGGCGGGGAGGACGGAGTCGTCAGACTGTGGGATTTCGGTGCCCGGAGGCTGATTCGCACGCACCATGGACACACCGGTTGGATTTTCGCCACCGCGCTCTCCCCGGACGGGCTGGTTGTCGCGTCAGCGGGAGACGACGTGGTGATTCGGCTCTGGCGCACTGACACCGGTGAACCGGTTGGGGTCTTGACGGGCCACAACAGGCGGATTCGCAGTCTCGCCTTCTCACCCTCCGGTGCCTTCCTCGTTTCCGGCGCCGAAGATGGAGCCGTTTGCGTCTGGGATGTGGACCGCCTGGTGCTCGTTCGAAAGATGCAGACAGTCGGAACTCCGGTCTGGTCCGTCGCCGTCGGAAACGGCGCTGAACCTGCCATCGCCACGGCGGGCGAGGACGAGTTCGTCCGACTCTACGACTTGGGCACTGGACGCCTGCTGGATGAGCGCGCCGCACACCGGGACTGGGTGCGCTCCGTCGCGTTCGCTCCGGATTCCTCTGTGCTGGCATCCGGCTCCGGAGATCGCTCCGTGCGCGTCTGGAACACGAGCGAACGCCGCCTGACGCCCATACGCCAGATTTCAGACCTCAACGCGCGGGTGCGTGCCGTCGCTCTTTCCGAGCGGGCCGATGTTGTTCTCGCCGCGACAGAGGAACCGAGAATCCAGGCATTCACCTCACGTGGGGCGGTTGGCGATGTGCGGCTGCCACCTGGGGTTGACTGGGTACGATCGATCACCCATGCGAACGACGGCACCGTGATCGCAGGATGCGAAGACGGTGGCATTAGCTTGTGGAATACCGCTGGCCGCAGTGGGGCCGAGACGCTGGGCCTGGGCTCGAATACCGTTTGGTCCACGCAGTTCGTTGCTGGAGGCCGTATCGCTGTGGTCGGCGATGGTGCGGGCTCTGTCGAACTCCTCGACGCGGAGACGTGCGCACTCCGGCGCAAGCTTTCAGCGGCCCACGGACGGGTGTGGTCGCTGGCTGGGGGCGACGAGTACATCGCGGTGGCGTGTGGCGACGGCGCCGTCAGAGCTTGGGCCTTGGACGACGCGAGCTGGGAGCTCACCCTGAACCGGGACGTCACCCGCTCCTGGGCGGTGGCCATGGCCAAGTCCACGCCGCGACTGGCCGCGAGTACGAGCGATGGGCACATTCGCTGCTGGGACCTTCCCTGCGGCACACTGCTCTGGTCCCAGGATGTCCATGCCGGCCGTCTGCGCTCGATCGCTTTCGACGACAGCGGAGAAGCGCTAGCCGCGTGTGGGGGCGACGGCTCAGTCCGCGTATGGCAGGCGTCTGACGGGGAATTCAGGAGTCGCTTCACCAATCCCAGTGGGTGGGCTCGCTCAGTCACCCTCGACAGCAAGGGGACGCAGGCCGCCGTCGGGGCAGGCACCGGCGAGATCTCCGTACGCGACCTCCGTGCTGACCGGTTCACCGCCCACCTGTCCGGACACACCGGCCGCATCCTCATGCTCGGCTTCGCCCGCCATGATGATCATCTGGTATCGGCCGCCGCCGATGGAACAGTGCGGCTGTGGTCACTCAGCGAGCAGAGGCAGATCGCCGAGGTCCGCGTCGACGCCTCACTGCACTGCGCGGCGTACGACGGGGTGAACGACCAGGTGCTCGTCGGCAGCGCGGCGGGTGTCGTGGCGTTGAAGATCGGGAACTGACCAGCGGTACGAAACGAGCTGAGAAGAGAAGGCAGTGGAAGCAGCTGACAACACCAGCAGGACCGACGCTCCGGCGATCACGAGCGGTACCCCCGGGACGTTCGCGTGGGGTGTCCTCGCCAAGCGCCACCCGGCACTGATCCAGCAGGTTCGCGACGCCTTTCCCTACGCTCCAGAGCAGCGCCGAGCCCTCGACGTCATGCTGGAGGAGATCACCGAAGGTGTCATCGAGCCGCTGCCGGAAACCGCCCACGACCACAGCACTTGGACCGCCTGGGGTCGTGAGTGCTTCGGCCGTTCGTGGTTCGAGGCCCCGTTCCTGTGGGCCGAGAGCTACTTCTACCGCAAGCTCCTCCAAGCCGTCGGATACTTCGCGCCCGGCCCCTGGCAGGGGGTGGACCCCTTCGCCCCCTTCAAACAGGCCGAGCTACGCAGCGAGGAATTGGCCGAGGAGCTGGTTGCACTTGGCGACCTGGCGGCGCGGCCGGAGCAGGAACGTGCTGAAGCACTGCTGCACGCCTCGCTCTGGGGCAACCGCGCCGACCTGGGCTTCCGTATCTCAGCCGGAGACGCAGCCCATAGCGCCGCGGTCTCCCACCTGGTCGCCGACGACAGCCACCTGCTCTGGTCACTCCTGACCGCCGACGAACCGGTCACCGTCAACGTGGTCGCCGACAACGCGGGCCGCGAACTCATCCCGGACCTGGTCCTCATCGACCACCTGCTCCGACACCGCCACGCCAGCGCCGTCACGCTTCACGTCAAGCCCTACCCCTACTACGTCTCCGACGCCATGACGGCAGACGTCATCGACTGCCTCCGGCGCCTGCTCCACGCTCCAGGCCACGCCGGGGAGGTCGGTCGGCGCCTGTGGGAGGCCATGAGCGCCGGCCAGCTCACGGTGGACGCCCACCCCTTCTTCTGCGCGCCACTGCCGTACCGGGACATGCCCGACGACCTCCGCGCGGAGCTCTCCAACGGCGACCTCACCATCCTCAAGGGCGACCTCAACTACCGTCGCCTCGTGGGCGACCGGCTCTGGGAACCCACGATTTCGTTCCAGGACGCCACGGCGTGCTTCCCTGGGCCGGTCGCCGCCCTGCGCACCCTGAAATCCGACGTCATCACCGGCCTTGGCATGAAGACGCTGACCGAACTGGATGGAAGCGGTCAGGATTGGCGTACCAGTGGCACCCACGCCGTCATCCAAGTCCGCAGATAGTTGAGCACCTTGCCACTCAAACTTCGGCCGCGAGCACGAACTCGACCACGACTCCGTCGAACGCCTGGCCACGTCACCATCGAAGCTGCTAGTGCTAGACGATGTGTTGGCCGCGACCTCCGACGCCCGTACGAGACCTCAGTGCCCCCAAGGACGTCGGGTACGCAAGTTGGATCGTGCTCGGTTTCGTCAACGTCTCTGATGACCACGAGATCAACGCGGTCGCGGTCTTCAGTGAGTTCAAGAGACCACGCCGTCATCACGCGGTGTACCAGTTGAGCCTGGATCGAAGGGCCCGCCTTGTCGGGCCACGGGTGACACGCATGTTGATGACACCTGGACTCCCGCGGCCGAGCAGCGCATCTTCACTGGCAGGACCGAGTGCTGGCGTGCTCGGTGTAGACGACTCAGTAACTGTGTCTCGCCATGGATCCACGAGATTCTTGCTGGTCAGGCGGATGGAACTCTTGGTCGCCTCAAGTAATCGGGCATTAGGAACATTTCTCCGCAAAGCTGACATGGAGCCATAGGGTGTCGCAAATGGTCATGGGTGGTACTACACACGCTGCTCACGGCATATCCTGAGGTCGGAAGCCTTGGGAATGTGCGCTTCGTCCATACAGGCGGTTTAACGCGAGAGTGAAATGATGAGGGGGGTCCTCGTACATGCAGAGCGATGACGCCGCACCGTGCCGTCACGCGGAGCTTCCTCCGCCGTCAGTTGTGGACTCCGTGGTCCGTCTGGTCGAAGGTCTGAGCGAGCACCCAGACCTTTTGGCCGAGCATGGAATCACGCAGAGGGAGCTCACCTGGGCTCTGCCGGCAGCCATCGAGCAGATCCGGGGGCGTAGAAGCGCCGGCGTGGGTGTCCGGCGAGAGTTCATGACGGCGATGCTGCAAGGACTCGTGCGCAAGGGGATCGCGTCGGTGCTTGAAGAGCCAACGCCTGGAGCCGACACCGTCTATCGACTCAGAGTCAACGGACTGGGGGACGTGGCAATCATTCAAAAAGGTGCCCCGGACGGTGCCCAAGGCAGCGTGAAGTGGAAGGTCCCAGACTGGGCGGAGGAGGCCTACCTCTGGTGGGTATTCGACGGAATGAATCGCCATCCTGGAAGTGAAGTGGCTAAGGGAGTCAGTCGGCTGCGCAAGGTCTTCTTCAATGAGGATCGGAGGCAGCTCGACGGGGTGATCTTCCACAACCAGCTGTGTGGGACGGGGAGCCGGGTGTGTCCGAAGCAGGAGCATGCCACCGAGTTCGGTGATCTGAACGTTCCACCGCCTTGCATCTATGTGATGCCTGACACCGATCCATGCGCCAAATCTTGGAACTGGGACGGATCGACGCGACGCAGGTTCCCAGAGTTGTTGTTGAGCGCTTTTGGAATCCCCTCAGACAAGGCTTTTCTATTCACGGGACATGTGGGGTTTCGGGGAACAGATGACAAGGGCAGGCGCACGGTGATCACTTCGCGGTACGGCCACGCCAAGACCACTACATTCAGGAGTTGACCTGTGAGTTTCTCGATGCTCGATCCTGACCGGCGTGACTTCTTGGCCGCCCGACAGGAGATAGGTCGCAATCATCTTCACGCGTGGCCTCGGTCAGAGAAGAACCTTCGTTTGGTCGAGCTCGAGATCGATTGGGTTCGATTCTCAACGCTGAACCACCGCACTAAGGCGGAGCAACAGCGATTGACGCGCCAACGGCAGCAGGAGGACCTGTTCTCCGCCGACCCTCTCGGTGAGTTTGCTCAGGAAGCCCAATTGGCGATCTTGGCCGATCAGGAGAAGTTCGGTGACCTTAAGGAAGACTTGCTTGCACGCGGACAACAGGAACCAGCCCTAGTCACGGCTGACGGTGTTCTGATCAATGGAAATCGTAGGACAGCCGCCATGCGGACGCTGCGGGCCGAAGGGCATTTGAAGTTCAAGTACGTTCGCTGTCTCGTGCTGCCGGACGACGCCACCCCTAACGAGATCCTTGATCTGGAAGCAGAGCTACAGGTCGCGCGCGATTTCCGAGAGGACTACTCCTGGATCAACGAGGCTATGATGATCGAGGAGCTCTACGAGAAATACGATCGCGACTGGAGTCAAGTGGAGCAGCGTATGCACCGCTCTAGAAGCGAGGTCAAGGCTCAGTATGAGAAGTTGTTGCTAGTGCAGCAGCTGGTCGATCAGTCTCAGGGGGCTTTCCTTCCTATTGACTTCACTGACAATGAATCAGCTTTCACTGAACTAGCCGGGCACATCCGTGGCAAGCCTGCGGCCGTGGCTGCAGGCATCAAGAATGCCTACTTCCTAGGAATTATTTCCGGGGCAAACTATCGAGACCTGCGCCATTTCAGAGGTGTCGGAAATCCCGGAGACCTTGTGGCTTCGGAGCTGCGGGGAGAGCGTGTGCTCGAGGGGGTTCTTGACGTTGCGGCATCCGCTGGCAGAGATAGTGGCGAAGCCGACTTGCTGGATGACTTCCTGGAGGATGTCGAGCCTGAAGGAACGGTCGTCGAAGATCTCTTGCAGTTCGTGGTAACCAAGCGTCCTGAAGACGTTATCAGAGTTTCTGACGGCTCCAACGTGTCCATGCAGAGCACTCTGCACAGCATTCGTGGTTCCATCACTGCAGCGGCAACCGAAGCGAAGGAGCGCGCACGGGAGCAGAATGTGCTGGATGCTCCATTTCAGGCAACGGGTGCTGCGCTCGACAAGCTGAATCGGATTCCGCTTCAACTTCGCAAATCGCGCGCGCACTCCGAATGGAACGAAAACGCCTTCCAAGAGGAGCTCGACAAAATCGAGAAGCTTCTTCAGGAGCTTCGGGAGACCTCATGATCTCCGTCGAACTCGAGCAGCGGCGGGGTCGTCCAGTCGTGGCCCTGCGGCGGGACAGCACGGCTAACCCGGGTGCATGGGCCCTGTTGCAGGAGGCGCTGCAGCGCGGTGTGGTGGGCGGTTCCCGCGACGAGATCGAGACGCGCGCGGACGTTTTCTTTGCCGAGTTGGAGTCTGTTGCAGCAGCCCGCAAGCGGTTCGGTCAGCGCATCGTGTTGGGGGAAGAGCTGTCTCGACAGCTCCGGGTGCTCTCCGAGGACCGGAAACAGCGGGAGAGGGTCTCTCAAGATGCTCCCGTGATCGAGCCTGGAACCCTGGCCTCAGAGCTCGCGGAGGCTGGTTTTCGGCGCACACTGAGGCCGTTCCAACTGGAGAACCTGGCCCGATTGACGAGCCTGCCTCACGGTGCCGACTTCTCGGTGCCCGGCGCCGGCAAGACTACAGTCGCGTTGGCGGGTTTCGCGTTGGGTCGGGCACGTGGCGATGTGGAACAGTTGCTGGTCATCGGTCCGATCGCAGCATTCCAGGCATGGAAGGAGGACGCCGCGGAGTGTCTGGCTCCTGCACCTGTGCTGGAGGTCCACACAGGAACCCGCACAGTGCTGCGGGATGACTTGACCGTGTTGCTCACCAATTACAATCGGGTGGCCGCTGACTACGATCGCATTCGCTCTTTCATCGCTCGCCGCCCTACTCAGGTGGTTCTCGACGAGGCCCATCGGATAAAGAAAGGCGAGGCCGGTGTGCACGGACGCGCCGTGCTGGACCTGGCCTATGCTGCTCGACGGCGCGACGTGCTCACCGGCACTCCGGCTCCGCAGGGCGCCAACGATCTGGTGGCGCCGATCCGGTTCCTCTATCCAGGGCAAGACCGCAAGATTCTCCCCCCGGGCGCGTACACCGAGTCCAATGGAAGAGACCCTGACGTCGTTGCAGCGACTAGCGCTGCGATTGACCGCTACTTCGTTCGGACCCCGAAATCCCGGCTGGAGCTGCCGCCTGTCAAGATCGAGACCGTCAGCGAGCCGATGGGTCGAGTTCAACAGGCGATCTATGAGGCGCTGGAAGGGCGTTACCGGGGCGCATTCGCGTTGGAGACGAAGGAGCGCCGTGACTTCGGGAGGTTGGGTCGCGTCCTGATGTACCTGCTGGAGGCAGCGACCAATCCGTCGCTTCTCACTACAGGTTCCGATGAGCACGACCAGGCGGAATTCGCTCATCCGCCGTTGGACGTACGCGGTGATGAGGCGCTGGCTGACCTACTGCGGCAGTATGCCCAGTACGAGTCCCCGTGGAAGTACCGCAAGGTGAGGGAGATCGTCGAGCAGGCCGCAGCCCGTAACGAGAAGGTGCTGGTCTGGTCGACCTTCGTGCGCAACCTGAAACTGCTCGGCGGAGCGCTGAAGGATTTCCAGCCCGCGATCGTCCACGGCGGTGTGCGCCCCGCCGATGGGGCTCCTCCAGGGGCGCTGACGCGCGACTCGGAATTCGACCGTTTCCGCAATGACCCCCATTGCCGCGTGCTCCTGGCCAACCCTGCCGCCTGCGGCGAGGGCGTCAGCCTGCACCACTGGTGCCACCACGCTGTCTATCTTGACCGGACGTTCAACGCCGGTCACTATCTACAGAGTCAGGACCGCATCCATCGGCTGGGCTTGCGTGATGACGTAGAGACCCGCTTCACATTGCTCGTCAGCAGCGACAGCATCGACGAGACAGTCGACGGCAGGCTGCGGGACAAGATCGTCGTCTTGGCGCATTTGATGAACGATCCGGGGTTGGTGGCTGCGGCTCTTCCCGAGCCTGACACTGACGAGAGCGTCCCCGCTGTGCTGGAAGACGACGCTTCGGCGCTTCTGCGCGCTCTGCGACACCGGTCATGACTCTGCTTCCGCGCCATGGCCTCGTCTTCGGGGTCCTTCTCCTCGCACACGCCTCCCAGGTACCGCGCGTTGACGTTGCCGCATGGGTCAGGGCGGCGTCCGAACGGGCCGGACATTGGAGCCGTTCCCTCGACCTGTCCACCGTCGCCCGAGCCCTGCTTGAACACGATCTGGCCGAACAAACCTTGGACGGAATCCGTCCGGCACCACAGCTGAGGGCACTGCCGGCCATGGATTCCAGCGCGATGCGGGCTGCAGCGCGTGTTCTGCTGGCAGCTTCACCGCCCGTTTGGCTGACCCAAGCAGTCCGCTCCAATGCTGTGGTGCATGATTACATCCCGGACGCTGACCTCAAGGCTCTCGCTTGGCTGGAACCCGGGCTGGACTCTCTACTGGTCGACGTCGCGGTCATGCACCACAGCACCCAGGAGGACGTCTGGCGGAAGCGTGTGGGGGAGGCTGCAGAGGCCGTGGTTCTGTCGGCGTTGCGACGTGAGGGTCGCCTGGCACGGCAGGTGTCTCTCGTGTCCCCCTCATACGGCTACGACATCGAGATCGGCAACCCTCCGTTGGAACGCATCGAGGTCAAGGGCGCAGGACCGGAGACATCAGGCAGCTTTCATATCACACGCCATGAGTTCGAGACCGCCCTGCGTTACCCAGACACCTACAGCGTCGTCCAGGTCGTCTTCCACTCCAGTGCGTTCAGTGCCGAAGTGCTGCGAGGTGAGCATGTTGCCGCTGTGATTCGCCTGGCTTCGCAAGTTCTGTGCTCTATCGTTCCTGCGGACACGGAGACATTCACATGGGAGCAGTCTGCCCTGCTCAGGCCGCCCACCATCGCCTGGAGACCCACAGCTCTGAGACCGGAGGAGGGGTTCTTCGTTCCGGGATTGCGCTAGCCAGAGGAAGCGGTTGCTGCGGGGGCTGGGCCGGAGATCAATCACTCTCCGAAGTGAACCGAGGCGGTGAATCTCGTCGAGCCGCGGCTACTGCTGCCTCTACCCGGCTTGCTGCGTCTCCGGGATCCTCGTGCTCCCAAACCCGCACCACCGTCCAACCGGCTTCGGCCAGTCTCTGATTGGTGTCCGCATCCCGCGCCCGGTTGCGCTCGACTTTAGTCGCCCAGTACGCGCCGTTGCGCACGGCTGCGGTGTGGTGCTCCGGGCAGCCGTGCCAGAAGCAGCCGTCGAGGAAGACTGCGACTCTGGCTTTGGTGAACACCAGATCCGCAGTGCGACGCAGTTCCTTCACGGGGCGGGCAGCCACTCGGTAGCGTAGGCCACGCGCATGCACAGCCCGTCGCAGTGCCAACTCCGGCCCTGTGTCCCTGCTCCGATTCGCTCGCATGCTCGCTCGCACAGCGTCGGACGAGGCCCAAGAGTCACCAGGTCGCGTCCGTGCGGCTCGCTCGGGATCACTCACCACCTTGCTACACCCTCTCGGTCCGTCTCGTCCGCACCACAGAACACTCGGTCCCTCACATCTTAGATTCGGACCCTGGCATCTTGTCCTGGGGACTCGGGACGTGCGTCGGTGCTCTCACGTACCATCTATCGGGTGACAGCAACACTCGCACCCGCCTCTGACATCGCCAGCACGACGACTGGCCAGACCGTCTTCACGGTCGCCGAGTTCTTCGCCGGGATCGGTCTCGCCCGTCTGGGGTTGGAGCGCAGTGGCTTCAAGGTCACGTGGGCTAACGACCTGGACGACCAGAAGCACGACATGTACAGGAGGCATTTCGCCGACGCAGAGGACCACTATGTCCTCCGTGACATCCGCGAGATCGCCGGGGCTCCCCCAGGCGATGCCCCGGGCAGAGTCGATCTGGCCTGGGCATCTTTTCCCTGCACCGACCTCTCCCTGGCTGGCGGCCGCTCAGGGCTCGCCGGCCAGCACTCCAGCACGTTCTGGGACTTCATCAACATTGTGAAGACCATGGACCTGCGTGACGACACGGCGCCGGCCGTGATCGCTCTGGAGAACGTTAACGGCTTTGCCACCAGTCACCAAGGCGATGACATGAAGTCCGCCATCGGGCGTCTGAACGAACTTGGCTACTGGGTCGACGTCGTCACGTTGGATGCCCGGCGTTTCGTTCCGCAGTCCCGCCCTCGCCTATTCGTGATCGCCAGCCGACTGCCCAAACCGCCCGCCGATGAAGGTCGAGACACCGAGCTGCGTCCATCCTGGCTCAATACCGCTCTTGATGCTGAGGGCCTCGAAACTCACCGTAGCCGGATCCCTGACCCGCCTCCCCCGCTCACGAGTGGGTGGACGCGTCTGGTCAATGACAGTGACCCGAATGTCGAGTGGTGGGACGAGGCGCGGGTCGAAAAATTTAAGGAACAGCTCTCAGGCGTCAATAGGGAGCGTGTGGAACGACTTAGCGGCGAGCCTGAGTATTCCTACCGAACAGCTTACCGGCGGACCCGGAACGGTGTGCCCGCGTGGGAGATTCGGGACGATGACATCGCAGGCTGCTTGCGCACCGCCCGCGGAGGCTCCTCCAAGCAAGCCGTTGTACGGATGCAGAAGGGCGAACCTCTGCGTGTGCGATGGATGACGGCCCACGAATACGCGAAGCTCATGGGCGCGCCAAATTACACACTGCCCACGAATCGCAATCGAGCGATCATGGGCTTCGGAGACGCGGTCTGCGTCGACGCCGTTGCCTGGCTCGCCGAGCACTACCTCCATCCTTTGCTGGCCGGCTCCCTCGATTGCAAGCCGAGGGCGGAGCAGCAATCCATTTTCCCCTGACAAAATCAACTCACGCGTCTGCGTTGCACGCATGCGTCGAGCTTGACTCATTCAATATGCAATTATTCGATTTCCCTGTATTTGGAGACGTTGATGGTCACCTGTCATTTGGATATCTCTGGAACGCCGATGGAGAAAGCTGTAGAAACGCTTTCTGTGGCGCTCGGTGACTGGTATGAAGAGCGGCGGGACTCAAGCGGTAATGTCAACTCCAACGTCATGTGCGCCGGCCTGTACATGACGGAGTTCCTTGCAGTGCACTTTCCTCTTGAAAAGAATGACTACACCACCAAATCTCAGGTGAAGTCTGCCAGTGGGAAGCAGGCTCAAAGACTGCTGGCTCAACACGGTGAAAATCGAAGGTTCACCAGTGAGGGTGGACGCACATCTCGAGCGACCCTCAACCACGCTGATTCCCTGGCCCGACTCTTCAATGATCGAGGTGTGCTGGCGGGGTTGGGCGAGTGCGGAGAAGCTGAACGTGGTGCGGTCGCCGCACATCTCCAGAAATGGTTTGTCGAAAAGGTCCGGGAGGACTACTTCGGTCGAAGACGGATCGAGGCCGACATTGACCCGGATGCCCCAGTTCGCGTCGCCGTTGCCTCTCTCATCGCGGCTGGTCGCCTTCGCGGAGGAAACACCGCAGGCGCCATCGCCCAGCACCTCGTCGGCGCGAAACTCAAGATCCGGTTTCCTCAGGAGAACGTCAATGCCGAGAGCTACACCACGGCCGATGTTCAAACTGGGAGGGCCGGTGATTATCAAATCGGCGACACTGCGATTCATGTGACGATGTCTCCTACTGAAAAGGTCTTCGCTG
The DNA here is from genome assembly GCF_044457925.1 of Nocardiopsis sp. NPDC050513. Taxonomy (NCBI): domain Bacteria; kingdom Bacillati; phylum Actinomycetota; class Actinomycetes; order Streptosporangiales; family Nocardiopsidaceae; genus Nocardiopsis; species Nocardiopsis sp. NPDC050513. The sequence goes on along the minus strand of NZ_JBITHK010000003.1, from coordinate 147,980 downwards.
AACGCTGTGCCGACAATCTCCGCCACGGCTATCGCCCCCGCGTCCTCGTCCCCGAGGACCGTGTGGCTGCCGCCGTCCAGCTCGCAGACAACTGCGATATCGCAGACCGTGTGGCGATTCAATCAATTGAGGATTTCGTCGGCACCAACATCGAGGAAGTGGGGGGATTCTCGCGTGACGGCATACGTGACTGTCTCCGCGAGCTGCTCGACGAGTACAACGCTCGAATCGAGCGTAGCGAAGTCGATGCGTCACTGAAGATTCAGCTTCCCGAGAACCTCTGATTCACTTTTCCAGTACGGATTTCCTGACCGGGTCCTTGCCGAACTGGTTCTCACCCGTTCCTTCTACACGGATACCGGTCGAGCCTCTCCCCGTCAGACGTGTCGTGCGGCCGCGTTCTCGATCCGTAGAGGTCGAGGATCGGTCGCCTACCGCCCCACCCCCGCCCCCTCGCGCACCCGCTCCACGACCTCCGCCGCCGGGGCGTCGGTCGCGGACCGGAAGCCCTCGCCCGCCCACAGCGCCATCCCTCCCGGGTCGCCCGCGCGGGCCGCCGCCGCGCGCAGCGGCTTGGTCATGTGGTGGATCTCCGGGTAGGCGGTCGGCGCGTCGGCGTGCTCCCGCATGAACCGGTTGACCAGCCCCCGCGCTGGCCGCCCCGTGAACGCCCTGGTCAGCGCGGTCTCCGTGAACGCCGGGTCGGCCAGCGCGGCCTTGTGCACCGGGTTCGCCCCGCTCTCCGGGCAGCGCAGGAACGCCGTCCCCAGCTGGACGGCCGCCGCTCCCGTCTCCATCGCGCGGGCGGCGTCGCGGCCGTGCATCAGCCCGCCCGTCGCGATCACCGGCACGTCGACCGCGGCCACCGCCTCGGGCAGCAGCGCGAACAGCGGCGATCCACCCCCTCCGGCCGGGTCGAACACCGCGCGGTGCCCTCCGGCCTCCGAACCCTGGACGCACACCCCGTCCGCGCCGCGCTCCACGGCGATCCGAGCCTCCGGCACGCTGGTCACGGTGACCACGGTCGCCGAGCCCACCGCCCGCAACCGCCCCAGGACCTCGGCGGGCGGGCACCCGAAGGTGAAGCTCACCACCGGAACCGGGTGGGCCAAGAGAAGGTCGACCTTGGCCGCCCACGCGTCGTCGTCGCCGACCGGCTCGCCCACGGCGCCGCCGTGCCGCCCGGCCTCCGCGGCCAGCTCGTCGCGGTAGGCCGCCAGGGTCTCCGGCGCGGCGGGCGTCCCCGAGGGCACGAACACGTTGACCCCGAACACGGTCGTCCCCAGCGCCCGGACGGCCGCGATCCGCTCGGCCAGGGCCTCCACCGACAGGTACCCCGCGGCCAGCGACCCGAGCCCTCCCGCCCCGGACACCGCCGCCACCAGCTCGGGCGTCGACCCGCCGCCCGCCATCGGCGCCTGGACGATCCACCGTTCCCGCAGCAGTTCCGCCAACCGCATGAGCTCCCCCTCGCGTCGGACGGAACGGACGCTAACAGGCGGGTTCCCGGCGGTGGCCCACCGACCCGCGGATCACGCGTCGGGCACCGTCCCGAACAGCGGCAGCAGCACCGTGTCCACGATCTCCTCGATCATCGCGTCGCCGATCGGCTCGTGGTGGAACAGGAAGTGGTTCCGCAGCAGCGCCTGACCCACGTCCAGCCGCGTCGGCGTGACCGCGCGCGGGTCGATCTCCCCGCGCTCCACCGCCCGCCGGGTCACCTCCGCCATCATCCGGCGGCCCATCCCCTGCGAGTGCGCCCGCAGCTCCGCGGCGCGTTCGGGATCGGGCAGGATCTCCGTCATCAACCCCCGCAACCCCTTGCCCGCGGGCCCCGCCAGCGTCCGCGCGATCCGCCGCAGCGCCGCCAGCAGGTCTCCGCGCAGCGCGCCGGTGTCCGGCAGCTCCCCGGGCTCCGGGACGACCGAGTACACGGCGTCCATCACCAGCTCGGCGCGGGTCGGCCACCGCCGGTACAGCGACGCCTTGCTCGCACGGGCGCGGTCGGCGACCCCCTCCATCGTCAGCGCCGCGTAGCCGCGCTCCTCCAGCTCCTCGACGGCCGCCGCGAGGATGGCGGACACCAGCGCCTCGCCCCGGCGGCGCGGACGCTTGCGGTGGTCGGTGGTCTCGGGATCGGCGGCCATGTCCCGCATCCTACGAAGCCCGCGTGACCCGGCCGGTCGACCCGTCGACGGTGACCCGGTCGCCGTCGACGAGGGCGGTCGTGCCGGTGCCCGACCCCATGACCGCCGGGATCCCGTACTCCCGGGCGACGATCGCGGCGTGCGACGCCGTCGCTCCCGTGTCGACCACCACGGCGGAGGCCCGTTGGAACAGCGGTGTCCACGACGGGTTGGTGTAGGGGCACACCAGCACGTCCCCGGTCTCCAACCGGTGGAACTCGGCGGGCCCGCGGATCACCCGCACGGGTCCCGTCGCGGTTCCGGCGCTGGCCGGGGTGCCGGAGACCAGCGCGTCGCCCCGGTCCCTGGAGGGGAACACCCGCGCCGGGTCGATCATCCGCACCCCGGTCAGTTCGGCGCGCTTGGCGGCCCGCGCGCGGACCAGGGAGCGCAGGCGCGCGGCCTGGTCGGCGGGCATGGCGGTCACGTCCGTGATCTCCCGGACCTCCTCGATCCGCAGGTGGAACACGTCGAACGGCTCGTCGACGACGCCCGCGTCGCGGAGTCGGGCGCCGATCTCCAGCAGTGCCCGACGCATCGCGGGGAGCCCGGCGGTGAAGTAGAAGTGCGAGTCCTCCCGGAACGCCATCCCGTTCTGCGCCGCGCGCACCCACCGGGTCACGGCCGACCGCGCGCGCCCGCCGCGCAGCAGCGGGTGGTCGAGGAGCGCGCCCAGCGCGCGTTCGGACCGGGACCCGGGGTCGTCCTCGCGCTCCCGACCGACCAGCACCCGGACCAGTCCGATCACGCTCTCCGGGGACTCGGCGAGGGTGGGCGGGCTGACCAGCAGGGGACTGGTGGTCTCGCGGCGGCCGAACTCGCGCTGGAAGGCGTCGAGGGCGTCGGCGAACTCCCGCAGCGGGCCCCGCCCGTCGCGCAGCGCGGTGAGGACGTCGTCCGGGCCGGCGGACTCGACGAGCGCGCGCAGCTCCGGCACGGCCCGGACCCGGTCCGCCAGGTCCTGGAGCGCCTGGTTGGCGTCCTCGGTCCGGGTCCGGGCTCCCCCGAGCAGGTCGCCGAGCAGGGACCGCCGGCCGAGCAGCGCGGTGGCAGCGACCAGCCGCGCCACCGACAGCCCGGTGCTCGGCAGGTAGTCCAGACGCAGGTCCCGGCAGTGGTCGAGCAGCGCGAGCACCCGTTCGGGCACCGCCACCAGCTCCGGCCAGGGCGACGAGGCCGGATCGAGGGCGTCGAGTTCGTCGGCGCGGCGCAGGAAGTCGACGAACCGGGGATCCTCCCGCCACGTGCGGACGTCCATCGTCCGCGCCTTGCGGGCCAGACGGAACGGTGTGCCCAGGGCGCGCGGGGTGGGGCGCGGCGCCCGCGGGGTGAGCCGCGTGACCACCCCGTCCTCCTCCGCGTAGAAGTCCTCGAACCCGCCCTTGATCCCGTACTCCTCGACGATCTCCTGCATCATGCGCGCCGGGCCGTGCCCGAACCACGTGCTCACGTCCATCGGGTACGGACGCACGGGCGTGTACTCGGTGAGGACCGACGCGAGCAGCCGTTGGCGCCGGTTGAGCGGACCGGTGTACGGAGGGAGCGCCGTCATCGGGCGCGACTGGACGATGTACGCGCGTCCGCCGGCCAGACACCACTCGATGTCCTGGGGGCGGCCGAAGTGCCCGGCGACCGTGCGCGCGTGCGCCACCAGGACCGACAGCTGGTCGTCGGTCAGCAGCCGTTCGGCGGCGCCGTCCCGGGTCCCCGTCCCGTCCTCCCGCACGACCCCGCCCCCGGCCCCGGACCGGATCACCACCTCGCCGCGGCCCGGCAGCCACTCCAGGAGCCGGCCGCCGTGGTCGAGGACGTAGTGGTCGGGGGTGACCAGGCCGGACACCACGGCCTCGCCGAGCCCGGCGCCCGCGTCGACGATGACGCGGTCGCGCGCCCCGCTCACCGGGTCGGCGGTGAACATCACCCCGGCGACGTCGGAGTCGACCATCCGCTGCACGACCACGGCGATGCGCACCTCGGCGGCGCTCACGGACCTCTCCGCGCGGTAGGCCACCGCCCGGTCGGTCCACAGGGAGGCCCAGCACCGCCGGACCGCGTCGACCACCGCGTCGGCGCCGACCACGTTGAGGTAGGTGTCCTGCTGTCCGGCGAACGTCGCCCCGGGCAGGTCCTCGGCGGTGGCGCTGGAGCGGACGGCGACCGGGACGTCCGCGCCGAGGGCGGCGTAGGCGTGGACGATCGCCGCGCGCAGGCCGTCCGGGACGGGCGCGGACTCCAGGGCGGCGCGGAGCCCGGCGGGTTCCGGCGACTCGGCGGTGAGCCGGTCGAGGAGCCTGGTGTCCGCCGCGGCCTTCGCGTAGGCGTCGGTGGTGACGACGAACCCGGGCGGCACCGGGAGTCCGGCCCGCAGGAGCTCTCCGAGGTTGGCGCCCTTGCCGCCGACGGCCGCGAGGTCGTCGGCGCCGAAGACGTCCAGGGGTGCGACGGAACGTGGGTGGGTCATCGGGGAGTCTCCCTGTCTGTGTCCGCGTGCGCCGTGGTGCGCAGGGGGCGGTGGGGAAGGGCGAGGGCGAGGAGGAACGCCAGCCCCAGGAGCGGGGCCGTGGCCAGCAGCGCCGACGGCACCGCGGCCCCGAACGCGCTCTCCACGAGCGCGCGCGTCGGCTCCGGGAGGGCGGCGATGGCCTCGGGGGTGAGGGTGCGCGGGTCGGCGACCCCGGCCGGGACGCGCTCGCCGAACGACCGGGTGACCAGCGCTCCCACGACCGCGACGCCCGCGCTGGCGCCGACCTGGCGCAGGAAGAGCACGGCCGAGGTGGCGGCGCCGAGGTCGGAGCGGCCGACGGCGTTCTGCGCGGCGAGCATGACCACCTGCATCACCAGACCGAGCCCGAGCCCGAGGAAGACCAACAGTCCCACGAGTCCCCGGGTGTTCAGGTCCGGGCCGAGCAGGCCGATGAGGACGAGTCCGACCGTCGCGATCGCCGTGCCCGCGACCGGGTAGCCGCGGTAGCGGCCGGTGCGGGTGATGAGCCGCCCCGACACCACGGTGGTGACGAGGGTCCCCGCCATGAGGGCCGTGACCAGCAGACCCGCCTGTGTCGCGCTCGTGCCCAGCGCGATCTGCGCGAACGCCGGAACGTAGGTGAGCAGGCCGAAGAGCCCGAACCCCACGAGGAAGCCGATCGCCACGGGGAGGGCGAACGCCCGGTCGCGGAGCAGGCGCGGGGGCAGGACGGGGTCGCGGGCCACGCGCGCGGTGACCGCCCACAGGCCGAACGCGGCCACGGTGCCGAGGCCCAGCGCGGGGACCACCCAGCCGGGGTAGGCGCCGGGACGGGCGAGCGCGTCGCAGAGCAGGACGGTTCCGACGACGGTGGCGGCCAGGGCGGCGGCGCCCGCGTAGTCGATCGGCGGGCGTCCCCGGGGGCGGGGGAGACGCAGGGTCAGGCCGAGCACGACGAGGGTGGCCAGGCCGAGCGGCGGGTGGACGGCGAAGATCCAGCGCCAGGACAGGTGGTCGACCAGCAGGCCGCCGACCAGGGGCCCGCCGACCGCAGCCAGGACGTAGACCGCGCCGAACAGGCCGAGGTAGTGGCCGCGTTCGCGCGGGCTGACGATCTCGCCGACGATCGCCTGCGCTCCGATCATCAGCCCGCCTCCGCCCAGTCCCTGCACGACCCGGGCCGTGGTGAACACGGCCAGGGTGGTGGACAGCGCGGCGATCAGCGCCCCGACGGAGAACAGCACGACGGCCGCGAGGATGAGCGGGGCGCGCCCGTAGCGGTCGCCGAGGCGGCCGAAGACCGGCATGACGGCGGTGGCGGCGACCAGGTAGGCGGTGACGACGGTGGGCATCTGGTCCAGCCCGCCGAGGTCGCCCGCGATCTCGGGGAGCGCGGGCGCCATGGCGGTCTGGTCGAGCGCCGCGAGCAGCATCGCCATCAGCAGCCCGGGCAGGGCCAGGGCCACGGAGGTCGGACGACGCGGCACGGTGCTCGCCCCCTCGCCACCGATAGGAAACGGTTCGTTCTCTAAGAAGAGTAGCTCTCGCCGTTAGGGAACGCAACGTTTCTTTCAGGGGGATTCCCGGTGAACCACGTGGGACACCGCGAACGTCGGCGGCGCGGAGCGGGAACGCCGACGGCGCCGCCCGTGGGGGAGCGGCGCCGTGGTGGACGGGACCGGCCGGATGGAGGGGCCGCACGGCGGGTCGAGCCCGTCCCCGCCCGACACGGACGGGGCCCGCGAGGTCGGAGAGGCACGCGTGCCCCCGCGGCGACCGCACGCCGGGAAGGGCCCCTCAGGCGACCGTCGTCGTCCCACCGGCGAACCGCCGCAGCTCCCACGGGTCGTGCGCGCAGAACACGGTCACCTCGTCCCCGTGCAGCCGCACCAGCTCCCGCAGCCGGGCCTGGTTGCCCAACCGCAGCTCCCGGTCCACCTGCGCCGACTCCTGGACCAGGTCCATCTCCGGGTGCCCGGTCGGGGACGCCGCGTCCATCTCCCCGTGGAAGTAGTAGGCGTCCCCGGCGTGCAGCACCCACCGGTCGCCGTCCCGCACGGCCACACCGCTGTGCCCGCGCGTGTGGCCGCCCAGCGGAACGAGCAGGACGTCGGCGGACACCCCGTCGAGTGCCCGGACCGCGTCGAAGCCGAACCACCGCTCCCCGCCCGCCGCGCGGCTGGCCGGGTAGGCGGACCACCGCGGCCCGTGCTCCCAGTGGGCGGCGCGGTACCGCTCGGTGCCCGGCGGCAGGGGGTCACCTCCGGAGGCCGCCGCCAGCTCCTCCGCGTGGACGTGCACCCGGGCGTGCGGGAAGTCCGCGAGGCCCCCGGCGTGGTCCACGTCCAGGTGGGTCAGGACGATGTGCCGCACGTCCTCGGCGGCGAACCCCAACCGCTCGACCTGGCGGACGGCGGTCTCCTCCGGGGCCAGGCGGGGCGCGGCCAACGCGACGAAGTCCGAACCCAGTGTCCGCCCCTCCCGCAGGACGTCGTTCACGCCGAACCCGGTGTCGACGAGCACCAGCCCGTCGCCGGTCTCGACCAGCAGGCAGTGGTTGACGGCCGGCAGCGGCTCCAGCGGGCCGAACGGCGGCGCGGGCGAGCCGAGCTCGCGCATGGATCCGCAGTTGAGGTGGTGGAGGGTCATGCGAGATTCCTTCCAGGTGTGGCCGGATGGGCGGCGGGCCAAGAATAGACCGACTGGTCTACATATTTCTACTGTCCGCCCCACCCCTTCCCGGAACACCCCTCCGACCGGGGCGGCTCCCGCGCCGCCGACCCCCCACCGGTACGCTCGGCCCGAGAAGCGTCTGACCAGGAGGAGCCCACCATGCCAGCGACCGCCGTCGTCACCGGAGCCAGCAGCGGGATCGGCGCGGCCACCGCGCGCGGGCTCGCGGCCGAGGGCTACGACGTGGTCCTCGTCGCCCGCCGCGCCGAACGGATCGAAGCCCTCGCCGAGGAGCTGGCCGAGGCCGGGCACAGCGCCCGCGCCCAGGTCCTGGACGTCACCGACCGCGCCGCCGTCGACGCCTTCGCCGAGGCCCTGCCCGCCTGCGCGGTCCTGGTCAACAACGCGGGCGGCGCGATCGGGACCGAGAGCGTCGCCACCGCCGACCCCGCCGACTGGCGCGCCATGTACGAGGTGAACGTCCTGGGCGTGCTCAACATGACCCAGGCCCTGCTGCCCAAGCTCGTGGCCGGCGGCGACGGCACCGTCCTGGTGGTCTCCTCCGTCGCCGGGCACGTCGTCTACGAGGGCGGGGGCGGCTACGTGGCCGCCAAGCACGGCGCGCACACGCTCGCGGCCACCCTGAGGCTCGAACTCGTCGGCCAGCCGGTGCGCGTCCTGGAGGTCGCCCCGGGCATGGTCAAGACCGAGGAGTTCACCCTCAACCGCCTGCGCGGGAACGCCGACGCGGCCGAGGCCGTCTACGCGGGGGTGCCCGACCCGCTGTCCGCGGAGGACGTCGCGGACACCATCGTCTGGGCGGTCACCCGGCCCCCGCACGTCAACGTCGACCTGCTGGTCGTGCGCCCGCGCGCCCAGGCCGCCCAGCACCGCGTCCACCGGATTGAGGAATAGCGCTTGACCCTGACGCTACGTCAACTCCTAGCGTCGGGGGCATGAGCGAGAACACCGTCGCCGGTACCGGCGCCACTCCCGAGATCGACCGCACCATCTACCCCATGCCGATGTTCGCCACCTTCCAGGTGACGGACCTCGCGGCGGCCGAGGCCTTCTACCACGCCGTCGGCTTCATCTCCCTGGCCACCATCCCGGGCCCGGACGGGACCCCCGTACTCGTACACCTGCGGCGCACGCGGTACCAGGACATCCTGCTCGTCCCCGGAGAGCCGGAGCGCGGCAGCACGACCGTCACGTTCCAGGCCGCGGGGGAGGACCTCGCCGCACGGGCGGACAAGCTCCGCGCCGCCGCGCCCGAGGGCGCGCGGATCGAGGGTCCCGCGGACACCGCCTGGTTCACCTCCGACGTGACCGTCGACGACCCCGACGGCAACCGGGTGGTCCTCACCGCGCGGCGCGACGGGGAGAGGGAGCAGGCCGAGGCATGGGCGAGGACCTTCGAGGGGGACTTCGTCACCGGGGGGGAATAGCGCCACCCGGGCCCCTCGGCCCCGCCCGCGCCGTCGGCCCCGCCTCCCGCTCTACCCTGGCCTCCATGGAATGGACCATCCACCAGGTCGCCGTGCACGCGGGCGTCACCAGCAGGACCTTGCGCCACTACGACGCAATCGGACTCCTGCCGCCCTCCCGCGTGGGGGACAACGGCTACCGGTACTACGACGGGGCCGCGCTGGCCCGCCTCCAGCGCGTCCTCCTCCTGCGCGATCTCGGGCTGAACCTGTCCGTGATCGCGGACGTCCTGGACCGGGAGGAGGGCGAGGAGGCGGCCCTGGCCGAGCACATCGCGCTCCTGGAGGACGAGCGCGACCGCCTCGACCGGCGGATGGAGGCGGTCCGGCACACGCTGGACGCGCGCCGGTCGGGACGGGACCCCTCGATGCGGATGATGTCGGAGGGGTTCAACGACCCGTACGAGGAGGAGGTCGTCGCCCGGTGGGGCGAGGAGGCCTTCCGGAAGAGCAACGCCTGGTGGCACGGGAAGTCCACGAGGCAGCGGATCGAGTGGAAGCTGGAGACGGACGCGCTCGTCGCCGCGTGGACGGCGGCCTGGCGGGACGGCGTGGACCCGGCCTCGGACCGCGCGCGGCGGCTGGTCGCCCGGCACGCGGAGTGGCTCGGCCGGATCCCGGGAACCCCGGCGGCCGACGGGGACCGCGAGCGTTCGGTCGACCTCCTGCGCTGTCTGGGCGACATGTACGCCGAGGACCCGAGCTTCGCCGAGACCTACGGGGGACCGGAGGGCGCCGCGTTCGTCCGCGACGCGCTCCACGCGCACGCCCGCGACGCCTTCACAGCCGCGGACCGCGCGTGATACGTGTGAACCGTCCGACACGGGCCGCCCCGCGCGCACCCGCGCACCCCCCGGATCCCCGCCCGTGTCCCGGCACGGCAAGGAGCCCGGATTGCGTCCTCCCGCCCTTCTGAGCAGCTACTCCTCAGGCACCTCCGACACCCCGCTCCTCGGCGACACCATCGGCGCCGGCCTCGCCCGCACGGCCGCCGCCCATCCCGACCGCGACGCCCTCGTCGACCGCGCGGGCGGCGTCCGCCTCACCTACCGCGAGTTCGACGCCGTGGTCGACCGCGTCGCGCTCGGCCTGCTCGCCCTCGGCGTCGCCAAGGGCGACCGGGTCGGCGTGTGGTCGCCCAACCGCGCCGAGTGGGTCTACACGCAGTACGCGACCGCCCGCCTCGGCGCGATCATGGTGAACGTCAACCCGGCCTACCGGACCCACGAGCTGGAGTACGTGCTCAACCAGGCGGGCATCTCGGTCCTGGTGTCCGCGCCCTCGTTCAGGACCTCCGACTACGCGGCGATGATCGAGGAGGTCCGCGGCCGCTGCCCCGACCTGCTCGAGGTGGTCCTGTTCGACGGCCCCGCGTGGGCCGGCCTGCTCGCGGCGGGCGAGGAGGGGGACCCGGCGCGGCTGGCGGAGATCGAGTTGTGAGAGTCCGACGCGTGAGAGAGATGAGTCCCAGGCAGCGCGCCGCCTATGAGCAGAAAAATAATCGCAACCCCAGAAAAGTTCTTTTCTCCATGTGGGATGAGGTTCTGGGCTCTCACTCCTCTCACGGGGAGAACCCTCAAAACTCGTTGACCTTGATACTTACCAGAAGAGAGTGTGAGAGCAAGGGGTGTGCACAGAGTTCCTTCTCATGCGCGAAGAGTGACATCGGCTCGCATGAGAGAACCCCGGGTGTTCTAACCCGGGGTTCAGTCAGTCACAGCACGTTCTTCGACGTGTCTACGTCCACCCTCAGCCGCAACAACTCGTCTTCCCCACCCTCGCGCGCGAGACGTTCGATTCGCTCGACACGCGTCCGCTCAAGCTCAAGCTGATCAACCTTCCGCATGCGACCACCGTTCTTCGAGGGAAGGAACGTCACCCTCTGGAACAAGGTCCTCAGCAACACCCTTTGCTGGTCCAGGCTCATGGAGTGAGCGGAGTCGATCCCCTCGAATCGGATCCCGCCCATCGTAGTCAAAGCTGAAAGCTCAGCTTCAATTTCGGACTTGCGCGTGGTGTACCTCTTCGAGAACTTAGCGGCCAATCCAGGCGTGATGTCACCCGCTTCCGCGAGTCGCTCAGTCTCCATGTGCTCAGCTTCCAACTCACTAAGCTCAGCGGACAGCCGATCCCGCTTCGTCTCGGCTTCGTCGTCACCACCGTGTTTGGTGGTGTACCGGTCAAGGACCGCTAGCCGCTCGTCGATCAGTTCCAACAACACTTCGTCGTTGATGTCTTTGTTCGCGGACATGTGCTTGAACACATCACACCGGTAGTAGACGTAGGTCGCCCCTCCGGGCTTCGAGTTCCCCGAACCGATAGTCACCTTCGAGGTGCCGCACTTGCCACACCAAACGATCCCCGAAGCGAGGTTCTTGGCTTCGACACCCCCCGACCAACCCGGACGATTCGGAGACGTGAGTTTAGCGACCAGCATTGTCCGGTCAGCTTCCGAGATAATCGGCTCCAAGGCACCGTGGGACACGATCTCCCCGTTCAACACCGTGTGACCGGAGGCCCGGGGAGAGATCAGCACGTTCTTGATACGGCCGCTGTCGAAGTCGTTCCCGAACACGGTCTTTACACCGTTCTCGCGCGACCACTTCTCCAGCGAGTGCAGAGACGCATTGTTCTTGAGAATCTGATCAGCCCAGTAGCGGATAGTCTCCGCTTCCCCCGGGTTGTGTCGGTCGAAGTCCAGCTTCGGAGCGATCTCGTATTCACCGGAGTTTTTCTTGGACCATTTGCGTCGGGTCTCACCGGTCTCCGCACCCCACCCGAACGAACGGGTACCACCGTGGATCGTCCCGTTCTCAGCGGCTCGCTTCCGCGCGGACTTCATGCGGTGAGACTTGACCAGCGACTCGCCCTCGGCGTTCACCGTTTCCCGCTTGATAGCAATGACACCTTCGGGGGTGGACAGGTCGAAGCGTCCGTGTGTCTCCGTGAAGACGTTGATTCCGAACCGCGTGCCGATACGAATGAACTCTTCGAGTTCTTCGGTGTTCCTGTGCAACCTGTCGGGAGCACGGGAGAAGACAGCGGCAGTCCTCCCCTTCCTGAGGTGACGCAGCATGTCTTGGTAAGCGTCGCGTCGCTTCTTGGTGACGTTGAACGCGGAGATCTCGTCATCCTGGAACTTCACCAGGGGAACTCCGGGAAGGATCCGAGAAGCGTTCGCTTCGTTGGTTCGGTCCTGGTGTGAGGTACCAAGTCCCTGGTGTGTGTCGTCTGCGGAGATACGCGAATACGTGACCGCGTCATATCCGGGGGGAAGCGTGAATGTCGCTTGCAGCATCGACATGTATCCAGCCTCACTAGATCGGGACTCAGAGGCTCCCCGGGGGTCTGGGGAACCTTGGAGGATCTAGGTGAGAATCTCACGAGGGAGACATCGCCGGTCTCCACCCAGACCCGCCGGGAAGACTCGGTGGAGCTGCGGGTCTCGACCGTCGGGCGGGTCGGGCCGCACCTGGAGGTCAAGGTGGTCGATCCGGACACCGGGACCACCGTGCCGCGCGGGACCCCCGGCGAGCTGTGCACCCGCGGCTACTCGGTCATGCTCGGCTACTGGGACATGCCGGACCGGACGGCCGAGGCGATCGACGCGGGCCGCTGGATGCACACCGGCGACCTCGCGGTCATGGACGACGCGGGCTACGTCGGCATCACCGGCCGGATCAAGGACATGGTGATCCGCGGCGGTGAGAACGTCTACCCGCGCGAGGTCGAGGAGCTCCTGCACACCCACCCCGACATCCTGGACGCGCAGGTCATCGGGGTGCCGGACGAGAGGTACGGCGAAGAGCTCATGGCGTGGGTGCACATGCGCGACGGTGCCGACCCCATCGGCGTCGACGGTCTGCGCGCCTTCTGCGAGGGCAGGATCGCGCACTTCAAGATCCCGCGCTACGTCCACGTCGTCGAGGAGTTCCCGATGACCGTCACCGGCAAGGTCCGCAAGGTCGAGATGCGCGAGCAGGCGCTCCGGCTGCTGGGCTGAGCGCGGCCCCCGACGCCGTCCGGAACCCCCGGGTCGGGGCCTCCCCCACGGTGACACGCCGTGCGGATCGGGGAGGCCCCGGGTCGGAGGAACCTGGCCGCGAGGTCAGGCGGAGGGCGCGGTGTCCATGTCGGAGGCCAGCAGCTCCGCCAGCGTGTCCAGGGCGGACTCGGCGGTGTCGGCGTCGTCGCAGGACAGGGTGACGGACTCGTTGTGGCCCGCGCCCATGGCCATGACCGCCAGGACGCTGCGCGCGTCCACGGGGTCCTTGCCGTCGCGGGCGATGGTGACGGGCAGGCCCGTCTCGTTGACGGCCTGCACGAAGAGGGCCGCGGGCCGGGCGTGCAGTCCGAGGTGGGAGCCGACGGTCACGGTGCGCTGAGGCATGTCAGTCCTTCTCTGGTCGTTGGGTGGCGGAGCGGTTCACAGTTCGTCGATCCGCCGCCGTCGATCGGGATCGGCCACGACAGTGGCCTCGTGCGCGGCCACGACGTCGGGTGTCGGGATGCTCGTGCCGGGGAGGGAGACGGCGGCCGTCCCCCAGGCCACGGCGCGGCCCAGCCCCTTGTCGGGCAGGCCGTTCTCGCTGAGGTAGCCGGCGAGAGCGCAGTCGCCCGCACCCACCGTGCTGCGGGTGCGTACCCGGGGACCGCGCGCCCACCAGGTTCGCTCGGCGTCCACGAGTATGGCCCCGTGGCCGCCCAATGTCACGAGGGCCGTCTCGTTCCCCCAGGAGAGGACCTCGCGGGCGGCCTCGACGACCGCGCCGACGGTGGGCAGGTCGCGGCCGGTCAGCTCGGCGAGTTCCTCCAGGTTGGGCTTGAGCAGGGTCACCCTGCCCGCGTGCGCCGCCTTCGCGAGCGGTTCTCCGGAGGTGTCCAGGGCGAGCGGGACCCCGTAGGAGGAGGCGAGTTCGGCGACGCGGACGTACAGGTCGGTGGGGACGCCGGAGGGGAGGCTGCCGCAGGCCACGATCCAGTCCGGGTCCTGGGACAGTTCCTGTTCCAGGACGTCGAGGAGGGCGTCGGTCTCGGCCGCCGACAGGACCGGGCCGGGAGCGTTGAACTTGGTGGTGGTGCCGTCGGCCTCGGTGACGGCGATGTTGGCGCGCGTCTCGCCCGCGATGGGGACGGTGACCCGGGGGAGGTCGCCGAGGAGGGCGGTGAGTTCGGCGCCGCCGCCTCCACCGACGGGGAGGACCGCGCGGGCGGGGACACCCGCTTCGAGCAGCGCCCGCGCGACGTTCACGCCCTTGCCCCCGGGCTGCGCGTGGGTCGCGCTCACCCGCAGGACCTCGCCGCGAACGAGGCCGTCCACCTCCAGGGTGTGGTCCACGCTCGGGTTCGGCGTGAGGGTCAGGATCATGGCTCTCTCTCCGGTGTCTGTGCCCGGCCCAGTGTGGCTTGTGGGTATACCTTTGAGTATGTGTGTTTGGTTGCGTATGTCAAGAGTGTCACCCGGGGATCACGCGGGCTGGCGCGCGGTGCGTCCGGCGGGTGAACGCGTCCTGACGTCGTCATCGCTCCAGGTCATCTTCGCAGGGCTGGTGCCGTGGCCGGCGGTCGCGGCGGACCTTCCCTCGCGTTGCGGTTGTTGGGATATTTGAAGGAGATGCCCCTTGTGTGTCCTGGGCAACACAGCTAAACTCACTGAAAACCACACCGAAACACAGGTGATCCCACATGTACGCGGAAGAGCGCCAGAAGGTGATCCTCGAACGCGCCCGCCGAGAAGGCCGGGTCGACGTGACGGGGCTCGCCTCTGAGTTCGACGTCACCTACGAGACCATCCGGCGCGACCTCACGGCACTCGAACGCCACGGGGTCCTGCGGAGGGTCCACGGCGGCGCGATCCCCGTCGAGCGGCTGGGCTTCGAGCCCACGCTCAACGTGCGTGACTCCGTGCTCACCGAGGAGAAGGAGCGGATCGCCAAAGCCGCCCTGGCGGAACTTCCGGCCGAGGGCGCCATCCTGCTCGACGCCGGGTCCACCACCGGGCGTCTGGCCGAACAGCTGCCGGACGACCGCGAACTGACCGTGGTCACCAACTCCCTCTCCATCGCCCTCACGCTCACACCGCGGACCAACATCACCCTGATGCTGCTCGGCGGTCGGCTGAGGACCCGCACACAGGCCACCGTCGACACCTGGGCCCTGCGCTCGCTGGCCGAGTCCTTCGTCGACGTGGCGTTCATGGCCACCAACGGAATCTCCGTCGAACGCGGGCTGACCACGCCCGACGCGGCGGAGGCGGAGGTCAAGAGGAGCATGATCGCGTCGTCCCGGCGCGCCGTCCTCCTCGCGGACCACACCAAGGTCGGCAACGACCACTTCGCCCGTTTCGCGGGCGTCGAGGACCTGGACCGGATCATCACCGACACCGGTCTCGCCGAGGGGCTCGCGGACGAGTTGGAATCCGCCGGCCCCACCGTTCTCACGGTCTGAACCCGACCAGCCACAGATTCGACCCGGCGCGGACACCCCGCCGGCCCACCTCCCAGGAGGTCCCCCATGTCATCACAGCAGAGCACAACGAAAATGGCGTCGGTACGCTCAGGCGTCCAGCGGTTCGGCGGATTCCTGTCGAGCATGGTGATGCCCAACATCGGCGCCTTCATCGCCTGGGGCCTGATCACGGCCATGTTCATCGAGACCGGCTGGGTGCCCAACGAGACCCTGGCCGCGCTCGTCGGGCCGATGATCACCTTCCTCCTTCCTCTGCTGATCGCGTACACGGGCGGGCACCTGGTCTACGACAAGCGGGGCGGTGTCGTCGGCGCGGTCGCGGCCATGGGCGTCATCGTCGCCGTGGACATGCCGATGTTCCTCGGCGCCATGGTCATGGGACCGCTCGCGGCCTACCTGATGAAGAAGTTCGACCAGGTGGTCCAGCCGCGCATCCCGACGGGCTTCGAGATGCTGGTCAACAACTTCAGCGCGGGCATCCTCGCGGGCCTGCTCGCGGTGTCCGGGATCTACGCGGTCGGCCCCGTCATCGGCGCCGTCACCCGGGCGCTCGGCGCGGGGGTGCAGTTCCTCATCGACATGAGCCTGCTGCCGCTGGTGTCGATCATCGTCGAACCCGCCAAGGTCCTCTTCCTCAACAACGCCCTCAACCACGGTGTGCTGGCGCCGCTGGGCGTCGCCCGGGTGGCCGAGAGCGGCAAGGCGATCGAGTTCCTCATCGAGACCAACCCCGGTCCCGGTCTCGGCATCCTCCTGGCCTGCATGTTCTTCGGGCCGAAGATCAGCCGCGCCACCGCGCCCGGCGCGATCCTCATCCACTTCTTCGGCGGGATCCACGAGATCTACTTCCCGTACATCCTCGCCCAGCCGAAGCTGATCCTCGCCGCGATCGGCGGCGGCATGTCCGGTCTGTTCACCTTCCTGATCATGGACGCCGGTCTGATCGCCACCCCCTCGCCGGGAAGCATCATCGCCCTGATGGCCGTCACCCCGCGCGGTGACCACGTCTCCGTCCTGGCGGGCGTCGCGGTCGCCACCGTCGTCTCCTTCGCCATCGCCTCCGTTCTGCTCGGCTTCGGCCGGTCCGAGCGCAAGGCGGAGAAGGCCCAGAAGGCGCGGGCCGCGGCGGCCGAGACGGAAACGAACAAGGAGAGCGCATCATGAGCAGCATCGAAGGCTCGGACGTCAAGAAGGTCATCGTCGCCTGCGACGCCGGGATGGGCAGCAGCGTCCTGCTGACCTCCCAGCTCAAGCGGACGCTCAAGCCGTACGGCGTGTCCGTCGCGCACTCGCCGGTGGACCGGGTGCCCGACGACGCCGACCTGGTCCTGTGCCACACCGGGCTGGCCGACCGCGCCCGCACCCGGGTGCCCGGCAAGGTCGTCATCGCCTTCCAGATGTACCTGGGCGACCCGGTTTTCGCCCAGGTCGAGCAGGCCATCCGGGACGGTGGGACCCTTGCCGACTGAACTGGCCCTGACCGCCGACGCCGTACGGCTGGGCCGCACCGCCGCCGACCGGGCCGACGCCGTCGACCAGTGCGGGGCGCTGCTGGTCGAGCTGGGCGCGGTCGAACCCGGCTACGTGCCCGCCATGCACGAGCGCGAGGCCTCCATCTCCACCTTCGTGGGCGAGGGCATCGCCATCCCGCACGGCACCGACGCCTCGCGCTCGCTGGTCAAGGAGACCGCGCTGGCCTTCGTCCAGTTCCCCGACGGGGTCGACTGGGGCGGGTCCACCGCGTACGTCGCCATCGGCATCGCCGCCTCCGGTGACGAGCACCTGGGCGTGCTCTCCTCCCTGGCGTCGGTGCTCACCGACCCCGAGCGGGCCGCCCGGCTCCGTTCGGTCACCGACCCGTCCGAGGTGCTCGCGCTGCTGAGCCCCGAACGGGACGGATGAGGCACCGCCCGACCCGCCTGGGGCGGACCAGCAGATCTGGTCCGCCCCGGTCCGAGGCACCGCGGGGCCGCCGCCCCGCCGCACGCACCCCGGCGTCGCGCGCCGCCGTCCTCGGCGCGCGGCCCGACACCACCAGAAAGGCCCTCGCATGCTCGTCGCACGTTTCTACGCTCCCGGTGACATCCGCCTGGAGGAGGCCCCGGAGCCGACCGCCGGTCCGGGCCAGCTCAGGATCGACGTCGCCAACTGTTCGACCTGCGGCACGGACGTGAAGATCTCGCGCCACGGCCACCACCACATCGACCCGCCGCGCGTCATCGGCCACGAGATCAGCGGCGTGGTCAACGAGGTGGGCGAGGGCGTCTCCGGCTGGTCCGTGGGCGACCGGGTCCAGGTGATCGCGGCCATTCCCTGCGGCGACTGCCACGAGTGCGCCTCCGGCCGGATGCCGGTGTGCTCCCGCCAGAAGTCGATGGGCTACCACTTCGACGGCGGCTTCGCCGAGCAGATGGTCATCCCCGAGGCCGTGCTGGCCGTCGACGGCGTCAACCGCGTCCCCGAGAACGTGAGCATGGCCGAGGCGTCCGTGGCCGAACCGCTCGCCTGCGTGCTCAACGGCCAGGAGATCGCCGGGGTCGGCGAGGGCGACACGGTCGTCGTCATGGGCGCCGGTCCGATCGGCTGCCTGCACGTCCGGCTGGCCCGCGCCCGCGGCGCCTCCAGCGTGTACCTGGTGGACATCAACCGGGGACGCCTCGACATGTCCGCCGACATCGTCCAGCCGGACGCCGCCATCTGCGGCGAGGAGACCGACGCCGTCGCCGAGGTGCTGCGGCTGACCGAGGGGCGGGGCGCGGACGTCGTCATCACCGCCGCCGCCTCGGGCCGCGCCCAGGAGGACGGCCTGCGCATGGTCGCGCGCGGCGGTCGGATCAGCTTCTTCGGCGGGCTGCCCAAGGACAACCCGATCATCCGGCTGGACTCCAACCTCGTGCACTACCGGGAGATCTCGATCTTCGGCGCGAACGGGTCCAGCCCCGACCACAACCGCCGCGCCCTGGAGCTGATCTCCACCGGCGCCGTGCCGGTCTCCGACCTCATCACCGAGCGGATGGGGCTGTCCGACGTGCACAAGGCCATCGAGACGGTGGCCTCGGGCACCGCGATCAAGGTGACCATCGAGCCGTGAGGAGGATCCTTCCCCTGGCCCACCCCACTGGCGTTCCGGCGCCGCTCGCGGTTGGCTGTGTACGAGGCATTCGCACACGCCCGTCGGCCCGAAGGCAGGGCCGGGGTGAGCCGAGACCGATCGACGAACCGATCCAGGAGCGATGATGCCGAAGACCGGCCACCCGACCCCAGACACACCGACCCCGCGGGAAGCGGCCCGCGCGGGGGCTGACTCGGGGGAGGCCGCCACCGCGGGGGGGACCGCGCCCACGGGCGCCTCCCGCCTGGCGGGCGTCCCCGCCAGCCCCGGCGCGGCCGTCGGTCCCGTGGCGCGTATGGCCGACCGGCCGACGCTGCCGGACCGCGCCCCCGCCGTCGAGGACCCCGCCGCCGAGGCGGACCGGGCGCGCGCCGCGCTGGAGAGCGTGGCCCAGTGGCTCGACGCCCGCGCCGCCGGACTGACCGGCGACGGGGCGGCGGTGCTCACCGCGCAGGCGCTCATGGCCCGCGACCCCGAACTCGCCCGCCGGATCGGGGAGCGGGCGGAGGCGGGCGAGGCCGCGGCCTGGGCGGTCCACGCGGCCGTCGGCGCCTACCAGGAGCTGCTGCTCGCTGCCGGGGGCTACCTGGCCGAGCGCGCCGCCGACCTCGCCGACATCCGCGACCGTGCCGTCGCGCTCCTGCTCGACGAGCCGATGCCGGGGCTTCCCGACCCGGGCCGCGACCACGTCCTGGTCGCCGACGACCTCGCGCCCGCCGACACCGTCCAGCTCGACGCCGACCGCGTCCTGGCGATCGTCACCCGGCGCGGCGGCCCCACCAGCCACACGGTGATCCTGGCCCGCGCGCTCGGCATCCCCGCCGTCGTGGGGTGCCGGGAAGCCGACGGCCTCCGGGACGGAACCAGCGTCGCCGTGGACGGGGACAAGGGAACCGTCGACGTCGAACCCGACGCGGAGTCGGTCGAGCGGATCCGCCGCCGGGCCGAGCACCGCCGCGCCCTGCTCGCGGAGTCGACGGGGCCGGGCCGCACCCGCGACGGGTTTCCCGTGGCTCTGCTGCTCAACGTGGGCGAGGGCGACCCCGACGAGGCGGCGGCGCTCGACAGCGAGGGCGTGGGGCTGCTGCGGACCGAGTTCCTGTTCCTGGACCGGGCCGAGCCGCCGACGGTCGACGAGCAGACCGCCGTCTACACGCGGTTGCTCAACGCCTTCTCCGGCCGCACGGTCACCGTCCGTACCCTGGACGCCGGGTCCGACAAGCCGTTGCCGTTCGTGGAGACCGGACCCGAGGACAACCCCGCCCTGGGCGTGCGCGGGTACCGGACCGCGCGCGACCAGCCCGGTCTGCTGACCGACCAGCTCACCGCGATCTCCCGCGCCATCCGCGCGACGGGTACGCGGACGCGGGTGATGGCGCCCATGGTGTCCACCCCCGGGGAGGCGGCGGACTTCGCCGCGCTGGCCCGGGAGGCGGACATCGGCGAGGTGGGCGTGATGATCGAGGTCCCCGGCGCCGCGCTGCTGGCCGACCGGCTGCTGCCGCACGTGGACTTCGTGTCGATCGGCACCAACGACCTGGCCCAGTACACGATGGCCACCGACCGGACGCTCGGCTCCCTGCCGGACCTGCTCGACCCGTGGCAGCCGGCGCTTCTGTCGCTCGTGGCGTCCGTGGGCCGGTCGGGGGAGCGGCTGGGACGCCCGGTGGGCGTGTGCGGTGAGGCCGCCGCCGACCCGCTGCTCGCGCTGGTGCTGGTGGGGGCGGGTGTGAGCAGCCTGTCCATGTCGGGGCCCGCGCTGCCGGCCGTCCGCCACGCGCTGGCCGACCACACGCGTGAGGAGTGCCGTCTTCTGGCCGACCTCGCGCTGACCGCGTCGAGCGCCGAGCGCGCCAGGGAGGCGGTGCGCGCCACCGCGAACACGGAGGCCCAACTCTGGTAGCCGGCCGCCCCCCGGTGGGCGGGCGTCCGTGAGGAAGCCGGAGAGGCGCGTGCCACCGATGGGGCGGTGACGGGGGCGGCGGGCCCAGGGACCCGCCGCCCCCGGTCGTCTCCGGTCCCCGTCCTTCCCGGGTCAGGGCCCTCCCGGGGGACCGGGAGCCGACGGGTCCGGTCGGCGCGACGCCAGGACCACGCCGAGGGCCACGGCGCACGCCATCACCACGCCCGCCAGGAGGACGCCCCACCGGCCCGCCGGAGCGCACGCCAGCACGAGCACGGCCGAGACCGGCAGGACCAGTTGCTGGGCGGGCCCGCGTTTGAAGTGGCGGGCGTGCAGCAGCCACACCGCCGCCAGGAACAGGGCCGCGGGCACGGTCACCGCCGCGCCCGCCCACCAGTCCGGAATGCCGGCGTGCCCGGTCGTGTGCTCGACCGCCACCTCGATGCCCGCGCCGACGGTCGCCGCCGCCCCGAGGATCACGTAGTGCCCGTAGGCCCATCCGAACGCCTGCCGGTCGGAGACCAGGTAGGTGTGGATGGGGACGGCGAAGTAGATCCAGAACGCCGAGAAGACGATGAGCAGGCCGCCCGCGACGATCGGCAGGAGCGTCGGGAACCCGGCCTCCCCCTCCAGCCCCGACTTCACCCCGACGGTCGCCGCCGCGATGGACTCGCCCAGCATGATGATGGTGAACAGGCCGTACCGTTCGGCGATGTGGTGCGGGTGCCAGCCGGTGGGCTGCCGGTGCTCGGCGATCGCCGGGACCGCGAGCTCGGCGGCGACCAGCGGCAGGAAGCCCCACGCCCACGCCTCGTCGGGCAGGAGGACCAGCGCCACCCACCCCGCCTGCACCGCCGCCAGCCCGCCCGCGTAGCGCAGCGCCGTCCGGCGGCCCGCGCCGGACTCGCCCCGGGCCGCGCGGAGCCACTGGCAGGTCAGGGCCAGCCGCATGATGATGTACCCGGTCACCACCACGCCGAAGTCGCCCTCGTCGAAGGCGCGGTCGATCCCCGCGGCCAGCACGAGCACCCCGACCATCTGGGTGAACGTCGCCAGGCGGTAGGGGACGTCGTCGCAGTCGTAGGCGGAGGCGAACCAGGTGAAGTTCACCCACGCCCACCAGATCGCGAAGAAGACGGCCAGGTATCCGCCGACGCCGAGGGCGGGATGGCCCTCGGCCAGCGCGTGCACCAGGCGGGCCCCCGCCTGGGCGACCGCCACCACGAAGCACAGGTCGAAGAACAGCTCCAGCGGCGTGGCCGCGCGGTGCGGCTCGTCCCTGCCGCGGGGGCGCATGCCGACCAGCGGGACCACGAACCGGCCGTGGCCGGTTCCGGCCCGGTGCGGTCCGGTCGGGCGGTGCGTGTCGTCTCCGTCGGCCACGCGTTCACGGTGGCACGCACCCGCCGGGGGGAACGGCGGCGGCGTTCGTCCTGGCCGGAACTTTCCCCGCCGCTGGGCAGGCCTTGGCGAGGATCCGCCGGGGGCACGCGGGCGGCGGCCTGCCCGGTGCGGATCAGGCCCTCCGCGCGCCCCAGTCGCCGCCGACGGCCTCGGGAACGAGGTCGAGCCGGTCGCGGATGGCCGCGAGCAGGTCGCCGGGGTCGGTGGAGCCGGACGCGCTCCAGGCCTCATGGGCGGTCCCGACCACCGCGAGGAAGGCCGCGGTGAGGACGTCCGGACGCGGGTCGGTCGCGCGGTCGACCCCGGCGCGCTCGGCGACGGCGAGTGCGAGCCGCTCCTGGCGGCCGCGGCAGTAGCCCATCATCGCGTCGACGACCGCGGGATCCTCCTTGAGGACGGTGGCGGCGCGGCCCAGGAAGTCGCGCGTCCGCGGATCGATGAGGGACCAGTGGTCCTGTACGGCGTTGCGCAGCGCGACGAGAGGGGGCTCGTCGGCCGGGCGGGCGCGCAGCGCGGTCAGCAGGAGTGCGTCGGTGCCCCGCACCGCCTCCAGGATGAGCTCCTCCTTGGTGGCGAAGTAGCGGAAGAAGGTCCGCTGGGAGACGCCGACGCTGGCGGCGATCTCCTCTGTCGTGGTCCCGTGGTACCCCTGTTCGAGGAACAGGCGGAGCCCCGACTCGACCAGGTTCTCGCGCAGCCGTGCCTTCTTGCGCTCGCGCAGCCCCACCGCCTCGGACGTGTGCGTGTCCGTCATGGCGCCTCCCACTGCCGGTGCTCCTCCCTCCCGCGGCGTTCCGCACGGGCGATATTACGTCAGTCACAGTCGAAAAGCAGTTGATGCAAACTGTCAGCCGCTGACAGACTCTCTCGCGATTGATCGAGATTCTGGGGGAAGACATGACACTCGGGGATGCTCCGCCCGCGTCGAGGGCGGCCCGACTACGGGAGAGTCCGTGGTCGACACTGGTCGCCATCGCGTTCGGCGTGATGATGGTGGCCCTGGACGGCACGATCGTCGCCGTCGCCAACCCCGCCATCGGCGAGAGCCTGGGGGCGTCCCTGGCCGAACTCCAGTGGGTGACCCACGGGTACCTGCTGGGCCTGGCGGTCTTCCTCATCACCGCGGGCAAGCTCGGCGACCGCTTCGGCTACCGCCGCACCTTCCTGGTGGGCGTGGTCGGGTTCGTGCTCTCCTCGGTGGCGATCGGACTGTCGGTCGGCGTGGTCATGCTCATCGCCTTCCGCATGCTCCAGGGGATCTTCGGGGCCCTGCTGCTGCCCGCCACGATGGGCCTGCTGCGCGCCACCTTCCCGCCGGACAAGCTCGGCCGGGCGTTCGGCGTCTTCGGCAGCCTCATCGGCGCCGCGACCGCGGGCGGCCCCATCGTCGGCGGGATCCTGGTGGGCGTCTTCGGGTGGCAGGCGGTGTTCTTCATCAACCTGCCGGTCGGCGTGGTGACCGTCGTCCTGGCGCTGTGGCTGCTCGGCCCGAACCAGCCCACCGACCCCGGCGCCCGCATGGACGTCCCGGGCATCGCACTGCTCAGCGTGGCGATGTTCGCGCTGGTGTGGGCCCTCGTGGAGGCGCCGACCGCGGGGTGGGCCTCCCCGGTCACCCTGGGATCGCTCGCCGTCGCCCTCGTCGTGGGCGCGGCCTTCGTCCTGTGGGAGCGCAGACCCCGGGACCCGCTCATCCCCCTGGGACTCTTCGCCCACCCCTCGATCGCCATCGGCGCGGTGCTCACCGCGTGCATGGCGGTCAGCCTCATGGGCGGGCTGTTCTTCGTGACCTTCTACCTCCAAGGCGTGCGCGGTATGTCCCCGGCCGAGACCGGGCTCCAGCTGCTGCCGATGACGGCCACCATGGGCCTGACCTCGCCGATCGCCGGGCGGGTGCTGGACCGGGTGGGCTCTCGTCCGCCGACGACGGCCGGTCTGCTGATGGCCGGGACCGGGATGTTCATGCTGTCCCGGCTGGACGGGGAGACGGGGGTCCCCTACATCTCGGTCGCGTTCGTCCTGGTCGGCATGGGGCTGAGCCTGGTCATGACCGGTGCCACGGCCGCGATCATCGGCAACGCGCCGCTGCGCTTCGCGGGTGTGGCATCGGCGGTGCAGCAGGCCGCGATGCAGCTGGGCGGTTCGCTGGGCACGGCGGTGCTGGGCGCGGTGATGTCGTTGAGCATCATGGCGACCCTGCCCGGGCACTTCGCCGCCGCCGGGCTGGCCGAACCGGCCGAGGCCGAGCTGACGAGCATGCAGAGCGCTGTGGCGCAGGGCGGCGCCGTGCCGCCCGAGGGCGCGTCGGCGGAGACCGTGCGCGCGGTCACCGAGGCCAGCCACCTGGCGTTCATGGACGGGCTGCACCTGGCGTTCGGGATCGCCGCGGCGCTGATGCTGGCGTCGGCCGTGCTGGCGCTGTTCATGCGGGCCGGCCGTCCGACCGGCGACGCGTCCGGTGAGGGCGAGCCCGCCGGAGGGGCGCCGGCCGTTCACGTGTAGGGCTGGCCGAGGGGCCCACCGGGGACGCGACACGGTGTCCGCGCTCCGGTGGGCCCCTCGCGTGTGCGGGCCGTCGGCGGGGGACGCCGTCGATGACGCCGCGCTCGCCGCTGTTCCTGGCGCGGTGTCGCTTGCGCGCGCACGGTGCGGCGTGGTTAATTGGTCACATGACTAACTTAGTCGATCGAGCAAATTCCGCTCGTGGTCGGCGCCGCCGCGAGGAACTCGTGGAAGCCGGGCTCGCCCTGCTGGCGGAGGGCGGTTGGCCGGCCGTCACCACCCGCGCCGTGGCCGCGCGCGGCGGCGCCAACGTGGGGCTCATCCACTACCACTTCGGCGGCCTGCCCGCCCTGCGCCTGGAGATCGCACGGCGTGCGGGCGACACGGTGATGACGCCCGTCGTCGAGGCTCTGCTGGCCGCACCGGACGCACGGTCCGCGCTCGACGCGATGCGCGGCGTGGTGCCCCGGGTCACGGGCGACGAGCGGGTGGTGCGGCTGTCCGTGGAGCTCATAGCGGGGGCGATACGCCAGCCGGAGCTCGGCGACGCGCTGCGGGAGGGGCTGCGGGAGGCGCGCGGCCAGGTCGCCGACTGGCTCGGGACACTGCACCCCCACTGGCCCGCCGAGCGAAGGGCGGGGGCGGCGATGCTGGTGGCGGCGTTGCTGGACGGGATGGTGCTGCACCACCTGCTGGACGCGGAGCTGTCCGTCGAGCCCGCGCTGGCGGCGCTGGGCGAGCTGATCGGGGTCGACTCGTGAAGGTCCTGATCTCGGGCGGCGGGATCGCCGGTCTCACCCTGGCCTACTGGTTGCACCACTGGGGCCATACCCCCGTCGTGGTCGAGCGCGCGCCGCACGGGCGGCTCGGCGGTTACGGCATCGACTTCTTCGGCACCGGCTACGACGTGGCCGCGCGTATGGGCATCGCCGATCGGCTCGCCGAGCACCAGCTCCCGGCCGACAGCATCTGCTACGTGGACGGGGAGGGACGGGTCACCGCCCGGCTCGAGCGGCGGCTGCTGGAGAAGGTGATCCGCGGACCGTATCTCGCCTTGATGCACACCACGCTGGAAGAGGCGTTGGGCGAGGCCGTGCGCGACGAGGTCGAGATCCGGTACGGACACCGCGTCGCCGCCGTCGGGCAGCGGGCCGACGGCGTCGACGTCACCTTCGCCGACGGCGGTGACGAGAGCTTCGACCTGCTCGTCGGTGCGGACGGGGTGCACTCGGCGACCCGCGGGCTCGCCTTCGGACCGGAGGAACGGTTCGCGCGGCACCTGGGGTACGCGATGGCCTGCTATCCCGTGCCGGACGTCTACGGGCTCGGGCCCCGGCGCGTCCACTACGGCGAGCCCGGCCGTCAGACGGTCCTGTATCCCACCGGCAGGCCCGGCGAGCTGATCGCGCTCTTCCTCCACCGCACGGCCGACCCGTCCGTCCCGCGGCGATCCGAGCGGCCCGGCGCACTGCGCAGCGCCTTCGCGGACATGGGTTGGCTCACGTCCCGACTGCTCGCCGAGGCGCCGCGGGACGACCTGTTCATGGACGGCCTCACCCAGATCGCCATGCCGTCCTGGCACAACGGCCGCATCGCCCTGGTCGGCGACGCCTGCGGAGCGATGACCCTGGCTTCCGCGCAGGGCGCGTCCATGGCCATGGCCGGCGGCTACCTGCTGGCCCGGGCACTGCACCAGCACGACGACCACCGGGCCGCTCTGCGCAGCTACGAAGCGCGGTTGCGGCCCGCCGTGCGCCGGCGCCAGCGGCGCGCCCGCGCCTTCGCCCGCTCCCTCGTCCCGGAGACCGGTATCGGCCTCGCCGCCCAGAGCACCGTCACCCGGCTCATGCTGCGCGACGCCTTCACCGGCCTGCTACGCCGCGGCTACGGCGACACCACCAGCATCCTCACCCGCGTCTGAAGGGCACCGCCATGGAGATCGTCCAGCGCCCGGCACCGCCGACCGGCATCCGCCGCCTGCTGTTCCGGGCCCCCATCCACCTCTACCGACTGCGGCTGGGCTGGCTCTTCGGCGGCCGGCTCCTCCTGCTGAACCACACCGGCCGCGTGTCGGGCAAGCGGCGCCAGGCCGTCATCGAAGTCGTCGAACACGACCGGACGGACGGCAGCTATGTGGTCTGCTCAGGATTCGGCCCGAAGGCCGCCTGGTACCAGAACCTCCTGGCCACACCCGAGAGCAGCATCCGGGTCGGGCTGCGCACCGTCCCCGTCACCGCCCACCCCCTCGGGGCGGAGGAGGGCGGCGCGTTCATGGCCCGCTACGCGCCCCGCCACCCCACGGCGGCACGCAGGCTCGTGCGCTTCATGGGCTTCTCCGTCGACGGCAGCCAGGAGGACTACCGCGAGGTCGGGCGACGGTTGCCCTTCGTCCGACTCAGCCCCCGCCCGTCGTGAACGACCGCCGTCCGACCGGGGCGCCCACGTCCGCTGACGCGGTCCCGGCCGACGGGCCCCTCGCCCCGCACGTGCCGGGCCCCGGCGGGCCCGGCACGTGGCGCGGCCGTCCTCAGCCGATCCGGGTCATGGAGGACTCGTAGCCGCCCCCGCCCGGGTAGGTCCACGGGCCGCTCACGGTGTCGCCGTCCGCGCTGAACACGCCCCTGTAGAACGCGGGCGACCCCTTCTCCCCGGCCCAGATGGTGAGTGTGTCGCCCTCCAGTTCGTAGACGTAGTCGAAGGTGTTCCCCTGGTCGTCGTAGAAGCGCGACCTGACGTCGGCGCTCGGCTCCTCGGCGCCGAACGGCTTCTCCCGGCCGATGACCTCCATCCCGACGATGTCGGTGCCGTACTGGACCAGGCTGATGTCCTGGAGGAGGAAGTGCCGGCCGGGCATCCACCGGAACGTGACGGTGCCCTCGGCGCCTCCGCTGACCCGCCAGGTGCCCACCAGGCGGTCCAGGGCGCTCAGGGCGGGGTCGGGGGTCGCGGTCGTCGTGTACTCGGTCATGGCTGTCGCCTCTCCTGGGTCCTCCGCGCGCGTCGGCCCGGTGCCGCCGCCGCGCTGTCACCCGTATGACCGGAGGTCCCGGGAAAAGGAATCGGTCCCGGACGGGAAATCCCCTACCGCTCGCGGGTCGGCGGCAGACCGAAGGCGGGCAGGATCTCCGGGCCGAACGTGGTGATCTCCGCGACCAGGCCGTCCTCGATCCGCAGCACGTCGACGTTGACCGCCGTGTACGCGCGTTCGCCGGGGGCGCGCGTGTAGTTGGCGACGGCCGGCTGGCGGTTGGCGGCCAGGGGGACCGAGATCCACGCGCCCCACGCCCGGTCCCCGGTGAGCACCGGACGCCACAGGTCGAGGATCGCCTCGCGCCCGTCGTAGACGAGCGACGCCGGAGGCATGGTCTGCCGCGCGTCCTGGCGCAGCAGTTCGGCCAACGCGTCCAGGTCGGCGTTCTGCGACGCCTCCACGAACCGGCGCAGGACGCGCCGCTCGTCCTCGGTGGGCGCGGTGGCCGGGCCCCAGTCCGACCGGCGCGGCGGCAGGACCTGTCTGAGGGAGACCCGGGCCCGTTGGAGCGCGCTCTTGACCGAGGGGACGGTCATCTCCAGCGCGGCGGCCGTCTGTTCGGCGGGCCAGCCGACGACGTCGCGCAGGACGAGCACGGCGCGCTGGCGCGGCGGCAGGTGTTGGAGGGTCGCGAGGAAGGCGAGTTCGACGGTCTCACGGGAGATCGCCCGCGCCTCCGGCCCCTCCTCCTCGGAGGCGGCCCGGTCCAGCAGATCGTCGGGGTAGGGCTGGAGCCAGGTGACCTCGCGGAAGGGCGAGCCGTGCGGCGTCGCGGCGTCGGGTTCCGGGTGCCGGCGCCGACGGCTCAGGGCGTCCAGGCACACGTTGGTCGCGATCTTGTACAGCCAGGCCCGGAACGTGGACCGTCCCTCGAAGGTGGCGCGGTTGCGCCAGGCGCGGAGCAGCGCCTCCTGCACCATGTCCTCGGCCTCGGCGAAGGAGCCCGTCATGCGGTAGCAGTGCACGCGCAGCTCGTGGCGGTGGCGTTCGGCGGCGTCGGCGAAGGCGGCCTCGTCGTCGATGAGGTGGACGTCGGGCACGTTCGCTCCGCTCCTGGGCGGGAGCCCGCCCGGCGGGGAGGGCTCCCGGTCGTGTCGGGTCAGGTCGTGTAGTCGGCGTTGATCCGGATGTAGCCCTCGGTCAGGTCGCAGCCGTACACGGTGAAGGCCCCGTCGGCGATCCCCAGGTCCACGGAGATCACCACCTCGTCGCCCTTCATGTGCTCGGCGGCGCGCGCCAGGACCTCGTCGGTGGCCTCGGTCGGGAACGTCTCCACGTCGCCGAAGAGGATCCGCACGCGGTCCGGCTCGACGTCGGTCTCGTCCTCGCACTTGCCGACCGCCATCGCCACCCGGCCCCAGTTCGGGTCGGCGCCGTGCACCGCCGTCTTCACGAGCGGCGAGTTCACGACCGCCTTGCCGATCCGCTTGGCCTGGGCGCCGTCGCGCGCGCCGGTGACGCGCACCTCGATCAGCTTGCTGGCCCCCTCGCCGTCGGAGGCGATCATCCGCACGAGTTCGAGGGCCACCCCGTTCAGCGCCTCCTCGAACCCGGCGACGTCCACCGGACCGGCGAGCCCGTTGGCGAGGATCGCCGCCGAGTCGCTGGTGGAGGTGTCCGTGTCGATGCTCAGGGCGTTGAACGTGCGGTCCACGACCCGGCGGAACACCGCGTCCAGGACCGGCTGGTCGATGTCGGCGTCGGTGAAGAACCAGGCCAGCATGGTCGCCATGTTCGGCTCGATCATGCCGACGCCCTTGGCGATGCCGGTCAGCGTGGCCGCGCCGACACGGGCCGAGGCGGCCTTCGGGTGGGTGTCGGTGGTCATCATCGCCGCCGCCGCGCGGTCCAGGTCGGCCGGGGGGAACTCCGCGGGCAGCGTGTCCAGGTACGACCGGACCCTGTCCATCGGGTAGGGCTGGCCGATCACTCCGGTGGAGGCGATGAGGACGTCGTCGGGCTCCACGCCCGCCGCGCGCGCCACGCGCTCGCGCACCTCGCGGGCGTTGGCCTCGCCGGTCATCGTGGCCACGTTGGCGTTGCGGGCGATCACCGTGACGCCGCGCGCCCGGCCGTCCGCCGCCGCCTCGCGGCTGATCACCACGCTCGACCCGGCGAACCGGGATCTGGTGAACACGGCCGACACGTGCGCGGGGACCTCGGACACCACGGCGAAGAAGTCGTCCTTGGGGTCCTTGATCCCGATGTTGCCCGCGACGCCACGGAATCCGGCGGGTACGGGGGTATGGCTGCTCATCGTCCTCCTCCGAGCTCGTGGCGACACCTTACTTCGTGCTCTGACCAGGAGGCATTACGGGCGTCGCCCGTGGGGGTTTCGTACCGCGCGTCACCGGAGTCTGGTGTGACAATGCGCGGGTGGCGGGGTATCCGCCGAGAGTGTGACCACCACGGGGGAGGCGTGTCGTGCGTGACGGTGACTGGCTCACGGAGACCGGGGGGCGGATCCGCGGAGTCCTGAAGGTGATGGTGGACGCCGGGTGGCTGCCGGGGGGCTCCGCGGTCATCGGTACCGGGGGGATGTGGGAGTTCGTGGCCGTCGGGCGGATCGACGGCGAGACCGAGACCGCGCCGGACGTGTCCTACGACGTCGCGAGCCTGACGAAGGTCATGGCCACCTGGCCGCTGGTGGGTCAGGCGGTCGCCGAGGGGGTACTCGACCTCGACGCCCCGATGTCCGAATACCTGCCCGCCGACGACCTCCCCGGCGGGGTCGTGACCACCCGCGAGATCCTCACGCACACGAGCGGACTCAACCCGGTGACCTGGTTGGAACGCTACGTCGGCACCGAACAGGACCTGGCGGAGGCGGTCCTGGCCGACCCGCTGGAGGACCGCGGCCGCCACCGCTACATCGACCGCGGGTTCGTCCTGCTCGGGCTGCTCCTGGAACGCCGCTACGGCGTGCGCCTGGACGTCCTGGCGGACGACCTGTGGGACGAGCTGGGGATGCGCTCCACGGCCTTCGGCCCGCTCCCGCGCTCGCCCTCCGTGGCGCCGACCGAGTGCCGCCTCGCCGGGGCCGCCCCGACCTGGGGGGTCGTGCACGACGAGGCGGCGGCCCTCATGGGAGGGGTGGCCGGGCACGCCGGGGCGTTCACGACCGCGATCGACCTGGGCGCCTTCGCCCGCGAGATCCTGCGGCTCGGGGAGGGCAGCGGCGGCCCGGTGCCGTCGTCGTTCGTGCGCGAGAGCTGGCAGCCGCACGTGGACGCCGGACAGCGGCGGTGGAGGGGGCTGGGGTGGCTGATCACCCCGGAGGGCGTCGTCTACCACAACGGCTACACCGGGACGAGCCTGTTCATGCACCCCGCCAGCGGACGCTACGTCGGCGTGCTCACCAACGCCGTGCACTTCGGGCGCGACCGGACGGGGCTGGGGGAGCTGCGGGCGGCGGCGCGGGCGGCGCTCACGCCCCAGGCGCACGGATCGACGCCATGAGGTCGGCGAGCAGGCCGCACAGTCCGGCGGGGCCGGGGACCACGAGGTCGGCGGCGTCGGCCACGGCCGTGACCTCGTCGGAAGACGAGCACACGGTCAGCCCGGCGACGCCGTGCGCGCGCAGGTCGGCCACCGCGTCGAACGCGGGCAGGTCGCCCAGGTCGTCGCCGGCGTAGAGCACGGTGCGCGCCCGCGTCGACCGGACGAGGTCGGTCAGCGCCGCGCCCTTGTCCACACCCTGTGGACGCAGTTCGAGCACCATCCGCCCGGGCTCCACCCGCAGCTCCGCCCGCTCGGCCAGGGCCGCCAACGGTCGGGCCAGCAGGGCGAGCGCTCCGTCGGGGTCGGCGGCGCGGCGGGTGTGGACGGCCAGGGAGCGGCCCTTGTCCTCGATCCACGTGCCCTCGGGCGCGCCGAGGCGGTCGAGCAGGTCGGCGAGTTCGCGCCGCACCAGCTCCACCCCGGGCGGCGGGTCGGCGGACAGCACGCGGCCGTCCGTCCAGCGCTCGGCCCCGTAGTGACCGAGGACGGCGATGCCGGGCACCCGGTCGAGTCTCCCCAGGCGAACGGCGGTGGCGGCGGGTCGTCCCGTCACCACGGCGACGCGGCCGATCCGCTCGGCGAGCTCGGCCAGCCGCTCCACGATCCCGGGGAAGGGGGCGGAGGCGCGCGGGTCGTCGACGATGGGGGCGAGGGTGCCGTCGAAGTCGAAGGCGGCCAGGGCCTCGGCGGGCTCGGCGAGGAGGGAGGCGAGCGCGGCGCGTCCGGCGTCCGTGCTCGGTCGGGGCAGGGACATGCGGGTGCCTTTCGGGTCGCGGTGGGCGGACCGTTCGCGCCGTCAGGGTATCCGGGGGGCGCTCGCCGCCCGGCAGTGCCCTCGCCGGAGGGCGTCCGGCCGCGGGCGGTGCCGCCAGGGGGTCGCCCGTGCGACACGCCCGGGACCGTCGGCCGGTCGGGGAGACGGTCACCCGCGGCGGAGGGTGGGCCGGGGTGACCGGGTGGCGTGAGCGGGGTCAGAGCTGGATGCCGAGGAGACGTGCGTTGCGTTGGCGTCTGCGGTCGGCACGGAGCCGGCGCAGGCGTTTGACGGTCATGGGGTCGAAGGCGAGTGCCTCGGGTCGTTCCACCAGCCCGTTGAGCAGTTGGTAGTAGCGGGTGGCGGAGAACCCGAACTCGTCACGGATCGCCTGTTCCTTGGAGCCCTCGAACTTCCACCACTGGCGTTCGAAGGCGAGGATGCGTTGTTCGCGTTCGGCGAGGGCCGACTGGCCGTCCTCGGTCGGACCGATATTCGGCATGGGACACCCCCTGGACGGGAAATTGGATGGTCCTGATCGGCGCGACTCATGCTAGCGACTCGACATGCCGGTTGAGGAGCGCGGAAGCGAGGAGTGGCACCGGAGATACAGTTGCGTTTCCTCACCCTCAGGCCACTTGTCCGCGTCTGAATCCTGTGCTCGTGACAGAATTGCGGTGGTCCTGGGGAGGGCCGTGGAACGCCGACCGCAACGTTCGAGGGAGCCTGTCGTGCTCGGGGGTAACAACCGTAACAGGACACGCAAGCGTCGCTGCGGCACCGTGGGGGTCTGCGCGGTCGTCGGCGTGCTCGCGCTGGCGCCGGTCCCGGCGGCGGCCGACGGCCTGCCCGACCTTCGCCCCGAACAGTGGGGACTGGTCTCCATCGGGGCCCAGGAGGTGTGGGAACTCACCCGGGGAATGAGCACCACCGTCGCGCTCCCGGGCGTCACCGTCCCCGAGGACCACCCCGACCTCGTCGACAACGTCGGCGTCGACACCGAGTTCGGCGCCAACGAAGGGGACTTCGACGAGGGAACAGCCCTGGCGGCCCTGGTCGCGAGCCACGGACACGGGCGCGACGCCGAGGGCGGCATCCTCGGTGTGGCGCCCGAGGCCGGTCTCCTCGTCCTGCCCACCGACGACGCCCTGCCCGACGCCGTCCGCCGCGCGGTCGACGAGGGCGTCCAGGTCATCCTGTTGCCCGGGGTCTCCGGGGCCGCTGGGGCCCCCGCGCAGAACGGGGCCGCGCCGACCGACGGGAACGGCGCGAACGGTGGGAACGGCACCCCCGGCGCGGCGGACGACGAGCTGAGCGCAGCCACCGCGGCGGCGGCCGAGGCCGGGGTGCTGGTCGTGGGTCCGGCCGGGGGCGACGACCCCAACGTGCTCTCCGTCGGCGGCGTCGACGCCGAGGGCGCCCTGATCCCCGGCTCGCCCGCCCCCGACGCGATCGAGCTCACCGCGCCCGGCGCGGACCTCGACGCCACCGCGCCCGACGGCGGGGAGGCTCAGGTGACCGGAACGCCCTACGCCGCCGCCATGGTCGCCGGGGCCGCCGCGTTGCTGAGCTCGGAGTACCCGCAGCTGGACGCCGAGCAGCTCCGCCAGGCCCTGGTCGACGGCTCCCAGGAGGGGCCGGACGGACTGCCCGCACTCCACCTGCCCACGGCCAACGCCCAGGCGGCGGGGGTCGCCGAGGAGAACCCGCTGATCGACCAGGACCTGCTCGACCGGGCCGACGAGGGCCCGCGCGTGCCGGTCTGGGCGTGGTTCGCCAGCGTCGGCGCCGTGCTGGTGCTGGGCGTCCTGCTGGCCGTGGTGTGGGTGCGCCGTTCCACCGCGGACCCCTACGGCGTGCGTGAGGGGCGCCGCGAGGAGGAAGAGGGGATCGCCGCCGAACGGAGCGCGGACCGGACCGAGGAGCCCGTTCGGCGCGGGCGCAGGGGCGGGCGCCGCCGCAAGCCGCGCGGGAGGTAGTCGGTCGGCCGCCGGGTCGATCGGGAGGCCCGGCCGCCTCGTGCTGCCCGCACATCGCTCCGACCGCCCCGGGGCGGCCCTCCCCGGCGCCCGCGCGAGACCTCGGCGTAACGCCACCGACCACCACGTGATCGCCCATCGTTCCAGGTCGAACACCGTGGGTGGGCTTCCGTGCGCGTGCATATGTAAGCACGCTCGGCCGTCTTGACGTGGGCACCGGAGGGGACAAGGCTTTGTGGAATGTCACCCCTCGAAGCGTCACCGTTGCCTTCGCGAGGCGATTCGGTGGCCGGGCTCCGTCCCGAGCACCGCAACCTCGTCAGCGGGCGTGTGCACCTGTCCCAGTACGACCCCAAGTGGCCCTACCTGTTCAGGCGTGAGTCCGAGCGGGTCCACGCGGCGCTCGGCGACCGCGTCCTGCTCTTCGAACACGTCGGCTCCACCGCCGTGCCGGGGCTGGCCGCCAAACCCTGCGTCGACCTCCTGCTCGTCGTCGCCGACTCCGCGGACGAATCCGCCTACCTCCCCGACCTGGAGGCGGCGGGGTACAGCCTCGTCATCCGCGAACCCGACTGGAACGAACACCGGGTCCTCAAGGGCCCCGACGTCAACCTGAACCTGCACGTGTTCCCCGAGGGCTGCGCCGAGATCGAGCGGATGCGCCGGTTCCGCGACCACCTCGTCGCCGACGCCGACGCCCGCGCGCGCTACGAGGCGCACAAGCGCGACCTGGCCGAACGGACCTGGGACCGCATCCAGGACTACGCGGACGCCAAGTCCGAGGTCATCGAGGAGATCCTCGCCGCGGCCGGAGCGCCGGGCCCCGACCAGGGCTGAGGGGGCGAACACGCCGAACCCGACGCGCCCTGAGCCCTCCGCCCCGCCAGTCCCGACACACTCCGCGGCCCCCGCGCGCCCACCGTCCGCCGACCGCGACACCGCGACCGGGGTGCTCCCCGCCCTCACACGACGGCGGGCGCGCCCCGACGCGGATCCGCCCCGGGCGCCCGGAACCGACCGCCGCCCCCGGTCCGGACCCCGGCCGTCCGCCCCGTTCCCGGCGCGGACCCCGGCCGCGCCAGCGCGCCCGGCGTCTCAGCCCAGGGCCCGCAGCTGCTCCTGGAACCACCGGCGCGGCGGCAGCGCCACGGCCGCTTCCCGCAGCCGCTCACGCCGCCTCCGGCGCTCGTCCGGCCCCATCGACAGCGCCCGGTGCAGCGCCTCCGCCGTCTCCACCGTGTCGTACGGGTTGACCGTCAGCGCGTGCTCGCCCAGTTCGTCGGCCGCGCCCGCCTCACGGGACAGCACCAGCACCGAGTCGCGCTCCGACAGCACGGGGCCCTCCTTGGCGACCAGGTTCATGCCGTCGCGGATCGGGTTGACCAGCAGCACGTCCGCCATCTGGAAGGACGCCAGCGACCGCGGGTAGTCGTCGTTGACCTCCAGCACCAGCGGCGCCCACTCGGCCGTGCCGAACTCCTCGTTGATCTCCTTGGCCACGCGCAGGACCGCGTCGGTGTACTCCCGGTACTCGGGCACGTCGCCCCGGCTCGGGTAGGCGAACGCCAGGTGGGTGACCCGCCCGCGCCACTCCGGATGCCCGGTGAGCAGTTCGCGGTAGGCCTCCAGCCCGCGCACGATGTTCTTGGACAGCTCCGTGCGGTCCACCCGCACGATGAGCCGGGTGTCGCCGACGACCTCCTCCAGGGTCTCCCGGCGTGCCGCGACCCTGGGGTCCGCCGCGCTCTCGCGCAGTCCCTCCTCGTCCGCGCCCAGCGCGTGCACGCCCACGTCGACCACCCGGCCGCCGTGCTCGACCGTGCGCTTGGCCGTGTCCACGTCGGCGCGCAGGATCTCCGCGCAGCACCGCAGGAAGGCGTCGGCCCAGCGCGGGCTGAGGAACCCGAGGTGGTCGGCGCCGAGCATGCCCTCCAACAGGTCGCGGGCGACCTGGTCGGGCAGCATCCGGAAGTACTCCGGCGGCGCCCACGGCGTGTGCGAGAAGTGCGCGATCCGCAGGTCGGGGCGGCGGGCGCGCAGAATGCGGGGCACCAGGGCCAGGTGGTAGTCCTGCACCGCCACCCGGGCGTTGTCGGCGGCCCCCGCCACCAGGGCCTCCGCGAACGCGTTGTTGTAGGCGGCGTAGTCCTCCCAGCGCCGGCGGAACCCGGAGCCGAAGGAGGGCTTGCCGGGGGTGTCGTACAGCATGTGCTGTGTGAACCACAGCGTCGAGTTGGCGATGCCGGTGTAGGCGCCGGCGAAGGTGTCCTCGGGGATGTCCAGCATGTGGACCCGCATGCCGCCCAGGTCGTGGGACCGGTCCAGGCGTGCCCCGGGGGCCTCGGCCGCGGCGCGCCGGTCGGCGGGGGACAGGGCGGCGCACACCCAGAGGCCGTCGATCTCCGAGGCCACCGAGATCATCCCCGACACGAGTCCGCCGCCGCCCCTGCGGTGCTCCAGGGAGCCGTCGTCGGCGGTCGCGAAGGACACGGGTCCCCGGTTGGAGGCGATGAGGATCTGCGCCTTGTCCACGTACTCGTCCTCTCGGTGGAGCGGATCGGATCTGCCGCCCGCGAGCGGGGTGCGGGTGCGGGGCGGGGTGTTCCCTAATGTCTCGCCTGTGGACCGGGCGCCCAAACGCGCGCCGGGCCACCGCGTGCGAACGTCACACCGACGAAACGCGGCGGCTCCGCGGCCACGCCGCCGACCGGGGACGTCTCACCATACGAGCGGGTTCGTGTGTTCCGGGTCACCCGGTGTGGAAAGCCGGTCAACGTGTCCGTTACAGTGACCGTGCGGATCCGACAGGGTCGGCGCACAATTTCATATTGCTCATCCAGAGGGGTGGAGGGACCGGCCCTACGAAGCCCCGGCAACCATCTCAGCATGCGATACTCGCGCTCCTCGCGAGGCGGCTGGGGCAGGTGCCAACTCCGGCCTGGGGTCAAGGTGGCCACCAGGGAAGATGAGGGGAGACGCCTCGCCATGGCGATTGCCGCCACTGAACCCACCTCCGTCCGCTCCTTCGGCCCCGCGACCGCGCTGTCCTGTCGCGAGTGCGGCGAGCGCTACGACCTCACCCCCCGCTTCGCGTGCGAGTTCTGCTTCGGGCCCCTCGAGGTCGCCTACGACTTCGGGACCGTCGCCCGCGCCGACATCGAGAGCGGCCCGAACAACATCTGGCGCTACCGCTCCCTCCTCCCGGTGCCGGCCAACGTCGCGGAACTCCCCAACATGAACCCCGGCCTGACCCCGCTGGTCCGCGCCGACCGCCTCGCCGCCGAACTCGGCCTCGACTCCCTCCACATCAAGGACGACTCCGGCAACCCCACGCACTCCTTCAAGGACCGCGTGGTCGCGATCGCCGTCGAGGCCGCCCGCACCTTCGGGTTCACCACCCTGTCCTGCTCCTCCACCGGCAACCTCGCCGGCGCCGTGGGCGCGGCGGCCGCCCGCGCCGGTTTCGAGTCCTGCGTGTTCATCCCCGCGGGCCTGGAGGAGGGCAAGGTGGTCATGGCCGCCGTCTACGGCGGCAAGGTCGTGGCCATCGACGGCAACTACGACGACGTCAACCGCTTCTGCTCCGAGCTCATCGGCGACCCGGCCGGTGAGGGCTGGGGCTTCGTCAACGTCAACCTGCGCCCCTACTACGGCGAGGGCTCCAAGACGCTGGCCTACGAGATCGCCGAGCAGCTCGGCTGGCGGCTGCCCGAGCAGATCGTCATCCCGATCGCCTCCGGCTCCCAGCTCACCAAGATCGACAAGGGCTTCCAGGAGCTGGTCAAGCTCGGCCTGGTCCAGGACCGCCCGTACAGGATCTTCGGCGCCCAGGCCACCGGCTGCTCGCCGGTCGCGAAGGCGTGGGAGGCGGGCCACGACGTCATCCAGCCGGTCAAGCCCGACACCATCGCCAAGTCGCTGGCCATCGGCAACCCGGCCGACGGGCCCTACGTCCTCGACATCGCCAGGCGCACCGGCGGCTCCGTGGAGCACGTGAGCGACGCCGAGGTGGTCGACTCGATCAACCTCCTCGCCCGCACCGAGGGGATCTTCGCCGAGACCGCGGGCGGCGTCACCACCGGCGTCCTGCGCAAGCTCGTGCGCGAGGGCAAGCTCGACCCGAAGGCCGAGACGGTCGTGCTCAACACCGGCGACGGGCTCAAGACCCTGGGCGCCGTGGACGCGGGCGTGACCGCCACCATCGCCCCGTCCCTGGCCGCGTTCACCGAGGCGGGCCTGGCCTGACGGCCGCGGCGGCCACCCCGACGACCTCGCGGGGCCCGGTGACGCGTCCCGGTCCCCGCACCCCACCCGACGAAGGAAGAGACACGACATGAGCGCCAGCGTCCGCGTGCCCACGATCCTGCGCACCTACACCAACGACGCCTCCGAGGTGTCCGCCGAGGGCGCGACCCTCGCCGAGGTCATCGACGACCTGGAGGCCAACTACCCGGGCATCCGGGCCCGGATCCTCGACGACGCGGGCAAGGTCCGCCGCTTCGTCAACGTGTACGTGGGCGACGAGGACGTGCGCTTCGAGAAGGGCCTCCAGACCGACGTGGCCGACGGCGCCCAGATCTCGATCATCCCGGCGGTCGCCGGAGGCTGCTGAGCCGCCGCGCGCCGCCGTTCCGGAGCGGGGTGGCGCCGTCCCCTTCCCCTCGGGGGGACGGTGTCACCCCGTTCGTCGTGTCCGGGACCGGTCGGCCCCCGTCGGCACCGCTCGTAGGCTGGTGGCATCGAGACGGACGAGGGTGGAGATGTCGGCGACGCGGCTGTTGGTCCTGGGTGTGGTGCGGATGCACGGGCAGGCACACGGGTACCGGGTGGGGCGCGAACTCATGGCGTGGGGCGCCGACGCCTGGGCCAACGTCAAGTGGGGGTCGATCTACCACGCGCTGCGCAAGCTGAGCGAGGAGGGGAAGCTGCGGGAGTTCGTGGCCGAGGGCGACGACGTCGTCGACCGCACCTCCTACGAGCTGACCGCCGACGGGGAGGCTGAGGCCGACCGGCTGCTGCGCAACGCGTTGGGCGACCCGGGCGACGACCGCGCGCTGCTGTTCGCGGGGGTCACGCTGATGACGGCGCTGCCCCGGGCCGAGGCGGTCGAGGCGCTGGAACGGCGCCTGGCGGCTCTGGAGGGGAAGCGGTCCGACCTGCGGGGGGCCGCGGCGGCGGAGGGACTCCAGCACAAGCCCGAACACGTGGGGGAGCTGTACGATCTGTGGCGGGTGACCGTCGACGCGTCGGCGGACTGGACCCGGCGGCTGCTCGACGCTCTGCGGGAGGGCCGCTACACGATGGCCGACGACGGCCCGGACGCCTTCGGCCTGCCGCCTGTCACGGACTGAGCCCTCCACGCCTTCGGCCTGCCGCCCCCTTCGCCGACCGGCTCGCGGCGCCCGCGGCCACGACCCGCCGACCGGTCCCCGGCGATCGCCGCCCTTCCCAGACAGCTCTCCGCGGCCACGTGTCGGTCCGGGCGGCCCCGCGGGCGCATGGCGCCGCGGACTCGGTCTGAGGCGGCCTCCGCGTTCAGGTCGCCGATCGTCTCCGTGAGCGGGGCGAAGCCTCGTGGACTCCGCCGACCGCCGCTCCTCCTCGCAGAGCACCGGGAGCGCGCCCCGGCCGTCGGAACCGGGCGCCCGAGAGGTTCGTATTAAAACTTGAACACCATCCGTCGATGGGGCACACTCATCCCAGTATTCAAGTTTTAATACAGGAGTGAGGATGATCCACACACGCGAGCTGACCCGGACGTTCCGGGTCGGCAAGCGGACGGTCGAGGCCGTCCGGGGCGTCGACATCGACGTCCACGAGGGCGAACTGGTCGCCCTCCTCGGGCCCAACGGGGCCGGCAAGTCCACCACGTTGCGCATGCTCACCACGCTGCTCCAACCCACCTCGGGCACCGCCCGCGTCGCCGGTCACGACGTGCGCACCGAGCCCGCTGAGGTGCGGCGGCGGATCGGGTTCGTCGGTCAGGGGCACGGCGCCGCGGACGACCAGCGCGCCCGCGACGAGCTGTACGCGCAAGGCCTGCTGTACGGGCTCGACCGGCGCACCGCGCGCCGCCGCGCGAACGACCTGCTCGACCTGCTGGAGCTCGACGGCGCGGCCGATCGGGCGGTCACCGGGCTCTCCGGAGGCCAACGCCGCCGCCTGGACGTCGCCATGGGGCTCATCCACCACCCCCGGCTGCTGTTCCTCGACGAGCCCTCCACCGGCCTCGACCCCCAGAGCCGCGCCCACCTGTGGGAGCGCGTCGCCCGTCTCCGGGAGGAGTTCGGCACCACCGTCGTGGTGACCACCCACTACCTGGAGGAGGCGGACGGCGCGGCCGACCGGGTCCTGGTCATCGACCACGGCCGGGTCATCGCCGACGGCTCCGCCGACGCGCTCAAGGGCCGGGTGTCCGGCGACCTCGTGACGTTCACCACCGAGGACGGGGACGCCGCGCGCACGGGGGCGAAGGTCGCGGAACGGGTGCTGTCCGCGGGCACGGCGGAGGTCGTGGCGCGGGCGGGCCGCGAACCCGAGGTGCGGTTCCGGGTGGAACACGGCGACGCCGCCCTGCCGGGCCTGCTCCGAGCGCTCGACCAGGAGGGGGTCGTCCCCCTCGCCGTGAGCGTGAGCAGGCCGACACTCGACGACGTCTTCCTCTCCCTGACCGGCCGCAGTCTGCGCGAGGGAGAGCGGTGACCACGGAGTCAGAGCGCATGGGAGGGAAATCCGTGACGAGGGCGACGGGACCGGAGACGAGACGAAGGGGGACACCCGTGCGCGACACCTGGGTCGTGTTCCAGAGGCAGGCGCAACCGGTGCTGCGGCGCCCGGCGATGCTCCTGTTCGGGATGTTGCAGCCGGTGCTCTACCTGGCGCTGTTCTCACCGCTGCTCGACGGGCTGGGCGGACCCGCGGGCGAGGGTTCCTGGCGGTGGTTCGTGCCAGGGCTCCTCGTCATGCTCGCCCTGTTCACCAGCGGCTTCGCCGGGTTCGGGATCCTTCCGGAGATGGCCTCGGGCGCGTACGAACGGATGCTGGTCTCCCCGGCGAGCCGGGTGTCGCTGCTGCTGGGCCGCGTGCTGCGGGACGTGACGCTGATGCTCGCGCAGGCACTGCTCATCCTGGTTCTGGTGGTCGCATTCGGGTTCCGGGTCGCGCCCCTGGGAGCGGCCGCGGGTCTGGCGCTGCTCGCCGTCCTCGGGGTGGGGCTCGCCACGGTGTCGTATCTGACGGCGATGGCGGTCAGGGAGACCTACGTCTTCGCGCCGATCATCAATGCCGTGCTGATGCCGCTGATGCTGCTCTCCGGCGTGCTGCTGCCCATGGACCTGGCGCCGGGGTGGCTGTACACGCTCTCCCGCCTGAACCCGGTCGCCCACGTCGTGGACGCCGAGCGCGCCCTGTTCGCCGGTGAGTGGGGCGCGACGGCGGGCGTGGGCTGGGCCGTGGCGCTCGGCCTGGCGGTGGTCGCGCTCGCGTTCGGCGCCCGCGCGACCCGC
This sequence comes from Nocardiopsis sp. NPDC050513, assembly GCF_044457925.1. NCBI lineage: Bacteria > Bacillati > Actinomycetota > Actinomycetes > Streptosporangiales > Nocardiopsidaceae > Nocardiopsis > Nocardiopsis sp. NPDC050513. The sequence goes on along the minus strand of NZ_JBITHK010000003.1, from coordinate 107,011 downwards.
TGGTCGGCGCGCTGAGCCGGAGCGGCCCGCCCGGGCGTGTCCACTGACCGCGAAATCCGCAGCTCGCGCCGGATCGTCCCAGGTAAACGGTGGTGAGAGCGACGGGGAAATCGTGACCACATCGTTTGCACTCTCCCAGGGCGAGTGCTAAAAAGGGACCGGGTTAGCACTCGCCATTCTGGAGTGCTAACCCGGATCGAGGTTGCGAGATCGCGGCGACCGGCAGAGGGGTTGTCGGTGCGGCCGCGGTCGTCCGTCGCGGGCGCACACCTCGTCCCATCGCGTACCAGCCCGGTCACGGGAGGACAAGAACCCAATGGCAGCCAAACTCATCGCGTTCGACGAGGAGGCCCGTCGCGGCCTCGAGCGCGGCATGAACCAGCTCGCGGACGCCGTCAAGGTCACGCTCGGCCCCAAGGGCCGCAACGTCGTTCTGGAGAAGAAGTGGGGCGCTCCCACGATCACCAACGACGGTGTCTCCATCGCCAAGGAGATCGAGCTCGAGGACCCGTGGGAGAAGATCGGGGCGGAGCTGGTCAAGGAGGTCGCCAAGAAGACCGACGACGTCGCGGGTGACGGCACCACCACCGCCACCGTGCTCGCCCAGGCACTCGTCTCCGAGGGCCTGCGCAACGTCGCCGCCGGGGCCAACCCGATCGGTCTCAAGCGCGGCATCGAGGCCGCCGTGGCCCGCATCAACGAGGAGCTCGGCAAGCTCTCCAAGGACGTCGAGACCAAGGAGCAGATCGCCTCCACCGCCTCGATCTCCGCCGGCGACACCCAGATCGGCGAGACCATCGCCGAGGCGATGGACAAGGTCGGCAAGGAAGGCGTCATCACCGTCGAGGAGGGGCAGACCTTCGGGCTCGAGCTGGAGCTCGCCGAGGGCATGCGCTTCGACAAGGGCTACATCTCGCCCTACTTCGCCACCGACCTCGAGCGCATGGAGACGGTCCTCGAGGACCCCTACATCCTCATCGTCAACTCCAAGATCTCGAACAACAACGAGTTCCTCCCCGTCGTGGAGAAGGTCCTCCAGGCCGGCCGTCCGCTGATGGTCATCGCCGAGGACGTCGAGCAGGGCGCTCTGCAGACCCTGGTCGTCAACAAGATCCGCGGCACCTTCAAGTCCGTCGCCGTCAAGGCCCCGGGCTTCGGTGACCGCCGCAAGGCCCAGCTCGGCGACATCGCCGTGCTGACCGGCGGCCAGGTCATCACCGAGGAGGTCGGCCTCAAGCTGGAGAACACCGAGCTCGACATGCTCGGCCGCGCCCGCAAGGTCGTCGTCACCAAGGACGAGACCACCATCGTGGACGGCGCCGGTGACGCCACCGCGATCGCCGGTCGCGTCAACGAGATCCGCAACGAGATCGAGCGCACCGACTCCGACTACGACCGCGAGAAGCTCCAGGAGCGTCTCGCCCGCCTGGCCGGCGGCGTGGCCGTCATCAAGGCCGGCGCCGCCACCGAGGTGGAGCTCAAGGAGCGCAAGCACCGCATCGAGGACGCCGTCCGCAACGCCAAGGCCGCGGTCGAGGAGGGCATCCTCCCCGGCGGTGGTGTCGCGCTGCTCCAGGCCAGCGTCCCGGCCTTCGAGAAGCTCGACCTGGACGGCGACGAGGCCATCGGCGCCGACATCGTCCGCCGCGCCATCGCCGCGCCGCTGAAGCAGATCGCGGTCAACGCCGGCCTCGAGGGCGGCGTCGTGGCGGACAAGGTCAAGAACCTGGAGCCCGGGTTCGGCCTCAACGCCGCCACCGGCGAGTACGCGGACCTGTTCAAGGAGGGCGTGATCGACCCGACCAAGGTCACGCGTTCCGCTCTCCAGAACGCCGCGTCCATCGCCGGTCTGTTCCTGACCACCGAGGCCGTCATCGCCGAGAAGCCGGAGAAGGCCGCGGCTCCCGCCGGCGACCCGACCGGTGGCATGGGCGGCATGGACTTCTAGGTCCCGCCTGGAGTCCGAGGTCGGGTACGCGACCTCGCCCGCGACGACCGGGCGGCCCTCCGGGGCCGCCCGGTTTCGCCGTGTCCGAAGGCAATTTCGCGGAGCACCGGGCGAACGCGTGTACGGAGCAGTACGGTTTCTGCTCGGAGGTGTACCGCGAGGTGCGTTCGGAGACAGCCGGGGACGGTTCGGCACAGCCGTGGTCTCGTCGGGACTCCTCGCTGAGCATCTGGCGGGAATGGCGCGTGCCCGGGGGCTGGCGAGCCGCGATCCTCGATGACCGCGGCATCACACCCACCGTGCCGCACGTCCCGGTTCCGCTGTACCCGCTCGTCGACGCCTTCGACGGGGAGGATCCCTCGGTCACCCTCGACGAGCTGCTCGGTGACGGACGCCACAACCACGTCACCGCCGTGAAGCCCGGAGCGAAGATCCGCCTGCCGGAGCCCTTCGGTCTGGAGCTCGACACCTCCAGGTTCCCCGGCTCCGACACGTGGTAGACCCGCTGGCCCGGCGCCGGGCTCAGTCCCCGTGCCAGGCGCGCCAGAGCCTCGCGTAGGCCCCGCCGCGGGCGAGCAGCTCGTCGTGCGTGCCCAGCTCGCTGATCCGGCCGTCCTCCACCACCGCGATCCGGTCGGCGTCGTGCGCCGTGTGCAGGCGGTGCGCGATCGCCACCACCGTGCGGCCCGCGAGCACGCCGCCCAGCGAGCGCTCCAGGTGGCGGGCGGAGCGCGGGTCGATCAGCGACGTCGCCTCGTCGAGCACCAGCACCTCCGGGTCGGCCAGCACCAGGCGGGCCAGCGCGAGCTGCTGGACGTGGGCGGGGTCCAGCGTGAGCTGGCCGGAGCCGACCCGCGTGGCCAGCCCGTCGGGCAGCGCGCGGACCCAGGCCTCGGCGTCCACGGCGGCCAGGGCCTTCCACAGCGCGTCCTCGTCGGCCTCCTCCCCGTCCAGTGCGATCGACAGGTTCTGCGCGATCGTCCCGCGGAACACGTGGCTCTCCTGGCTCAGCAGGATCGCCCGGCGCCGCCGCTCCTCCGGCGGCAGCCCCGACAGCTCCGCGCCGCCCACCCGGACACCGCCCGAGGTCGGCGGGTGGATGCCCGCGATCAGCTTCCCGAGCGTCGACTTGCCCGCCCCGCTCGGCCCGACCATCGCCAGCCGCTCTCCCGGGCGCACCACCAGGTCCACGCCGTGCAGCACCTCGGTGTCCGTGTACGCGAACCGCACGTCGCGCACCTCCACCGTGCCCGGGGCGGTCGGCTCGGGGCCCGCCGGAGCGGTCCGCTCCTCCTCGGCCAACCCGACGCCGAGCAGGCGCCGGAGGCTGGTGAACCCCATCATCACGCTGTCGATCTCGTCGATCAGACGCTCCACCGGTCCCGACAGCTGCGCGCTGAGGAACACCGCCGTCGCGACCGCGCCCACGCTGATGTCGCCGTTCATGTGCAGCACCCCCGCGACCAGCAGCGTCATCGCGGTGGGGAACTGGTAGGAGAACTCCAGCGGCGGGTACCACACGGTCCGCAGCCACAGGGTGTACCGCTCGGCGAGGTAGGCCCGGTGCACCCGCTGGTCGTTGAGCGCGATCTGGCGCGCCTGCCGCCCGAGCGCCTCGATCGTGCGCGCCCCCTCCACGGTGTCCGTCACACCCTGCGTCAGGTCGGAGTAGGTCGCCAGCTCCCGCACGTACCCGTCCGGCGCCCGCCGGACGTACCAGCGGGTGGACACCCACAGCACCGCGACCGAGGGCGCCAGGGCGAGCAGCAGCAGCGGGTGCACCACGCCGATGGCGACGACCACCACCGCCACCGTCACCGCGCTCACCACCATGATCGGGATGGAGTTGCGCACGGTGTGGCTCAGGTGGCCGATGTCGCGTCCGGTGCGCGCCACCAGGTCGCCCGTCCCGGCGCGTTCCACCGTTCCCAGCGGGAGGCGTAGGACGTCGTGCACGAACTCCTCGCGCAGTTCCGCCAGCACCCCCTCGCCGAAGCGGATCGACAGCGCCACCGACACCAGGATGAACGCGGCGTTGACCAGCAGCGCGCCGACGATCGCGAGTGCCAGCAGGTCGACGCTGTCCGGCGGGCCGCCGGCCCGGACGGTGTCGATGATGCGGCCGAGGGCCCACGGAGCGACCAGAGCGCTCAGCGCGGCGATGCCGTACAGCCCGACGACCCCGGTGAGCGTCCACCCGTGCTCGCGGCCAGCGCGCCGCAGCCTCCGCCACACCAGGGCGGACGGGGCGACCGGGAGGCCGTCGACCGGCTGCCACTCGGTGAGTTCGGGCAGGTGCGGCCGGGAGCGTTCGGTTGTCCGGGTCATGGCATCTCCTCGGTGGCCATCGTGCGCAGGACGGCGGCGGCGTAGTCCGGGACGCCCGCCAGCAGCTCCGCGTGCGTTCCCTGGGCGGCCACCCGGCCCTCGTGGACGAAGAGCACGTGGTCGGTGTGGGCCAGCAGCAGGGGGCTGGTGGTGAACAGGGCGGTCGTCCGGCCCCCGCGTTCCGCGGTGAGCCGTTCCGCGATGGCGGCCTCGGAGTGGGCGTCCACCGCGGAGGCCGGTTCCACCAGGACGAGGATCTCGGGGTCGAGCCCCAGGGCCCGGGCGAGCCGCAGCCGCTGCTGCTGTCCGCCCGAGTACTCGCGTCCGCGCTCGGTGACCACGGTGTCCAGCCCTCGCGGCGACTGCCGTACGACGTCGTCGGCGTGCGCCGCGTCGATCACCCGGGCCAGCCGCTCGTCGGACAGGCCGCCGTCGGGCGACAGCTCGTCCCGCAGCCTGCCGGAGAGCAGATGGGCGTCGTTGGTCGCGACGAGGACACGGGCGCGCACCGTGCGGCGCGGCAGGTCCCTCAGCCGCACGGCGCGGCCCGTGGAGCGTTCGACCAGCTCGGCGTCCCCGTCCTCGCGGTAGCGGCCGAGCCGTTCGGCGATCGCCGTCGCGTCGGAGGGGTCTGCGCACACGACCCCGGTCGCCCGCTCCGCGGTGACCGTGACCCCGCTGACCGGGTCGCGCAGGTCGCACGGCGCCTCGGGCGGCGCGGCCGGGGTCCCGGGGTCGGGGTGGTCGTGGTCCAGGGACAGGACGCCGACCACCCGGTCGGCGGCCACCCGCGCCGAGACGTAGGCGGTCGCCGTCACGGTCAGATAGCGCACGGCCGTGCCCAGGGTCATGGTGTACCCGTAGAAGGCGACCAGCTCGCCGACGGTGAGCTCACCCGCGAGCGCGAGCCGCGCCCCGTACCAGACGATCCCCACCAGCAGCAGTCCGGGCAGCAGCTCGCGCACGGCCTGGAGGGCCGCGTCGGTCCACCCGACCCGCACCCCGGCCGCGCGGACGCGCTGGGACTCGTCCCGGTAGCGGCGGCCGACGGTGCGTTCCCCGCCCACACCGCGCAGGACCCGCAGGCCCGCCACCAGGTCGCTGGCGATGGTGGTCAGCTCGGCCTGGCGGTCGCGCTGGCGTTCCTGGCGGTCGGAGAGCGTGTTCAGCAGCGGCACCGTCGAGAGCATGATCAGCGGCACCGCCACCAGTACGACCAGTCCGAAGGTGACGTGCGAGGTGAGCATCAGGGCGCTGGCCACCACGATGGAGACCACCGATCCAGGCGCCATGGCGCTCATCTCGTAGAAGTCGCCGATCTGGTCGATGTCGTCCGTGCCGACCGCGACCACCTCGCCGGAGGGCAGCCGCCGGGTGAGCGTGGGCCCCAGGTCGACGGCGCGGTCGGTCACCGACTGCACGGTCCGGTAGCTCGACGCGTACCAGTTGAACGCCTGGGCGCGGTGGAGCAGGTGGAGGAGGCCGACGGCGGCCAGGACGAGGGCGGTGAGGACGCCGAACCAGAACAGGAGCGCCCCGACGTCGCCGTCGGCGAGGCCGGAGTCGATCGCCGCGCCGAGCGCCGCCGCGCTGAGCACGGTGCAGGCGGTGAACGCGCCCGTGGTCAGCGACGCCCACGCGAGGGAGCGCCACTGGCGTCGGGCGAGCCAGAGCAGGAAGCGGCGGGCGGACCGGTGGTCGGGGACCCCCGGTGGTTCGGGAAGGTGGCGCACGACTCCGGACCCTAGCCAGGGGTCCCCGGCGGGGCCACCCATTTTTCCGGCACCCGGTTCCGGGGCCGCCAGGGCCTGTCTCAGGGGCGATCCAGGGTGATTCCGGATGCCGGACGGAACTCCGGCGCGGGATCGTGGTCCGCATGAACGGAATGCACGAGCGTTCGACGGTGAGCGCACGGCCGGAGCGACCGCACCTGCTCGTCCGGATCGCGGTGGTCGTGGCGGCGGCACAACTGATCTGGCAGGTGATGGGGTGGCTGGACGGCGCCCTGTTCCCGGGGGAGGAGCTGACCACGGCGAACCACGTGGTCAACGCGCTGGTCGTCTTCGTCCTGGCCGTGCCCATGGTGTGGGCCGCGCGGCGCTACCTCGACCGGCGGCCGTGGAGAGGGCTGGGGCTGACCGGCGTCCGGGAGGGCTGGCGGCCGTTCCTGGTCGGGGCGGCGGCCTGGGGACTGCCCGGCGCGGCGGCGGTCGCCGTGTGCCTCGCGGTGGGGTGGTCGTCGATCGGGGCCGCCGCGCCCTGGACCGAACTGGTTCCCGGGATCGCGCTGCTGGCGGTGCTGGTCCTGGTGTTCGAGGCGGTGCCGGAGGAGCTGGTCTTCCGCGGCTACCTGTTCCGGAACCTCAACACGGCCATGCCCGCCTGGCTCGCTGTTCTGGCGCAGGCCGCGCTGTTCGCCCTGTTCGGCAGCACGCTGTGGGTGCTGTCCCAGGGCTGGGGCGTGCTGGCGGAGCGGCTGCCGCTGTTCCTCGTCATGGGGACCGTGCTGGGCTGCGTTCGCGTGGTCACCGGGAACGTGTGGGCGTGCGTGGGCTTCCACCTGGTCTTCCAGACGGTCGCCCAGACCGTGCTGAGCAGCGGGTACGTGGAGGTCCAGGGGGTCGACGCGCTCGCGGCGACGGCGTTCCTCGCCCCGTTCGTGTTCGGCGTGCCGACCGCGATGCTGTTGACGCCCGGCGCGGGCCGGTGGCGGCGGCGCGAGCCCGACCCGATCGCCCCGGAGGGCCTGCCGCGCTGAGGCCGTCGGCGCGCTAGCGGAGGGCGCCCTCGGCGTGCAGGAGTTCGACGAGCCTGCGCACGGCCGGGGCGCAGCGGTCGCGTTCGGCGAACCCGATCCACTCCAGGTCGGAGATCTCGTTGTCTGCCACGATGTCCCCGTCGTGCTCGGCCGTGTAGCAGGTCAGCCGGACTCGGGTCCCCGGGGCCTGCGCGTGCGCGGCCTCGTCGATCACCGCCACGCGGCGGAGGGTCCCCGGGCGCAGCTCGACGCTGACCTCCTCCCGGGCCTCCCGGGCCACGGCGGCCTCGTCGCTCTCGCCCGGCTCACGCTTCCCACCGGGAACATAGAGCAGATCCTTGTCCTCCGACCGGACGCACAGGAGACGGCCGTCGCGCACGTGGACCCAGGCCAGGGCGTCGATCACGGCGGGTACTCCGGCGGGGGTGGCAGGACTCGCTGTCATGCTGGCCACTCTAGGCCACACCCGTCTCCGGGAAACCCCCGCACGGGAGGGCGTGAGGGACTAGCATCCCCATCCGCGGCGACCGACCGGACCCGGTGAGCGGGCCGAGGGGAAGGGCAGGGGACATGACCACGTTGGGCAGCGGGAACGGGAGGGCGCCCGAGGGGGCGGGCGGCGTGCCGCCGCTTCTGTCCGAGACCTCCAGCGGCGGCGTCCCGCCCCAGACCGACGTCCAGCGCGAGGCGAGGGAGCGTGCCTACAACCTCTACTGCGCGGCGATCGGCGCGTGCCTGTCCCGGGGCGACGCGGCGCGCGCCGGGGTCCTGCTCGACGAGGAGGCCCGGCTGCCGTTCTTCAGCCCCGACCAGCTCGACCGGATCAACGCGGAACTCCCCGTGACCGTGGCCGAGCTGCGCCGCGACCCCGTCCGGGCGCCCGAGGGCGCCACGTCCGAGGACCCTGGGCGGGACCTGGACTGGGACGAGCTGGAGGCCCTGTTCGACCTGGCGTTGCGCTCCCGCCTCACCGGCCCGGCCCGGGAGCGGCCCCGGGTGCTCCTCCTCGGCGGCCAGCCGGGTTCGGGCAAGTCGACGCTCCAGCGCCTGCTCCTGCCGGTGCTGCCCGAGGGGACGGTCAGCTACGACGGGGACGACCTGCTGCGCCTGGCGCCGGACTACGAGTGGGCGATGGGCGCGGACGACCGCGTCGCGTCACGGACCTTGGGGCGGCAGGTCGGCGGCCTGCACCAGCTGGCGATGGAGCACGTGCGCGAGGGCCGGGTGGACGTCGTGTGCAGCCATCCGCTCGGGCGGGCGGACTGGGCCGCCGCCTGGGTGGAGGGGTTCCGCTCGGCCGGGTACCGCGTGGAGGTCGCGTTCGTGGCCACGCACAGCAGCAACAGCGCGTTCGGGATCGTCGACCGCCACGCGCGCGCCCGGCGCGACCAGGGGTTCGGCCGGTGGATCACCCCGCGGGACCACGACCGGTTCTACATGGGGGTGCCGAACACGGTCGAGTTCCTGGAGACGCACCGGCTCGTGGACTCGCTGTTCGTGCTCTCCAGGCTCGGCGAGGTGCTGTACGCCAACCACCTCACCGGGGAGGGCGACTGGCGGAGCGAGCCGTTCGGCCGGATCGCCCTGGAGGCCGAGCGCGGGCGCCGCGAACTGTGGCACACCCGGGAGGCCGGCGACGGCGCGTGAACCGCACGTCGGGGCGGTCCGCGGTGGCCGGGGGCGGGCCGTCAGCCCGAGACGATGGTGATGACGGCGGTACCGTCCTCGCCCGGCTCCACCTGGACGAACACCGCGTTCTCCGCGGGGCTCGGCGGGGCGCCCACCTGACCGCACGAGGTGCCTCCGCCGCTGTCGTAGAGGCTGGAGACGCAGCCGGACCCCTGCCCGCGGGACCCGCCGCTGATCTCACCGTCCTCCCTGGTCACCGTGTATTCGACCGTGTTCGGGCCGACGCTGGTCACGGACAGTTCCGCCTGGCCGTTCGGTCCCTCGAACGGGAACGCCACGGGCTCGGACACCGCGACCTGGCAGTCGCCGTCCGCGCAGGCGGCGGTGTCGGTCCCGTCCAAGGCCGTCACCTCGGGAGACGGTTCGGGAGAGGGGGACCGCGAGGGGGTGGCGGTGTCGGAACGCGGAGGGGCGGGCCCGTCGTCGGCCCCCTCGCAGGCGGAGAGGGCGAGCGCGACGAGCGCCGCCAGCCCCGCGCCTCGGACCGCCCGTCCCGTACGCGTCACCGTGTCCACTGCGGCCATGGCGTCGCCGCCCCCCTTCGCCCGGTGGGATGGATCGTGTGATCCCGCCGCCCCCAGGAGACAGGGCGGCGGCGCCGATGTCCAGGGAGCCACGGGCGGGGAAGCCGTCGGGTCAGACGCGGTGGAGCCAGAGGTAGACCGTGGCGCCGCCGTCGCACGTGTAGTCGTCGTACCTGGCGTGGGCGGACACCTGCTGCTTGCCCACCTCGTGGCAGCGCTCGTAGGTCCAGTACCAGGAGTAGTACTCCCAGCACGGCGGCTTGTTGCCGTTGCTCTCACACTGCGGAGTCGGCTCGACGGCCGCGGCGGGCGCGGCCCATCCGAGCGTGGCGGCGGCCGTGAGCGCGGCGACGGCGAGTGCCCTGGTGAGTTTCATGTACCACCTCGATCGCGAGCCCGGGGCGGCGGAGGTCCGCCCTCCCGGGCAGTGGGACGAAGAGGGTCGTGCCGGGATGCCGGGGACGACCCGGGCCGATCATAGAAACGCATCAGGTAAAGCAAGGGCAAAGCAAAAGTAAAGCCGCTTTTTGCAAATGCTTTGTGGTTTTTATTTTGAAATGCATTCTTTGGGTGGATTGGGGGTGGAATTCCGTCCCCGTCGACTGGGGCCGGGGCCGGTCAGTCCCGGGGGCCGACCCGCGCCATGGCCTCCCGGTCCTCCTCGCCGAACCGCTCCTCCAGCTGCTCCGGGGAGGCGTCGACGTCGATCTGGGCCAGCGGGACCCCGCGCGCGGACTCGATCGCGCCCAGGCGGCGCAGGGCCCGGTCGCCCGCGTACCGGACGAGTTCGCCCCGCGGCAGCTCGTAGCGCTGGTCGGCCGGGTCGTCGGAGGGGGTGTCCCCGCGCTTGACCGTGGTCATCACGTGCGGCAGGAGTTCGTCCAGGCGCTCGCGGACCACCTCCCAGTTGGCGTCGTCGGCGGCGACGTGCCTGCGGCAGGTGAAGGTGCCCCACGCCATGTGGCGGCGCTCGTCGTCGCCGATCCGCCGCACGATCTCCCGCATGCCGGGGAAGACGTCCCGCACGGTGCACAGGTGGTTCCACGCGTAGTAGCCGGTCAGGGCGAGCGACCCCTCGATGACGTGGTTGTACGTCACCGACGCCCGCACCTGGTTGCGCGGGCTGGGGTCGTGCAGCAGCGCGTCCAGGGACCCGGGCAGCTCCTCGTAGAACAGCGCGCGGTAGCCGGGGTTGCCGTCGACGTGCTCGTGCAGGTCGTCGTACACGCCCAGCGCGTCCAGCCACAGTCGGAACGCCTGGACGTGCTTGGCCTCCTCGAAGGCGAACTGCGTCAGGTACATCTCGTCGCCGAGCCGGCCCTCCGCCGCCATCGCGCGGATGAACGGCTGCAGGTCCTCGGTGACCGCCTCCTCGCCCGCCACGAAGAACGCGCACAGGCGCAGGATCCGCGTGCGCGCCGCGTCGTCGAGCCGCTTCCAGTCCTCGGCGTCCTGGCTCAGGTCGATGTCGGCCGGGTTCCAGAAACGGGCGTTGCCCTTGGTGAACAGTCGGAGTGGGAGCGAGTCCCAGTTCAGGCCTCCGCTGCGGAGCGAGTGGAAGCCGGACCGGTGCTCGCCTGTGGTCGCCGCCGTGGCTGGGGTGTCGGACATGGGGATGACCTCCGTGGGGCGTACTGCCCTCATGATTGGACACCAGGCCCTCTCGTGTAAAGAGAAAACGTGGTGTCCGTCACGAAAAAACAGAATCTGGTTCGGTATGACTGGTGGGGATCCCCCCTCCGCCCGGAAACGGTCGTCCCCGGCGGCGATCGCCGCCCTTCCGAAACGGTACGGTCAGGGAGTACCGCCCAGACCGACCGCATCGATCGGGGGACGACGTGTTCTGTGGTGATCCCGGCAGCGAGGGCTACACGGCCTGCGCGACGCAGACCCAGCTGTTCGCGCTGGCGTCCGCGGTGCCCGCGCTCCTCGGCATGGCCCTGCTCGTCGCCGCGTTCACGGCCCCCTCGGTCCGAGGCGACCGCCTGCTGCGCACCCGCACCCTGACCTACTCCCTCATCGCCTGGGGGATCGCCGTGGGCACGTACGTCATGGGCGGGCTGCCGTCGCTGTGACCGGGCGGACGGGCGTCCCCGGACGGGTCAGACCTCGTCTCCCGCGATCAGGTCCCCGGCGTCCGTGATCCGGTACGCGTAGCCCTGCTCGGCGAGGAACCGCTGCCGGTGCGCGGCGTAGTCCTGGTCGAGCGTGTCCCGGGCCACCACGGCGTAGAACCGCGCCGCCCGACCGTCCGACTTGGGCCGCAGCACCCGGCCGAGCCGCTGCGCCTCCTCCTGGCGGGAGCCGAACGATCCCGACACCTGGACGGCCACCCCCGCCTCCGGCAGGTCGATCGAGAAGTTCGCGACCTTGGACACGACCAGCGTGCGCAGCTCGCCCGCGCGGAAGGCGTCGAACAACCGCTCCCGCTCCTTGTTGCGGGTCTCGCCCTTGATCACGGGGGCGTCCAGCGACTCGCCCAGCTCGTCCAGCTGGTCGATGTAGGACCCGATCACCAGGACCTGCTCCTCCGGGTGGCGCCGTACGATCTCCCGCACCACCGTCGTCTTGGAGTCCGACGACGCGCAGAACCGGTAGCGGTCCTCCGGTTCGGCGGTCGCGTACGCGAGGCGTTCGGACTCCGACAGGTCCACCCGCACCTCGACGCAGTCCGCCGGGGCGATCCACCCCTGGTGCTCCATGTCCTTCCACGGGGCGTCGTAGCGCTTGGGGCCGATGAGGGAGAACACGTCGCCCTCGCGGCCGTCCTCGCGGACCAGGGTGGCGGTCAGGCCGAGGCGGCGGCGGGCCTGGAGGTCGGCGGTCATCCGGAAGATCGGCGCGGGAAGCAGGTGCACCTCGTCGTAGACGACCAGGCCCCAGTCGCGCGCGTCGAACAGTTCCAGGTGTGTGTACACGCCCTTCCGGCGCGCCGCCATCACCTGGTAGGTCGCGATCGTCACCGGGCGGATCTCCTTGCGCGCGCCCGAGTACTCGCCGATCTCGTCCTCGGTCAGCGACGTGCGCCGCAGCAGCTCCGAACGCCACTGGTGCACCGACACCGTGTTCGTGACGAGGATCAGGGTGGTCGCGCCGGTCAGCGCCATCGCCGCGGCCCCGACCACGGTCTTGCCCGCGCCGCACGGGAGCACCACGACCCCCGAGCCGCCCGCGTGGAAGCTCTCCGCGGCCTCCTTCTGGTAGCCGCGCAGCTCCCATCCGTCCTGGTCGAGCTCGATCGGGTGCGCCTCGCCGTCCACGTACCCGGCCAGGTCCTCGGCGGGCCAGCCGATCTTGAGCAGGGCCTGCTTGAGGTTGCCGCGCTCGCTCGGGTGCACGGCGACGGAGTCCTCGCCGAGGCGGTCGCCGAGCATGCCCTTGAGCTTGCGGGAGCGCACGACCTCCTCCAGCACCGCCCGGTCGGAGGACTCCAGCACCAGGCCGTGCGCGGGGTCTCCGACGAGCCGCAGCCGCCCGTAGCGGTCCATCGTCTCGGCGATGTCCACCAGCAGCGAGTGCGGGACAGGGAAGCGGGAGAAGCGGATCAGCGCGTCCACGACCTGTTCGGCGTCGTGCCCGGCCGCACGCGCGTTCCACAGCGCCAGCGGGGTGATCCGGTAGGTGTGGACGTGCTCGGGAGCGCGTTCGAGTTCGGCGAAGGGGGCGATGGAACGGCGGCACTCCTCGGCGGACCCGTGGTCGACCTCGAGGAGGAGGGTCTTGTCGGACTGGACGATCAGGCAGGACACACGGACCTTCTCATGCGGCTGGTGGAGGGCGGCGGGCGGGCGCCATGTGTAACGCGCCCCGCCCTCCGATCATGCCCGGTCCGAGCGGCCTCTGGGCGGCCGGGGTCGGATTCGCGCTGGTGGCGGGGGGTCAGGCCTCCGAGGCGATCGCGATCACGATGGCGACGACGTAGAACACGACGACCAGGAGCACGATGCCGAGGTTGATCCAGTTGGAGACCCAGGCGTAGCGCTTGTACCGCGCCTGCTTCTCCACGTCGTACTTCTCCCCGAGGGCGAGGGCCGCGAAGATGACCCCGACGACGGAGAAGGCGCCGCAGCAGGTGACCATCAGGATGATGGCCATCACCAGGGCGCCGATGATCCCGCCCTCGCCGGGCGGTTGCGCGTGGGGCTGCCCGGGGTAGCCGCCCGGGGCCGCGAAGCCCGGGTCGCCGTAGCCGCCGGGCGGAGGACCGTACCCTCCGGTCCCGGCGTTGTAGGGGTCGAAGCCGGCCGATCCGTAGGGGTCGCCTCCGGGAGGCTGACCGTACTGCCAGTCGTCCTTCATCGTGGGGTTCTCCGTGGTCTCGGGGGTGGGGCCGCGCACGGGGGGCGCGTGGCCGGTGGAGGGGTCAGGCGGGGAGGCCGAGCACGATCACCATCAGCAGCGCGAAGGCGGCGAGGAGGACGGCCGACACCGCGATGTACGCGAAGTTGCAGGCCCAGGTGTATCGGAGGAACCGCTCCACCTCGGCGGTGTCGGGGATCTTCACGAGGGCGGCGACGCCCAGGCCGATCCCGGGGATGTTGGCCAGCAGGACGAAGTAGAACTGCCCCAGGGCGATCCCGGTGACGGGGACCGCCAGGGTGAGGAGCGCGACCACCAGCGCCGCGACCGCGCCGCCGACCCGCGGGGGCGGGCCGACCGGGCGGGGAGCGGCCGAAGGACCGGGGGCCGGTGCGCCGGACGGGTGCCGGGGAGCGCGCGCCCCGTACACGGGAGCGCCCGCGGGCACGGTGGGGCGCGGAGCGGAGCCGCGCTCCCTCTCCCAGAAGTCCCTCGGGCCGCCACCGCCGCTCACCGCTCGTCGCCCTCCCCGGTCGTCGCGTCCCGTCGCACAGTCGTCCCTCCCGGTCGGACGCGGCGCACGGAGCCCTGGTTCACCCGCCACCCTCAGAAGTTGGTGACCGGGACGATGCCCTGGACCCACGAACCGGCCTGCGTCAGCATCACGAAGGTCAACACCGTCATGACGAACAGCATCACCCCCGCGGCGCCGAGGCAGTACCACGAGTACCGCGTCAGTGTCTCGGCCTGCTCCGGGCGCCCGCGGTCGCGCGCGTGCGCCGCCCGCACGGCGAACACGATCCCGGCGACCCCGAACAGCCAGTTGGCGCAGCACACGAACGTGATCGCGTGCAGGATCAGGGCCATGCTGGAGCTGCTGGCCCCGCCCGTGCCGACGGGCCGGAGGTCGTCCCGGTCCTCGCCGCGGGAGTCGTCGGGGCGGCGCGTCGCCTCGCGGCCACGCCCGCCGTCGCGTCCGCGGTCACGGGGGGACGATGCCCCGGGGGGCAGCGGTGCGTTGCTCATGGGGAGTCTCTCGCCGTCGGTGGGTGGACCAACGGGACCACCCTAGCCCGCACCCCGCACGCGGATGCCACACGTGCGGCGTGTGGTGCCACCGTGGTCCGCGCGTCCGGGGGAGAGACTAGTCCGCGGCCTCCTCCAGTTCGGCGACGGCGGTGATGCGGTGCACGGCGAACCGGTGCACGGCGGCGCGGGTCGTGTCGTAGGCGGTCAGGAAGCCCCCGTCGACGCTCGACGGCTCCACGATCCGGCTCACCTGCCGCCCGTCCGTGTCCGTGTACCCGATCCACACCCGCCGCCCCTCCTCGGCCGCGTGCGCCAGCGCCTCCATCGCCGCGTTGGCGCGCGAACCCGGCGGCCCGTCCTCGGGGAGCGGGATGGGCCGCCGCGCCGCCGTGGCCGCCTCGTCCCCCGCGCGCACGGCCCGGACCGCCGCCCGCGCCAGCTCGGCGGGCGCCCCCGCCTCGGCCGGGGGCGGCACGTCCACCGGCTCGGCCCGCCGGACCTCGGGCCGGCTCAGCCGCATGCTGCCGTCGCCGCTCTCGGCCACCGGGTGGTACCCCAGCTGCCGCAGCCGCTCCACCAGCGTCGACCGGTTCACGCGGCTCGCCACCACCGTGGGCGCGAGGCGGATCAGACCGAGTTCGCCGACGCGGCGGTCGGCGACCAGCTCCTCCAGCACCGCCGGTTCGTCGCACCGCAGGTAACTGGAGGCCGATCCCGCGCGCAGCCTTCCGTGGCGGCGGCCCACGTCCGACACCAGGTACCGCAACGCCTGGGGCATGGGAGTACGCGAGTGCCGTTCGAGCAGCGCGGTGATGTCGGCGACGCCCCGACCCGCGTCCAGGGCCCGGCGCACCGAGCCCTCGGTGAACCGGTACACGGTGGCGCCGCCGGTCGACTCCACGTCGGCCACCAGCGCGAGTTCGCGCGCCAGCTCCGTCACCAGCGGACCCGGCGCGACCGCCGTCATGTCCCCCTGGAGGAGGACGTGGTCCAACGGGCGCGGCAGTTCGGCGGCCAGCACCCGCGCGGACGCGTCCTCGTCGCCGTCCAGCAGCGGCCTCGTGTGCTCGGCCAGGGCTCCGCGTCCCGTCAGCCCGAGCGCCGCAGCCTCGTCCGCCGCCGCCCGCACGAGCTCGGTGTACACGGGGGACTGGCGGCGGGGGCGGCGCCACGCCAGGCGCGCGGCCAGCGACTCCGGCAGCGGGGCGAACCCCGGCGCCGCGCTCCCCAGCTCGCCGAGCACGTCCCGGCGCGCCTGCGGGGCGGCCGGGCGGACCAGGTCGGGGCCGAGCACGTTGCGTACCCGGCCGCCGGAGTCCGGTGCCCCGGTGAGCGCGGCGACGCGGTCCGAGTCCAGCCAGGCCGACGCCAGCCGCAGCCACCGGTGCTCGGGCGGGCTCTCACGCCACAGGTCGTACTCCCGGGTGGGCAGCCACTCGCCCGCGACCCGGTCGTCGGACCCGATCAGCCCGGCCGCGTGCGCGGTCTCCACGAGCAGGGCGGCGGTGGCCTCGTCGGTGTCCATCGTCTGGGCGGCGCGGCGCAGGTCCCGGACCCCCATCCCGCCGTTGCGCAGGACGGCGGCCGGATCCTGCGACCAGCGCTCCAGCAGCTCCTCGATCGCGCGCAGCACCGTGAACGCCTGCCCGGCGGCGGCCCGGGTGACGGTGTCCCCGGGGTTCTCCGTGCCCTGGAACGGCGGCGGGTCGGTGGTCACCTCGCGAAACAGCGGCCCCGCGCGCAACGCCAGCCCGACCTCGCGCGGCAGGGTCAGCGTGTCGTCCCCGGTGGGGATGAGCAGGGCGCGCGCGACGAGGGTCTCGACCGGGGACGCGGCCGTGGCCAGGCTGACCTCGCGCCGGGCGTCCGACACCGTGCCGTTGGGCGGCCCCCAGGCCATGCTGTCGAGGAGCCTGCGCGCCTGGTCCCCCACCTGGGCGACCAGTCCGGTCACCCGTGCCGGATCGGACAGGAGCGTGGCGAGCGCCTCGACCGGTGTGGCGGCGGTGCCGCCGGGCGCGAGGTCGTCGACGAGGCGCTTGACCGTCCCGTGCGGCAGCGCGGCCAGGAGGGCGCGTGAGGGCGGGCCGAGGCGCGCGGGATGGGGGAGCAGGTCGCGCAGGACCTGCACGGGGCGCAGCCGGCCCTGGTCGGGCCAGACCAGGGCGAGGCGGTGCAGGGTGTCGAGGGCCCGGACCAGGGGATCGCCGGCCGGGTCGGGTACGGGCGCCAGGCCGAGCGCGGCGGCCAGGTCGGCGGTCGGGACGCCCACGGGTTCGCGGAGCCGGTCGTCGCCGAGCGCCACGACCGACTCCAGGACCTGGAGCGTGAAGCGGTCGAGCCGTTCCAGTACGCGCAGGACGGCGTTGCGGCTGGTCGCGCGGGCGGCCAGCGCACCGATGTCGGCGGGGACCGGTTGGGCGAGGTCGGGGCGCGCGGCCAGCAGCGCGGTGAGGTCGTCGTCCGAGCGGCCGCGCAGCCAGGACGTGAACGTCGGGGGGCGACCCGGGGAAGCCGCCGGGCGGCTCTCCGTCCCCGGTCGGCGCGCGTCGGGCTGTGCGTTCTCGCTCATCGTGTCCACGCTAAGCGATGTCGGCCCCGCGCATCGCGTGGGTGCCTCCCCGCACCGTTCGTCACGGGGCAGAAGGCCGAATTCGGACGAACCCGGATGGCCGAAACCGAGAAAGAGGGTTAAAAGCCAGGTCATTGTGGGCCAATATGGGGTCATGTCCCAGCGCTCGGAACAACTGGTACTCGACTATCTCTCCGAGGTCGGCCTGGTCCTGCACGGTCGGATGACCGCCAGGGAGCGCACCGCGTACCTGGCCGGCCTCCGCGCCCGGATCGACGCCCGCCGGGCGGCCGCGGGCGACCCCGGGCCCGACGGCGTCCGCGACGTCCTGCGCTGCTTCGGCACCCCGGAGGACCTGGTACGCCGCGAGTGCGAGGGCCGCGACCTCGACATCGAGGACGACGAGCTCATCCCGCCCAAGCCCGCGCACGCCGACCGCGTGCCGCCGCCGTGGCGAGGCGGGCCGAGCCGGGGGCTCCTGTCTCTCCTGGACGGGACCGGCAGAAGAGCGGCGGCGCCTCCCCGGCCACGGCGTACGGGGGCCGTGCGCGGGGCCGTGCTCGTGGTCCGCACGCACCCGGCGGAGGCCGCCGCCCTCGGGCTCATGCTGCTGACGGTGCCGTGGCACTGGGGCCTGGCGTTCGTCTGGGTGCTCGCCGCCGCGCTGATCGTGCTCAGCCAGGTCTGGAGTACGCGGGACAAGTGGGTCGGCGTGGGGCTCCCGCTGGCGTCCTGCGCGGTCGCGATGGTCCTGTGGGACGGCGAGGCCAAGTTCATCGACCGGTACATCCAGGAGTCCCTGCCCGCCACGGGCGTGATCGGGCTCGGGCTGGCCTGCCTGGCGACCTTCCTGTACCTGTACCCGAGGGCCCTGCGCTCGGCTCTGGCCGGGGCACGCGCCCGGGAACGCGCCGTGGGCGGCTGAGCCGCCCGGAGCCCGCGGGTCATCGCTTGGCAAACGCTGGGAATAGCCTTCTCCGCCCCGCCTGTGACGGCCTGCCCTGACCCGCGGCTTCCGGTAGACCTGTCCCCACGCCGACGCGACCGCACGGGCGGCGGTCGCGTCCCCACGGGTGGCCCGGCGTCCAGACCGGGCACCGCACAGGTCGTGTGGCCCGCGCCCCCGCCGAGCTCCGTCCCACACTCCGCGCTCAGCGGCGCGTGGGCCACCGCCGTCGTACGAGGCCCGGACGAGCCGTCCTCCGGGCCTGGCCGCACCGCCGACGGGCCGCCGTGCCCGGCCCGCACCGCCGTGCCCGGGGCGCGTCCGCCCGGCCACGGGGGGTGAGATATGCCCTCGCGCCCGAAGGGTCTCTCCCAGTACCTTGGTCCTCGTCCCCGGCAATCCAGGAGCGCCACGGGAACGGGTGGGAGGGCGGAATCGGACGCTCCCCGGTCGTCCGGCCCCGCGGTGTCCGTCAGTGAAAGCATGAGGTCACTACGTGCCCACCGGCAAGGTCAAGTGGTACGACGGAGACAAGGGTTTCGGTTTTCTCACCCGTGACGACGGCGGTGAGGTGTTCGTGCACTCCTCCTCCCTGCCCGCGGGCACCACGTCCCTCCGGCCCGGCCAGCGGGTCGAGTTCGGCGTGGCCGAGGGGCGCAAGGGCGCGCAGGCGCTCCAGGTGAAGCTCCTCGACGGTCAGCACTCGGTCGCCAAGGCCCGCCGCAAGAAGCCGGACGAGATGGTGGTCATCACGGAGGACCTGATCAAGCTCCTGGAGGGGTTGTCGGAGGGCTACCGCCGAGGTCGGCACCCCGAGCGCCGCGACGCGTCCAGGATCGCGTCCGTCCTGCGCGTGGTCGCGGACGACCTCGACGTCTGACCGGGGATCCCCCGCTGCCCGCCTTCCCGCGCCGCCCCGGGCGCGGCCCTTCCCCGGACGACGAGACCCGATCGGGAGGATGAGTCGGGCGAACCTTGACCGTCGGCATGGTCAAATCGGTGCGCGCGATCAGTGAGAATGGGGAACGTGAGCCCTTCTCGACGTTCTCCTGTACCGGACAAGGCCTGTATCGAGGCGGTGGACCTGGCCCGCTCGGTGGCCGCCGAGGTCGGGCGGCCCGAGTGGGTCGGAGAGCACCGCACCCCCCAGGTGGAGGACACCCGCCTGGTCACCCACTACTTCACCTGCCTGGACCCCGCCTACCCGGGGTGGAACTACGCGGTGACCGTGGTCCGCGCCTCGCGCGCCAGGACGGTCACGGTCAACGAGGTCGTGCTGCTCCCCGGCGACGGCGCCCTCGTCGCGCCCGAATGGGTCCCCTGGAAGGAGCGGCTGCGCCCCGGCGACCTCGGCGTGGGCGACCTCCTGCCCACGGACGAGGACGACGAGCGCCTCGTCCCCGGCTTCGCGCAGGTGCCCGAGGGCGAACTGGACGAGGAGGGCGCCGACCAGCAGATGCTGTGGGAGATGGGTCTGGGCCGTCGCCACGTGCTCTCCGAGACCGGCCGCGAGCAGGCCGCCGAGCGCTGGTACAACGGCGAGGGCGGTCCGCACAGCCCTATCGCGACCGCCGCACCCGCCCGCTGCGCCACCTGCGGCTTCCTGACGCCGCTCGCGGGCGAGCTGCGCCAGATGTTCGGCGTGTGCACGAACGGGTTCGCCCCGGACGACGGCAAGGTCGTCTCGCTCGACCACGGCTGCGGCGCCCACTCCGAGGTACGCCATCCGGCCGACCGCAACGAGCCGGTCGCCCCGGTCGTCGACGAGGTCGGCTACGACCACATCACCTTCGAGGACACGGCTGAGCTGGAGCTCGTCTCCGCCGACTCCTGAGTCCTCCCCGTCTCCTCCCGCCCGCCCGGGCACCGGCGGCCGCACCGCGGCCGCGGCACGCGCGCGGGCGCGGTCGTCCCGTTCGGCGCGTACCGAAGTGTGCGCCGGGCGGGCATGGCCTAAGGTCGTTCTGCCGTCCGCGTGCGATCCGCGGGCGCGTCGCGCCGAGCCGGTCCGCACCGCAGGAGGAACCCACGATGGCCGAGTCGGTGACCGCTTCGGCGGCCGATCCCTTCAACACCGCCGAACTGCGCCGACGCGTGCTCGCGGCGTGGGCCGACGCCCCCGCCCGGTTCCGCGAGGACGCCAACGCCGAGGAGGACTTCGCGCTCGGCGGCTACCGCGACCGCGTCGTCGTCGAACTGGCCCAGAACGCCGCCGACGCGGCCCGCCGCGCCGACGTCCCCGGCCGGTTGGCCCTGACGCTGGAGGGCGACCGGTTCACCGCCGCCAACTCCGGCGCCCACCTGACAGCCGAGGGCGTGGAGTCCCTCTCGACCCTGCGCGCCTCCACCAAGCGCGGCGAACGCGGAACGGCGGGCCGCTTCGGGGTGGGGTTCTCCGCGGTCGCCGCGATCAGCGACGACGTCACCGTCTCCTCCGGCGGCTCCGCCGTGCGCTTCAGCGCCGAGCACGCCGGGGCGGCCGTCGCCGCGCTCCTGGCCGACGGGACGGCCCACGGCGGCCTGTCCGAGGAGGTCCGGCACCGCTCCGGCCACGTGCCGATGCTGCGGCTGCCCTTCCCGGCCGAGCCGGTCGGGGCCGGGGACTACGACACCGTCGTCACGCTCGTCCTGCGCGACGAGGCCGCGCGCGCCCGTGTGCGCGGCCTCCTGGACGCCACGGGCGAGGCGCTGATGCTGGCCCTGCCCGGGCTCACCGAGGTCCGGTTGAGCGTCGACGGGGTCGAGCGCGTCCTCACCCGCGACGACACCGACCCCTCCGGTCCGGTCACCACGCTGCGGGACGCCGACGGCACCCGGCTGACGCACTGGCGTGTGCTGTCGCGCTCGGGCACCTTCGACCCCGCCCTGCTCGCCGACCGCCCCGTGGAGGAGCGCAGCCGCACGGAGTGGTCGCTGACCTGGGCGGTGCCCGTCGACGAGGACGGCGTCGTGGCGACCCTGCCCGCCGACGTCGAACCCGTCGTGCACGCCCCCACGCCCACCGACACCGGCCTCGACCTGCCCGCCGTCCTCATCGGCGCCTTCCCGCTCAGCACCGACCGCCGTACCGTCCAACCGGGCGCCGCCACCGACCTGCTGCTGGTGGAGGCCGCCCGCGCCTACTGCGCGCTGCTGCGCGGCTTCGACGCCCGCGCCGCCCTCGACCTCGTCCCGGGCACCCGCGTGGGCGGCGGAGCGATCGACGCGGTCTTCCGCGCCCGCGTCGCCGAGCCGCTCCAGGACACCCCGTTCCTCACCACCGCCACCGGCGCCCCCGTGGCCCCGCGCGACGCGGTGCTCCTCGACACCGGCGGCTCCGGCGGAGCGGGAGAGCTGGTCGACGTCCTGGCCGAACTCGCCCCGCGCCTGCTGCCCGGCACGTGGAACCCGAGGCACCCCGCCCTGACCGCCCTGCGCGTGCGCCGCGTCGGGCTCGCCGACCTCGCGGACCTGCTCGGGGACACCGAACGGGCGCCCGGGTGGTGGGCTGAGCTGTACGCGGCGCTGGAGATCGCGGGCAGCGGCGGCGCCGACCTCGACGAACTGGGCGCCCTGCCGGTCCCGCTCGCCGACGGCCGCCTCGTGCGCGGTCCCCGCTCCCTGCTCCTGCCCACCGAGGACTGGGCCGACGTCAGCGACGCGCACGGGGAGCGGCTCGATCCCGCCGCCCTGTCCGCCCTGGGGGTGCGGGTGGTCCACCCGGACGCCGTGAGCCCGCTCCTGCGCCGCCTCGGCGCCCTGGACGCCAGCCCCGCCGCCGTCCTGTCCGACCCCCTCACGGAGGCCGCCGTCCGCGACTCCCTGGAGGCGGAGGACCCCGAGCCCGTCGCCGAGGCCGTCCTGGATCTGGTGGCCGCCTCCGGGATGTCCGTCGCGGACGCCCCCTGGCTCGCCGATCTGGCGCTGCGCGACGACGAGGACGGCTACTCGGTGGCCGCCGAACTGCTCGTGCCGGGCGCGCCCCTGGCGGACCTGCTCGTCGACGACGCGCCGTTCGGGACGGTGCACGCGGACGTCGTCGAGCGGCACGGCACCGGGGCCCTGCGCGCCGTCGGCGCCCTCTGGGAGCTGACCGTGGTCCGGGCCGAGGAGGTCGCGCTCGGCGAGGAGCTGGCGTCCGCCTTCGACGGCGGGGCGGGGGACGGCGGCCCGGACGGGCTGGAGGACTGGGCGGACGAGGTGCTGGAACGCCTCGGCGACCCGGACCTGCCGCCGGTGGCGCCCGAGCTCGTGTGCGTGGCCGACCTCGACTACGTGGCCGACGACCGGTGGCCCGCGGCGCTGGCGATGCTCGCGCGGATGCCGCTGCGCGAGGCGGTCACCGCACCGGCACGGGTGCTGATGCCGGACGGACGCGTGGTCGACGTGCCGTCCTACACGGCCTGGTGGCTGCGCACGCGCGCCCTGCTGGGCGGGCGTCCGCCGGTCGAGCTGCGCACGGACGACGCGGAGGCGGCGCTGGTCGGGCTCTACGACGAGGTGCCCGCCGAGATCGACCTGGAGTTCGCCCACGCCCTGGGCGTGCGGACGACCCTGGCCGAGCTGGTGGCCGACCCCGACGGGCCGGACGACCTCCTGGCCAGGCTGGCGGATCCGGCGCGGCACGTGGACCGGGTGGCGCTGCGGCGGCTGTGGACCGCGCTCTCGGGGGTGGAGACCGAGCTGGTCACACCGCCGAGCCGGGTGCGGGCGGTGCACGGCGGGGCGATCGTCGTCGCCGACGCGGAGGACGCCGTGGTCGTGGACTCGCCGGACCTGCTGCCGCTGCTCGGCGACCGCCCGCTGGTGCTGGCGTCCGCCGACGCGGCCGAGGCGCTGGCGGACGTGCTCGACCTGGACCTGGCGAGCGAGTCCGTCGACGGCAAGGTCGGGTCGGGCGGGGAGATGCGCCAGGTGCCGGGGGAGGCCGAGCTGTTCCTCGACCCCGACGGAGAGCCGGACCGCACCTACCTGCACCACCAGACGCTCACCGTGGACGGCGTCGAGGTGGAGTGGTACGTGGGCGACGGATCGGTGCACGCGGCCACCACCGACGGTCTGGCCCGTGCGCTGTGCTGGCGGTCGGGGCAGTGGGACCGCCGCCACGTGGTGTCGGCGGTGCTCCGCGACCCGTCCGCCGCCGCGGCCCTGCTCGCCGAGGCCGACCTGGACTGAGGGCGGCCCGGGTCCGGGGCGGGACGGTCAGGACAGCGCCGCGGCGAGTCGCCCGCCCAGGCCCTCCTCCCGGTCGCCCCAGGCCGTGACGTGGACCTCGTCGCCCACGGACAGCGTCCCGGGGCGCGTGACCGCGAACTTGGCGCCGAAGGCGACACCGCCCGAGTCGGCCCTGCGGTAGCCCGCGAGCGTCCGCAGGGGCTCGGGGCCGTCCTTCTCGCCGCGCTCCTGGGCCACGGTGGTGACCGCGCAGCGGATGCACACCTTGGCGTAGCCGAGCTCCGCGTCACCCAGGCGGACGGCGCGGACGCGGTCCTCGGTGTGCGGCTCCGCCCAGCCCGAGACGACGACGTTGGGGCGGAAGCGGTTCATGGGGACGGCCTCGCCGCCGCGGGCGACGATGCGCTCGTTGAGCAGGTCGAGGGAGGCGAGCGAGGCCACGAGCACGGCGGTGCTGTCGGCGAATCCGCTGGTCCCGGGGGTCAGGCCACCGGTCCTGCGGTCGTGGTCGTCGGGCACCCGCACGAGGCGGCTGTCGGCGCCGAGTGCCTCGGACAGCCACCCGGCCGCCTCGTCACCCTGGTCGACGCCGACGAACGGCCTCTTGTGCAGGGTCACGCCGACCCGCGGGCCGTCGGGGTCGACCTTGAGGTCGAAGGGGTCGAGCCCGTCCTGACTCAGGCTCAGGCCGGTGCCCTCGGCGTCGACACCCGCCCGCACGAGCGCCATGCGCGGGTCGACGCGTTGGCTGCGGAAGTTCCCCTCGGGGTCGACCACCATGAACGCACGGTCGTGCGCGATCCCGGCGGACGTCATCCGCGCGCTGGTCACGGTGGTGCCGGCGCAGCCCTTGACGGGGTAGTGGACGAGTTCGGTGATTCGAGCCATGAGCCGAAGGTACCGCGTGGGCGCGGGCCCCGAGGGCCGAGGGCCGAGGGCGGACGGTCGGCCGCGGACCGGGCGGTCGCCGCCTCCGCGGGCGGCGGCGGACACGGCGCCTACCGGGCGACGCGGAAGAAGCCCTCCGAGATCAGGGTGCGCAGGGCGTCGGGCGTGCGCTCGCGGATGACCTCGGGGTCCTCGCCCATCAGTTCGGCGATCACGTCCAGGAGGGGCCCGACGGGCATGGTGCCGTCGCACACCCCGGCCAGGGCCGCCTCGACCGTGCCGATGCGCGCGACCCGGTGCGGGCCGCCGCGCTGGCGCAGGACGATCTTCTCCGGGTCCGGGGCGCCGGGCCGGCCCACGCGCTCCTCCACCACGTTCGGGGCGAGCGCCACGTGGGCGGAGAGCAGCGCGGCGTCGGTGAGCCGGTGCGCGGTCATCGCGCCGTCCACCACGTCCGGCAGGTACGGGCCGACGGGCCGCTCGATCTCGTGCCGCAGCTCCTCCACCCGCACGGTCGCGTCCTGCGCGACGTCGTTGCGCAGGCAGATCCAGCCGAAACCGATCCCCTTGATGCCCTCGCGCTCGAAGTAGTCCAGCCACGCGTCGTAGCGGCGCGTGTACTCGGGGGTGCCGTGCTCGCAGGAGTCGCGCAGCCACAGCTCCACGTACTCCGCGGGGTCCTGGACGTCCCGTTGGACCACCCAGCCCGAACACCCGGTGCCGGTCACCCAGCCGCCGACCCGGTCCTCCCAGTCGTCGCCGTCGGAGTGCGTCCAGTTGGCGAGGATCTGGCACCAGCCGCCGTCGGCCAGGTGCTCGGGGGCCCGCCGAACCAGCTCGGCGCAGACGGTGTCGCCGGGCAGGTCGGACTCGCGGTAGGTGAACCGGGCCGATTCGGGGGTGATGACGAACGGCGGATTGGAGACGATCAGGTCGAAGCGCTCGCCCGCGACCGGGTCGAACATCGAGCCCTGCTCCAGACGGGCCCCGGTGACGCCGGACAGCGCGAGGCTGATCCCGGCCAGGCGCACCGCGCGCGGGTTGAGGTCGGTGGCGACCACCTCGCGGGCGCGGGAGGCCAGGTGCAGCGCCTGCACACCGCAGCCCGTGCCCAGGTCCAGGGCGCGGTCGACCGGGCCGTCCACGATGAGCTGGGACAGCGTCGCCGACGCGCCCCCGGCGCCCACGACGTGGTCGGGCCGGGGCACGGTCCCGCTGCCCGGTCGGACCTTGGGGTCGGAGACGACGAACCCCGGGCGGCCCTCCTCCAGCTCCCACGGGCCGAGGTGGACCAGGGCGCGCACGACGGGGCCGTCGGCGGCGTCCCGGTCGACGGTGACGAGCCCGGCCCCGGCCAGTTCGTCGACGGGCAGGATGGCGCGGGCGGCCCGCTCGGGGATGGGCGCCTGGAGCCACCACAGCCGCAGCAGCAGTCCGAGGCGTTCGTCCCCGCCGGTGGCGCGCAGCGCGGGCACCAGCTCCTCGCGGGCGAGCGCCCGTGCGGCGGCGTCGCCGAGCCGGTCTCGGACGCCGGACACCGTGTAGTCGGCGTCGATGAGGATGCCGCGGAGGCGGTCGGCGAGCGCTCGCGGGAATTCTGTCTCAGACACCCGCCCATTATCGGTCAGGCGCACGGGTGCCGCGCTGGTCGGTGGGCTGGTTCAGGAGGGGTCGGCGGCGTCACCGTCGGTGCTGGGGAGCGCGCGTTCGGCGGCCTCGGCGCGCTTGCGGAGCAGCCGCGGGATGTAGAGGAAACCGAACACGCCCAGGACGATCCCGGTCACACAGACGCCGATCCACCACCGCTCGGTGTCGGGGAGGCCGTCACCCAGGGCGACGAGGACGATGAGCGCCACCGTCCAGGCCACGGTGCCGAGGGCGGCGGGGACACGGTAGTCGCTCTCGTGGACGTCGGGGTCGGGCTGGCGAGGTTTGCGCACGTGCCCAGGCTATCGGCTGGCGGCGCCGCGGACCCGGGCGCGCCCCTCCGCCCCGGGCGGACGGGGGCGTTCGGACAGGGCTGGGCAGGCGGTGTGCTCGGTCACATTCGTGCAGCCGATCATCCGACCATATGGTGTTTCCTCCGAAACACGAGCGTCAGCTGTGACATCTGTTGTACGAAGACGCAACTAACCTGGCCCAGAATCCTTGTTGTCCCATAACGCGACCAGGTCAGGCTGACGTGAAGACTCCACGCACATCCCCCTCCATGCCGTCCAAGGCCCCATCGGGCTTCATGGACCGCTACTTCCGCTTCACCGAACGCGGCTCGAACCTCTCGACCGAGCTCCGCGGCGGCCTGGCGACCTTCTTCGCCATGGCCTACATCGTCGTCCTCAACCCGCTGATCATCGGCACCGCCGAGGACGTCAACGGCGAGACCCTGGGCATTCCCCAGGTCGCGGCCGTCACCGCCCTCGTCGCGGCGATCTCCTGCGTCCTCATGGGCATCGTCAGCCGCTACCCGTTCGCGATCGCGGCGGGCATGGGCCTCAACGCGGTCATCGCCTACGGGCTCGCCCCGCTGATGCCCTGGGCCGACGTCTTCCTGCTGGTCATCATCGAGGGCGTCCTGCTGCTCGTCCTGGTGCTGACCGGGTTCCGGACGGCGGTCTTCGCCGCGATCCCGCCCGGGATCAAGACCGCGATCGCGGTCGGCGTGGGCCTGTTCCTCGCGCTCATCGGCCTGGTCAACGCCGGGTTCGTCCAGGCGGGCGAGGGAACCCCGGTCCAGCTGGGCGACGGGGGCCTCAACGGCTGGCCGATCGTGGTCTTCGTGCTCGGCCTGCTCGTGAGCGTCGCGCTGTACGTCCGCAGGGTCAAGGGCGCGCTGCTCATCGGCATCGTCCTGGCGACCGTCGTCGCGATCCTCGTGGAGACCGTGCTCGGCAGCGGCGAGGCGGACGGCCTCGGCTGGAGCCTGACCGTCCCGAGCCTGCCCACCGGTGTCGGCGACGTGGTCGCCCTTCCGGACCTCAGCCTCGTCGGCCTCTTCGCCGAGGGCGGAGGCGACGTCCTGGCGCGGTGGAACGAGATCGGCTTCGCCACGGTGCTGATGCTCGTCTTCACCCTGCTGCTCGCCGACTTCTTCGACACCATGGGCACCATGGTCGGCGTCGCCTACGAGGCCGGGCTGGTCGACGAGGACGGCGACATGGAGAACACGCGCGGCGTCCTCGTCGCCGACTCCTTCGGCACGATCCTCGGCGGCCTCGGCTCGGCGTCGGTGAACACCGTCTACGCCGAGTCGGCGGCGGGCGTCGGCGAGGGCGCCCGGACCGGAGTCGCGCCGATCGTCACCGGCGGCATGATGCTGCTGGCCACCTTCTTCACCCCGCTCGTGAGCCTGGTGCCGTTCGAGGCGGCCACACCCGTGCTGGTGCTGGTGGGCTTCATGATGATGACCCAGGTCGTCAACATCGACTTCCGGGACCCGGCGCTCGGCATCGGGTCGTTCCTGGCGATCATCATGATGCCGTTCACCTACTCCATCGCCAACGGCATCGGGTTCGGCCTGCTGGGCTACGCGTTCGTCCGCCTGGTGCAGGGCAAGGCCAACCAGGTGCACCCGCTGCTGTGGGTGATCTCGGTGATCTTCCTGGTGCACTTCGCCGAGGCCCCGATCTACGCCCTCCTCGGCTGATCCGGCCCGCGGCCCCGTGACGGGAATGCGCACGGTCGTGGACGGCGTTGTCTCCAGTAATGAGTCAACGCCGTTTACGCTTACGTAGCGCCACCTTCCGCCCGACCGGCACGGCCCCGCACCACGAGCCCGGACGGGCGGTGGGGGGCTGATGCCGCGTCTGGCGATGTTCCGGTCCCTGTCCGTGCGCAACTACCGCCTGTACGCGCTCGGTCAGCTCATGTCCAACCCCGGCACCTGGATGCAGCGCATCGCCCAGGACTGGCTGGTCCTGCAACTGAGCGGCGGCAGCGGCATCGCGCTGGGCATGACCACGGCGCTCCAGTTCCTGCCGATGCTGCTGTTCGGCCTGTGGGGCGGGGCGCTCGTGGACCGCATCGACAAACGGCGGTTACTGGTCCTCACCCAGGGCTCCATGGGTCTGCTCGCCGTCGCTCTGGGCGTGCTCGCCACCGCGGGCGCCGCCCAGGTGTGGCACGTCTACCTCTTCGCGTTCGCGCTCGGGCTGATCACCGTGCTGGACAACCCGGGCCGTCAGGCCTTCGTCCCGGAGATGGTCGACCGGGAGCGCCTGAGCAACGCCATCGCGCTCAACAGCGCCAGCTTCCAGCTCGGGCGGGTCACCGGACCCGCGATCGCCGGACTGCTCATCGCGTGGATCGGCAGCGGCCCGGTGTTCATGGTCAACGGGCTGTCGTTCGGCTTCACGATCGTCGCGCTGCTGATGATCCGCACCGGCGAGCTCCACAGGACCGACCCCGTGCCGGGCGGCAAGGGGCGGATCCGCGAGGGACTGCGCTACGTCAGCGGTAGGCGGGACCTGGTGCTGCTGCTCGTGCTGGCCGCGTGCGTGCAGTTCTTCGGTGCCAACGGCCAGAACCAGATCGCCCTGATGGTGAACAACGTGTTCGAGACGGGCGCCGCCGCGTTCGGGGTGGCCGCCGCGGCCCTGGCGGTCGGCGCGCTGGTGGGCGCGCTGCTCGCCGCCCGCCGGGAGCGCCCGAGGCTGAGCCTGGTGCTGCTGGGATCCCTGGGCTTCGGGGTGTTCCAGATAGTGGCGGGAGCGATGCCGGGCTACGTGTCGTTCGTGGTGGTGCTCATACCGATGGGCGTCGCCTTCATCACGTTCGTGACCACACTCAACGCGACCTTCCAGCTGAGCGTCGACCCGCGGATGCGCGGCCGGGTGATGAGCATGTTCATGCTGGTGTTCATGGGTGTGGCACCGATCGGAGCCCCCGTGGTCGGCCTGCTCGCCGACGCGTTCGGCCCGCGCGTCAGCCTGGCCGTGGGCGGCGCGGTGACGATCGCGGTCGTGTGCGCGCTGGGCGCGCTGCTGGCCAGGGCCACGGGGGCGCCCCTGCGGGACCTGGTGTCCGGCAGGAGTCCGGGTCTGGAGAGCCCGGACGTGACGGAGGAGACCGAGGAGACCGAGGAGACCGAGGAGACCGAGGGGGCTCGGGGGGCTGACGTTGCGTCAGAGGCGCCGGGGCCTTGCGGTGGCGACGTCGATGCGGACCGGCGTTCCTCGGAGGAGACCGGCACGCGGGTGTGAGCCGAGGAACGGGGGAGGCGGCGCCACCGGCCACATGTTCAGTCTCCGATGCCTGAGCCGCGCTCCTCGCGGGCGCGGTTCCGCGTGTCCGGGGGAAGAGAGCCGGGCGAAGCGCCCTCCGACGCCCGTGCCGCCGGAGGGTTCACGGGCCGTCCCCTGCCCAGGAGGTCCATGGCGCGGGGCGCGTCGGACGAGCGGTCGTGCGTCCGCGAAGCGCCCGGTCCGGACCCGCCGCCCTCGTGCGCGACGGCCGTGACCCTGTCGATCCGTCCGCCCGGCCGCTGGAAGGTGTCCTGGGTTCCTCCGTCGCGTACGTGTTCCATGGCGGCGTGGATCCCGTTCGCGGCGTCGCGGTGCGAGTAGTTCCTCAGTTCGTTCTGGAGTGCGAGGGCCGCCTGGTGGTAGGCGTCCGGGTTGTCGTGTACGTCCATGAGCTTGGCGGAGATGACCTCGAACCGCTTGAGCCGTGTCGCGGGTCCGGTCCCCATGCGGGCGTTGTCGTGGTTGGTGCTGCCGTTGTCGTCGATCACGAGCATGGCCCCGACCTCGGGCGGTACGAGCCTGCCGTCCTTGAGCACGCTCGCGAAGCCGTTGCCGTTGCCCTCCGTGGCGACCACCGGTGTGCCGGCGGAGGCGCACTCGGCGTAGGCGAGCCCGTAGGATTCGCTGACGGGGCTCGCGAGCACGACATCGGCCTCGGCGATCGCCGCGGAGATCTCCTCCCGGGACGGGGTGAAGTCCCTGATGTCCACGAACTCCCGGGAATCCGCATCGAGGTCTTCACCCAGCCATGCGTGGAACGCGTCGATGTCCATGTTCTGCGTTCCGAGGAGTGTGAGCCTCGTGTCCGCGTAGCCTCCTCTCCGCATGTTCTGGACGGCCAGCGCCCCGTCCACGGCTCCCTTGTTCAGATCGTCCATGCGGCCGAGCATGAGCACGTTGAAGGGGTCGTCGCGTCCGCGCGGCGGGGGTGGCGGTCCGCCCACGTCGTTCCCGGGGATGAAGGTGTGGATCGGGGGACGCGCACCTCCGACCTCGTCCGCGCCGATGATCCTCTTCGCGTCGTCCGCTGTCTTCACCCCGTGCGCCAGGACGACGTCCGACTCCAGGAAGACCTCACGGTGTCTCTCGACGCGACGCCGACCCAACTCCGGCTTCCCATGGACGGCGAGGACCGCTTCGGGATCCATGGTGAGCGCGGCCCCCACCCGCGCTTCGGGATAGAACCGGTCCCGGATCCAGAGCGCGGCGCCACCGGTCACGTCGCTGTACCCGACGACGAAGTCGACGCCGTCGGGCCCTGAGGGGAGACCGAGTTCCGCGGGGCTCCTGTCGGCGAGGTGGATCTTGATCTTCTCCGAGTAGCCGCCGACGGTTCCGGTGTGGCTCTCGAATTCCTCCCGCCGGTGTTCGGGAACGGCGTCGTCGAGCAGCGGAACGACGTTCACCCCCGGGATGTCGGGATGGTTTCCGACACTCAGGAGATGCACGTCGTGCCGTTCGGCCATGGCCTGGCACAACCGCTCGTTGAGGACGATGCCGCCGTCCTTGTGCTCCGCGTGGAACATGAGAAAGAGGTAGCTGGCCATGACTCCCGCTGAAGGATGCTCCGGTCGAGGGAAGAGGACACGTCAGATGGATCTGAGCTGTCCCCTGACCCGGTGTGCCGTCTCCGCGAGGGGGTAGGCGTCGATCCCGATGGTCCCGACCGATCGGCCGGGCCACAGCCGCGCTGCCACCTCGTCGACCATCTCCGCCACGACGAACGCCGCCGACTCGGACAGCGCACCGAATCGGAGACCGCCACGCGGTGGGGCGGGGGCGGCCAGCTCCCGTACCTCGGGCACACGGGGCGGCGGAGCGCCGGTGAACAGCCGTTCCCGCAGTTCGTGGTCGAACTCCGCGAACGTGGTACGCCGCCATGTCCCCAACCGTTGGGATGACGGGTCGGTGGACTGGCCGCGCTCACGCCAGGGGTCGCCCCCGGAACCACGGGCGATCTGGCGCAGGATCTCCGCGGCGTCGACGACGTCCCGGTTCATGGACACGTCCTTCGACCCCGTGAACTCCTCGAGAACGGGGATCTCGGCCGCGGCGGCGAGCGCGGCCGCACGCAGCCGCTCACAGTGCTCCCGCGTGATGTCCGTGACCAGTGCGGCAGGGGTCCCACTGACCCGGGCGGCCCCGGCCGGATGGGGTGTCGGCCCCGCTCCGGTGAACGCTCCGCGCAGGTGGTCGGCGATCTCGTGCAGGGTCACGGACAGCCCCTCGGCGCTGGGGCCGACGGTGTACGCGGGGCGTCCGGGGGCGACACGCCTGCCCAGTTCGGCGACGATCTCACTGAGGCTTCCCGCCCAACCGGACGAGACGATGACGCATGCGTGCGCCTCGTAGTGGACGGGATGGAGTTCGGGGTGCTCCAGGAGCATGTACGCGGGGTTCTGGACGCCCTTGCCCTGGTCCAGACGGGTCTGCCACGCGGTGGCCGCGCTGGCCAGCGGGACCGGACGGTCGTCGGGCGTCCGCTGGGTCAGCACGTGCCGGGTCGGGTCGGAGGGCTGGCCGGGTTCGGCGCCGACGGTGGCATCCGCGCCCAGGATCCCCGCCAGCTTCCGCCACGCCGAGACACGCCGCGCGGGCCAGGGGCTGCGCTCGCCCCGCCACTTCTCGTCAGCGAGGAAGAGCATGCGTGCGGCCGCGGAGTAGATCCGCTCGTACTCGGTCAGCGTTGCGTCGTGATCGTGCACCGTCACCTCTCTGGTGATCTCGTCGCCGACGGACGGGGAACGTGCCTCGTGGGCGTGCCGGGCTTCCGCGTCCGCTTCGGTGGGACGCGCGTGGCACGGTCGCGGTTCCAGACCGCCGACGGTACAGGGGTCCTCGGACAGGGGACACCCCGAGACGCGGGGCCCGCCGCGGCGGTGGCCGCGGGTCGGGCCAGGGGCGGAGGGGAAGGAACCACCGCATGAGACTCTTCGTCGCGCTCAACCCCCCGACCGAGGTCCTGCGGGCGCTCGGTGAGGCCGTCGACCGGGGGCGCTCGCACGGGCGTCCCCTGCGCTGGACCCACAGCGACGACTGGCACATCACCCTCGTGTTCCTGGGCGAGGTGGAGGAGGAGCGCCTGCCGGTGCTCACGGAGGCGATCGGCGCGGCGGCGCGCACCCAACGGCCGTTGTCCCTCGCCGTCGAGGGCTGGGGCCGCTTCCCGCCGCGGGGCCGGCGGTCGTCCGTCCTCTGGGCGGGTGTCACGGGGGACCTCGACGCCCTGGACGCCCTGGCCCGAGGGATGCGCCGGGCCGCCCGGTCGGTGCGGATCCCGGTCGAACGGCGCCCCTACGTGCCGCATCTCACCGTCGCCCGGAGCCGTCCGCCCAGCGACCTCGCCGAGGTCGTCGAGGACCTCGGCGAGCTGCGGGGAGCCCGCTGGCGGGCGCGCGACGTGCACCTCATCGAGAGCCGTCCCGGTTCGGCCGACCGCTACCGAACCGTCCAGACCTGGGCGTTAGGCTGGGAAGCCGATTCGGAGCGACCACCGGAGCTGGACACGCCATGAGCATGCTCACCAACAACCGCAAGCAGCGCTGGCTGCTGCCCGTGGTGCTCGGTTCGATCATGCTCATCGTGGTGCTCGGGGCGCTCTTCGGCTGATCCGGGCCCGAGGGGCGTGCTCACGCCCTGGCGGAGACCAGGCCGACCGCGTGCGCCACGAGCGCCGCGTTGTCGTGGGCCTCCGTGCCGTCCGGCAGCCGCATCGTGTCCTCCAGCCCGATCCGCACGTCGTAGCCCGCCTCGACCGCCTCCTCCAGCATCGGCCAGGCGGTCGCGTCCGATCCGTGCAGCATCCGGGGCGCCGTCACCCGGGCCCGGTCCAGGAGCGCGATCACCGCGTCGGCGTTGGCGCGCGCGTCCGCCACCGTGACCTGGGTGGGCTCGACCAGGACCGCGGTCACCGGGATCCTCGTCGCGACCAGGATGCGCGCCGCCTCCACCGTCCACACCCCGGCCTCCACCGCCACCCGGCGGTCGTCCAACAGGTGCACGAGGTCGACCGACCCCGCCTCGTGCAGGTTCACCGTCACCGAGTCCGGTAACGCGGACGACGCCCACCTCTGCACCAGGTCGTACCGGCGCCACGGGTCGGACTCGGCGGACAGGGAGGTGGTCAGCGACACGGGGACCTCGGGCCCGTCGGCGCGCAGTCTCTCCATCAGGGGCGCGACCACCTGCGGTTCGAGCGACTCGGCGCCTCCCGAGTCGCGCGGGTGCACGTGGATCGCGGTGGCGCCCGCCTCGACCACGGCGTGCGCGTCCGCGACGATCTGGTCCGCGGACACGGGCAGGGCGGGATGCGCGCCGGGACGGCGGTCTCCGTTGAGACAGGCGACGATCCTCATCTGGCTCTCCTCACGGCGCTCCGTATGCCGAATGTGCCCGCTCCCCAGCGGGTGCAAGCACCGGGGGCGCAACGCCCTGGCAGGATGGCGACCATGACACGACCGCTCGCACTCGCCGTGGCCGCCCTCCTCGTCGCGGCCTCCGCCGTCCCGGCCGCCGCCTCGACGGCCGAACCGGGCGACGGGGGCACCGGTGGCCTGGACTACCCGCGCGGCGGCGAGGGGCCGGAGGGGTCGGAGACCGCGTTCACCCTCCAGGACCCGAGGATCGCGGAGTCGAGCGGCATCGCCCCGTCCCGGCTGCACGAGGGCGTGTGGTGGACGCACAACGACAGCGGGCCCATCGCGCCCGAGGTGTACGCGGTGGACGGGAACGGCGAGACCCTCGCGACGATCACCCTCGCCGTACAGCTGCGCGACTGGGAGGCGATCACCGTCACGGAGGGCGCGGACGGGACCCCGCGGGTGCTCGTGGGCGACATCGGCGACAACTTCGGCGGGAGCTGGCCGGACGTCTCGGTCTACCGGTTCCCCGAACCCGCGGCCCTCGCCGACGCCACCGTCGAACCGGAGGAGATCACCCTCGCCTACGCCGACGGAGGGCGCGACGCGGAGGCGATGATGGTCGACCCCCGCGACGGCCGCCTGTACGTGGTGTCCAAGGAGTTCTCCGGCGGCGTGTACGCGGCGCCCGAGGAACTCGACCCGGCGGGTGCGAACACCCTGGAGCGGATCGACTCGGCGCCGCTGTTCGCCACCGACGCGGCCTTCTCGCCCGACGGCGGCCGCTACGTGATCCGCACCTACTGGGGGGTCAACGTCTACGACGCCGCCGAGGGCGTGCCGGGCACCTCCCTGGGCTCCTTCGAGCTGCCCGAGTCCGACCAGGGGGAGTCGATCGCCTTCACCCCCGACGGGACCGCGCTCATGGCCGGGACGGAGGGGGTGGACGCCCCCGTGTGGCGGGTGCCCCTGGAGGAGAGGTACCTGTCCGGAGAGCCCACCGGGGCGGATCCGGAGCCGACGCCGGAGGAGAGCGAGGCGGGCGCCGAGGCGGGCAGCGGAGGAGCGGGAGCGCTGCCGTTCATCCTGGGCGGGGTCGTGGTCGCCGCGCTGCTCATCGGCGGGATCGTGCTGCTCGCCCGCCGGGGGTAGCGGCGCCTCCTGCGGCGCGGGAGGACGACCGATCGCGCGTTCCGGTGACCGTTCCTCACATTCGCACGACGATCAGGTGAACGAAAAGACCTCCCCGTGAGTCAGAATACGCGTGGCTCTCGTCCTGTCCCGTGCCGTGACGGGGGCGGGCCCGAACCGGACGACGGGGGAAGCGGGCGCACTCGCACCGATCCTCGACGCCGCCCAGGACGAGCACGACGAAGCAGAGGGGATGGCCGTGCGCGTAGACCACAAGCAGGTGCCTTCGTTTCCGAAGATCACGGCGACGGTCTTCCACGACGAGGCGGCCGAGGTCATCGTCAACGGTGTCTCGACCTCGGTCACGGGAAGGGATCTTCCGGAGACGCGCACGAACATCATCCGGCACATCGCCCAGACCGCGGAGAAGTTGGGGCGCCCGGTCCGCGCGCTGACGGTGGACGATCAGGACGAGTGGTCGCTCGTCGTGTACCCCGACGGCCTGGTCGAGAACGACTCCACCGCCGAGCCGGGCAAGCGCCAGGGCAGGAAGAGGTCGGCCGCGCAGGGTCGGCGCGGTTCCCAGGGCAAGATCCGGGACACCAGGTCCAGGGGCGATCGGCCCGAGCAGCAGGCGGCATCGACGGAGCGGGAGGGGGCCGGGGCTTCCGAGGCCGCGGCCGCTCCGGGGACACAGCCGATCCCGGAGCCCTCCAGCACGCCGGGAGGTGACACCGGCGCGGCGCCGATGGAGCGCCCGCCGTTCCCCCCGCCTCCGGCCTCTCCTGTGACGTCGGACCCCCAGCCCGACGCGGGACTGGACGAGGGCCGGAGCGAGCGTCCCACGGAGGACGGCCGTCCCCGCGTCTCGGCCTCGTCCGTGCTGTTCCGCGCCGTCAGGCGCCGTCTCGAGGAGAGGGAGCGCGACGACCAGCGGGCCCGGGAGAGCACCTCCGGGACCTCGGAGTGGGCCCCGCCCGCCCAGGGCCCCTCGGCGCCGCCGGCGCCGCTGAGCAAATCGGAGTCGGAGAACCTGTGGGCCTCCGTCATCGAGGAGATCAACCAGGAGCGCGGGGCGGCCCCCGCACCGCCTCCCCCCGTCGGGTACGGGCCAGCGAACCAGGGCTACGGGACCGGATCCGGGGTCACCGGTGTCTTCGAGCGCCGTGCGGGCGCGCCCGTCCCCGTGCCCCCGGTGTCGGCGGCTCCGATCCCGGTCGTGGGCTCCCACACACGGATCGCCGTTCTGAGTCTCAAGGGCGGGGTGGGCAAGACGACCACCACGGTGCTGCTCGGATCGGTCTTCGCCTCCGCGAGCGAGAACCGGGCGATCGCCGTCGACATGAACCCGCACAGCGGGACGCTGCGCGACCGCGTGCCGCTGCAGAACCCCCACACCCTCAGGGACCTCTACGAGAACGCGGGCAGGATCACCCGGTACTCGGACCTGCGGCGGTACGTCTCGATCAACGGCGCGAGGATGCACGCGCTCGTCGGGGACCCGGAGCAGAGCACCGGCCTGCTGGACGAGCGGGGCGCCTACAAGAAGGCCGCCGACGTCCTGGAGCAGTACTACGACATCACCCTCACCGACTGCGGCACGGGCCTCGGCAACCCGGGCATGAACCACGTCCTCCAGTTGGCGGACCGGGTCGTCATCGTGCTGGAGCCCGCCCTGGACGCGGCGCGAGCCGCCGTCACGACGCTGGAATGGCTGTCCAGGAACGGATACGAGCGACTGGGATCCACCGCGCTCGCCGCCGTCTCCCGGGTCGATCCCCGGGTGGTGGGCCCGGAGGAACTGGCGGGCCTGGAGCGCTTCTTCCACGGAAGGGTCGCCGGGGTCGTCCGGGTGCCGTTCGACGAACACCTCGCCAGGGGCGGAATCGTCCATCTCGGCGACCTCCGGGAGGAGACCCGGGCAGCCTCCCACCGTCTCGCGGCGCTCAGTCTGGGGGCGTGAGCGGGCGGCTCCGGCGTCCTCGCCCTTGGCGCGGTCCGACCGCGGCCGCGACCCGGGTCCGTGACGGATCCGACGCCTCCGAGCAGATGGGGAAGACCAGGTGCAGATCGACGAGAGGTCGGACGGTGCCGAGGAGGCGCTGCTCCACGCCATCCACCTCCAGATGGAGATCGCCAGGGCGGTCGGTCGCTCAGCGAACGCCAGGATCGCCGCACGACTGCGTGACCAGAGGAGGAGGGAACAGGCGCCGGGGCGCCGGGAGCGGCGGGAGCGGAAGCAGACGCGGGCTCGGTGGAAGGAGGACAGGAAGACGCTGAGGGGGGTCGGCCGGGACTCCTGGTGGAAGGACGCGACCCCGGCCAAGATCCAGGACGCCGCCCTGGCCGCGCACAGACACCGCGACGACAGGTGGCGGGCCCGCATCGCGGGCTGGAACCTGAACCGGGGGTACGAGAGGCGCTTCGGCGCCAGCCTCGACGAACTGGTCCAGAACAACGGCCCCGACGCCCCCGGCACGTGGACGGATCTGGAACGCATGGGTGCCGAGGCGGCCAGCATCGTCCCGGGGAACGCTCGGGAGCAGGAGGGTCTCGACGCGCTCTTCGGCAAGCTGGAGCGGATGGAGCAGGACGAGCAGTACCTGGCGGAGCAGCTGGGGTTGCCCCAGCGGCAGGGCGAGCGGAGCGGGCCGGTCCAGCAGGACGAGCAGGCCGACGAGGAGCGGGCGCACCAGCAGGATCGACAACCCCTCCAGCCGCAGACGGTTCAGGAGGGTGAGCAGGTCCAGGCGGGCGGGGACGGGCACCGGGGCGAGCAGGGCCGGACCAGCGCGCAGGACCTCCTGGGCCGGGGCAGGACCTCGTCTCCGCCGACGCGACAGGCGGCGCCCCAGGAACAGGACCAGGCCGCCCGCCGACGCCTCGACGCGCGGCGGATCATGCGGGGCTCCGGTCGGGGCCGCGGCGACTGAACGGTGTTCCCGGCCCTCGGGCGGACGACGGGGCCTACCGGTCCCGGACGTCCGGGAACTGCCCCGGAGGCGGCGGATCGTGGGGGAGGGGTTCTCCCGCCTGGTTCTGGTCCTCCGCACCGCCCATGGGCCCGTCCGGCGAGAGCAGGATCCCCATGTGGTAGTCCGCGTGGTCGCGGAGCCAGCTGCTCATCCCGGTCGACGGGTCGGCGCTCAGGCTCTCCCAGGCGCGCCAGACGGCGTCCACACGGATGAGGGCCTCCGGGTTCTCCCACCACCTGGCGGACCAGCGGTACTGGTTGCGGATGCCGACCCTGCGCTTGTAGACGTGCCGGAAGTAGCTCTCGAAGAAGTCGACCGCGTTGCCGTGCACGGGCTGGTCGGACGAGTCCGTGGTTTCCTCCGCTCCGTCGGCCAGCTTGTCGAGTTCGTCGAGCCAGTCCTCGTTTCCGGCCACCTGTCCGTCCTTCCGTCCGCTCTGGGGCGGCACCGCGTCGCGCCGTCGTGCCGGGGCCGTTCCGGGCCCGGGAGGGTCAGGGCTCGTACCGCTTGAGGGACGCGGTCACCAGCTCCTTGTACTGTCCGGCCATCCACGGGACCGTCTCCACGAGCGTCGGAGGGGTCCCGGAGGCGATCACCACGGCACGGCCAGGGGGCATCGAACCCAGGTCGGAGACGTCCATCGTGCGCTCCTTGTCGACCTGCCAGGAGACCGAGCGCCCGCCCCTGCCGCCCGAGTACGACGCCTTGTCCACCTCGTGGTCGCCGATGAGTTGGGACAGCTCGTTGAGGAACTCGACCTCGGAGACACCCCCGCCGTAGACCTTGATGTTGGCGGCGGACCAGAGCTTGCGCATGCCGCTCTGCCCCCACACGTCGACGCCCTGCGACCAGGACTGGAGGATCGTCATCAGGACGATGCCCCGCGAGCCGTAGTGGGAGTAGAGCGCGGGGAGGTCGTTCCACCGGCACACGTTCGCGGCCTCGTCCAGGACTCCGAGCAGCGGTGTGCTCAGGCGTCCGCCCCTCTGGGTGGTGGCCAACTCCTCGGCCGCCTCGACGACGGCGACGGTCAGGGCGGTGACCAGCGGTCCGGCGCTGCCCTTGCCCTCCTTCGACAGGGAGTAGAGCGTGCCGCCCCGGGCGACGAACTCACGGGGGTCGAAGTGCCTGCGCGGGTCCGGAGCGCCCGGCTGCCGCGGCGAGATCCACGGGGCGATCTGTCGGCTCATCAGGCACGACACCATCTGCATGGCGGTGCCGTAGACGCCGCCGCGCTGCTTCTCCGGGGAGTTCACGACACCGGAGACGTTGTCCGCCACCAGATCGAACCGGTGGCCGGCCAGGATGCCGACCGCCTCGTCGTCGTGGGGCCGGGTCAGCCACGTGTACACCTGGAGGATGGACCGGTCGTCCAGGGCCGCGGCCAGGAGCAGTCCCGCGAGGAGATCCTGCGCGGCGCCGTCGAAGAAGGCGTCGGTCTTGGCGTCGGCGTCCCTGGATCCCGCGACGAAGTGGCCGGCGAGCTTGGCCGCCCTCACCTCGTCCGTCACGTACGACAGCGGGTTCCACCACCAGTCCGGCTCCTCCAGGGCGATGGCCTGGGGGTCGAAGACCCACACCGGGCCGGCGGCCTCGCGCACACCCCGGGTCGCGTCCACCACGTCCCGCTTGTTGCTGGTGACCAGGACCGCCCCCGGAGCCTCCAGGATGGCGGGGA
Source organism: Nocardiopsis sp. NPDC050513 (assembly GCF_044457925.1). Lineage (NCBI taxonomy): Bacteria > Bacillati > Actinomycetota > Actinomycetes > Streptosporangiales > Nocardiopsidaceae > Nocardiopsis > Nocardiopsis sp. NPDC050513. The sequence goes on along the minus strand of NZ_JBITHK010000003.1, from coordinate 67,494 downwards.
TCGCCCGGGAGGTGGTCTTACCGGTGCGCGGGCCCCAGATGTCGACGTGCATGTCCTCCCAGGAGCCGTACAGCATCTGGCGGTCGCGGACCGACCGGCCGATGGGAACCCCGGGGGAACCGACCACGCCGAGCCGCTCGGCCCTGGCCCTGGCGCCCTTCTCCGTGATCCTCTCCAGATCGTTCCCTCCGCCCATGTGGGAGGCGGAGGAGTCCACCCGACCTCGCTTCCCGCGGCGCAGGACCAGGACGAGGACGCCGAGCAGCCCCAGGACCACCCACTGCCCGACCAGGACGAGCGTGTGCGCGCCCGTCCACGCGATCTCTCCGCCGAGGACGCCGAAGACGGCGTCGAACGGGTTCGCGGGGACCGGGTCGGCGCCGTCGCCGAGCCGTGCGCCGACCTGGACGGTCACCCAGACGGTGCCGACGGTGAGCACGACGGTGACGATCAGGACCCAGATCAGCACCGCCTCGGTGTTCATACCGGTCGGAGCCTTGCTCGCTCTGCTCATGACATGGCCTCCTCAGACCGGTCCGGCGCCGAGGCCTGGGGCTCCTGGGCGGTGGTGGCGTCCTCCGGCTCGACCGTCCCCGTCCGGGAGACGCTGTGCCAGAGCTTGTTCGTGTCGTTGATGCCCTTCTCCGCCTCGGTCAGCTGGACCTGCACGGGGATGCCCGGTCGGCCGCCCACCTTGACGAGGAACTTTCCGCGCCCCGGGGGCGCGCTCTCCGTACCGGCGTGGGAGTCCCAGGCGGGCGGGTCCTGCCAGGAGCCGAGCATCTCCTGCTCGGCCGTGGAGAACGGGATGACCGAGGACAGCATGGGCATCTCCGCGCGCGGGAGGCCCCCGCAGATCACCATTCCGGACCGCTCGACGAAGCCCTTGGCCTTGCTGCGGTCCTCCTCGCTGGAGAGCGACATCAGGTCGCTCATCGTGTGCGAGATCATCGCCATGCCGACACCGCGCTGACGGTTCAGGCGCGTGAGGGCGTCCACCCGGTCGACCATCCCGTGGCCCGCGCGCAGGGCCCGCCACAGTTCGTCGAGGATGACGAAGTAGTGGCGGCGGGGCTCCAGCCCGGCGTCGGCGAGGGCGTGCGAGAGGTTGATGGTGGCGAACCCGGTGGACCAGCAGGCGAGCAGGACGGCGGCTTGGAGGTCCATCTCCGTGTCGTCGATGTTGGACACGTCGAAGACCACCGGACGGTCGCGCAGCATCGGTGTGGTGGTCGGGTGGGAGAAGATCTCCCCCAGGCGTCCGCCCCCCACGAGACCGATCAGCGACGCCTCCAGGTGGTCGGTGATCTCCTGGTAGCGCGTGAGACTGCCGCGGTCCAGGGCGACCTGGCGCACCGGATCGGGCGCGTCCTGGATCACCTGCAACAGGTCCTTGAGGACCGGGGTTCCCTCGTGGCGTTCGTCGAGCACCTTCAACGCCCGGTCGAGGATCGTCTCCTCGCGGTCGCTCACCGGGGCCGAGCGCATGATGGTGAGCAGAGCGGTGACCATGGTGAGCCGCCGTCCGTGCACGTCGGCCACGACCTTGACCCGCTCCGACGCGGGAAGGCGGTCGAGGACCTCGCTGCTCTGACCCGGGTCGAGGACGTTGAGGTGGCCCCGGCCGCGGCCGAGGGTGATCACCTGCCCGCCCAGGGCCTCGACGAGGTCGACGTAGTCGGGCTTGAGGTCGCCGAGGACGAAGGGCTGCACGCCGTACCCGGACAGTCCGGTGGCCATCCGCCGGGTGATCGTCGACTTGCCCAGCCCGGGTTTGCCGAGGACGAACATCGACGGGTTGGAGATCAGGTTGGCGCGCTGGAACCAGGAGATCGGATCGCAGCACAGGGTCGCGCCCGACATGATGTTGCGCCCGATGGGAACGCCGACCATCGGCGTTCCGGTGCCCACGGCGAACGGCCACAGACCGCACACCTGCACGGTGGTGCCCCGCCACTCGGGAGCCATCTCCACGACGGTCGACTCACCGGCGCCGTAGGACGACCAGCCGCGCGGCCCGGGGCGCTTGGGGGTGATCCTGGACTGCTCGGCGCGCGGCGCGCTCCGGTATCTTCCCCTGGCCTCGGCCGACTTCTTCCGGTGCCCTCCGCCGCGTCGGATACTCACATCTGCTCCTTGATCTCCACGGGAATCCTCAGGTGGAAGGGCAGGACGATGCCCAGCGGCAGTCCGGCGGCGAACGTCGAGTCCTGGGCGCCGTAGGCGGGGCGCAGGCGGAGCCGGGACGCGGCCGAGAGGTTGGCGACGGCGGCGCGGGCGTCGGCCTCCTTGGCCGGGTCGTCGACGGTGGCCGTCACGACCATGCCGAAGTTCACCAGGCCCGCGCCCGCGGCCTCCTCGGCCGCCGTCGCCTGGGCCGACCGGGACGCCATCATGTCCCGCGCGGTCGGCCGGTCGTTCGAGCTGGCGCGGAACTGGGCGGCGCGCAGGTCGGACTCCACGACCGCGGCGGTCTTCGCCGGATCCAGGGGGCGGTAGAGCAGGGTGATGCGCTTCCTGGCGATGTCGGGGTGCGGTGCGAGCAGCCGGGTCAGGATGCTGGACTGCACGTTGCCGCGCGGGGCGGCGGTCATCGTCCAGGACACGGACAGCGCGCTGTCGTGCCGGAGCCTGTCCCAACCGGCCTGGTAGGCGGTGGGGCCGACGTCCGGCCACTCGATCTCGGGGATCTCTCCCACGGCACGCGCCTCGTCGATGAGCACCGCGGCCGCCGGGTCGTAGGCGATCCGCACCACCTCGCACAGCTCCTGGGCGCCGAGGGGGCGGGACGCACCGGCGCCCGTCGCGGACAGGCTTCCGGTCAGACCGGGGAGGCGGGCGGCGAGTTCGCGCCCCATCTCCTCGGGAGCGGTCTTCTTGTCCTTGCCTGCGTTGAAGGTGAGCGCGATGTAGGCGCGCACGAGGGAGGAGCCGTGCGGGTAGGACTCGACGGTCTCCAGGAGCACCTGCCGGGCGAACTCAGGCGCCTGTTCGTCGATCTGGCCGACGACCTCGCGGCGCAGCCGGGTCCCGGTGTCGGGGGAGGTCTCGATCGTCACCGACGCGGCGACGAGGCCGGGTTCGTCGCCGAGGTTGGCCAACCAGTGCCCCCATTCGGCGACCCAGGAGTCGATCTGCTCGGGGTCCACCAAGGCGGCGCCGTCGGGCTCGGTCGCGATGACGGCCGTGAAGTAGTTGCCGTTGACCGGCATGTGGAGCAGGGCGAACGGGCGGGCGTAGGAGTCCTGGTGTTCGCTCAGCCGGAGGGGAGCCGCGATCCCCGGGAGTTGGTAGCGGCCCCAGGGCACTCGACCCAGGGGCCCCGAGCGGTAGAGGTGGGCGCCCAGAGCCCGGGCCTTCCACCAGAGCATCTGCACTCCGATCTTCGACAAGGTGCTCTTGCCGTGTTTGTCCTTGGTCAGCACGGCCAGCAGGACGACCGAGAGGATCGCTCCGGCGATCGCCCCGCGCAGGAGACCACCGACCATGACGACGAAGACGACGATGATCAGGCTGGCCAGGAGGAAGGCGGTACCGATGGTGCCGAGCCCCATGATCCCGGCCGACGCGGGGCGTCTCCAGTTGCCGTAGGTCCGGACCGTCCGCGTCAGGTCGTCATGCGCTGCCACTGGGACCGTCTCCCCCGGCGGTGTCGTCGACGGACTGCTGGGCCTTCTCGGCGCCCTTCTGGACGGCCTTGGCGGCCGCGTAGATCGCCGCGGTCTTGGGGTTGGACTTCATGGCCGCCGACCCCGCGCCGGAGCTTCCCGCCTGGGTGGCGGCCTGGGTTCCGGTCTGCGCGCCGGTGCCGCCGGTGGAACCCCTGGTCGACGGGGCCTTGCCTCCGGACGGACCACCGGGGGCGTTCTTGCCGCCGGTGGGGCCGCCGCCCCCGGTGCTGCTGCCGCCGCTCCCGCTGCTGCCGCCTCCGCCGCCGGATCCGGCCCCGGTGGGCATCTGGGAGGCCATCGACGCCGCACCGGCCGCGAGGGCTCCGCCCGCGGTCGCGCCCACCATCGGGGTCACGAACTTCATGAGCGCTGGGAGCGCGAAGATCGCCAGGAACAGCATCGTCACCGCGAGGAGGACACTCCTCAGGGCCTCTCCGAAGCTCTGGTCGCCGTCCGGTACCTGGAGGAGGACGAAGACCAGCGCGTAGATGATCGCCGCCACGGGCTTGTACAGGAGGAAGGCGACGACCCAGGAGACGGCCTTCTGGAACCAGGACTTGCCCATCTGGGTGTTGGTGAACGCCGCGGTCAGGGGCAGCACGCCGGCGAGCAGGACGAGCATGCCGTCACGGATCATCATCAGGACGATCTGGACGAGTCCGGCGATGACGATGATGAGACCGAGGACGAGGACGAGGACCAGCGCGCCCGGTCCCGTCGCCAGCGAGCCGAAGCCCATCACCGCGACGAACCCCGTGGTGATCTCGCCGATGTCGCTCTGCGCCGCCGCCTCGTCGATGATCCACTCCGAGAACTCGTCGCCCACCCCGATCGCGGTGCTGATGGCGGTGACGCTCACTCCCGAGACGACGACGAGGGTGAGGAGCGACTTCAGGAGGTCCTTGCCCGGCTCGGCCCTCTGCTCCCAGGCCATCTTGACGCCCCCGAAGATCGCGGAGGCGGTCGCCGCGATCCCGACGTAGAAGAACAGCCTGCTCTGCAGGAACCCCGCCGCTCCACCGGCGCTGGTGGAGTCCATGGTGTTGAGCAGGCCCGAGATCAGGGACGCGGCGCCGCTGATCAACGCCACCGCGCCCAGGACGATGACGATTCTCCCGAGGTGCTGGCCGCCTTCCCCCCTGGACCTGGCGATGGCGAGCATGGCGCCGAGGATGATGAGGGACAGCACGGCCACGCCGAGGCCGATCCAGGTGAAGTATCCGAGGAGGGTCGCGAGCCCCGCGGAGGGAGGGTCCGACGCGGCCGCGGCGACCTCGCCGTCCTCGATGCCCATCGAGGGAACGTCGATCCAGAACGTCAGCATGTTCGTGACGACCGATTCGACCGCGTCGACGAACTTGTCGATCATGCTCTCGATCACCCCGGAGACGACGTTTCCCACATGACAGGAGATATCGGTGAATCCGCACATCAGATGGCCGCCCAGGGGGTGAAGCCGGTCAGGTCCTCCAGGACGGTGAAACTGGAGTCGTTCTCACCGGAATCGTCGACCACGATCTTCCAGTCCCCTTGCGTCCATTCGAGGTCGAAGCTCATGCTCGCCCGCTCACCGGAGGCGAGGGCGATGGCGATGCTGATCCTGGCCTCGTCCTCGCTGTAGGAGACGACGCGTGCGGCGCTGATCTGCCCCTCGACCTCGGCGGGTTCGGTCTGCGCCTCCATCACCGACGCGAAGGCGTCCCGCCCGGGGCCGGGGATGACCAGGAGGTCCCAGCGGCCGACCATCTCCTCCCGGCCGAAGTTGGCCAGGACGAGGAAGTTCGCCGCCGCCAGTACGGCGCCCTCGGGTGTGCGGGCGTAGCAGTACCGGACACCGCCGTCGAGCACGCCGGGCCCGAACTCCGCGGACTCGGGGGCGCGCATGCCGTTGATCGCCGTCCAGGTCGTGTCCTGGATGGGCAGGAGCAACTCGAACTCGGTCGTGTGCGCCTCCAGGCCGCAGAGGCTGCCGCTCTCCGAGGGTGTGAACGACCGCTCCTCCACGGGGGAGGGCGGGCTCGGCGACTCCTCCCCGGCGGTGCCGCCCGTCCCGGAGGGCCCGGCGCCGTCATCGTTCGGCCACAGGCTGATCGCCGCCCCGGCCACCACGACGAGCGCGACGAACGCGGCCGACACGATGAATGACGGTGTGGCCAACGGCTGCTCGTCGCTCATGGCCCTCCCCTCTCCGCCGAGATCAGCTCACCAGGAACGAGACGAGGCTCGTCGCCCCCGAGATGACGATGACGCCCGCGAGCACCATGCCGATCTTGCTCATGTGCTCGCCGCCCTCGCCGCGGCGAGACTGGATGGCCATGACCGCGCCCGCGACGATGAGGCCGAGGACGCAGACGGCGAGGGCCACCCACTTGGCCCAGCCGAGAATGGTGGTGAATCCGCCCTGGAGGCCTTCGGGGGCCTGGGTCTGTACCTCGATGTCGAAGGCGGGAACCATGGCGGCGGCTTCCGCGGCGAGCGTGATCGTTTCGTTCATGCGGGGGACTCCGGTCCTTCCGGTCGGTGGATCTGAGGTCTGTCTAGAGAAGGGCTCTGACGCTCTTGAGGAGTTTTCTCACCTCGGAGCTCGTGGAGCCGTTCCCCGGGGAGCCCGGGGGGTCCGTTCTCCATTGTTCGATCCAGGAGACGTTCCACACTCGTGGAGCTCCTCCACCTACTAGACGTGCGTAGTCGCGCAGCGGTTTCGGCAACTTTCCCGGTGCGTCCGCCACCAGAGCGAGACCGAGAAGGCGAACTCCGGGCACCTGGCCCGAGGCCCATTGGGTGAGCGCTTCCTGGGCGGACCGGAGTCCGTCCAGGTGAGTTCGTGCCGTCAATACCACGGGGATATCCGCGTTGTCATGACCTGTGGCCGATTTCGGCCAGGAATGATGACTCTCAGCGGACTCGGAGAACAGCCGGGCGAGGGTGCTCTCCGCCGCCCCTCCGTGCGCTCCCACCCACCACAACCTGGCATGACGGGTGACTTCCCGAAGGGGAAGGCCGCCCGAACCGGGTGCGCCGATATTGCCCAGGGGGAGGACCGGGCCTGTCGGTATGGTTGCCAGGTCGTCGGAGTCGCCGACGGCCATTTCCGTTGTCTGGGAGTCCGAGGCGGGGCCCTGATCTGGGGTTACCCATGGATTGTGAGGGTCGGGCACTGCGCATTCACCTTCGATGGTCGAGGGGGCGAAGTGAAGAGTACACGGATGCGGTGCCATGCGGCCCAGATGGCCGCTCTGATCTGTGGGTTTGTGTATCCGCAGATGAATGGGTCAAACTTCGTCGGAGTTTCGGGCGGATGGAAGGCACGGGCGGGAGGGGCGGATGAAGCAGGGCTTGGTCATCGTCCCCATCGGCTTCATCGCGGTCGTTCTTCTCATTCCCCTGTTTCTTCTGCTCATCTTCGTCGACGACGCGGAGACGTCCTCGTCGAGCGCGCCGAACCAGGTGGCCGGCATACCCCAGACCGTTCTCGCCGCGTATGTCATCGCCGCCGGCCGTGCCGACGACATCGCACCGGGCTGTGAGGGGATGACCTGGAGTCTGGTGGCGGGAATCGGCAACGAGGAGTCCGACCACGCGACACTCGGCGGGGCGGAGGTCGACGAGGACGGGAACGTGGCGCCCGAGATCTTCGGTCCCCGGCTGGACGGCAGCGGCGACCTCCGGGAGATCGAGGACACCGACGACGGCGATCTGGACGACGACGAGGAGTACGACCGGGCCGTCGGGCCGATGCAGTTCATCCCGGGGTCGTGGGAGACCTTCGGGCAGGACGGCGACGACGACGGCGAGGAGGACCCGCACAACATCTTCGACGCGACCGCCGCCGCCGTCGCCCATCTGTGCTCCAGCGGGGACAACGACCTGACCACCGACGAGGCGATGCGCCGGGCGGTCCGGGGTTACAACAACAGCGACGAGTACGTCGACGCGGTCATGGAACGGAAGGCCTACTACGACTCGCTGCACGTCGGCCCCGACGGCGCCGAGTTCGCGGACGGGACCTTGGTGGACTGCGCGGATCTGGGCCAGCTGCACCCCTACATGTGCGGTGTCCACGAGCACCTGCAGGAACGGTTCGGCCGCTTCTACGTCAGCGCCGGCGGGCGGCGGAACGACCCGGGAAGCGACCACCACACCGGCGAGGCGATCGACTACATGATGGCCGACCTCGGCGCCGTCCCCACCCCTGAGCGCGACGCCATGGCGATCCTGGTGATCAACTACGTCATCGCCAACCACGAGGAGCTCAACGTCAAGGGGCTCATCTACAACTTCCACATCTGGAACGCCGCCAGGGACCCGGTCGGGGACTGGACGACCGTACGTCGGCCGCTGAGCGACCGTGGCAGCATCACCCAGAACCACGTGGACCACATCCACCTCGCCGCCGGTGACGGGGGGATGCGGTGATTCGGCTCTCGGGGGCACGGGCCCTTCCGCCCGTGTGCCCTCCCCGCCTGCCCCCCGACCCCCGGAAGACGACGAGGACCGACCATGAGTGACACGCGTTCGTCCGTTCCCTGGAAGGCGGGCGCCGCGCTCGCGGCCCTGCTGCTCGCCGCGGCGTGCACCGCTGAGTCCGGACCGGGGCCGGAGGGAGAGGAGAGCCCGTCGGCGGACGGGGCGGCCGCGCCTCTGGCCGGTGAGGGCTTCCTCGGGCTGGAGTGCGGTGAGGGGAGCGTCACCGTCTCCCGTGTCTCCGACGAGGACGGGTCGGTCCAGGCCACCCACACCTTCACGGCCGCTGACGCGGTGAGCGCGCGGACCCCGGTTCTGGGCGCGGGGCGTCCCGTGGAGATGATGCGCGCGGTCGCGTTGCCGGACTGCGTCACCGACCAGGTCGGGGAGTACGACTACCTCGCGCACCACCGGAACCGGGCGCACGAACTCGCGGGAAGCGTGATCCCCGAGTCCTCCTCGTTGCTGGTGACGGTCACCGAGAACGTCCAGGGCACCGATGCGGTGACCATCGGGGCCATGTCCTCGGACGGCACGGTGGAGGCCCTGCTGCCGACGGGGGGTGACTCGGAGTTCTCCGACGCGGTGCACCGGATCTCCCCCCAGTACAACCACCTGGACGGGCGGATCTACTACCTGGAACTCGACGAGGGTTCACGGGAGCGGACGGTCATGTCCCTGGATCCGGAGAGCGGCGCCACCGAGGTCGTGGAGGCGTGCGACGAGGGCTGCGGGCGGGTCGTCGTCGATCCCCACAGCGGTCACATCTACTCCGCCTACCCCGAGTCCTTCGAGGACCTTCCCGGTGGGTTCATGGACGACAGCGGTCGGCTGCACCCGTACGACAACATGTACTTCCCACGGTTCTCCAACCGGCAGGGGACCGTGGTGGGCTACTTCGTGAACGATCTCGGCGGGGATCTCAGGGCTCGGAACCTGGGGCAGGGGGATCCCGCGGTCTCGTGGATGGGCCGCTCCGATCCCCAGATCGTTCCCACGGGTGACTGGAGTCTCGAGAGGTTGGGGACCAGGGCGGACGAGCGTTTCCCGGGCCAGCCCGTCATGATGGTCGGCGAGTACGACATCCTGCTCGACGACGAACCCTTCAGCGTGGTGTCGCTCGACCCTGAGACGCTGCGGATCGGTGAGGCGCCCACCCGCACGCTCCTGCCGGGCGGCGGCCGGGACAACGGGCACCCGGTTCTGTCGGCGGACGGCAGCCGGGTCCTGTTCCGTTCGGCCGCGGACTCGGGCGAGGCGTCCTGGTACTCGGTGCCCGTCGACGGGAGCGGCGAGCCGGTCGAGATCGGCGCACTGCCCGCCGAGTACCCGAACATGGTCCCCGTCCTGTGGAACGGCTGAGCGGTGCTGTCCGTCACCTGACGATTCCGTCGCCCCTTCCGGTTCCGTGCCACGGCGCCGGCAGGCTGTTCCTGGGAGTCTCCGCCTCCGGCGACAGGAGTCCCTCCGCCTTCCGCGGCGACGCCGCGCCCGCCTTGGCGCGCGTGTTGACCAGACTCGCGGACTGCTGGCCCTTCCCGAGTGAGGGCGGGTCCTTCGGCCCGAGCTTGTTCAGTTCCTCCGTCAGGGCTTGCGCGGTGTGCTTCCAGGTGAAGTGGTTTCCCAGATGCTCCCGCAGTGCGAGCGCCCTGTGGCGGGTTCGCGCCATGTCCTGGATCAGCGCCTCGGCGCGATCGGCCCACACGTCCGCGGGCGCACTGTGCGCGCCCGCCGGAACCTGGACCACGGAGGGAAGTCCCAGTTCCGGCGGGACCTTCTTCGGATCGCTCAGGAACATCCCGGCTCCGATATTGCTCGGTACGAGCACGGGAAGCCCGTATCCGGCCGCCTCGGTGGCGGTCAGGCCGAACCCGTCGTGGCGTGACGCCATGAGCATGAGATCGGCTCCGCGGATCTCGGCCTCGATGACGGAACGGTCGCTCGTGAAGGGCTTCAGCTTGACGTTCTGCCCGAATTCCTTCCGGATCATCTCCTCGCCGGCCTTCAGAGCTCCCGGCTTGGCCCCGAGGATGGTGAGTTGCGCGTCGACTCCCTTGTGACGCAACGCGACGAGCACCCCGACCGCGGTGTCCACGCCCTTGAGCGGGTCGTCGGCGCGTCCGAACAGCAGGAGGTTGACGCGTTTCTGGAGCGGATCCGGTGCGGCCGGCCGGCCCAGCTGGACACCGGGGATCATCTCCCTGACGGGCGGAGGGTGTTCGCACATCCGGGCGAGTCGCGCGGTGTCGTCGGTCAGGAGCGGCCCCACGCCGACGGCCAGGTCGGACTTGGAGATGAGCAGCCGTTCGGTCTCGGCGTGCTGCGTCGCCTGCTGGGGGTCGCCGCGGAGGCGGTCGAGTTCGTCCGTGAGCGCGTGCGTGATGTGGACGACCCGGGCCCGCGGGTAGAACTTCTCCCGGAGATAGGAGGCGGCCCCGCCGGTGAAGCGGCCGTGCCCGATGATGACGTCCACGTTCCTGGGCAGGCCGTCCGCGCGCAGGAGTTGGCCGCGCTCGTCGGTGATCCCCGGAACCGGGTCGAGGCCCTGCACGTGGACCAGCGGATGCCCGGGGCTGGGCACGCTGACCCGGGCGTAGACGTCGTGGCCGAGTTCGGCCAGGGCGATCGACAGCTCGCGGTTGACGGTGACGCCACCGCTGTGGCCCACCCAGGCGGTCGCGAGGGTGAGGAAGCGCTCGGGGGAGTCCGCGGTCACTCGTCCTCCACCCACAGGGAGGCCTTCAACAGCCGGGACATGTCGTCGGCGAGTCGTGTCATCGACTCGGCGCTGCCGTCGATCTCGCCTTTCTCGATCTGCAGTCTGGTGCGTGCGGAGAACTCGTCCAGGAGAAAGGCGATCGTCACCGCCTCAGAACCCAGGACGCCGACCTTTCCTCCTCTGTCTTCCACCTTCATGTCGAGTTCGTTCCTGATCGCGGTCCGAAGGCTCTCGACCTCTTCCGGAAAACTCAGCGGTTCGGGGGCCGCGTCCGCCCCGGGGTCGTCGCCGAACGCGTGGCCGTGTCGACTGAGCGTGTGTCTGCGCGGATCATGCGAGCTCTTCTGCGTCACGTTCACATCTCCGTCCGGGTGCTTTCCGAAGCCGTTTCACTCTACCCACGGGTATTCGGCGCCGGTAGGTTCTCCGTCGGGCAGAAGCGCCGCCTCCACCGCGGCCATGACCCGCTTCCAGTGCTCGCGGCGCTCCGCCCGTTCCTCGGGGCCGCCCAACCGTTCCTGGTGGAAGCCCACCACCGCGCGCCCGTGCTTCGGCGTCACTCTGACCTGCACCGTGGTCTCCGGTCCGCCCGGGGGCCGGTGGGTGAGCCGAACGCGGCGGCGCGCGCCCTCGCCGAATCCGCGGACCTCGCCCTCCGTGCCGTCCGCGGTGCGGTACACGCCTCCCTGTCTCAGCTCGATCGAGGGCGACGGGCCCAGCCACAGCTCCAGCCCCTCCCCGCTCGTCATGAACCGCCAGACCCGCTCGGCTGGCAGCGGCAGGGTCCGTGACACGCCGATCTGGTATCCGGCGTCCCGGGTCAGTCCGACCTCTTCCATCGGGCTCCTCATTCCTGGTTCTCCCGGCGGGCGCGCAGCGCCCTCGCCTTCGCGCGGTTCCCGCAGCGCTCCATCGAGCACCACCGGCGCCTGCCGGGGCGCGAGGTGTCGACGAAGAGCAGCAGGCAGTCGTGCGCCGCGCACTCGCGCACGCGGTCGACGTGGGGTCCGGTGAACAGGGCGACGGCGTCGCGCGCCACCGTCGACAGCACCCGCGATCCGTCGGCGGGCACGGCCCAGGACGCGGTCCCGCCGGGGGTCATCACCGGCGCCAGCGGCGGCTCCGCCGCGCACCGGTTGATCTCGGCGACGTCCTCCTCCGGGAACGCCCGGCCCCGGGCCGCCGCGCGCGTCACGCGCAGGACGGCGTCGCGCAGGCGGCGCGCGTCGGTCACGTGTGCCTCCGACACGCGCACGTCCTCCAGACGGAGCCTCGACACCCGCGTCCACGCGGCCAGGTCGCCGGGCGCGTGCAGGATCTCCCAGCGGGCCAGCTCGTCGGGCCCGCCCGTGGTCAGCAGTTCCAGGCACAGCGCCCCCGGATCGAACAGGAAGTCCGCCCCGTCCGGAGGGTGCATCGGCACGCCCGTTGCGCTCGTCTTCATGTAACCAGTATAACTGGAATCAGCGGGGGCGTCCGGCCCCCGGAGGTTGAGGGGATCACCGATGGCCGTGAACGTCCAGCTCGTCGTGGACTGCGCCGAACCGCTCTCGCTCTCCCGGTTCTGGGCGACGGCGTTGGAGTACGAGCCCGAGGACAACGACGCCCTCATCGGACGCCTCGTCGACCAGGGTCTGGTCGGGGAGGACGACTACACGGTCGTGGACGGGTTGAGGGCGTTCGTCACCGTCGCCGCGATCCGCCACCCCGACGACCCCGTGCAGGAGGACACCGGCATCGGCCTGGGCCGGCGCCTGCTCTTCCAGCGGGTGCCCGAGGGCAAGACGGTGAAGAACCGCCTCCACCTCGACCTGCGCGTGGGCCGCGACCGGCGCGACGCGACGGTCAAGGCCCTGGAGGCCCTCGGCGCGACGGCCGTGCGCACGGTCGAGGAACCCGGGGCCTCGCACGTCACCATGCTCGACCCCGAGGGCAACGAGTTCGACGTCCAGTGACGTGCCGGGCTACCCCTCGGGCGTGAGGAAGTGCTCGCGGACGAGGAAGGCGTGGCGGGAGAAGTCGGTGAACACCCCGTCCACGCCGACCTCGAAGAACGCCTCGTACTCGGCGGCGAAGCCCCCGTAGTCGCCCGGCTCGCCGTCCGAGCGCAGCTGCTCGGGAAGGAAGTGGTTCTCGCTGCGGAACGTGTAGGGGTGCACCAGCAGGCCCGCCGCGTGCGCGTTCTCGACGAGATGCGTGGGCTCGCCCAACCCGCCGTCCTCGGTGGTCGGGATCACCAGGCTCTTGTGCGGCCCGATGGCGTGCGCGAACGTGGCGACCTCCGCCAGGCCGTCCGGGGTGGTGTAGTGCAGCCAGTGCTCCTCGGTGCCCATGAGGTAGACGAGGGGGAGCTCCGTCTCGGCGAGCTTGCGCAGGCTCTCCGCCTCGAAGGACTGGAGGAACACCGGCACCCTCGGCTCCGGGCCGGTCAGCCCGGCCTCGCGAAGGGTCGCGACCAGGGCGGGCTCCAGCTCCAGCCCCTGGGACACGTGGTAGGCCGGGTGCTTGGTCTCCGGGTAGATCCCGATCGGCCGCCCCAGCTCGTCGGTGAGCGCGAGGGCGAGCTCGATGACCTCGTCCAGGGTCGGGATCCCGTAGGCCCCGTCCATCAGCGCGTTCATCGCGCGTACGTCCTGGAGCCGCTCCACCGCGCGCAGGGTCCTGATCTCGGCCAGGGTGAAGTCCTGGGCGAAGAACCCCTCGACCTCGCGCCCGTCGACCGTCCGCCTCGTGCGCCGGTCGGCGAACTCCGGACGCTCGGCCACGTCCGTGGTCCGGCCGATCTCCTGCTCGTGGCGGCAGATCAGCTTCCCGTCCTTCGTGGCGACCAGGTCCATCTCGATGAAGTCGCCCCCGTACCGCGCCCCCAGCTCGTAGGAGGCCAGGGTGTGCTCCGGGCGGTGGCCCGACGCCCCCCGGTGCGAGATGACCTTGATCGGGAGTTCCTTCTTGTTCCTGCGCACAGCCGAACCGTCCTGGGAAAGCGGAGTAGACGACAGAGTCCTCGGGGGGATCTACGGCCGACCCCCCGGAGGGGCCGGAGGAACCATTCTCCCCGAGTCCGCCACCCGACCGCGCCCGGCGCCTCCCGGCACACGGCGGGGCCGGACCCGCGCGCCGCGGACCGGCCCCCGCCCGGCGTCCCTCAGGACAGCCGGGACAGCACGAAGTCCACGCACTCGGTGAGCGCCTGGACGTCGCTCGGCTCCACCGCCGGGAACATGGCCACCCGCAGCTGGTTGCGGCCGAGCTTGCGGTACGGCTCGGTGTCCACGACGCCGTTGGCGCGCAGCACCTTCGCGACCGCCGCCGCGTCCACCTCGTCGCTGAAGTCGATCGTGCCGACCACCTGCGACCGCTTGGCCGGGTCGGTGACGAAGGGCGTCGCCACCGGTGACTTCTCCGCCCAGGTGTAGAGGATCGACGACGACTCGGCCGTGCGCGCCACCGTCCAATCCAGACCGCCCCGCGCGTTCATCCACTCCAGCTGCTCGGCGAGCAGCAGCAGCGTGGCCACGGCCGGGGTGTTGTAGGTCTGGTCCTTGCGGGAGTTGGCCACCGCCGTGGTCAGCGAGAAGAACTCCGGGACGTACCGGCCGCCGGCCGCGATCTCCTCCACGCGCGCCAGCGCCCTGGGCGACATGACCGCGATCCACAGCCCGCCGTCGGCCGCGAAGCTCTTCTGCGGCGCGAAGTAGTACACGTCCGTCTCGGCGATGTCGACCGGCAGGCCGCCGGCGCCGCTGGTGGCGTCCACGAGCACGAGCGCGTCGTCGTCGGCGCCCGCCACCCGCTTGATCGGGGCGGCCACACCCGTGGAGGTCTCGTTGTGCGTGAGCGCGTACACGTCCACACCGGCCTCGGCGACGGGCTCGCCGTGGCTGCCCGGGTCGGTGCTGATGACGGAGGGCTCCTCCAGCCACGGAGCGCCCTGGGCGACCTTCGCGAACTTGCTGGAGAACTCGCCGAACGCCAGGTGCTGCGACTTCGAGCGCAGCAGACCGTGCGCCGCGATGTCCCAGAAGGCGGTCGTGCCGCCGTTGCCGAGCACGACCTCGTAGCCCTCGGGGAGGGAGAGGAGTTCGCCCACACCCGAGCGCACCCGGGACACCAGGGACTTCACCGGCTTCTGGCGGTGGGAGGTGCCCATGTAGCGGGTGCCGGAGGAGGCCAGCGCCTCCAGCTGTTCCGGGCGGACTTTGGACGGGCCGCTGCCGAAGCGGCCGTCGGAGGGCAGCAGGTTCGCGGGAATCTGAATGTCGTCGGTCACGGTCACCAGGGTAGTGGTGAGGTCCTCGACACGGCCGGTCAGGGCACGTGTTGGCGGCGTGAACATCCGTGACGGGGGCACGGGGCGTCACACGTCCGCGGGCGGACGCGCGGACCGGGCCGACGCGTCGACGGGTGGGGCGGGTGGCGCGATCGGCGCGCGGCGCGAGAGGATGCCCCTCGTGGACCACCGAAACCCTGCCGAACTGCGGAAACCGTACATGGGCGAACCCTTGCACCGGGCCGACCTGGCCGACCACCCCATGACGCAGTTCCACCTGTGGTTCGACGAGGCCTACGCCTCCGACCTGGCCGAGCCCAACGCCATGGTGCTCGCCTCGGCCGAGCCCACGGGCATGCCGCGCGCGCGGACAGTCCTGATGAAGGGCTACGACCGCCGGGGACTGCGCTTCTTCACCAACTACACCTCCCGCAAGGGGCGGGCCCTGGACGCCGACCCGCGCGCCGGCGTCGTCTTCCCCTGGCACGCCGTCCGCCGCCAGGTCCTCTTCGCCGGTCGCGTCACCCGCCTGTCGGACGCCGAGAACGACCGCTACTTCGCGTCCCGGCCGCGCGGATCCCAGATCGGCGCCTGGGCGAGCGAACGGCAGTCCCAGCCGGTGGCCGACCGCGCCGAGCTCGACCGCCTGTACCGGGAGTTCGACGACGTGTGGGCCGCCGAGGAGGAGATCCCCCGACCGGCCTACTGGGGCGGCTACCGGCTGGTCCCCGAGGAGGTCGAGTTCTGGCAGGGCGGCGCGGACCGCATGCACGACCGGTTCGTCTACACGCCCGACGGGCGGGGCGGGTGGCGGGTCGAGCGTCTCGCGCCCTGACCCGCCGCGCGGCCCGCCCGCCCGAATCCCCCGGCACACGTCCTTTCGGGCCACTTCGTACGCCCGTTCGGTATATCGTGGGTCGAGCCGGGGCCGCGTCTGAGCCCCAGGACACCCAACCCCCCCACCCGTGTACCCGTGTCCCCCGATCGGCGGGGTCCGCAGCGCAGGGGGTGCGGACCGCCCTCCAGGCGCCGGGTTCCGACCGAACCCCCGACGGGGGCGACGCGTCCGCACTGTGAGACCAGAAGATCGCGCCGTCGCCGTCGCGATATGCTTGCGGTATCGGTGGTCGCTCCCGCGGTCCTGCGGACGTCCCGGTCCCCACTCGGCCTCTGGGAATCACGTACCCCCGGCCTGTGTTGTGAGAGACCTGCCGTGCCCGCCGTGATCGCGACGGGCACAGAGCCTTGGGAGGGGAGACTTGACCGCACACGGGCTGATCGACACCACGGAGATGTACCTCCGGACGGTCTTCGAGCTCGAGGAGGAGGGGATCGTCCCGCTTCGGGCCCGCATCGCCGAGCGCCTGCACCAGAGCGGCCCCACCGTGAGCCAGACCGTGGCCCGCATGGAGCGCGACGGTCTGCTGCGCGTCGAGAACGACCGTCACCTGGTCATGACGGCGGAGGGCCGCCGCCTGGCCACCCACGTCATGCGCAAGCACCGGCTCGCCGAGCGGCTGCTCGTCGACGTCATCGGCCTCCCCTGGGAGGACGTCCACATCGAGGCCTGCCGCTGGGAGCACGTCATCTCCGAGGCGGTGGAGGAGCGGCTCGTCACCCTGCTCAACGCCCCCTCGGTGTGCCCGCACGGCAACCCCATCCCCGGCCTGGACGAGCTGGGCCTGGAGGACTACTCGCCGGAGCCGTTCACCGACGACTCGATCGTGCCCATGGTCGATGTCGCGGGGAACAGCGACACCACCGTCACCGTCCGGCGCATCAGCGAGCAGTTGCAGTCCGACGCCGACATCATGCTCACGCTCCGCAGATCCGGGGTACAACCGGATCAGGAAGTGGTCCTGCGGTCCACGGACGACGGGGTGCGCGTGACGGGCGGCGAGGCCGGATCCGCCGACCTGCCGGCGGATGTCGCCGGACACATCTTCGTCGCCAAGCCGTGAACCGTTCGGTGGATGGGTGGCACATCGGGATTGTCTCAATGCGCTGCGGGAACGTTGACGGTGTTGCTACGCTCGCCCCAAGGTGCGGTCGTTCGGGTACCGGGAGCGGGCATGTGCGCAGCTCATGACGGCGAGGTGGCGGCTAGATGACACGGTGGGGTGAGCCCTTCCGGGAGAGCGACGCGCTCGCCACGGCCGCCGTCGTGGACCAGGCGCAGATCGCCATCGTCGTCATCGACCGATTCAGCCTGCTCAGGTACTGGAACCCCTTCGCACGCGAACTCTTCGGCTTCGTCGACGGCCGCGACTACGTGGGGCTCTCCCTGCTCGACATCGGCATCCACGAGTCCGACCGCGAGCACGCCTCCCAGCTGGCCCGCCGCGTCCTGCGCGGCGAGCCCTGGGAGGGCACCTTCGCGGTGCTCAAGGGCGACGCCAACTGGATCCACGTGCGCGCCCAGGCCGTCCCGTTGCGCAACGAGCACGGCGAGATCGACGGCATCACCCTGATCGCGCGCGAGGCCCTGCGCGGCGGCCGGGTGGAGGAGCAGTACGGTCTGCTGGAGCGCATCAGCAGCCGCCTGGCCAGCTCGCTGGAGTTCGAGTCCACGGTCAGGGGCGTGGCGGGCATCCTCGTCCCGCAGTTCGCCGACCACTGCTTCATCGACCTCTACGACCACGACCGCCTGGTCCGGCAGGTCTCGGTGCACGCCGAGGGATGGATCCCGCCCGCGCGCAGCTGGTTCGAGTTCGGCGACGAGGTCCGCTACCCCGAACGCCACTTCGTCACCCAGGCGCTGCGCCGCCTGGAGACCGTGGTCAGCAGCGACTACCTCTTCGACAGCTCGCCCACCGACCGCTCCGACCGCGTCTCCCGCCAGGTCGGCGTCACCTCCGCGATCGCCGCGCCCCTGCGGGCGCGGGGCGAGGTGCTGGGCGTGCTCACCCTCGCCTTGTCCGGGCTCTCACCCCGGCAGAAGAGCACCTACGGCGGCTTCGACCGCGACCTGGTCGGCGCGATCGCCTCGCGGGTGGCCCTGGCCATCGACAACGCCCGCCTGTTCGAGGAGCAGCGCACCACGGCGGTCGCCTTCCAGAACAGCCTGCTGCCGAGCAGCTTCCCGCAGCTGGACGGCCTGACGATCGCGCACCGGTACCTGCCCGCCGGTCCCGTGCAGGCGCACGGCTACGGGGTGCAGACCCAGGTCGGCGGCGACTTCTACGACGCCATCCCGCTGTCCGCCGGGCGCGTGGGCCTGGTCGTCGGGGACGTCGAGGGGCGCGGACCGCACGCGGCCGCGGTCATGGGCCAGCTGCGCGCCGCCCTGCGCGCGTTCGCCCAGGCCGACCGAGAACCCGCCGACATCCTCCGCGAACTCGACGAATGGGTCCGCCAGCTCGGGCAGCCCGACGGCGACGGCGGCACCTGGATCCCCAGCGTCAGCTGCCTCTACATGGTCTACGACGCCTGGTCGCGCGAACTGTCCTACGCCAACGCCGGGCACGCCTCGCCGCTCCTGGTCAGCTCGGAGGCGGTCGAGAAGCTCGACCTGGAGGTCACCGACCGCATGCTGGGCGTCCGCGCGCGCGGCGGCGCGGGCGAGGACGTCGTCTACCACCAGGCCAACCTGCGGCTGCCGATCGGCGTCACCCTGGTCCTGTACACCGACGGCCTGGTGGACCGGCGGCCGGCGGGCGGCCGTCCCGACCCGGAGGGGGCGCTGCTCCGCCTGGCCGAGCGCGTCACCGAGGTCGCCGACAAGGACGTGGAGCAGATCGCCGAGGCGGCGGTGCACAGCGTGCCCGGCGAGATGGACGACGACACCGCGCTGCTCGTCGTGCGCACCCACTCCGAGGAGTTGGCGCTGTGCGAGGGCTGGTTCAGATCCGAGGCCTCCACCGTGGGCGAGGCGCGCCACCTGGCCGCCAACACGTTCGAGGAGTGGGGGATGGACCGCGACCAGGCGGAGTTGGCGTGCCTGCTGGTCTCGGAGATCGTCACCAACGTCGTCATCCACGCCACCCCGCACCCCGTGCACCGCGAGTTCACCGGCAACGGCGTGCTGGACTCCGAGACCCCCTTCGACGCCGGCGGCCTGGTCGACGAGTTCGACGAGGACTGGACCGACCTGCTGGAGGAGGCCGCCTCCACCGACGAGCCGGACGGGGAACAGTCCGAGAAGGAGTTCCTGCTCCGACTGCGCCGCGGCGCGTCCGCCGTGTGGGTGGAGGTCTTCGACCACGACCTCCGGTTGCCGCGGATCCGCAGCGCGGCCGCCGACGACGAGGGCGGCCGGGGCCTGTACCTGGTCGAACAGCTGGCCACCCGCTGGGGCTCCCGTCCCACCCCGGACGGCAAGGCGGTGTGGTTCGAGATGCCGATGCACGGCGGGGACGACGGCGAGTCGGCCGACGCGGACCTGGCCGAGGCGGCGCCTGCGGCGGAGGAGTCCGCCTGACCGCCGCGCGAACGGCGCGGGAAATTCCCTCCGGCCCCCTTGCCGGGCGGGCGCGGGCTGACTAGCTTGCGCCGTGACGCGTGCCCCCGCGCGCATGACCGGTTCCCCTCGCCGGAAGGACCCCCATGCCCCGCTCCCTGCGGATCGGCGCCCCCGCCCTCGTCGGAGCGCTGCTCCTCGTCCTGGCCCTGCCCGGACACGCTCTGGCCGCGCCGCCGACGTCCCTGCCCGCCGGCCACACCGAGGCCGAGGGGCGCTGGCAGCCCGCCTTCGACTACGACACCGACGGCTGCTACCCCACGCCCGCGATCGGTCCCGACGGCACGCTGAACGAGGGCCTCAACACGTCCGGCGCGCTCAACGGCGACTGCCGCGACGCGCACGACCTGGACAACACGAACTCCTACTCCCGATCCCGGTGCGACGCCAGCGGCTGGTGCGCGTACATGTACGCCCTGTACTTCGAGAAGGACCAGGTCCTCCCCGGCTGCTGCGGCCACCGCCACGATCTGGAGCACGTGGTGGTGTGGGTCCTGGACGGGCAGGCGCGGTACGTGTCGGCGTCGGCGCACGGGGACTACGACACCCGGCCCGCCTCCGAGGTGCGCTGGGAGGGCACGCACGCCAAGATCGTCTACCACAAGGACGGCTGGTCCACCCACGCCTTCCGGTTCGCGGCCGGACACGACGACCCGCCGGAGAACCACCACGGCGTCTGGCAGTACCCGGACCTGGTCGGGTGGGACCACTACCCGCCGGGCATCCGCGACATCCTCGCGTCGGCGGACTTCGGGGACGCCCAGCTCGACCTCAGGGACGACCGGTTCGGCGACGCGCTCGCGCGGGCCAGGCCCTCGGGGATCGACTTCGACCCGTACGCGGCGGACGCGGCCTGAGACCCGTCACGGCCGGGGCGCCGCGCCGCGGACGCGCGCCCCGGCGGCGCTCAACGCCAGGACCACGCCCACAGCAGCAGGCACAGGAACACGAAGAAGATCACGATTCCGCCGGTCGTCCAGGGGATGTGCACCTTGGGCCGGAGCTTGCGCACGCCGATGACGAGCAGCACGACCAGCAGGCCCATGACGATGAGGCCGTCCCACGCACCGCTCATGACCGATCCGACCCTTCCCGAACGGGGGTTGTGTCACAGGCCCAGGCCGCGCCCCACGATCTCCTTCATGATCTCGGTGGTGCCACCGAAGATCGTCTGCACGCGGGCGTCCTGCCAGGCCCTCGCCACCGGATATTCCATCATGTACCCGTACCCGCCGTGAAGCTGGAGGCAGCGGTCCATCACCCGGTTGCACATCTCGGTGGTCCACCACTTGGCCATGGCCGCGTCCTCGACGGTGAGCTCACCCCGGTTGAGCAGCTCGACCCCGCGGTCGACGTAGACGCGGGCCATGTCCACCTCGGTGGCCATCTCGGCCAGGACGAAACGCGAGTTCTGGAACCGCCCAATCGGGCGGCCGAAGGCGGTGCGCTCCCGGCAGTACTCGACGGTGTGCCGCAGCATCGCGTCGGCGGAGGCCACCGCGCAGGTGGCGATGGACAGCCGTTCCTGCGGCAGGTTCTCCATCAGGTGGACGAATCCCCGGCCCGGCGCACCGATGAGGTTGGCGGCCGGAACGCGCACGTCGGAGAAGAACAGCTCGGCGGTGTCCTGCGCCTTCATCCCGACCTTGTCCAGGTTGCGCCCGCGCTCGAAGCCGGGGGCGCCGCGCTCCACGGCGATGAGCGAGAAGCCCTGCGCGCCCGCGTCGGGGTCGGTCTGGCAGACCACGATCACCACGTCGGCGTTGATCCCGTTGGTGATGAAGGTCTTCTGGCCGTTGACGACGTACTCGTCGCCGTCCCGCACCGCCGAGGTCCGGATGCCCTGGAGGTCGCTGCCGGTGCCGGGCTCGGTCATGGCGATCGCCGTGATCAGCTCGCCGCTGGCGAACCCCGGCAGCCACCGCCGTTTCTGCTCGTCGGTGGTCAGTCCGACCATGTACGGGGCCATGACGTCGTTCTGGAGGGTGATGCCCAGGCCGCTGGCGTGTGCGCGGCAGATCTCCTCGTTGACGACCGTGTTGTACCGGTAGTCGTGGAGCCCGGTGCCGCCGTACTCCTCGGGCACGCCGTGGCCGAGCAGGCCGACCTCGCCCGCCCGCGTCCACACCTCGCGCGGGACGATGCCGTCCTTCTCCCACGTGGCGTGGAAGGGGACCACCTCGCGTGTGAGGAACTCCCTCACGCTCTCGCGGAAGAGGTCGTGGTCGGAGTCGAAGAGTTCCCGCTTCATGTGCTGCTCCGAGGGTGTCGGCGGTCGCGTGCGCTCACACGGTAACCGAATCGGATTCGGTTTAGAAGGGGGCGGGCGAGGACGGGCGGAAGTTCCCGCGACCGGGGCCCGGCGCTGCCCCACCGACCCGCCAGGACGCGGAAACGGCGGGGCGAGGGCTTGCCACGGGAGCCAAACCGAATACAGTTCGGTTAAGAACGTCGTACCCACGTCCCTGGAGGTCCCCGTGGCCGAGGCATTCATCGTCGGCGCCGTCCGCACCCCCGTCGGCACCAGGAAGGGCGCGCTCGCGGCCGTGCACCCCGCGGACCTCGGAGCGCACGTGTTCAGGGAACTCGTCGCGCGCACCGGCGTCGACCCGGCCGCGGTCGAGGACGTCGTCATGGGCTGCGTGACCCAGGCCGGACCGCAGGCCCTCGACCTGGCCCGCACCGCCTGGCTGTCCGCCGGGTTCCCCGAGTCCGTCCCCGGTGTCACCATCGACCGCCAGTGCGGCTCCTCCCAGCAGGCCGTGCACTTCGCCGCCCAGGGCGTGATGTCCGGAACCCAGGACCTGGTGGTGGCCTCCGGCGTGGAGAACATGGGCATGGTCCCGATGGGCGCCAACGTCCAGTTCGCCGTCGACAACGGTCTGGACCTGTACGGCGACGGCTGGGTCGAGCGGTACGGGACGCAGGAGATCTCCCAGTTCCGGGGCGCCCAGCTCATGTGCGAGAAGTGGGGCTACAAGCGCGAGGAACTGGAGCGCTTCGCCCTGGAGAGCCACCGGCGGGCGGCGCGGGCGATCGAGGACGGCCGCTTCGACGACCAGATCGCGCCCCTCGCCGGGGTCGCGCAGGACGAGGGCGTGCGTCCGGACACCACCCTGGAGAAGATGGCGGGCCTCAAGCCGCTGCGCGAGGGCTGGGAGCTGACCGCCGCCGTGGCCAGCCAGATCTCCGTGGGCGCCGGCGCGGTCCTGATCGCCTCCGAACGCGCCGTCCGCGAGCACGGCCTGACCCCGCTCGCCCGGATCGTGCAGCTGTCCCTGGTCGGCGACGACCCGGTCTACATGCTCACCGCGCCCATCCCGGCTACCCGGATCGCGCTGGACCGGGCCGGGCTGACCATCGACGACATCGACGTCACCGAGATCAACGAGGCGTTCGCCCCCGTGCCGATGTCCTGGATCGAGGAGCTGGGCGCCGACCCCGCCAAGGTCAACCCCAACGGCGGCGCGATCGCCCTGGGCCACCCGCTCGGCGCGACCGGGGCCGTCCTCATGACCAAGCTGGTCAACGAGCTGCACCGCTCGGGCGGCCGCTACGGCCTGCAGACCATGTGCGAGGGCGGCGGTCAGGCCAACGTCACCATCGTCGAACGGGTCTGAGGCGGATTCCGCGCCCGTGGTCGACCCCGCGTGCGACCGGAGTTCACACGATCGCGCGCGGGGCTGTCGGGGACGGCCTCACGACCCGCGGGGCCTCGGCGGCCGGTATCCCGTCTGGGCGGGCCAGATGTTGTGGTTGCGGCGGAACACGTTGTCCGGGTCGAACTCCCGCTTGACCTCGGCCAGGCGCTCGTGGTTGCCCACGCCGTACCCGGCGACGACGCGTTCGGCCCCTTCCTCCGGGACGAAGTTCAGGTAGACGTCCCCGGTCCGCCAGGGCTTGGTGTCCTCGCGCACGTCGCGTACCCACTGGCGGGCGCGCGTGTCGTCCGCGGTGTCCTCCCACATCGCCAGGGGGTGAACGCTCCACTTCGCGTGCCGCCAGGGAACCGGGTAGTCGGCTATCGACCGTCCCATCGCCCCTCCGAGCGGGAAGACGATGTGCTGCGTGGGGGAGGGGACCACCATCTGGTGCGCGCGGGAGCAGAACAGGTCGACGAACTCGTCCGGCAGCGTCGCCAGGTGCTCCACCGACCAGTAGTTGCGGTATCCGGGCGGGTCGTCCAGCGCCTTCTGCGCCTCCGCGTAGGGCATTTCGGTGAGGAGTTCCGCCTCGGGCCCCATCCGGGTGACGGGGGCGGCCAGGTCCCGGAGCGTCCGCGCGTCGCCCGCGCAGGTCAGCACGACCGCGCACATGAGCGTGCCGACCAGCGTGTCGGGGACGAACGGTTCCGGACCCGGGACCAGGTAGATCACGGCGCCGCCGAGTTCGTCGGGCGCCTCGTCCATGAGGTCCCGCCACGCGCGGACCACGCCCGGACCGGTGTCGGGGTGGAAGAGGAGAACGCCGAGCGCGAACCGCGGCAGCGGGTGGAGGCGGAAGGTCAGCTGGGTGGCGACGCCGAAGTTGCCGCCGCCGCCGTGCAGGGCCCAGAACAGCTCGGGGTTCTCCCCGGCGGACGCGCGCACCCGGTCTCCCCCGGCGGTCACCAGGTCCACGCTGAGCAGGTTGTCGCAGGCCAGACCGAACTTGCGTTCCAGCCACCCCGACCCTCCGCCGAGCGCGAAACCGGCGACGCCCGTGGTCGAGACCCGGCCGCCCGTGGTGGCCAGGCCGAACCTGTCGGTGGTCGCGTCCAGGTCGCGCATGAGCGCGCCGCCGCCGACCCGGGCCTCCATCGACTCCGGGTCCACCACCACCGTGTGCATGCGGCGCAGGTCGATCACCAGGCCGCCCTCGGTGAGCCCCATGCCCGCGACGCTGTGGCCTCCGCCGCGTACGGCGAGCTCCAGACCCTCCTCGCGGGCGCACTCGACGCAGCGGCGCACGTCGTCCACGGTCCTGCACTCGGCGATGACGCTCGGGTGCAGGTCGATCATCCCGTTGAACACCGCGCGGGCGTCCTCGTACTCCGGGCCGCCGGGGGTGAGCACGGGGCCGGTCAGGCCGGACCGGAGGGCGTCGAGCCCGGTGTCGGAGATCGCCGTCTTGAGCTGGGCCATCGCTGTCCCCCTCGGATGACGGGGCTGGCGCGGAGCGGCGCGGGGCGGTCGCTTCGCGGTTCCCCACCCCTTCAGCCTAGGCCGGGCACCCAAGGCAGAATAAGCCCATTTTGAAGGAAAATTGCCTGATCATGCGTGCTCGGGGAAGGCCGTTCGCTCAGCGGATCCGGGTTGTTCGACCTTCGCTGTCCTCGACGAGGACCTCAGGGGCGCGGCCGCGATGGAGGGCTTCGCTCCGCTGCCGGAGAGGCAGCGCCGCGCGGGATGACCGTACGCGGGTCGGGTCGCCGCGCCCTCAGGGGTGCTCCGTGTCCGTGTCGGGGCGCTGGGTGTACAGGACGTCGTGGCTCTGTTCGGCGGCGCGCAGGATGCTCTCGCTGATGTAGTCGCTGAAGCGGGCGACGTTCTCCAGACGCGCGCCGGCCGGGCTGTCGCGGCCCAGGATGCCCACGCCCTGCCGTGCGGTCTCGGCGACCTGGAGCAGGCCGTGGGCGCTGGCGATCGTCGACCGGTACCAGACGTCGTCGTCGACGACGTAGCGCTCACGGCGTCCCTGCTCGCGGATCCGTCGGATGAGGGCCTGCTCCTCCAGGAAGGAGACCGCCTTGGAGATCGAGGCCGGGCTGACCTGCAGGTGCTGAGCGAGCTCGGACGCGGTCAGGCTGCCCGAGTCGGCGATGAACAGGCAGGCCAGCACCCGGGCCATCATCTTGGGCACGCCCTGGTGCATCATCAGCGTGGCGAAGGTCTCCTCGTACTCGCGCACGGCCGCGTCGTCGCGGCCCTGGTCCCGGCCTGGTGTCCGCCGGCCCGGAGACGGGGTCTGCCTGCGGCGGTGGGCGCGCCGTTCGGTGGCGCGTTGGGCCAGGTCGGCACGGTAGGCGGTGGGGCCGCCGTTGCGCATCACCTCGCGGGTGACGGTGGAGGTGGGGCGGTCCAGGCGTCGGGCGATCTGGGCGTAGGCCAGGCCGTCGGCCAGGCCCAGCGCGATCTGCTGGCGTTCGGCCTGGGTGAGTCTGCCTCCCGGCACCGTGGTCTCCCCTCGTCGTTGGCAGGTGGGGCCAGCGTAGCGTTCACGCACAGTCCAATGCAACACGCGGGCCGCCGATCATTGCGTTAACTCCAAGCTCGTTGCAATGAAATTGCTGCTCTGAACTGCGTTGATATGAATAGTGTGCAACGAAGTAGTTGCCAGATTCACGAACGCAACGTAGCGTTTCTGGTGTTGGAAACAGCAATCGCACGAGGAGCACACGATGCGCACGTTCACCGCCCCCGCCCCCATCGCCGCCGTCCTGGACATCCCCGCCGGACGCGTCCAGGTCATCGCCGCCGACCGCGCCGACGCCACCGTCGAGGTCGTGCCCGCCAACCCCGCCAAGGGCCGCGACGTCAAGGCCGCCGAGCGGACCGCGGTCGAGTACGCCGACGGGGTCCTGCGCGTCACGACCGCGCCGGCCGGGAACCCGTACCTGGGCCCCACCGGCTCCGTCGAGGTCACCCTCCAGGTCCCCGCCGACTCCAGCGTCGAGGCCAGGTCCGCGTGCGCCGAGTTCCGCGCCGTGGGACGGCTGGGCGAGGTCGCCTTCGAGCACGGCAACGGCCAGGTCAAGATCGACGAGGCCGCGGGCGTGCGGCTGCGCGCCTTCGGTGACGTCACCCTGGGCCGCCTCACCGGCCCCGCGCGGATCAGTACCCAGAAGGGCGACATCCGCGTCAGGGAGGCCGTGAGCGGCGCCCTGGAACTCACCACCCAGATGGGCGACGTGACCGTCGACGCCGCCCACGGGGTCTCCGCCTCCCTGGACGCCGGGACCTCCTACGGCCGGATCCACAACACCCTGGCCAACGCCGACGGCGCCGACGCCGCCCTGACCATCAGCGCGACCACCGGCCACGGGGACATCACCGCCCGCAGCCTGTGACGAACCCGGCCGCGGCCCACCGGGTTCCGGGCCCCCGGTCCGGACCCGGGGCCCGCGCGAGCATCACCGGACGCCCGACACCGAAGGAAGGATCCCCATGACGAGGAACGGCTCCTCCCCCGAGCACGCGGCGTGGACCGGCATGGTGCCGGTCGACGACACGGCTCTGGCCGTCACCGACACCGGAGGCCCCGGTGCCCCCGTGGTCTACCTCAACGGCCAGTTCGCCACCCAGGGGTACTGGCGGCGAGTCGTCGCCGACCTGGGGCCGGGGTGGCGGCACATCACCTACGACGAACGCGCCAGAGGCAGGAAGTCGAGGGTCTCGGCGGACTACTCCTTCGAGGCCGCGGTCCGGGACGTCGACGCCGTCCTGGCGGCCAGGGAGGTGGACCGGGCGCTGGTGGTGGGCTGGTCCTACGGGGCGTTCGTGGGGGCGCACTGGGCCAGCCGGAACCCGGACCGCGCCGTGGGCGCGGTCCTGGTCGACGGCGCGTTCCCCTACGACTGGCTCGACGAGGCCATGGAACGGCGGATCCGGACGCTGTTCCGGCGGATCGGCTGGCTGGCGCCGCTGCTGCGTCCGACGGGTCTGGTCCCGCGGATGACCGCCGAACAGCAGGCCGACAGCAACATCGAGCTCGGCAGGCTCTCGCGCGAGCGTGAACTGGGTCCGGTGCTGGACGCCGTCACCGTCCCGGTGAGGTACGTGGTCGCCTCGGGAACCTCCTTCGGAAGCCGCGGCGACGAGCAGGAGCGGATCCGCACCAGCCTCGACGGGGTGAGCGCCCGCAACCCGAACATCCGGACCCACGCGAAGGTCGCCAGCGACCACGGCGCGGTCCTGCGCAAGGACTTCCGTGCCGTCGCCGAGGCCGTGCGCGTGGTCGCCGCCCTCGACGGTGGTCGGAGCTGAGGCACGGGCGGGTCGCGCGCCGCGCGGGTGCCACACGTGGCACCCGCGGTGGGTGAGCGGGTCACCGGTGCCCCCGGCACGCCTCCGCGGGGACGCGGAGGCGTGCCGGACCCTCACCCACCGGGCCCCCGGGCGCGCCGAACCAGCGGTGGACGGCGGAGCGGAGTGCCGCCGCCTCCGTCCGGTCCGGGCGCGGCGACGACGATGCCCAGGCGACGTAGCAGTCCGGGCGCAGCAGGAGGCCGGTGGCCGCGGGCGTGCCGGACCCGGGGCTCGCGACGACGACGTCCACGCGCTCGTCCGCCCCGGACAGCGCCTCGGCCAGGACGCCGCCGTCGGTGAGGTCGAGCAGGAGCGGCCGTGCGGTGCGGGTCAGCTCCGCGAGCCGGACCGGGCCTTCCCGGGTGTGCAGCTCCATGTCGGGGGCGCAGCGGCCGACCAGCGGATGCGGATCGTCCCCGCCCATGTCGTAGCGGATGTCGGTCCCCGCGATGAGGTCGGCGACGCGCCGCACGCAGTCGGCGTCCGTGAGGAGTTCGCCGAACAGTTCCCGCAGCGCCGTGACGTCGCCGCCGGGGGCCAGCAGCGCGTTGAGCGCCCGCGCGTACACGGTGACGCGCTCGGCCGCGGGGCGCCGTTCGGAGTCGTAGGTGTCGAGCAGCCCGGCGGGCGCGTCACCGCGGATCCCGGCCGCGATCTTCCAACCGAGGTTCATCGCGTCCTGCATGCCGAGGTTGAGGCCCTGGCCCCCGGCGGTGTCCACGTGCGCGGCGTCGCCGAGGAGGAACACGCGCCCGTCACGGAAGCGTTCCGCGTGCCGGTCGTTGCCCCCGGTCCGCCGACGCAGCACGTGGGGGCCCGGCCCCGTCGGCGGTCCCAGGGGCATGTCGACGCCGAGCACCCGGCGGACGCTGTCCCGCAGCTCCGCGAGGCTCATCGGGCCCTCGGGCCCTGGCCGGTCCCACTCCACGGTGACGATGAGGGGCGGCTGCCCGGGCAGCGGCGCGTAGGTGAATCCGCCGTTCTCGGTCCGCTGTCCCAGGAACGGCGGAACGGTCCCGTGGCCGGGCACGTTCAGACCGCCCGTCGCCGGGTCCAGCCACGTGTCGGGCACGGTCACGCTGGCGGTTCGGGTGGTGGTGCGGTCGCGGCTGACTCCGGGGAAGCCGATGCCGGAGAGAGCGCGCGTCGCGCTGTGCCCGCCGTCCGCTCCGACGAGGTGGCGCGCGCGGAGGCGGTACGGCCCGTCCGGCCCCTCGACCTCGGCGGTCACCGACTCGCCGTCCTGTTCCAGGCCCACCATCGCGTGCCCCCACCGCAGGTCCGCGCCGAGCTCGGCCGCGCGGTCGGCGAGGACGCGCACCAGGCGCGGCTGCGGCACGGGCAGGCTGAGGACCGGGTTCTCCGCGAGCAGGCTCAGGTCCAGGGGCATCGCGGCGAACACGAAGGCCGGAAGCGGAGCCGGGCTCCCCTCGGCGCCGGAGAGGCGCCCGTACAGGCCGCGGCGGTCGACCATCGTCACGACCTGCCCGAGCAGACCGTTCGCCTTGGGTTCGTCGCCGGGCCCCGGCAGCCGTTCCAGCACGACCGCCCGCACACCCGCCAGACCGAGTTCGCAGGCCAGCGTGAGCCCGTTCGGGCCCGCTCCGACGACGATGACGTCAGTGTTCTCCACGGGGGCTCCTATCGTGGTTCGGCGGGCAGCCCGGCGGACAGCCGGTCGAGGGCCTCGCGCAGGACCGGGCCGACCGGGAGGGGCGGCTCGGCGCGCAGGGAGTGCCCGAGCGCGGCGCCGATGGCGGCGCCGATCGCCCCCGCGGTGAGCGTCGGGTAGAGGTCGCTGGCGGCGTCGGTGCCGGTGCGTTCGGCCACCGCGGCGGCCAGCTCGGCCTCCGCGGCGGTGTGGGCCCTGGCGAGCTCCCCCCGAAGCGCCGGTTCGCCGATCATCAGCCGGACGCCGTCCGCCCTCCACGGGTCCCCGGCGGGTCGGCCGAGGTCCTGCCCCGGCGCGAACTGCTCCGCCACGGATGCGGCGACGGCCTCCCAGAGGGGCTCGTCGGCCGGCCGCGCGCGGAGTGCGTCGGCGATCCGCCGGACACGGTCGACGTGCCGGGCGGCGACCGCCTCCGCCTTGCCGGAGAAGTAGTTGCGGAAGGTGCGGACGGAGACGTTCGCCTCAGCGGCGATGTCCTCCTCCGTGACGCCCGCCCAGCCGCGCTCGACGATGAGCCGGACCGCCGCCGTGCTCAGAGCGTCCCGTGTCCGCTGTTTCTTCCGTTCCCGTAGGCCCGGCTCCCGGGGCCCGTTCGTCGTCATGCGAAGGAGGGTACAAGAAATTGCCTATCCAGAAAAGATGCCGGATAGGCAATTTTCGGGCCGTGGTTCAGGGGACGACGGGGCGGGGGCTCGGCGGAGCACGCGCGTCATGGCCGGATGAGCGCCGGACCCCCGACCCCGCGCACCAGCCCCAGCCACGCGGCCATCTGGGCGAGCTGGTCGGTGAGCTGGTCGAGCGTGTCGGCGGGCGCGTGGTCCTCCAACGTGATCCGCTGGGCGAGCAGGACCCCGGAACCGCGGTCGGCCTTGAGGTCGACGCGGGCCACGAGCCGGTCGCCCAGCAGGAACGGCAGCACGTAGTAGCCGTGCACCCGCTTGGCCGCCGGAACGTAGATCTCCAGCCGGTACCGGAACCCGAACAGCTCCTCGGTGCGCTCGCGGTGCCAGACGAGGGAGTCGAACGGGCTGAGCAGCGCGCGGGCGTCCACCCGGCGCGGCACCCGGGCGTCCTTGTGCAGGTACGCGGGCCGGGTCCACCCCTCGACGCCGACGGGGACGAGGTCGCCGGAGTCGACGAGGTCCCGGACGGCCGCCTTGGACTCGTCGGGGCGCATCCGGAAGTAGTCCCGCAGGCTCGGCTCGGTGGCCACGCCGTGCGCCCGGGCGGCGACGGCGACCAGCTCGCGGTGGGCGTGGGCGGGCTCGGGCAGGGGAGCGTCGCGCTGGTCCGGGGGCAGGACGCGTTCGGTCAGGTCGTAGCGGCGCTCGAACTGCCCGTTCCGTCCGTCGACCATGACGTCGCCGACCCAGAACAGGAACTCCAGGCACCGCTTCACCTCGGACCAGTTCCAGCCCCAGTGCTCCTTGGCGCGCGGGAGGTCGTGGGCCAGGGCCGCCTCCACCTCGCGGGCGGTGGCGGGCCCGATCCGGGCGACCTCCTCGTGGACGGCCTTGACCAGCTCCGGCTTCTCGCGCTGGATGGCGTTGATCCACCCAGCGTCGGTGCGCGCCCGGTTGTGCTCCATCCGGTACCGCATCAGCTGCCGCGTGGCGGGCGGCAGCAGGCTGGCCTCGTGCGCCCAGCACTCCACCAGGCGGGCGGCGCCGGTGCGCGCCCGGGTCGTGGTGGCCCGGTCCAGCATCGAGGTGTCGTAGGCGCCGATGCGCGCGAACACGGGCAGGTACTGGCTGCGCGCCAGCACGTTCACGCTGTCGATCTGCACGATCCCCACCCTGCGCACGACCCTGGCCAGGTGGGCGAGTGTGGGCCGACCGGTGGGGTGAGGGTCGGCGAAGCCCTGCGCGGCGAGGGCGATCCGGCGTGCCTGGGCGAGGGAGAGCTCCGCGTCGCGGCGGGGGTGCGGTTCGGCCATTCGAACACGCTAACCCCCGACGACGACATTCCGGAACGCCGGACGCCCGGTCATCCCATCCGGCGGTGCTGGTTCGGCAGCTCGGAGGGGCCGGGTTCGGCCGGGCCGATCAGCGGGCCCGGCACGGAGGGGTCGAGGACCCCCTCCTCCAGCCAGGTGTAGGAGTCGTCCATCAGACGGCGGGACAGCTTGCCGTCCACGTCGTCGGTGTTGGACCACAGATCGGTGAAGAGCGCCTCGACCCGCAGCCGCGACTGGCGGCAGAACGCGTCGGCCAGCTCGAACGGGGTGTCCCCGCGCTCGGGGTGGGCGTCGGCGTCGTACCGGGCGCGCACCGCGACGGCGCTCATCGCGAACAGCTCGGCGCCGATGTCGACGATCCGGCCGAGGAACCCCTGCTTGGTCTCCATCCGCCCCTGCCACCGCGACATCCCGTAGAACGTCGACCGGGCGAGCCTGCGCGCGGTCCGCTCGACGAACCGCAGGTGCCCCGAGAGCGGACCGAACCCGGAGAACGCCGACGGCACCTGGCCCTGTCCGACCACGAGCGTGGGCAGCCACTTCGCGTAGAACCCGCCCGCCCTGGCCAGGGCACGCGCGCGGTCCGCCCGGTCGGCGTCGGGGTCGATGAGGTCGCCGGCGACCGAGAGGTGGGCGTCCACGGCCTCGCGCGCGATGAACAGGTGCATCACCTCCGACGACCCCTCGAAGATCCGGTTGATCCGCAGGTCGCGCAGCAGCTGCTCGGCGGGCACGCCCCGCTCGCCGCGCGCGGCCAGGGACCCGGCGGTCTCGTAGCCGCGCCCGCCGCGGATCTGGACGAGGTCGTCGGCGATCGTGTACGCGTGCTCGGACGCCCACAGCTTGGCGATCGCCGCCTCGATGCGGATGTCGGCGGCCTTGTCGTCGGCGAGCTGACTGGCCAGGTCGAGCATCGCCTCCATGGCGTAGGTGGTGGCGGCGATGGAGGAGATCCGCTTGGCGACCTCCTCGTGCCTGCCGATCGGGCGGCCCCACTGGACGCGTTCGCGAGACCACTCGCGGGCGATCCGGGTGGACCACTTGCCCGCGGCCACGCAGAGCGCGGGCAGCGACAGCCGCCCGGTGTTGAGGGTGGACAGCGCGATCCGCAGCCCCTGTCCCTCCCTCCCGATCCGGTTGGCCGCCGGGACGCGCACGCCGTGCAGGCGGGTGACGCCGTTCTCCAGGCCGCGCAGCCCCATGAAGCGGTTGCGGTGCTCGACGGTGATCCCCGGCGAGTCGCCCTCGACCACGAACGCCGTGATGCCGCCCCGGTGGCCGGGGCTCTCGGGGACGCGGGCCATGACGACGAGCAGGTCGGCCACCACGCCGTTGGTCGTCCACAGCTTGACGCCGTCGATGACGTACTCCTCGCCGTCCTCGGTGGGCACGGCGGTGGAGCGCAGGCGTGCGGGGTCGCTGCCGACGTCGGGCTCGGTGAGCAGGAAGGCGCTGATGTCCGTGCGCGCGCACCGGGGCAGGAACGCGCGCTTCTGCTCCTCGGTGCCGAACATGGAGACGGGCTGCGGGACGCCGATCGACTGGTGGGCCGAGAGCAGGGCGCCGAGCGCGGGCGAGACCGAGCCGACGAGCATGAGGGCGCGGTTGTAGTAGAGCTGGCTGAGGCCGAGGCCGCCGTACCCGGTGGGGATCTTCATGCCGAACGCGCCGAGGTCGCGCAGCCCGGAGACCACCTCGTCGGGGACGCGCTCGTCGTGCTCGATGCGCTGGGCGTCGATGCCCTGGCAGAACTCGCGGAGTTCCGCCAGGAACGCCTCGCCGGTGGCGCGGGCGACCGGATCGGGTCCGGGGAGGGGGTGGATCAGGTCCAGGCGGAGCCGTCCCAGGTACAACTCCTTGGCGAAGCTGGGGCGGGTCCACTCCGCCTCGCGCGCCTGCTCCGCCACGGCACGTGCCCGCCGTTCGTCGACCACGGGTGCGTCGGTGGGTGTGGTGCCGGGTTCGACGGTCGACATGGATGGCTCACCTCATGAGGAATGGGCTGTGTCCTGTATCACAGCACTACCCGTCCGTGTTCGGTCTGACGCGTGATGTGGCCGCCCTGTGGACGGCCGCACGGGCCTCCCTGGAGAAAAGTCGTCGCGGATGCGAACCGTCGTGACGCCCGGCACGTCAAAACAGACGCGACACAATCCACCGAGTACGTGCTGGGAGTCGCACAGCCCCGGTGCGGAGGACGGCCGCGCCGGGGCCCACCCTCGGCCCTTCCCCGGCGCGCAGCCGTGACGTGGGCCGTTGTCGGCCGCATGGCCTAGCCTTCTCCTGTGCGTATCGCGACATGGAATGTGAACAGTGCCCGGGCCAGGGCGGGGCGGATCGGCGCCTGGCTCGACCGCAGCGACGTCGACGTGCTCGCCGTCCAGGAGACCAAGGCCCGGGACGACCAGTTCCCCGCCGACGTCTTCACCGACCGCGGCTACGAGGTGGCCCACTTCGGCTTCTCCCAGTGGAACGGGGTCGCGATCGCCTCCCGGGTCGGGCTGGAGGACGTCCGCACCGGCTTCCCCGGCCAGCCGGGTTACGGGGAGCCCGAGGAGATCGAGGCGCGGGCCATCGGCGCCGTCTGCGGCGGCGTGCGGGTCTGGAGCCTGTACGTGCCCAACGGCCGCGAGATCGACCACCCGCACTACGCCTACAAGCTGCGCTGGCTGGCGGCGCTGCGCGAGGCGGGCGCCGCGGAGCTGGCCGCCGACCCGGACGCGCAGATCGCTCTCATGGGCGACTTCAACGTCGCCCCCCAGGACGACGACGTGTGGGACATGGCCGAGTTCGAGGGCAAGACGCACGTCACCGAGCTGGAGCGCGCCGCGTTCGGCGAGCTCGTCGGCGCGGGGTTCGACGAGGTCGTGCGCAAGTACGCCCCCGGTCCCGGCGTGTACACGTTCTGGGACTACCAGAACCTGTGCTTCCCCAAGAAGAAGGGGATGCGCATCGACTTCGTGCTCGCCTCCCCGGCGTTGAGCGGCCGGGTGAGCGGCGCCCTCGTCGACCGCGAGGAGCGCAAGGGCAAGGGACCGTCCGACCACGCCCCGGTGATCGTCGACCTCGACGGACAGAAGAAGGAGGCGGGAGCGTGAGCGCACCGCGGATCGCCGTCTTCGGCAGTGTGAACATGGACCTGGTGGCCTACGTCGACCAGGTGCCGTCCTCCGGCGAGACGGTCGCGGGCACGGACTTCCGCCAGGTGCCCGGCGGCAAGGGCGCCAACCAGGCCGTCGCCGCCGCGCGGGCCGGGGCGGGCGTGGCCTTCCTCGGCGCGGTCGGCGACGACTCCTTCGGCGGGCAGCTGCGCGCCACCCTCGTCGACAGCGGCGTCGACGTGTCCGGCCTGCGCACGGCGCCGGGGGTGTCGGGCGTGGCGCACATCGTCGTGGACGGCTCGGGCGGCAACCGGATCATCGTGGTCCCGGGCGCCAACGGCGAGGTGCGGGGCACGGTCGACGGCGACGCGGAGATCATCGACGGCAGCGCCGCGCTGCTGCTCCAGCTCGAACTGCCGATGGAGGCGGTCCTGGCCGCCGCGCGGACCGGAAGCGCGCTGGGGGTGCCGGTGTACCTGACCCCGGCCCCCGCCCGCGAGCTGCCCGACGAGCTGCTGGAGTGCGTGGACGTGCTCGTCCCCAACCAGCACGAGGCCGCCGCGATCACCGGGCGCGTCGAGCCCCGGGAGGCCCTGGACGCGCTGCTGGAGCGGGTGCCGCAGGTGCTGCTGACCCTGGGCGAGGACGGGTGCCTGTTCGGGCGGCGCGGCGTGGAGCCGGTGCACGTCCCGGCGCGCACGGTGACGGCCGTGGACACGACGGCGGCCGGGGACACTTACTGCGGGTCCTTCGCCGTGGCCCGGGCCGAGGGTCGCTCGCCGGAGGAGGCGATGCGCTTCGCCGCCGCTGCCGCCGCGCTGTCCGTGCAGCGGCCGGGCGCGAGTTCGTCGATGCCCGCGCGCGACGAGGTCGAGGCCCTGCTGGCCGGGTGAGCCGGTCACGGGCGGCCCGGGACCGGTCCGTCGTGGCGTCGCCGCACGGTCGTGCCCAGGGGGCCCGTGTGCACACTGACCCAGGTGCCGTCGCCGAGGGGGTGGACGGCGTCGGCGTGCCGGGAACCGCGCGGGAGGAGCCCGAGGACCCGGCCCGTACGGACGTCCACCGCGTGGTGCTCGCGGAACTCCCCGTCCGTGTGGCAGGGGTACCCCGTGTCGCAGTCGCAGCCCAGCAGTGCGTCCTTGAGCCTTCCGGCCGGTTCTCCGTCGAGGTCGACGACGGCCGTGGAGGCGTCGAGGAATCCGGTGTCGTAGCCCAGGAGCGGACCGACGAGGGCGTCCTCGTCGTAGCCGAGGTCGGCGGGCGTGACGGTCGAGAGGAGCGCTCCGTCCGGGAACGAGCGGAAGCGGACGGCACACGCGGGGCCGGGCCCGACGACGGCCATGGTCCGGCCGTCGGGGGAGATGTCCGCGACGCTGCTCCCGCCGCCGTGGTCGAAGTCGTACTCCGTGACGGTCAGGGCGTTCCCGTCGAGACGGGCGAGGTGGACTCCCGATCCGCCGTCGTGGGCCGACTCGATCAGCGCGAGCGCCGGATCCGGAGGGGTGCTGATCTCCGGCTGCTCGCCGTAGGGACCCACCTCGGCTCGGGCGAGGACCTCACCCGTCGCGGAACGGAGGGCGTACAGGGCGCCGTGGCGGCCGTCCGCCGTGTCGCGGACGGGCACGTGGAGCCACAGCACCGATCCGTCGGAGGAGAACGCGGGCCACGCCGTCCCCGGCGGTTCCCGGCGCCCGAGGTCGAACCGCCAGGACACGGTCCCGTCGGTGTCCACGCCGACGACGCTCCGCGCGGTCGTGTACACCGCCCGGCGCAGGTCAGGCGCCACGGCCTCGCTCCGGGACAGCCCCGAGCACGGGAACCGGGCGTCGGGCCGGCGGTCGGAGGGGTCCGTCATCAGCCACGTGGCGGCCCGGTAGGCGAGGATCGTCGAGCCCTCGGTGGCGGTGATGGTCTGCCTGCGCAAGGTGTGTCCTGTAGGGCGAGTGGGGTGTTTCAGGGGTGGGATGGTCCCCGCACCGGTTCGGTTTCCCCGCGGACGCGCCCTCCACGGGCGCCCGACGCGCGCCGCACACGCGGAAGGCCGGAGCCTCACGGCCCCGGCCTCCCCGGTACGCGTCGGGCGCGTGCCTACATGTACTCGGGAGCCTCCACGCCGAGCAGGTCCAGACCCTGGACCAGGACGCGCAGCGCGACCGCGACGAGCGCCAGCCGCGACTCGCGCTGCTCCTCGGTCTCGGCGGACAGCACCGGGCAGTGCTCGTAGAACGCGGTGAGCGCCTGACCGAGATCGAACAGGTACGCGCACAGGCGGTGCGGCTGGAGCAGGTCGCCGACCTGCGCGACGACCCCGCCGAACGCCAGCAGCTTGAGCGCCAGGTCGCGCTCGGCGCCCTCCGCGACCGTGATCTGACCGCGTGCCCGCTCCGGGTCCAGCCCGCCCTTGCGGAAGATGGACCGGATGCGGGCCTGCGCGTACTGGAGGTAGGGGCCCGTGTTGCCGGTCAGCGCCAGCATGCGGTCGAAGTCGAACGTGTACTCGGTGTCGTGCGAGACCGACAGGTCCGCGTACTTCACCGCGCCGATGCCGACCTTGCCCGCGATCGCGGCCTGCTCCTCGGCGCTGAGGTCGGGGCGGTTCTCGGCGACGACGGCCGTGGCCCGCTCCACCGCCTCGTCCAGCAGCGACATCAGCCGGATCGGCGCGCCGCTGCGGGTGCGCAGGATCTTGCCGTCGCCGCCGAGCACGTTGCCGATCTGCACGTGGGTGGTCTCCACGCGGTCCGGCAGCCACCCGGCCTCGCGCGCGGTCGCCCACACCATCTTGAAGTGCAGCGACTGCGGGGCGCCGACCACGTACAGGATGCGGTCCGCCTTGAGGTCGTCCACGCGGTGGCGGACGGTGGCCAGGTCGGTGGTGGCGTAGCCGTAGCCGCCGTCGCTCTTGCGGACGATGAGCGGGACCGGCTTGTCCTCGCGGCCGGTGAACTCGTCGAGGAAGACGCACAGCGCGCCCTCGCTGATCTCGGCGATGCCCTTGGTCTCCAGCTCGTCGCACACGTCGGCGAGCATGGCGTTGTAGGTGCTCTCCCCGGCCAGGTGGTCGTCGGTGAGCGTCACGCCGAGCTTGGTGTAGACCTTGTTGAAGTAGACGCGGGACAGGCCGACGAGCTTGCGCCACAGCCGCAGCGTCTCCTCGTCGCCGCCCTGGAGGGCGACCACGCGGCGGCGCGCCCGGGCGGCGAACTCGTCCGGTCCGGGACCCGAGCCGTCGAACTCGACCCGGGCCGCCTGGTAGAAGGCATTGGGGTCGGTGGTGAGCAGGTCGGCCTCGGCGGAGTCCTCGCCGACCGCCAGCAGGTGCTCGATGAGCATGCCGAAGGGCGTGCCCCAGTCGCCGATGTGGTTCTGGCGGATGACGTTGTGGCCCAGGAACTCCAGCGTGCGGGCCAGGGAGTCGCCGACCACGGTGGTGCGCAGGTGCCCGACGTGCATCTCCTTGGCCACGTTGGGCGCGGAGTAGTCGATCGGGATGTTGAGCGCGTCCTGCCGGGGGACGCCCAGGCGGGGGTCGTCGAGCAGGTCGCGCGTCCGCGCGGCGATCCAGTCCTCGCGGAGGGTGAGGTTGATGAAGCCCGGCCCGCTGACCTCGACGTCGCGGCAGACGTCGGCCACGTCCAGGTGCTCCATGATCGCCGCGGAGACCTCGCGCGGCTTTCGGCCCAGTCGCTTGGCGAGGGCGAGGGCGGCGTTCGCCTGGTAGTCGGCGAACTGGGACGGGCGGATGACGGGGTCGGTGTCGGCGAACTCGGGTCCGAAGGCGGCGCCGAGAGCGGACTGGACCCGTCGCGAGAGTACTTCCTGCGGGTCGGCCATGGCACAAGCGTACCGACCGTCCCAGGCCTTCCCGGCCGGTGTCGGCGGCGTGGGAGAGGGCACGGCGAGGCGGTCCGGGGTCCAGGGAACCCCCGATTTCCCTTCGGTCACGCTCGGACGCCGAGGGAAAAGCGAGCACGTCGCCCGTGATCATGTCGGTGAGGGTGCTCACGCTGTCCAACGCCACCGAAGACTCGTCCAGTCAGGGGAGTCCCAGATGACCATGGTGGCGATTTCGGATAACTCAGGAAGATCCTTCGATCTGGTGGAGTACCCGGTGCCGCTCCATGTAGCTGTGGCCTGTGGTCACGTCATGCGTGGGGACGAACTGTGCGCCGGCGTATTGAAGGAAGACTGCCCCTTCGATTCCGGGGGCGTCGTGGAACCGGTGGCTGTCCAAGGCGATGTCCTGCACACCCGATGCCGGCCTTCGCTCCCGTGAAAGGGACTGCTTGGGAGCTTGGCGGAAGGGGAGTGCGCATCTTTAGCCTTCTAGGGGTGAAATCGTCATGCTTGTGCCGGAATTAGGGTGGTAACTCCAGGTGGCATGGAAGTCGTCCCACGATCCCGCCTGGGTGCCATCCAGTGCTCGGGTCTGGAGGATCCGGTTCATGACGTAGTCGGGAGTATCCAGCTCGTCGAGCACACACTGGATGTCCGCGAAGTCCAGACCAATCTGGTCTTCTTCGCCTCGGCCATCAAGACGCAGAGAATGCCCGTCGTCACCCAGGACAGCTCCTGGCGCCTCGTCCAGACCGCAGTCAGCCACAGCGGATTCCAGCGGCTTATCCACCAGGCCACACCCGGCCACGCAGAGCATCAGCGCAGTTGCGGAGAGGGTCACACGATTGTTCATAGGGGATTTTCCATACTCAGGGGGATGTGCATCGGTGCTGTTCTGATTGTCCCATACTGGGATGCCGAGGCCGCTGCTTCTCCGCAAATGATTGAGGCAAACCGGGGTATTTTTCGTACTTCCGGCGCGCGGTGGCGGCGGCTCTCCTGCCGGGTGTCGTGGGCCGGGTGCGCTCGGTCGTACTCGTGTCGTCCTTCGGCGATGCCGTTGATGGCGCGGACCAGTTCGCGGAACTGGCGCGGGCCGTTGACAAGCCCGGCGGTCACGCGCACCGACCGCTTGTCCCGGATGCGGTCCAGGGCGTCGCGGATGCCGCAGTAGGGCAGGTCGTATCCGCGCTGTTACCTGTCTCGCGGTCTGGCGGCGTTGGTCTAGGGCGGAATCCTGGCGGGGCCTTTGACTTTCCGGGGTGGGGTGGTTGTCGCCGCCCTGCAGGACGGGGTCTGCGCCGCCGACAAACCTGACCACGGTGGCGCGACCGGGGGAAGGGGCAGATTGCTGTCCGTGGACTACGACGGCTGCTTCCCGGTGCCGTTGCACATCGGGCAGGGCACGGTCACGACAACGCCGTCCCGGGACTCCTGGATCGTCTTCCTGCCGTGGCAGTTGAAGCAGTTGACTTCCTTGCGGTGGCCCATCAGCCTGCTGTCCTTCCAGCGATGCGGTTCTCGGGTGAGTCCATCCACACGTGCTGTCCTTCGGCGTCGACGGTGACGCCGAAGCGCTCCACTCCGGGGCTCCCCGACTCGACCCACGCCAGGTAGGCATCCTCCAGTTCGGTCCACAGGTCGCGCGGACCGAACTGGGTCACCTCCGCCGTCCCGTCGGTTCCGGATCCGGACGCCGACGCGTAGGACGCGCTGGCCGGATCCCTCAGGGTCCCGCTGTCCGGCCCCAGACCCCAGTTGGTCAGCATCACTCCGGGTAGGAGCACGGACAGGGCCACCACGAACCCGGGACCGGCCTGGAAGATGCGCTCCGGCTCGACGCGAGCCGACGAACCGCGCGGCTCCCCGCTCGGGGGCGGATACCCCGTGCGCTGAGCGCGCAGCACCATGAACGTCGTGTCGCCGTGGAACCGACCGATTGCCTGACCATCGGAGACGGTGAGGACCAACCGGTGCCCCCGGACGCTGTTGGGCAGCCACGGAAGCGCGATCACACCGCCCAGCCGGGTCTGTTCCACCCACGCGTAGGGAACCCGTCGGATACCGCAGGTGACGTGCACCCGGTCGTAGGGCGCGCCGTCCGGATGCCCGAGCGCGCCGTCGCCGACCACGAGGGTCGGCGCGAACCCCGCCCGGCTCAGGTTGTCCGCCGCCTGCTCGGCGACCCGGTCGTCGACCTCGACCGTCGTCACCGCCGCGGAGCCGAGACGGGCCGACAGCAGTGCCGCGGTCCAACCGGTGCCGGTGCCGATCTCCAACACCCGGTCGCCGGGGCGGGGGCCGAGCAGGTCGAGGAAACCGGCCACCACGCTCGGTGCGGTGGACGAACTGGAGGGGACACCGGTCGTGGCGGTCTCCTCGGTCAGATCGGTCGTGCCGTCGTCGACCTGGGTGAGGATCGTCGAGTCGCTGTACACCGCGGCCCGCCAGCCCTCGGGGTCGGCGGCGCGGTCGATCCACCGAGGGGCGCCCGTCAGGGGCGAGACGTTCGCGCGGTCGGGGATGAAGTGCTCACGCGGCACCGCGCGGAAGACGTCCGCCCACTCCGGACCGGCGACGGCGGACAGTTCCTCGGGGCCTGGGCCGTCATGGGTCATGGGGGGACGGTAACTCGACCAGCACGCTGCGTCATTGAAGTGTCCGAACCCGGCCAGCCGGCCCCTCTACCGGATGTCGTGGCCGGGGTGCGCCCGGTCGTACTCCTGCCGGGCCTCCGCGATGCCGTCGTGGTGGGCGAGGGACCACTCGGCGAGCGCCTTGACCAGGTGGGTCAGGCTGGCGCCGGTCCCGGTCAGCCGGTAGTCGACCTTGGCCGGGACGGTCGGGTACACGGTGCGCAGCACGAGGCCGTCGCGCTCCAGCCTGCGCACGGTGAGGGTGAGCATGCGCTGGGAGATGCCGTCGATGGCGCGCTGCAGTTCGCGGAACCGGCGCGGGCCGCCGGCGAGCTCGACGATCACGAGCACCGACCACGTGTCCCCGATGCGGTCCAACACGTCGCGGATGCCGCAGTCCGGGTGGTCCTCGCGCCCGCAGGGTTCGAGCCCGGCGGGCGCGGCGGTTACCTCGGTGTGCGTGGGTGACATGAGACTGCCTTCTTGTCGGGGGTGGACGAGCGGTCCAGGATCAACCGTAGTGACCGAAGAGAACCACCACGGAGGACGGCGACCGACATGATCTTGGTGACCGGAGCCAACGGAAACCTGGGAGCGGCCGCGCTCGCGGCGCTGCGTGCCCGCGGCGCCGCCGCGACGGGCGGCAGCCGCACCCCGGGCGAGGGGACGCGCCGTCTGGACTTCGACGACCGCGCGAGCCTCGACCTCACCGGGGTGGCGACGCTGGTGCTGGTCTCCGCCGG
This sequence comes from Nocardiopsis sp. NPDC050513, assembly GCF_044457925.1. Lineage (NCBI taxonomy): Bacteria > Bacillati > Actinomycetota > Actinomycetes > Streptosporangiales > Nocardiopsidaceae > Nocardiopsis > Nocardiopsis sp. NPDC050513. Next base: position 25,959 of record NZ_JBITHK010000003.1, on the reverse strand, counting down.
GTACGCGGAGGACGACCAGGTGGTCGCGCGGCACGCGGCTGTCCTCGACGCGGCGGTCCGGGACGGCGTCCGGCACGTCGTGTACACGAGCCTGACCAGTGCCGGGGACCATCTCGGATTCGCGCTCGCGCACCGCGCGACCGAACGGCTGCTGCACACGAGCGGCCTGCCGTACACGGTCCTGCGCAACGGTCTGTACGCGGAGCTGTTCGGGGCGCTGCTCACGTGGGCCGACGACGGCGTGGAGTCCGCCTTCGGTGACGGCGCCCTGGCCGCGGTCACCCGTGCGGACCTGGCGGAGGCCGCGGCGGTCGTCGCCGCCGATCCCGAGCCGCACGCCGGTCGCGTCTACGACCTCGTCGGCGCCCCGATCACCGCCGCCGACGTGGCCGGGGAGCTGGGCGTCGTCCACCGCACGATCGGTCTGGGCGAGTACCGGCGCAGACTCCTCGACGAGGCAGCCGGACTGCTCCCGTTCCAGCCGCCGATGATGGCGTCGATCGCGACCGCCGTCCGGCACGGCTTCCTGGGCGACGGCGGCCCCGACCTCGCCGCCCTCCTCAGCCGCCCGGCCACCCACCCCCTGGCCACGGCCGCCGCGGTCGCGACCGCCGTGCGGCCCAGAGTGGTCGCGTAGCCGCATGCGTGGGGCGCGTCCTCCCGAGGGAACCCCCGGGAGGACCCGCCCCACCCGCGCTCGGGCCGACGCGTGGCCGGTCAGTTCCGTCCGCGGGCCCGCCGCACCTCGCGGTCGACGGACCAGGCGTCGCCGACCGGGCCGAGGTGGGCGAGCTTGTCGGGGTTGATCACCGATCGGATGGTCTGGATTCGCCCGTCGAGGACGTCGAGGGCGATGATGTAGAGCACCCTGCCGTCCCGGTCGCGGAAGAGCGCGCCGGGCTGGCCGTTGACCTCGCGGGGTTCCCACGACACGTCGACCCGGCTCAGCCAGGGGAAGAACGCGCCGAGCAGGCGGGCCGCCTTGTCCGCGCCCACGATGGCCCGGGCCAGCTGCGGGGCCTTGCCGCCGCCGTCCCCGACCAGCTGCACGTCGGAGGCCAGCAGCTCCCTCAACCCGCCCACGTCGCCGTCCTCCAGCGCGTCGAAGAACCGCGTCGCCAGCTCCCGCCGCTCCTCGCGGTCGGCCGTGAACCGCGGCCGACCGGCCTCCATGTGCCGCCGCGCCCGCACCACCAGCTGTCGGCAGGCCGCCTCGGACCGCCCCACCGTCGCGGCGATCTCGTCGAAGCCGAAGCCGAACACCTCCCGGAGCACGAACACCGCGCGCTCCAACGGGCTCAGCCGCTCCAGCAGCAACAGAGCGGCCATCGACACCGAGTCCGCCAGCTCCGCCGTCCGCGCCGGATCCTGGTAGGGGTCGCTCAACAGCGGTTCGGGGAACCACGGCCCGACGTACTCCTCCCGACGCACCCGCGCCGAACGCAGCACGTCGATCGCGATCCGCGTCACCGCGGTCGACAGGAAGGCCTTGGTGGACTCGGGCAGGGTCGTCGAGCGGTCGAAGCGCAGCCAGGTCTCCTGCACCGCGTCCTCGGCCTCGCCCACACTGCCCAGGATCCGATAGGCGATCGAGAACAGCAGCGGCCGCAGCTCCTCGAACTCCTCGACCTTGTCCACAACGCGTCCCTTCCGAGCCGGGGACCCGGGGTCCGCGTCCGGACCCCGGGCCAGCGGCCGATGTCGTCTAGTGGAACTGTCCGGCCACGTAGTCGCCCGCGGGCTGCTGGGTGATGATGTTCATGCGGTTCGCCGCGTTCATGAACGAGACCAGCATCACCAGGGCCATGAGCTGGTCCTCGTCGTAGTGCTTGGCCGCGTTGGCCCACACCTCGTCGCTGACCCCGGTTCCCGCGTCCGCGACCCGGGTGCCCTGCTCCGCGAACTCCAGCGCGGCGCGCTCGTCGTCGGTGAAGACCGTGGCCTCCCGCCACGCCGCCACCAGGTTCAGCCGGAGCGCGGTCTCACCGGCCGCGACGGCCTCCTTGGTGTGCATGTCGACGCAGACGGCGCAGCCGTTGATCTGGCTGACGCGCAGGGCCACCAGCTCCTGGGTCGTGGGCGACAGCGGCACCTCCTTGAGGGCCCTGCCCGCCGTCATGAGGTGCTTGATGACCGGTCCGGCGGCCTTGCTGCCGAGAAGGTTCAGTCGGGCGTCCATGGTGTGCTCCTCCGTGTTCGTCGGTGCCTACACCCCCCGAGACGGGGTGGCCCGGGATCCTGTGACACGGAGGAATGTGACCTGGGTCTCCTCGGAGTGGTGGAGGAGTGGACGTCACGGGCCCGCCCGTGGCGTGCCGGACGGACGCGAGTTACCGTCGATTGATGGTGGTGATCGTCGCGGCGTACCGGTCGGCTTCCTCGTCGGTGTACGCGTACATGACGGGGCTGTCGCCGTATGTGGGTTCGATGCGCCAGGCGGCGCCGTTGCCGTGCTCGCCGAGACGCATGGGTGTGATGGTCACCTCAGGGTGCCTGAAGGAGAGATCCTGGTGAGCGGTCATGGTGGACACGCTAGTTGTCGGGGCTGGCCCGTAGACCCGGCCGTGCGGTGGGAGTGCGAGTGCGGCAAGCACAACGTGGAGAGCCGGATGTTCTGTTGGGCGTGCGGGAAGCCGGGTCCGGTTCCTTCGGGCGGGCTTGGACGCCGTGCCGCTCTGCGGCGCGCACGGTGGTGACCAGCGCGCTCCATGCGGCGGCGGGGACCTCCAGGCGGCCGAGGCCGGGGTTCTGCGAGTCGCGGACCACCGAGCTGCCGGGCAGGTCCGCGACCTCGACGCAGTCGTTCCGGTCGCTGTAGCTCGACGTGCGGAAGGTCGGGTTCGTGGAGGGGTTCATGGTCGCGTTCCTTTGCTCGCCTTCCTGCCTCCCGTACCCCGCGTGGATTTCTCTATGGCGCACCGAATCCAACTGACTCGATCCGTCCAGGCGCGTCGTCCTTCTGTTCGGGGAGACGCCCGCTGGGTAGACTCAGCGGCGGGTTAGGTCCCTAGAGCCTGTCTGACAAATGATCACCTGGCCCTTTCGCGGAGCCAGAGTATTAGGGAGGCGAGGACGACTCCCGCGCGGTAGCGGTCCGCGAGCTTGTCGAACCTGGTTGCGATCGCACGGAACTGCTTGAGGCGAGCGAAGCATCGTTCGACCACGTTGCGGTCGCGATAGATCTCCCTGTCAAAGGCGGGTGGCCGGCCACCGAAGCGCCCCCTGCGTCGGCGGTTGGCCACCTGGTCGCGGCGCTCGGGGATCGTGGCGGCGATGCCCCGACGCCTCAGCAGATGACGGATGGCCCTGCTGGAGTATGCCTTGTCACCTAGCACACGGTCCGGTGTCGTGCGCGGGCGGCCCGTGCCGACGCGCGGGGTGCGGACCCCGTCGAGGACGTCGGCGAACGCGGTGGCGTCGTTGACGTTTCCGGGTGTGAGCACGATCGACAGCGGCAGTCCCCGGCCGTCGACGGCAAGATGGACCTTGGTGGTCAGCCCGCCCCGGGACCGACCGAGTGCCTGATGCGCCTGCGAGCGGCCCGGATCTTCCGGTTCGTCCCTGTCTGCGTCCCCCTTTTACGGGCGCCCGCGGCGTGCTGATGAGCCCGGTTGATCGTGGAGTCAACGGCGACGATCCACCCCACCCGGCCCCCCGCGTCATCATGGACCTGGACATACTCCAGCAGCTTCGCCCACGTGCCATCGGCCTCCCAGCGGGCGAACCGCTCGTAGACGGTCTGCCACGGCCCATACCGCTCGGGCAGGTCGCGCCAAGGAGCCCCGGCCCGCAGCCGCCACAGCACTCCGTTGACCACCTGCCGGTGATCACGCCACGGACGGCCCCGTCCGTCCGCCTGGGGCAAAAAGGGCTCTATCCGCCCCCATGCCGCATCCGTCAACTCACCTCGACCTGACACAAGATCAATTATCAGACCGGCTATAGAGTCCTGCCCGTGGTGAATCATCAGGACGAGACCAGGACGGCCTACGACGGAGTCGTCGAGCTGTACGCATCGCTGTTCGCAAACCGGCTGGAGACACAGCCTTTTTCCCGGACCATGATCGGCACCTTCGCCGAACTGGTGCGCGCGACAGGCAACCCGCGGGCAGCGGACGTCGGGTGCGGGCCTGGACATCTGACAGCCATGCTGCACGAACTGGGCCTGGACGCCTTCGGACTCGACCTCGCCCCCGGCATGATCGACCACGCCCGGCAGGCCCATCCGGCGCTGCGCTTCCAGGAGGCGCGGATGGAATCCCTGCCGATCGAGGACGCCGCCCTCGGCGGCGTACTGGCCCACTACTCAATGATCCACACCCCTCCGGGAGAACTACCGGAGCTGCTCGCCGAGCAGGCACGCGTCCTGGCGCCGGATGGCCTGCTCCTGGTCTCCTTCTTCGGGACCGACGAACAAGAACCGGTCCGCTTCGACCACAAGGTGGCGCCTGCCTACAGCTGGCCGGCGGATCGCCTCGCCGAACTGCTGGCCGACGCCGGGCTCGTTCCCTTCGCCCGGTTGCTCCACGATCCAGCCTCCGAAAGGGGCTTCCTCGACGCCCATCTGCTGGCCCGCCGTTCGTAGGCCCTGCCCGGTAATTCCCGCCGGACCGTCGGCGCACCTCCCGATTGCCAACTCGGCCGAACCTCGCTGATTGGACGGCAATTGTCAGACAGCTCTAGGAGGGGTCCTGGCGTGACGTCAGGACCCCTCCTTTTTGCGCGCGCAAGTTAGCGCTGGGCCGCTTCCAGGAACGCGGTCCACTCAGTGGACGGGAACGCGAGGTGTCCGCGCTCTGGCTGGGTCGAGTCCCGCACAGCAGATGCGCCCGGAGTGTCGGCCACCTCCACGCACTCCTGCACGGTTGTGCTGTAACTGGACTTACGGAATCTCAAGGGTTGGGTGAGGTGCACGGGTCGTTGTCCTAGTCGATGCGTTGGGTCAGGTGCGCGATGGATTCGCTTGGGGACAATGCAGTCCCCTTCAGGTGGTCGAGAACGTCTCGGTAGTCGGCGATCTCCTCCTGCTTCTCCAGGTACAACCCGTCGTTGCGGGTCTCCAGGTAGACGATCGGCCTGTCCATAGGGTTCGGAAAGTCCAACAGGACGAACGGGCCGCCGGTCCCAGCGTGGAGACCCTTGGAGAAGGGGAGCACCTGAATCGTGATCGTGTTCGCCCCCTTCGCGCAGGCGATCAGGTGCCGGATCTGCTCGCGCATCACCTCAGGGGCGTCCGAGGTGGCCGGACGCACTAGAGCCGCTTCGTCGATGATGGCCCACAGCCGCGGCGGATTGTCGCGTCGGAGGATCTGTTGGCGTCGCATGCGGATATCGACACCGCGTTCGACGTCATCGGGGGCGTTCAGTGCCGCACGCGCTGAGGCAGCCGCGTAGTGGGCGGTCTGTAGCAGTCCTGGGATGGCACCGACCTGGTAGGTGGCAATCGAGGATGCTTCAGCCTCCAGCCCGATGTAGGCACCGGCGAGGAGGTCGCCGTAGGACGTCCACCAGCCCTTCGCGCGTGACTGTCGGGTCAGTTCGAGGAGCGCTTCGCGGCGGGCTGGGTTGGTCACCTCGTAGACGTCGAGGAGCAGACCGACGTCGCTGACGTAGGGGCGAAGCCGCTTCCCAGTCTCGATGTTCGCGATCTTGGCGCGGGACCATTCGAGCTTCTCGGCTGCCTGTTCCAGGGTGTAGCCCTTGGCGGCCCGGAGCTGCCTCAGCTCCTCGGACAGGCGTCGGCGCCTGATGGTTGGGCTGTAGTCACCACTGGGATCTGGCATGTGTGCATGGTAAAGCCGTGTTCCCTTTGGGGCCAATGTCTGATTCACCTCTTCCTCTTCACTGTCACCACTTCATGAGTAGGACTTAGAAAACGGTGATTCACCGTTTTAGATGGACCATACCTAACCCAGACATGGCCCTCGTGGCCTTCCCTGAAGGAGGCGCTCTGTGCGCTACCTGCTCCTGTTCCTGTTGGCGCTGTGGCCCCCTGCCCGCGCCGTCGTCCGTCCCCCGCAGGCCGACCGTGCCCCGGGCCCCGTGCGTCGGCTCGTGCGCGACGCCGTCCGCCCCCGCCGTGCCGCCCGTGCCCGGCGCTACGCCCGTCCGGGGCCCGCGCTGCCGTCGATCGTGTCCGGGCCGGGTGACCTGCTGCGCCTGTTCCCCGGTCCGACACTGGCCGCCGCCGTTCCGGGCCTGCTGAGGGCGGGGTGGCGGTGATGGACCGGCCGGAGGTGCGCCGCGCCCTGGACGAACTGATCGCGGGCCGCTGGGTGGTCTCGTTCGAGGTCGACGACGAGGGGGCCAGGACCTACACCGCGACCCGCCCCGTCGGCTGGTCCGGCGACGGCGACCCCTTCGAGCGGCTGGAGGCCCTCTCGCGCGAGGAGCTGTTCTCGGTCATCGCGCGCCGTACGCTGCGCGTCGTCCCTCCTCCCCGCGAAGGGGGCTACCGGTGAGCGAGAACATCGAGGGCAGGCCGAGGCTGCTGACGGCCGGTGAGGTCGCGGCGATGTTCCGGGTCGCGAGCGCCACCGTCAACCGGTGGGTCCGCCAGGGCCGGGTGCGGTGCGTGCGCACGCCGGGCGGCGGTCAGCGGTTCGACGAGGCCGAGATCCGCCGCGTCGTCGGCGACCAGACGGGCGGGCGGCCGTGAACGACTGGGAGAACTCCCCTCTGACGCCCGAGGAAGAGCGCGCGGTCGAGACCCAGGGGCGCTGGGTCGCGCTGCGGATCGCCTGGGAGGAGAACCTCCGCGCCCGGGGCGAGCGGGTGCCGGGTCCGTTCGAGAACGCCGCGTGGGGCGACTAGAGGCCGGACAGGGCGCGCGGCGTCGCGGTCCTCGTACGGCGCGGCGTCGTGGCCGACCGGGCGGCCTCCGCCCGCCCCCCTCCACCTCTCCTCCTGCGGTCGGCGGTCCGTCCGACCTTTCACCGGGGCCGCTTCCTCGACGCCGTCGCGTGCGGCGGCCCCGGAGACCATCGCGGCGGCGAGGGCCGGGACCCGGCCGGTGCGGGCCCGCACGCCGTACCGTCCGGGTCCACGGGAGGCTCAGCGGAACGCGTCGGCGTTCTCCCGGACCCACTGCCCGAACGTCCTGGCGGGGGCTCCGCTGACCTGGGCAACGGTGTCGCGCACCGTGAGCAGTTCCTCGTTGACGTCGCCGCCCGTGATGTCGAGGATCGCCGCCGCGACCTCGTCGCCCAGGAACGCGGCCATGTCGCGGTGGGCCTCCTCCCGGCTGATCTCGACGAACGGCACCTCGCGTCCCAGCTCCCGCGCGACGGCTTCGAGCTGCTGTCGGGGCGTGATCCGTCGTGGACCGGTCAGCGCGTGGGTCTGTCCCCGGTGGACGGGTTCGGTCAGCGCGGCGCGGGCCACCGACGCGATGTCCGCGGGGTGGATCGCGGGCAGCCCGACGTCCGCGTAGGGCACGCGGACCGGTCGGCGCTCACGGATCGCCTCCGCCCACCACAGGGCGTTGGAGGCGAACTGGGTCGGCCGCAGGACCGTCCACGCCATGCCGTTGTCCTTGAGCGCGCGCTCGACGGCCAGGTTCGCGGCGGCGGGACCCAGGTGCGGGTGGCTCTGGACGGTCATGGACGACACCAGCACCACGTGCTCGACACCGGCCCGCCGGGCGAGGTCGAGGATCTCGGCGTCCGGGCCCATGCCCGGCACCAGGAACAGGGAACGCACGCCTTCCAACGCGGGCGTGAGTGAGCCGGGTCGGCCCATGTCGCCTTCGACGGCTTCGACGGCGGCCGGGAACCCGGCCCGCGCGATGTCACGGGTGAGGCCCCTGAACGGTCCGGCGCCGCGGTTCTGGAGCTCGTTCAGCAACGCGCGTCCGATGTTTCCGGTCGCGCCGGTCACAAGGATCATGTCTTCTCTTCCTACCGTCGGCCGATGGGCTGGCACGACGTTAGAACGTCAACCTTTATTGAGGTCAACCGTGCCGGTAGGGCCGTGAACGTCCGCGGTCGCGGGTCCGGGCAGACGCCGCACCGCTCCAGGGCCGCGACACCGCGGGGCGCGCGGTCAGCGCTCCTCGGACTGGGCCAGGCGGTGCAGCCAGTTCGGCGGGCGGTGGTGGACGCGTCGGCGGATGCGTTCGCCGATCCGGCCGACGGCCAGATCGTGCGCGAGCCCGCACGCGCGCGCCACGCCCCAGGCGCGGCTGTCGCCGTGCGCGATCACCACGGTCCCGTTCAACCCCAGCAGCGCGGCCCCGCCGTAGGTCTCGCTGTCCAGCCGGTCCCGCAGCTCCCGCAGCGCCCTGCGCTGGAGGAACGCCCCCACCTTCGCCGCCGCGGACGAGGTCAGCGCCTCCCGGAACGCCTCCATCGCGAACGTCGCCGTGCCCTCCACCGACTTCAGCGCCACGTTCCCCGTGTGGCCGTCGGTCACCACCACGTCCACCCGCCGCGCCAGCAGGTCGTGGCCCTCGATGTTGCCCCGGAAGTCCATGCTGTGGGACTCCTCGGCGGTGGCCGCCAACAGCTCCGTCGCCCTGCGCACGAGCTTGTTGCCCTTGCCCGGCTCCGACCCGATGGTCAGGATCCCCACCCGCGGCCGCTCCACCCCGAACGCCGTGTGCGCGTAGGCGCATCCCAGGTGGGCGAACTGCACGAGCATCTCCGGCTTGGCGTCGGCGTTGGCGCCCGCGTCCACCAGCACCGTCGGCGTCTCCCCGGTCGGCAGCGTCACCGCCAGCGCCGGGCGCAGCACGCCGGGCTGGGTCCGCAGCCGGACGGTGGAGGTCGCCACCACACCGCCCGTGGACCCGGCCGAGACGAGGGCGTCGGCGTCGCCGCGGCGGATCAGACGGCACGCGACGGCGGCGCTGGACCGGGGGCGGCGCCAGCTCGCCAGGGCGCCCTCGTGCATCGCCAGACTGTCCTCGGCGTGCACCACGGGCACGTCGCGCAGGGCGTTCTCCTCGGCGAGCAGCCGGGCGATCTCCGGTCGCCGACCGACCAGCACCACCCGCAGCCCGAGCTCGCGGACGGCGAGCACCGCGCCCCGGACGATCTCCGCGGGCGCGCGGTCGCCGCCCATCGCGTCCACCGCGACGATCGGCGGGGACGTGCGCGGCGCGACGGGAGCGTCGGCGGCCGCGTCGGATGTGCCACTCAACTGGGTGTGTCCTTCACGGGTGAGGTCGGTGGTCGGGCGTGCGGCCCCCGACGTTCGCGCGGGTCGGTCGGGAAGGCCCGGAGACGCGTGTCACACGCGGTGCGGGCGTGCGCGACGGGCCCGCAGACACGGTATCGGGTCGCCCCTGGAACGCCTGGGTTCGGTGGGTTCGTATCCTCGTGCGAGGATACTTCCCGTATGTCCAGGTCAGGGCTGGATATTGCGGTTGGTGGGTACAAAACCCCTTGTCGGGGTATACCCGCTTGCCGGTTCGGGTGTTCGAGCGACACCGGGATCGACCCACACACTGAATTTCCGTCACAGGTGGACCGCCGGTGTCCCCGCACACCGGACCCGCCTGATCAGGGCTGCCTGACGGTACTCCGTCACGGCCCTGCACGTATGCAGGAGAGGAGAGGCGTGAGCGTAACGCCAGACGCGGCACTGTCCCCGTCCGCCGGACGTCGGTTTCGTGCCTACACGACGAAACACCTCGACGAGCTCACGGCGCGAGCAGGACTCGACGCTGACGAGCGGCTCGCGGTGCAAGCGGTGGCCAACGTGCTCCCGTTCCGGGTCAACAGCTACGTCGTCGACGAGCTGATCGACTGGGACGCGGCACCGGACGATCCGATCTACCGGCTCGTCTTCCCGCAGGCAGACATGCTGCCCTCTGGCGATGTCGCCAGGATCGCCGATCTGATCCGTTCCGGCGCCTCGCGCAAGGAGCTCAACGAGGCCGCCAACCGGATCCGCGCCGACCTGAACCCGCACCCCGCGGGCCAGATGGACCTCAACGTGCCCAAGACGGTGAACGAGGAACCCATCCCGGGCGTGCAGCACAAGTACAAGGAGACGGTCCTCTTCTTCCCGAAGCAGGGCCAGACGTGCCACGCGTACTGCACCTACTGCTTCCGCTGGGCCCAGTTCGTCGGCGACGCGGACCTGAAGTTCGCCTCCAGCGAGATCGACCAGCTGGTCGAGTACGTCCGCAGCCACCCCGAGGTCACCAGCGTCCTGTTCACCGGCGGCGACCCGATGATCATGGGCGAGGGGGTGATCTCCAAGTACATCGAGCCGCTGCTGGAGATCGAGCACCTCGAGGCCATCCGCATCGGCACCAAGGCCCTCGCCTACTGGCCGCAGCGCTTCGTCACCGACCCCGACGCCGACGACACCCTCCGCCTGTTCGAGAAGGTCGTCGCCTCGGGCAAGAACCTCGCGTTCATGGCGCACTTCTCGCACCCCAACGAGATGCGTCCGGAACTCGTGCAGGAGGCCGTGCGCCGTATCCGCTCGACCGGCGCCGTCATCCGCACGCAGGCCCCCCTGATCCGCACGATCAACGACGACTCGGCCACGTGGGAGAGCATGTGGCGCACGCACCTGCGCCACGGCATGGTCCCCTACTACATGTTCGTCGAGCGCGACACGGGTCCGCAGGACTACTTCGCCGTGCCGCTCGCGGAGGCCTACGAGATCTTCCGCGGCGCGTACCAGAAGGTGTCCGGTCTGGCGCGCACGGTCCGCGGGCCGTCGATGTCGGCGACCCCGGGCAAGGTGTGCGTGGACGGCGTCACCGAGGTGGCGGGCGAGAAGGTGTTCGTCCTGCACTTCATCCAGGCGCGCGACCCGGAGCTGGTCGGCAGGCCCTTCTTCGCCAAGTACGACGAGAAGGCGGCCTGGCTGTTCGACCTCAAGCCCGCGCTGGGCGCGACCCACTTCCCGTGGGAGAACCCGCCCGCCGCGGTCAACGGTCTGGTGGACCCCACCCGCCTGTAGGCGGGAGCGTGTGAGGAACACGGAGCCCGGCACCGTTCGCGGTGCCGGGCTCCACGCGCGTCCGGACCGTGGACGGCGGCCGCCGGAAGTGGGATGGGCTGGCGACCGACGGCCTGGACGCTCTCCGGGCAGGTCTCGGTGTGGGGGAGGGCCCGGGAGGCGGGGAGGGCCGGGCGGGAGGGCCCGGAGGGCCGAGGCGGTACCGGGGGGACGGGGGCAGGGTCGGGGCGCGCTCTCGGCGGGGTCCGGCCGGGGGGCCGGGCGGGGCGCCTCAGGCGATCAGCGCGTCGAAGTCCCCGGTCTTGGCGCCGTTGACGAAGGCCTTGATCTCGGCGGGGGTGTAGACCAGCGCGGGGCCCTGGGGGTCGCGGGAGTTGCGCACGGCGATGTCCCCGTCCGGGAGGGTGGCGATCTCGACGCAGTTGCCCTCCGGGTTGCTCCAGCTGCTCTTGATCCAGACGACATTCGGCAGATGGCTCGCGGGAACGCCGTTGTAGATCGGATGCATGTCAACCTCCTGGAACTTCGGGGACTCGTGAGCGGGTGTCCGTACGCGGCTGTCCAGTGCGTCGCGCCCGTCGCGGACGAACCACCGCGCCGTCGCCGGGCGGATCGGGCCTGGAGTACAGGATGGCCCGCGATCCGCGCGGGTTCGTCTCGTCCTTGGTGCGGCCAAAGCGTAACTCATGCACGTGCAGACGTGATTACATCGGTAAGTACATGAGGCGGAACCCGGGGTCACCCGCGGGTGTCGTCGCATGTCATGCCTTACGCGGGCGGGCGTGTGGCGGTTCGCGCGGCGCGGATCGTGTCCGAGTCGTGGCCGGAGTCGGTCATTCGAGAACAACTCGCCCAGGAGTGGGCATCCCACCGGGGAGCGGTCCGCCCCCGTGGCATCACCGAACGTGACTGACCGTGAGCGCGGGGGTGTCGCGTCCGGGAGTGCCCGCGCTAGGAGTACCGCTCCTGGAACCCGCGCAGGATGCCCTCGGTCTCGTTCGGCGGAGGGGCCTGGGTAGCGAGGTGGTCCATCGTCTGGGCGTAGCGGTGGGTGTCGTCGTACTTGTCGAAGTACAGCGCGCTGCTCAGCTGCTCCAGGTAGACGACGTCGGGCAGCTGCGGGGTGGGGAAGCGCAGGATGCTGAACGGACCCCCGGCGGCGGCGTGGCCGCCCATGGCGAAGGTGGCCACCTGGATGGTGATGTTGGGCCGGCGCGCCATCTCGATGAGGTGCTCGATCTGGCCGCGCATGACGTCGTCGTCGCCGTAGGGGCGGTGCAGGACGGCCTCGTCGATGACCGCCCACAGGCGGGGCGCCCGGGGTTCGACGAAGCGGCGCTGCCGGTGCATGCGCATGTTGACGCGGTTGGTCACGTCCTCCTCGGAGGTGGCGGTACGCGACAGGCGGATCACGGAGCGGGCGTAGTCCTCGCTCTGGAGCAGTCCCGGCACGAACTGGACCTCGAAGGTGCGGATGATCGAGGCGGCCTCCTCCAGGCCGATGTAGACGCCGAACCACTGGGGGAGGACGTCGCCGTACTTGTGCCACCACCCCTGGGCGTTGGCGCTGGAGATGAGTCCGAGGAGCGCCTCACGCTCGCCGGCGTCGTCGACTCCGTAGAGTTTCAGCAGGTCGTCGACGTCACGCGGCTTGAAACTGACCTGTCCCAGTTCCATGCGGCTGATCTTGGCGTGCGAGGCGCGGATGGCGTATCCGGCGTCGTGGCGGGAAATGCCCCTGTCCTGGCGCAGGCGTCGGAGCTGGCTCCCGAGGAGAATGCGCAGCACCGTGGGGCCGCCGCTGGAATTCGCCAGGAAATCCTGAGTGACCTGCATATTCTCTGCGCGGTCGGCGACCACGTCACCCTCCCTGTAGCGGCTTCGGCGCTGGCGACCGCTCAGTATACCCAGAGGTCACGGAAGTGGACAGGGGTGTGCGTATCGGGTTTGAGCGGTGCAAGACGCCACTGTGCCAGGCGTAATCGTGTGTACCGGAGAGTGAATTCTTCGCCGGGGATCTACCGTTTCGGGCTCTTCGTCCTATAGTCTTGCCAACCGTTGCGCTGCACGTGCATCCGTAACTTACGGATGTAAGCGACGTTGACCACGTCGGACCGGGCCGCGTGAACCGACATCACCACGTGAGGACCGTGATGAACGCAGAGCTGGTGTCCTCGGGGGTCGACTCCGAGGCATCCTGGAGCCGTCCGCCGCTCTCGGAGGCGACCGGCGGCCTCCTGGGCGGTTGGTGGGAGTGCACGCTGGGCCGCCTGGACGCGGGGGAGTGCGCGCGCACGCCCGACACCGTGGCGAGGGCCTTCGAGGCCACGCCCGACTCGGTCCGCGCGGCCCGCGAACTCGCGGCCGGCGCGGTCGAGGAGTGGGGGCTCGCGGAGGTCGGCGACGATCTGCGGCTGATCGTGTCGGAACTGGTCGGCAATGCTTGTCGGCACGCGGTTCCCGAGGGCCGGTCTCCGGAGGAAACTCGTGTTCTCCTGCAATTGCGGCATCTGAGCGCGCGGCGCCAGGTCGTGTGCATGGTCGCCGACCAGGTGGAACGCGGGCCGGTGAAGGTGGAGGCACACCATTTCGCGGAATCGGGGCGCGGCCTCGGCCTCGTCGCCGCGTTCAGTCGGACATGGGGTTGGGATCCGGTCCGAGGCGAAGGAAAGATCGTTTGGGCGGTTTGTGGTGGTGAAGACTGAAATACGACCCCTCCCGACCGGATAACGGTCATCCGATGCCTCCGGGGGACAACGGACCCGCCGTTCGGGCGGAGTAGGCTGTCAGCGCATGTCGGTATTTGCCCGACGGCGTTGTGACGAGAGTCCTCTCCGAACCCGGGAGCGAGGCGTGACCGTGCTGGACACGGAACGGGGCCGGTTCGCGTGCGGTGGGACCATTGTGGTCGAACTGGACGGCGAGATCGACCTGGCCACGGCGGACCAGGTGTTCGACCGTCTCGTGGCCGCGACGGCGCGCGCGTGCGTGATCGCGGACCTGACCGCGGTGGAGTTCATCGACGCCTCCGGAGTGAACGCCCTCATCGCCGCCGTCCACGCCGCCACCGGGTCCCAGCGCCACCTGGTCCTGGCCGCGCCGCCCCGGCAGCTCTCCCGGATCCTGGACGTCCTGTCGCTGCACGGCGTGCTGCCCACGCACACCGACGTCGTCGACGCCCGCGCCGCCCACGACCGCACCGCCGCCCGAACGCGTTGACGGGGCGCGTCCGGCGGGGACGGAACTCCCCGGGACACACCCCGTCGTCCGCGCTCCGGAGGGCGGCTACTCCACGGTGACGCTCTTGGCCAGGTTGCGCGGCTGGTCCACGTCGTTGCCCTTGGCCAGGGCCAGCTCGCACGCGAACACCTGCATCGGGATCGTCGACACGATCGGCTGGAGCAGGGTCGGCACCGCCGGGATCTCGATGAGCACGTCCGAGTACGGCCGCACCGACTCGTCGCCCTCCTCCGCGATCACGATGGTGCGGGCGCCGCGGGCGCGCACCTCCTGGATGTTGGACACGATCTTGTCGTGCAGCACGCTGCGGCCCTTGGGCGAGGGCACCACGATGACGACCGGAACGCCGTCCTCGATCAGCGCGATCGAGCCGTGCTTCAGCTCGCCCGCCGCGAACGCCTCCGCGTGCATGTAGGCGAGCTCCTTGAGCTTGAGCGCGCCCTCCATCGCCACCGGGTACCCCACGTGGCGGCCCAGGAACAGCACGGTGTCGGCGTCCGACATCGACCGCGCCAGGTCCCGCACCGGGTCGACGGTGTCCAGGACCCGCTCGACCTGCTGCGGCATCGTGGCCAACTGCGCGATGACCGCGCTGATCTCGTCGCCGAACTTCAGCCCCCGCACCTGGGCCAGGTACAGGCCGATGAGGTAGCACGCGGCGAGCTGGGTCAGGAAGGTCTTGGTCGCGGCGACGCCCACCTCCGGGCCCGCGTGCGTGTACAGCACGCCGTCCGACTCGCGCGGGATGGTCGAACCGTTGACGTTGCAGATCGCCAGCACGCGGGCGCGCTGCTCACGGGCGTACCGCACCGCCATGAGGGTGTCCATGCTCTCGCCGGACTGCGAGATGGCGATGACCAGCGTCTGCTGGTTCAGGATCGGGTCCCGGTAGCGGAACTCGCTGGCCACCTCGACCTCGCACGGGATGCGGCACCAGTGCTCGATGGCGTACTTGGCGATGAGGCCCGCGTGGTAGGAGGTCCCGCACGCGATGATGACGATCTTCTCGACCGTGCGCAGCTCCTCGGGGGACAGCCGCATCTCGTCGAGCGTCAGCTGGCCGTCCGCGGTCACGCGGCCCAGGAGGGTGTCGGCCACGGCCTGCGGCTGCTCGACGATCTCCTTGAGCATGAAGTAGTCGTAGCCGCCCTTCTCGGCGGCGGACGCGTCCCAGTCCACGTGGTACTCGCGCACGTCGACGGCGTTGCCGTCGTAGTCGGTGACGACGACGGAGTCGGCGCGCAGTTCCACGACCTGGTCCTGGCCCAGCTCGACGGCCTCGCGGGTGTGCGCGATGAACGCGGCCACGTCGCTGGCCAGGAAGTTCTCGCCCTCGCCGCGGCCGACGACCAGCGGCGAGTTGCGGCGGGCCGCGACCACGAGACCGGGGTCGTCGACCGAGGTCGCCACGAGCGTGAAGGCGCCCTCCAGACGGCGGCACATCGCGCGCATGGCGGCGGCCAGGTCCCCGTCGCCGCGCTGCCTGAGCTCGGTCGCGAGCAGGTGCGCGGTGACCTCGGTGTCCGTCTCGGAGGTGAACTTGCAGCCCTGGTCCTCGAGCTCGACGCGCAGGGCGGCGAAGTTCTCGATGATGCCGTTGTGCACCACGGCCACCCGGTGGTCGTTGTCCACGTGGGGGTGGGCGTTGACGTCGTTCGGCGCGCCGTGGGTGGCCCAGCGCGTGTGGCCGATCCCGGCGCCGTCCCCGTCCACGGGGTGGTTGTCCAGCGCCTGGCGCAGGTTGGCGAGCTTGCCCGCCCGCTTCTCGGTGTGCAGGGCGCCCTGGCCCTGCACCGCGACGCCCGCGGAGTCATATCCGCGGTATTCCAACCTCGCGAGGCCGTCCACGACGACCTGGAGCGCCGGTTGCGGCCCGACGTAGCCAACGATTCCGCACATGAGCGCCAGCGTAGGCCAAACCGGATGGTGAAGCGACCAACCAGTGCCCCATACCACTCGCTGTTTTCGCAGGTAACGGTATAGACCATTTGGTGTACTGCGGGTAGACCGCGCAGGTCGGGGGCGGCGTCGTGACGCAGAGTGGAACCGTACTCGCGAGTTCGGAACCGGGAAAAAATTCCTGGGAGGCCGGGTGCGTGAACGTGTGGTTTCGGGCACGTTCACATCGCGGGACGGCCGGGAGGCGCGGGGCGGGTGTCCGCCGTGCACGCCCAAGGGGGGACCGGCCGCCCGGGGCGCTCAGGGGGCTCGTCTAGTGTGGTCAACCGTGTCTTACGCGACGAAGAACGGCGTGTCCTCGCCGTACGTGGAGCTCGACAGAGCGGCCTGGGCGGCCCTGCGCGCCTCCACGCCGCTGTCCCTGACCGAGGCGGACCTGGCCGCGCTCCGCGGCACCACCGACCCGACCTCGCTGGACGACGTACGGGACGTCTACCTGCCCCTGTCGCGCCTGCTCAACCTCTACGTCGGCGCCACCCAGCAGAGGCACGCCGCCGTGCGCGGCTTCCTCGGCGAGGCCGACCGGCCCTCGCCGTTCATCATCGGCGTCGCGGGCAGCGTCGCCGTCGGCAAGTCCACGACCGCCCGCCTGCTGCGCTCCCTGCTCGCCCAGTGGCCCAACCACCCCGACGTGGAACTGGTCAGCACCGACAACTTCCTCCACCCCAACGCCGTCCTCCAGGCGCGCGGGCTGATGCGCCGCAAGGGCTTCCCCGAGAGCTACGACCGCCGCGCGCTGGTGCGCTTCGTGTCGGAGATGAAGGCGGGCGCCGAGCGCATCGACATCCCCGTCTACTCCCACCTGGCCTACGACACCGTGGCCGGCGAGCGGCAGACCGTCCGCCGCCCGGACATCCTCATCGTCGAGGGCATCAACGTCCTCCAACCGGCGACCGCCGGGCGCCTGGCGGTGGCCGACTTCTTCGACTTCTCCATCTACGTGGACGCCAAGGTGGAGAACATCCGGAGCTGGTACCTCGACCGCTTCCGGGAACTGAGGCGCACCGCGTTCGCCGACCCGCGCTCCTACTTCCACCACATGGCCACGACCATCGGCGAGGAGGAGGCCCTGGAGTTCGCGGCCAACACCTGGCGCACGATCAACGAGGTCAACCTGGTGGAGAACATCCGCCCGACGCGAGGCCGCGCCACCCTGGTCCTGTTCAAGGGCGACGACCACCGCGTCCAGCGGGTCCGCCTGCGCAAGACCTGACCCGCGCCGGACCCGGCGCCCGAAGGCCGCGCCGCCGGACGGACGATTCCGGTTGCCGACGGCCTCCGGCGGCGCTAGGGTTGGCCCCTCTTCATCCGGCCGCGCCCCTTCCTGGGTGCCGTGTGCTGTGACGGATCGGAACGAACCGGGCCTCCGAGGCGACCGGGGCGGGACCCGCGCACGCGCGTGGCCGTGCCATGTCCCGCCTAGCGCCTCCGAGGTCCGTGCATGACCACGACCGATCCCTCCGACGTGCCCGTGAGCCCCGAGCTCCGGGCCGAACGCGACCACCTCGCCGCCGCCCGCGCCGCGCTGACCCGCATGCGGGAGGAGGTCCAGGGCACCTCCCTCATGCTCGGCGACGTCGTCAACGACAAGGTCACCAACGCCGCGCTCCGGCGCGGCCGCGAGCGCCGTCTCGCCGCCCTGGCCGACGTGCCCGGCGCCCCGCTCTTCTTCGGCCGCCTCGACTTCGACCCCGGCACCGTCTTCGTCGACGACGACGACGCCGGGCGCGCCGACGCCCCCGACCGGGTGCACGTCGGCCGCCGCCACGTCCACGACGCCGACGGGCGACCCATGGTCCTGGACTGGCGCGCGCCCCTGTGCGTCGCCTACTACCGTGCCTCGCCCACCGACCGGATGGGCGTGCTCAACCGCCGCCGCTACGGCTTCGGAGGCAGCGGCGCGGAGGCCGTCCTCACCGCCTTCGAGGACGAGCCGCTCACCGCCGAGGACGCGGGCCCCGCCGCCGGCGACCTGCTCGCGGCCGAGATCGAGCGCCCCCGCACCGGCCCGATGCGCGACATCGTCGCCACCATCCAGCCCGAACAGGACGACCTGGTCCGCGCCCCGCTGGAGACCACACTGTGCGTCCAGGGCGCGCCCGGCACCGGCAAGACCGCCGTCGGCCTGCACCGCGTCGCCTTCCTCCTCTACACCGAACGCGAACGCCTCGCCCGCTCCGGCGTCGCGATCATCGGCCCCAACCGCTCCTTCCTCTCCTACATCCGCGACGTCCTGCCCGCGCTCGGCGAGGTGGACGTCGCCCAGACCACGGTGACCGAACTCCTCACCGCGGACCTGCCCGAACGCGCGCGCCCCGCCGCCGGGTGGGTGCGCCGGACCGAGGAGCCCGCCGCCGCGCGCGTCAAGGGCGGGGCACGGATGGCCGAGGTCCTGCGCCGCGACCTGTGGTCCCGCCTGCGCGCACCCGGGGAGGCCGTGGTGGTCCGCCGGGGGGCCCGCCGCTGGCGCCTGTACCCGGAGGACCTGCGCCCCCTGCTGGAGGAGTTGGCCGAACGCGGTGTCGCCTACGGGTCGGGCCGTGAACTGCTCTCGCACCGCATCGCGCACGCCGTCCTGTCGCTCATGGAGGCAGCAGGGGAGGTGTGCGACGACCGCACGCACGCGCAGGTGCGCCGCGACCCCGCGGTCAGGTCGGCCGTGAACGCCCTGTGGCCCAAGGTCGACCCGCTCACGCTGGTGCTGGGCCTGCTCACCGACCCCGAGCGCCTCGCCCGCGCCGCCGACGGGCTGCTCACCCCCGACGAGCAGGCCGCCGTCCTGCTGCCGGGACGGCCGCGCGGGCCCCGGTCGGCGCACTGGTCCGAGGAGGACCTGGCGCTGGTGGACGAGGCCGCCGGGTTGGTGGAGCGCCCCGCCGGTCTGGGGCACGTCGTCGTGGACGAGGCCCAGGACCTGAGCCCGATGCAGTGCCGCGCGATCGGGAGGCGCTGCGTGTCGGGTTCGCTGACCGTGCTCGGCGACATCGCCCAGGGGACCAGCCCGTCGGCGGCGAAGAACTGGTCCACGCTCCTGGAACACCTGGGCAAGCCCACGGGCCATCTGCGCGTCCTGGACCGCGGCTACCGCGTCCCGGCGCAGATCATCGACTTCGCGGCCCGCCTGTTGCCCGCGATCGCGCCCGGACTGGGCGCGCCCGGCGCCGTCCGCCGGACGGAGGGGGCGCTGACCGTCACCTCGGTGGACGGGCCGCTCGCCCCGGCCGTCGCCGAGGCGTGCCGGGACGCGCTCAAGGGGGAGGGATCGGTCGGGCTGATCGCGGCCGACCGGGAACTCCCGGCCCTGCGCGACGCCCTGACCGCCGAGGGGTTGTCCGTTCCGCTCCTCGGCGCGGCCGACCCCGACGCGGGCCGCCTGGTGGCCGTGCCCGCGAGCCTGGCCAAGGGCCTGGAGTTCGACGCGGTCGTGGTCGCCGAACCCGCCTCCGTGGTGGCCGCCGAGGAGCGCGGGGCCAACCGGCTCTACGTGGTGCTGACCCGCGCGGTGAGCACCCTGCGCGTGGTTCACACCCAGCCCCTCCCCGAACCACTCGGGTGAGGCCGCGGACCGGGGCCCGTGTCCGTCGTGGCGGTGGCCGGGCCCCGGGCCGTCAGCTCGCGGTGGCCGAACCGGCGGCCGAGATCTGGGAGATCCGCTGGTGCGAGACACCGAGGAGCAGAGCGGCGTCCCGTCAGTGCGCGACCCCCGCCGCCTGTCCGTCGTGCGTGCGTCTCCACTGGCCGGGGATGATCCCCGCGGCCAGCAGCCAGAGCGCGACGGTCACCAGGTGCGCCCGTTCGAGCAGGCCCAGCGCGACCCCCGGGTCCCCGTCGCCCGCGGACCAGAACCGCACCCCCGCCAGGACCAGGACGGCCGTGGCCGTGACCGCCTGGAGCCCGGCCATGACCGCCACGAACAGCCACGCGGGATCGCTCGCGCGCCACCGGTTCACCGTCAGCGCGACGACGCTCAGCAGCGCCGCGACGACCGACGCCACCGACAGCAGCGCCTGCGCGACCGACGCACCGTGCACGCCCTCGGCCAGCGCCTCCGCGGCGCACGCCACGTCCGTGGACACCCGGCACGGGCCGGGCATCAGCGACGTGGCCAGGGAGACCGCGCCGAAGGCCGCCATCGACCACCAGGAGACCCGGAGCCAGCGCCGCGTCTGTCGCGCGCCCAGGGACAGCCCCAGCGCCGCCGCGACGATGACCAGGATCGACGCGATGCGGTGGGTGCTGTCGAGGAAACGGCCGAAGGTGGTCCCCGGCTCGGCCAGCGCGCCCTGCGCGGCCCCGCCGCCGGGCAGGACGATCTCCGCTACCCACAGGCTGAAGACCACGGCCGCGGCCACGGCCGCGACCCTTCCGTCGCGGTAGTCCCAGTGCAGACTCGCGGTGCTCGTGTCAGGCATGGCGCCCTCCGGTTCCGCTGACGGCCCTCTACTCCTCTATGGGACGTGGCCCGGCGCGTTCACGTTCCGTCCTCCGACGGAATGCGGCTCGCTTTCGAACCTACGTCACCCAACTCGCGGCGGCACCGTTATCCACAGGTGTGTGTTGGCGCGCCATGATCGGGGAGCAGGCAAGGACCAGTACTCCGCGCGCGGGACCGTCGGGAACCGCGCTGTCATGGGTATGACCGACAGGAAGGCGACACGTGATGGACGGTGCGGCCACGACCCGGTGGCTGATCGTGGGTGTGGACGGCAGCGACTCCAGCAGACACGCGCTGGAGTGGACCGCCCACCAGGCCGTGCTGCGCGGGCTCGGGCTGCGGATCGTCGTCGCGGCCAGTTCCCCGGCCACCGTCGGCGTGTTCGCCGCTCCCGTCCCCGGGGAGGAGCCCCAGCCCGTGGTCGGGGCCGACACCACCGCGGCCGAGCGCCTCCTGGCGTACGCCGCCGACTGGGTGTCCCGCCTCTTCCCGGAACTGGAGGTGGACCCGCGGCTGTCCTCCGCCCGTCCGCTGGACGCCCTGCTCGTGGAGGCGGCCGACCCGGGCGCCGCCGCGGTCGTGGTCGGGTCGCGCGGGCTCAGCGGGTTCCTCGCGGCGTTCGTGGGGTCGGTGGGGATCGAACTGGCCGCCCGGTCGCCCGTCCCCGTCGTGGTCATGCCGCACGCGCACGCCTCCGCGCACGGCGTCCGGGGGCGGGTGATCGTCGGCGTCGACGGTTCCGAGCCCAGCCGCCGGGCGCTGGAGTTCGGCTTCGCCCAGGCGGAGTTCGCCCAGGCCGAACTGGTCGCGGTGTGCGCCTGGCAGCCCCTGGTCGCCTTCGCCGCGGCCACCGGCCCCATCCCGCCCGAGCTGTTCGACGACACCACGGCGGCCGAGGCGGCGCGCCAGTCCCTGGAGGAGGAGATCGCCGACGCGCGCCTGCGGCACCCGGGGGTGGCCGTGACCCCGCGCGTGGTGCGCGCCCACCCCGTGGTCGCGCTGCTGGAGGAGGCGACCCCCGCCGACCTCATCGTGGTCGGCTCCCGCGGGCGGGGCGGCGTGCGGGGTCTGCTGCTCGGGTCGGTGAGCCACTCGGTCCTGCACGGCGCCAAGGGGCCCGTGGCGATACTGCGCTGACCCCGGCCCGGCGGCCCCTCGCCGCTCCGCCCCGGCCCGCCGCCCCGTTCCTCAGCCGCGGGTACGCAGGCGCAGCGCCAGCTCCGGACACATGCGCACGGCCAGTTCCGCGTCGCCCACCAGCGCGTCCGGGACGAGGACGTCCCGATCCTGCGGGTACCCGTTCCGGTCGAGCCGCACCAGGCCCGGCAGCAGCTCCGCGCACAGTCCGTGGCCGTCGCAGCGCGACCAGTCCAGGTGCAGCCGGGCCCCGCGGTCCGCCGGTTCCTCCGTCAACGGCAGCTCGCCGGCGACGGGACGCCCGCACCCTCCGGTGAGCGCGTGCGCGGACAGGTCCTCGGCGAACACCGCCAGCGCACTGCGTGCGAACGCCGCGCTCCCGTCGGGGTGGGCGCAGGCCCCCTTGCCCTCGCCCACCTCCGCCGCCGCCAGCACGGACTCCGGATCGCCCTCGCCGCCGACCAGGGCGGCGAACGACTCGGCCAGGGACGGCAGCCCGCGCACGCACGGACCGCACTGGCCCGCGCTCTCCCCGGCCAGATAGCGCAGCACGCGTTCGACCTCCCCCGACGGACACGTCGAACCGGACAGGGGCAGGACGACGCCCGCGCCCAGGGTGCCGCCGACCTCCGCCATCCCCTCGCGGGACAGGCAGGCCCGGGCGACGACGTCGGGGGCGAGCCAGGCCCCGTGGTAGCCGCCGACGAGCACGGCCTGCCCGGGGGAGACGTCGCACAGGTGCAGGACCTGGACCAGAGGGGTTCCGGCGGGAGCCTCCACGACGACGGATCCGCCGACCGTGAGCAGGACCGTTCCCGGTTGGTCCGCGGTCCCCACCGACGAGTACCGGTAGGCGCCGCCGAGGGCGAGCAGCGCCGCGTGCGCGTAGGTCTCGGCGTTGGACAGCAGGGTGGGCAGGCCCGCGACCCCGCTCTCGCTCGCGCGCCGCGGCTCGCCGGGCGGGATCGGCGCCGCGCCGTTGACGGCCTGGACGAGGGCGCCCGCCTGCCCGGAGACGAACCGGTGCGGTGTCCGGACCATGCGGAAGACCATGGCCGACCGGCGCTCGGCCACCGCCGCGCGCAGCGACTCCTGGGCCGGATCCTCGTCGGCGCCGGGCACGCGGCGGTCGGCGACCCCCACGACGACCTCGGGCGCCCCGAGGGCGCGGGCGGCCAGCTCGGCGCCGTCGAGCACCAGGTGGGGGAGGCGTTCGAGCAGCGTCCGGTCCTTCGCGCTGCCGGGCTCGCCCTCGGCCGCGTTCACCACCACGCGCGCGGGCGCGCGCCGGCGGAGCGCGGAGCGCAGCACGGCGCGGAGTTTGCGGGCGAAGGGGAATCCGGCGCCGCCGCACCCGCGGAGGGCGCCGAGTTCGGCGAGGACGACGAGGTCGTCGGCGGTGATCCCGGGGAGCTCGCCGTGCAGGCGCAGGTGGGTGTCGAAGTCGACGCGCTGGTGCTCGTCCAGGCCCAGGGTCAGCCGGGGGCGGCCGATGGTCAGGGTGATCACGGGTGTCCCTCCCGGTGCGGGGACGGGCGGACGGCGGGTTCGGGGGCGGGGACGGAGCCGGGCGGGGTCAGGAGTTCGGAGGCGGCCCGGTCGCCTACCCGTTCGTCGGGTTCGGGCCGTGTGGTCACCACCAGGCGCAGGACGAGGGCGGCGCAGACGGCCAGGAGGCACAGCAGGTAGCCGACCACGACCCAGGCGGAGGGCGCCCGTCCCACGGTCAACCCGTGCACCAGGGCCAGCGGCCAACACAGGTAGGCGGCCAGGTGGACCGCGCGCCACGTCCACGAACGCGACGTCCCGGCGAACCGTCCGCGCAGGGCTCCCGTGACGGCGACGGCGATCAACAGATCGGTGGCGATGATCCCGTGCGCGACCGCCGCGTCCGCACCGAACGGGAGTACCGCGTGGGCCGCGTTCAACCGGGTGAACGAAATCTGCAGGACGACGTGGGGAAAGAGGAAGCCCATGGAAATGAGCGCCGCCGCCTTGTGGGATGATTGGTGGACTATTCGCAGGCGTGGGGTGCTGATAATCCGGTCTGTGGCGATAATGCCAAGAGTCATTGTCACAGTGAGTCCGGCAAGCGATATCGCGCCCGAATAGGTCCAGAGAAGATCCTGGACAACGCGGGTCACCACGAGGCTTTCGGGAGCGGTCAGAGCCAGAAGGGTGTTCGCCGTGACCGCTCCCACCAGGAGTGAAACCCAGTGCCACGGGCGTGGTCGGCGCGGTCGGCGGCTGCGGATCAGGTGTCTGACATCCAGCGTACTTCCGCGGGTTCTGCGGTTTCTTTCGAACATGCTGTCCACCTCTGTTCTGCGCCGTGCGGTGTGCTTCCGCACGGCGCGACCGAATTGGTGGGAGGTTCGCGAGTCACGCTCGTGGCGGCCGAAGGTAGCACCGGTCGACGGTCTCCGCCAGGTGTTCTCGGTTTTTCCTCCGGCGGTTCCCGGTTGTCAAGACCCTGGCGTGGGTTTTTTCCTCCGACAAAACCCCAGTTCAGAAGTGAGATCGGTGAAAGAACGCACTTGCGAATGCCGGGCGAGCCGATGTTCCGCGCCATACTGTGCGGCAGCCGGGCTATCACGGTCAGATAAAGACGCTCGGTAACCCAGTCTGATGGGAGAGGCATGTGAACACAGAGGTGAAGGGCGCCACCGCCCTCGGCCTGACCCTGTTCCTCCTGGTCACCGGATGCTCCACCGGCGATCCCGCCGTCGACCCCGCCGGGGGCGCCCCCGGCGACGCGGCCTCCGCCGACGACGGCGAGACCGCACCCGACACGGGCGGCGGCGGTGACGTCGTGGCCCTCGGCACCGTCTGGGACGACCGGTTCGGCGACATCCTCACGGACGGGGACGGCAACGTCCTCTACCGGTTCGCCGACGACCCGCGGAACGAGTCGTCCTGCGTCGACGGATGCGCGGAGAACTGGCCGCCGCTGGACGTCGGCGACGACGGCGCGCCCGTCAGCGTCGAGGGCGCGGCCACGGCCGACCTCGTGGCCACGATCGAGCGGGACGACGGGTCGTTACAGGTGGCCTACTCCGGATGGCCGCTGTACACCTACACCGGCGACGCCGCCCCGGGCGACGTCAACGGCCAGGGTGTGGCCGACGCCTGGTACGTCGTCGCGCCCGACGGCGGGATGGTCACCGCGGCCCAGGACGCGGCCGACGGCTCCACCGACGCCGGTTCCGACGGCACGGACGGATACGGATACGGCGGCGACGGTCGGCAGCCGCCCTCCCACCGCGTGACGGCCCCGGGCGTCCCCGCTCGGTCCGGAGCCTGATCGCGATGGCTCTCCGCAGCACCCAGCGCCGCGTCGAGGGCATCCACCGCGCCGATCCCGGCGCCTCCTCGCGCGGGAGCCGGGCGCGTTGGCGGTCCCCCCGCTCGATCGAGCTCCTCGGCGTGGTCGGCTTCCTGGTCGTCGCGTCGATGACGGTGTTCATGATCGCCCCGAACGGCTCCACGAGCGTCGCGGGCGTGTTCTGGAACGACTGGGTCAGCACCGAGTCCGGCCCGCTCGGCCCGGCCGACGTCGACGCGCTGATCAAGGTGCGCCAGGCCGGCCTGTGGGAGATCCCCGTGGGCCAGCAGGCCCGGGACCGGGCCCAACTCGACCGGGTCCGCGAGGTGGGCGCGATCCTGGCCGAGGACCACACGCTCATGGACGAGCAGGTGCGCGACCTCGCGGCGCGGCTCGACGTGCGCCTGCCCAACGCACCCAACCGGGACCAGCAGCGCTGGATGGACGAGCTGTCCGAACTGTCCGGGGCCGAGTTCGACCGGGTGTTCGCCAACCGCCTGCGCGCCGCCCACGGCGGGGTCGTCCAGGTCCTGGCCGAGGTCCGGGCGGGAACGCGCAACGAGCTCGTCCGTTCCTTCTGCCAGCACGCGATGCTCATGGTGCTGAGGCACATCACGCTGCTGGAGAGCACCGGTCTGGTCGAGTACGGGGAACTGCCCGCGCCGCGTCCTCCGGAACGGCGCCCGCTGCCCTGACCCGGGCGAACGCTCACGAACCACTCCCCACAGGGGCCCGGAGGGGCGCCCGGCGCGCCCGCCCTCCCTCACCGCGCCCGCCCCCTCCGGGCCCCGCACCCCTTCTTCCGTGTCCATCCCGCTGGCGCGCGGTGCGCACCGCGCGCCCGCCCGCAGGGGGGTAAGAAAATGCCGCAAGAAAGAACCCGGCCACGCACCGGGCCGCGACCCTCCAGGCGGACCCGCCCACCGCACCCGCACCCCGA